>JBQTJW010000014.1:0-88882 GCA_052386745.1 Panacagrimonas sp. | reverse complement strand
CATCAGTTGCAGCGAGACGGCCAGAGCGTGGCGCGCTGCACGGTAGAGCGCCTGATGCGCCAGCAGGGACTGCGTGGCGTCGTTCGGGGTCGTCGGGTGCGCACCACGATACCGGCGCCTGCGGCCTGCCCGCAGGATCGCGTGCATCGGCAATTCAAGGCCGCGCGGCCGAATCAACTCTGGGTCTCCGACTTCACGTACGTTTCGACTTGGCAGGGTTTCGTCTACGTGGCCTTCGTGATCGACGTCTACGCGCGCCGCATCGTGGGCTGGAAGCTGAGCACGACGATGACGACCGACTTCGTGCTCGATGCCTTGGAGCAGGCGCTCTACGCCCGCCAGCCGGAGCGCGATCAGGCGCTGATTCATCACAGCGATCCGTCTGGAACCGCTGATCAAAGTCGAGAACGCAGTGCGGACAAGCAGAGTCGCAGTCCTTTGGGCAGTGGAGCGCGGCGTGAGCGGAGTCCAACAGTTCCGCGATAAATCCGTCGGCACCGGATGCATAAGGCGTGATTGATCGTACTGTCGTGTCAAGAAATCTGCGTGTGACCGGGCACAGCCGGGCCTTCTGAATGACGCAAAACGCCAATGAGTCCAACCGGAGGACGTGCCCATCTCCCGTCTGCTGAAGCAATGAGCATGAGGTGAGGTCAGACCACGCTCGACTTAGACATTCGTCGACCATGTCCTGCCCGGAGGGCTCCTCGATACTGACCGACAGTAGATTCGCAACCAGGCGTACGAGCATGCTCCGGGGGCCACTGCGACGACCCGATGTACGAATGAGCTTCATCGAGCACAATCCAGCTCAGCTTACCTTTTGATTGTTCGATGATCGGCGCGTCTTGCGCGCGCACAAGCATGAACTCGAGCATTGTCGAGTTCGTAACCCGCGCGTAAAGCGTTTGCTGTTCGGGCGCCGGACCGCGTTGATGGTCTGCCAGGCAATGAGCATGGCCATGACCGTAGTCTTGCCAGCTCCCGTCGCCAGCTTGAGCGCGAGACGCGATAACTCTGGATTGGCCGCGGCGTTGGCATTGGCCAAGTGCTCGATGTATTTGTCGCCCGCCTTACCGACGTTGGGCGCAACCTCGGTGAGCCAGATTGCAGTCTCGACGGCTTCGACCTGACAGAAGAACGGTCGGACCCCGCTGAAGGCGTGATGACGCCAGTGCTCCAGCAGGCGGGCAGTCTCCGGGGTGACGCGCTAGTCGGCCGAATTTGGGATCTGGCGCCAACGGTCCACCTCGTGGCGGACACCGTTGATGACCGCGGTGTGGGCGTACTGCTGCTCCTTGGTCGACAGCCCCTCTCCCTCATCAAAGATGAGGTCCGATTGTTTGGCCTTGCCCTTCTGCTTCCGAGGGGCAGGGATCGCTTGGACCGACACGCCGCATTGAAGTGGCTATCAAGGGATTGGCTCATTGCCCTGAGGCTTCCCGAACCCCTCCAATACTTCGGCGACGCGTCTCGTGTGGAAACCATTGCATTGAGACCTGCTGTCCTGAGGTCGGCCAGTGCTGCCGGCACGCGGGTTGTTCGCTTGGTGGCCCATGGCTCTCCTGCGGAATGGGATTTAGGTGTTTCCGCGATGCGGCAACTCGCGTTCGACCTTTCCGCCAGGGGAACCCAGGTCGAGGTTGCGTTGACGGCGGGGTATCACAACGAACTTTCTGATGAGAATAAATACCTACTTGCGAGCCTCGCTGACCACCCTCGCGTGTCGGTTGTCGCTTCGGCCTCAGCGCTCGTCGCGGGTGGGGTCGTGGTACTTGCAGAGGTAGTCGGTCTCGACGGGGTCATACGCTGGGCCACTGCCGACGCATCCGCTGGCGCGTTTTCGGAGAAATGGGGCCGATCCGATGAGCCCGTTATCACCGTGCGGCAAGCATCGGGATCGACGACGGCAATGGACCGTCTAGTCGTCGATCAGATAAGACCTGCAACGAGGGTCGCCGGGGATGTCGAAGTTGTTCTTCATAGGGAGGTGGACGGGCCGCTTCTCGGCTTTGGCGAGCGCCTCTGGAAACTGCTGGCGGCCTCTCATCCAGATCTGCTGCGCTTGCTTGAGAGCGCCGAGTGTTCGGTGAGCGCCATTGCATATAGTGATCGCTATCTTTTCTCGCCTTTGTCAGTGGCTCTCCTGAAGCAGCTGCTGGTCGGCCTCCGAATGCGCGTCGGAGGTGATAGGTGGGGCCGTCCAGAGATTGAAATCGCGACTCTGGATTGTCGGCCGGGCGCTGATTCGAGAGCGACATATTTGATTTTCCACGACTGGAATGATGTGCGGACTCGTAACGCAGTGCTCGAAGCCTCAATAAAGAGTGTGCCAGCCGTGCCACAAGTGCTGACGTCCGAGCGAAATACCCTTCAGCATGGGCGTGCGTTGGTAGTGAAGTTCTCGAACGGAGCGATAGCGACGGTCCGATTCGATCAGGACGTCTCGTATTGGCGGTCCGGTGCGATGCCGTCAGCTCGCGGTGAGAATCAACTTCGCTTTCCGTTTTCAGCAGGCAGTGCTCGCCAGTGGGAGTCGCTTTCTCGGCTCGCAATTCCGATCGAGGGAGACGCGCACCCTACGGAGATTTTCGTAAAGGTTCGGCAAGCCTGATAGCTCTGGGAGGGACTTGGCGAAGCTGGATCGAACAGTTCACGACTTTAATTGCGAGTTCACGACTTTAATTACCTGTTCACGACTTTAATTGCTCGGAACAATTGATCGCAGCGGTAAAACCGGTAAGCAGTAGGGCGGGTTTTGAGCTCAATAAAACCGGTAACTCTCAGACGAACGAGCCTGATTAACGAGCACGTTTAGAAAAACCGGTAAAGATCGGACGTCGCAGCCTCGCTGAGAGGGACGTAGTCACCGACATTCCCGCAGGGGAGCGGGCTGGTGGCGGGAAGCGTCGTTGATAGATCCCTCGCGGGGTTCGTCTAGAGCTCCGACGCCCTAGCGAAGTCGCTTGGGTACCGCTGGCCCGAGTTCCCTCGGCGAAGCGAGCGCGCTAGAGCGCTGCGATTGGGGCGACTAAGCGATCCTCGACAGTCGACTCTTGTCGGGGGGCTCCCTATGCGTCAGGAGCGTTGCGCCGCTTGCCACCAGATCTTCCGCCCTTACCCGCAAGTACCCGACCAGCGCTACTGCGCCCGCCCGGAATGTCAGCGTGAGCGCCGGCGTCTCTGGCAGAAAGCGAGACGCCGCGACGATCCAGACTATCGGGAGAATCAGGACAACGCCCACCAAGCGTGGTTACGGCGAAGCCCTGGATATTGGCGCGAGTATCGAGCCGCCCACCCGGAATATACGGCTCGAAATCGTGCGCAGCAGCGCCAAAGAGCACTGCGAGGCAAGCGGCCTCCAGTTGCAAACATGGACACGTGCGCTTCTCCACCAATGCCTTCAGGCACTTATCGACTCCTTCGGATCGGCGACACCTTTGCAAACATGGACTCGTGGACGGTCGAAATTCGAACTATTTCAACTCGCTGATGCATCCGGAATCGAATTGCAAAGAGAGGACTCGATAGGTGGAGACCACTGGCCACTGCTAGGGTCATTTCCGAAACCGTCCGCGTGCCAGGCATGGGCGTGTCCGGAACAGAGGCCGAGTCACTCTTCGCTCAAGGCGACCCGATGCGAACCATCGCGGGCTCCTGCGTAGGTCCAAGCCCCTTCAGCAACCGGCGTGGGAGATCGGTATGCCGCTCAGATTGGTTAGCAGTCAGGTGGATCTGCCTCAGGGCCCGACTCGAGCGGCGGAGTACGTTCGGATGTCAACCGAACATCAGCAGTACTCGACAGAGAATCAGAGCGACAAGATTCGAGAATACGCGTCACGTCGGGGAATCGAGATCGTCAAAACCTACGCCGACGCCGGGAAGAGCGGCCTGCGGATGGACGGCAGACGAGCCCTTCAGAACCTGATCCGCGATGTCGAAGCTGGTACGGCCGACTTCCAGATCATCCTGGTTTATGACGTGAGTCGGTGGGGCCGATTCCAGGATGCCGACGAGAGCGCGTACTACGAGTACATCTGCCGCCGCTCGGGCATCCAGGTGGCTTACTGCGCCGAGCAGTTCGAGAACGATGGGTCGCCAGTGTCGACCATCGTCAAAGGCGTGAAACGAGCGATGGCCGGCGAATACAGCCGCGAGCTTTCGGCCAAGGTTTTCGCGGGTCAGTGCCGTCTCATCGAACTCGGCTTCAGACAAGGCGGACCGGCAGGATTCGGGCTACGCCGGGTACTGATCGATCAGCACGGCCACCCGAAGGGCGAGCTGCTACGGGGTGAGCACAAGAGCCTTCAAACGGACCGCGTGATCCTGAAACCAGGACCAGAATTTGAAATCAAGACGGTTCAAGACATCTATCGCTGGTTCATCAACGAAGGGCGAACTGAAGCCGAGATCGCCAATCGGCTGAACGAGAGAGACATCTTGACGGACCTACAGCGGCCATGGACGCGTGGTACGGTCCACCAAGTGCTGACCAACGAGAAATACGTCGGCAACAACGTCTACAACCGGGTCTCGTTCAAGCTCAAGAAGCTTCGAGTGATCAATACCCCGGACATGTGGATCAAGAAGGATGGGGCATTCGAGCCCGTAATTCCCGCGGATATTTTCTTCACCGCTCAGGGCATCATCCGGGCACGAGCTCGCCGGTTCACGGACGACGAACTCATCGAGCGGCTGCGCACGCTGCATCGAAACCGAGGCTTCCTCTCGGGCTTGGTAATCGATGAAACCGACGGAATGCCATCGTCCTCCGTCTACGCTTATCGATTCGGCAGTTTGATCCGCGCGTACCAGATGGTCGGCTTCTCGCCAGAGAGGGACTACCGGTTCCTGGAGGTGAATCACATCCTACGAAAGCTCCACCCAGACATCGTCTCCGAGACCGAGAGGCGGATCGCGGAGATCGGCGGCCAAGTCGTACGTGACCCGGCGACGGACTTGCTTCGGGTCAACGGGGAATTCGACGTATCTGTGGTCCTGGCCCGATGCACGACCCTGGAGTCAGGCCGACACCGCTGGAAAGTCCGCTTTGATACAGGGCTTATGCCCGACATCACGGTGGCCGTACGCCTGGACGAAAGCAATCGCGAGCCGCTCGACTACTACCTTCTACCGCGTCTGGACTTCGCACACCCTCGGCTGAGCCTGGCTGATCGCAACCCCATCGAGTTCGAGAGCTACCGATTCGACACTCTCGATTACCTGTACCACATGGCCGAGCGGACGCGGCTCCGGAGGGCCTCATGAGCAACCTCGCCGTACCTCCGACTGTCCGGATGATTCCCCTCGACCAGATCACGGTGTTGAATCCGCGCGAGCGCAACGCGAAGGTGTTCGAGACGATCGTCCGCAACATCAAAATGATCGGCCTGAAGAAGCCGATCACGGTTACTCCGCGCCCGAGCGCCGACGGCTCGGAGCATTACCTGCTCGTCTGTGGTGAAGGCCGACTCAAGGCATTTCGGGCGCTTGGAGAGCGTTACATACCCGCCCTGGTTGTTGCTGCCAGCGACGAAGACGCCTTCATCATGAGCCTCGCTGAGAACATCGCCAGACGACAATTTCGGCCGTTGGAACTGCTTGCCGCCATCACCACCCTGCGAGACCAGGGCTACGATCGGAAAGCGATCGCCACAAAAACTGGCCTCGCGCCTGAATACGTGCACGGCATCCTGCTGCTGCTGGATCGAGGCGAGGAACGGCTCCTGGCGGCAGTGCAGCGCGGCCGCGTGCCGCTCAACGCGGCCATCTCGATAGTCGGCGCTGGTGACGACGACAAGTCCGTCCAGAGCGCGTTGCAGGACGCATACGAGTCTGGAGACCTGCGTGGAAAGCAGTTGACGGAGGCCCGACGACTCATCGAGCAGCGCCGCACGTTGGGTCGCACGATCGAACGCGGCACTCCGCGCAAACGGGTAAACGTCACCCCCTCAAGCTTGATCCGGACCTACCAAAAGGAGGTTGAACGTCAGAAAACGATCGTCAAGAAAGCGGCTTTCACGCAGCAGCGCTTGCTGTTCGTGATTGGCGCGCTGCGGCAGCTGCTCGCTGATGATCACTTCGTGACGCTCCTTCGAGCGGAGCGTCTGGATACGCTGCCGAAATCGCTTGCGGACAAGATTGCCACCGGAGCTGCCCGATAATGAATGGGGTGACGCTTGGCTTCGGTCTCGAGCCGTTGATGATTCCGCTCACCCAGATCCTTCCGTCGCGTCGCCCACCTGAAGGCCTCGCGCAATCCTTCAAGTACAAGCAGATCCGTGGGTCGATTGACGCCGTCGGCATGATCGAGCCGCTATCCGTCGCGGCAACGGCTTCGCGTACTGGCCAATACGTGCTGCTTGATGGTCACATTCGCATACACGTGCTTCGGGAGCTTGGGGTACCCGAGGCAGCCTGCCTTCTAGCCAAGGACGACGAGGGCTACACCTACAACAATCGCATCAACCGCATCTCGACGATCCAAGAGCATCACATGCTTCGACGGGCGGTCGCCCGAGGTGTCTCGCCGGCGCGGCTCGCAGAGGCGTTGGCCGTCGATGTGAGGACCATCTCAAAAAAGCTAACTCTGCTTGACGGCATATGCCCTGAGGCGGCTGAGCTACTGAAGGACCATCATTTCACGGCCGACATTTCGCGCGTGCTCCGAAAGATGAAGTCGACGCGCCAAGTCGAATGCGTCGAGCTAATGGTTTCCGCGAATGCGGTGACCGTTGCCTACGCGGAGGCAATGCTGGTCGCCACGTCCGAGGACCAACTGGAGGTCGGTCGCAAGCCGAGAAAGCTCAACGGCGTCACGCCGGAGCAAATGGCGAAGATGGAGCACGAGATGTCCAACCTCCAGGGCCAGTACAAGGTCGCCGAGCAAGCCTATGGCCTCGATGTGCTCAATCTAGTTCTGGCCAGGGGTTATCTCGCCAAGATGGTCGAAAACAAGGCGGTGCGGAGCCATCTGCAACTCCGTCACTCTGAACTCCTGACAGAGTTCGAATCGATCATCAAGACCGCTTCCCTTGAGCAGTGACATGCTATTTCTCATCATTATCCACCCGGGATACACCACCTGCGGCCACCTAGACTGTGCCGGTGACGAGGGCAGATTCCAGTCATCTAGTCGACGTCGGGACACTTCCGCCCGGCCACGGCCGGAACGTCTGGCTTGAACTCCGGCGCCATAGTTCAACTAGTGCAAAGACGTGCGCTCGGACCCTCCCGCAGCCACGATGTCGTCGAGCAGGGTACGCAACTCAGACATAACCGCACTCAGTTGCCAATCGGAAAGGCCGGCCGCATCGTTGACAGCAAGCCACCCTGTCCGAGAGATGTTGAAGGCTGCCCCCGTGGCGTAATGGATTGCCAATCCATAGCCAGCGGGCCGCCAGTCGATCTTCCAATCCATTTCACACCTCGGCCCAGCGACTTTTCGATTCGATGAGCGTCGCCAAGCTCAACCGGATGGAGCTTCGGCGGCACGTCTCTCTCGCCAGCAGTCACCCGCGATGTCACGCGAATTGCCGTCTCATAGCGGCTTACCAACCACCATGGCCCGGTCGCAGGGGATGTCAGCATTCACCTTTGAAGCATTCAACAACCAGCTTCATCGTTCGCTCTCGTCACCTGTTGTATTCGAGAGCTGCCCAGTGAGGAACTTTGCGCCGACTCTCTTCAGTTCGCTTCTTTCAAAAAGTCTCGCCTGGAACTTGAAGTCCCGGCCGATTCGAACGACGAGCAACTGCTCAAAGTTTCCCTGGCTTTTGACCAGCACACGGTCGCAGCACTTCTCCGGCGAAATTGTCTTCACCTCCACAAGCCTTCCAGCGATCGTGCCGTCAGAACCGGCGGTGTGGGTCCCGTGGCGGCGAAGCCCAAACTTTATTTCAGCGTAGATTTCTCCGAGCTCCCCCCAGATCTGCAAGTACCTTCCCGTGTTCTCGAAATGGCGTGCCGCGCAATCCACTAGGTCCAGGAATATCTGGGTTTGATCTAGAACGCTGAATGGGAATCCATCTCTGCTCTGAAACGCCCCCGATAGCTGAACTGAGGTGACATCGACTTCCGGCTCATCATCAAGCTGAGCGTCGATCCACTCTCCGCTTATGTGCTCCTCCCATGGGTTGTACCCACAAGCAGCCGCATCAGCTATCTGCTCTGGGCTATAGCCGTCATGGTGCATGTCATGTAGAAAGTCCCAATCGCTCATACGCTGTCTTTACCGATCGCCATTGATCCTACGAAGTACTGCATAACTGCGTCGTCGTGAGATTTATAGCGCACATCTCAGGGCTGCGTCCGTCCGAACGCGACGATCTGCCTTGTTGGGCTATGCGGTATGAGCGACTAGCCGCATTGGGCAAATCACCAACCGTCGCAGTGGCATCAGACGAATTGATTCGCCGATGTCGCCCATCAGTATTCCGATGGCGCAAATTCCCTCCCTCTGGTCACAGACCTGTGCGCGGATTTTGGACATCGACGCGCCCTGTAAATTTCCGGTATATACTTTGGATCTACCATAGACCGTGACGGATCAACTAGGAACTCCCCACGTTGAGGCCCCGCCCCAATCCGAAGCTAGAGGTAGAACCGGGAAGTCGGCAGGACACTCTTCTGGTGCGCTGGCGGGCGGCGGACACTCCAATGGGTGTGACTCGCGAGACGGTGCGAAAGCTTTCCGCTCACTTCGGTCTCTCCGACACGGCGCTGATCCATTTGGCGCTGCGAGGTCTGGCCAACGACGTCTGGCCCATCCAGGAACTCAATGCCTCGAGCGAAGTGCTCGATCGGGCAATTCGGGCTAAGGCGCGTAGCGCAGGCAAGCGTCGCTCATCGCCCTCCGCTTGACACGAATGCTGCACAACAAAATGGCGGGCTACCGTCCGGTCAGTGTCGCTGAAGTGCCAAAAGCGGGCCATCGCGTTCGTCCGCTTTCGGGACGGTCCGGATTCGAGTGCTCCCTGATCGGCATCGGACACGTCTAAGCGCCGTGAGACCACGGGCTCCGCAACTTCTGGCCTTGAAGCAGCTGCTTCCAGAAATATGGAAGCAAGTTCGAACGTTATTTTCGTCGCTTGTTGCCAGGCCAGGGCAGGTTGCCATCGAGCTCGCGGTACTCCTCGTCTCTCCGAGTCTCTTGAACGAAGCGTGGCTTGGCGGTCTCGATTTCGTCTTCCTCGCCCCAGAGCAGGACCAAGGTCTGATCCCAGCGCGTCAAGTGCCGAGCTTCTTCGAACAGCGCGCCACCACTGTTCCAATCCTCGAACCATAGGTCTGGATCTACTTCTTCGAGGGTGCCGTCATGAGTTCCGGCGCGAAGTCTTGCGGCGACCGTTTCGGGTGCGATCTGCGTCCGGGGTGTGATCCATGCGTGCATGGTTCGCAACGCTGTCGAACGCGAGGCGTAACGGATGTGTCCTTGTTCTACGAGCACAAACGCGCATGGATGCCCGATGACCGTCGCGAACCTGGATCCCGTGCACGACACTGATGCGTCGAACAGTCGTGCGAGTGCATCGAGGCCAGCAAACCCCAGCGCGATCCGATCGGCTTGCGGCTTAAACAGTTGCCAAGGGAGAAGAAGTTCCGCGGCGAAGACGTCGCAGAGGATCTCGGCTTGGGGACGCTTGGTATAGCTCCACCACGCCACGTGGGCGTGCTCCGAGGGAAGCCCCAGAACGTAGTGTGCGACTTCATGGCAGGCCGTGAATCGCTGCCGCTCGGGAGAGTCGAGCTGGTTGACGCACACGTACAGCTTGCCCTTCTTCACGAAAGACATGCCGGGCTCATCGGGGCCCATGTCGTCAATGACTTTCAGTACGCCGCCAACGTGCCTGACGTAATCCTCGACCGGAATCGGTACGGTTTTCGGATTCACTGCCGAGACCAGCTCTCGCGCACGCGCTACAGCGCCGACTTCATCCATCCGAGTCCTCTTCGCTGAGGATTCGATGGATACGTGCAATCAGCTTCTCGGGTTCAGGCCGCGCTGCGCCGCGGAACGATGTCGCGGCCGCCATCTCGAAGACGTCGTAGCTCACCGAGGGCTGCGACAAGACATGCAGCACCAAGGCGGGCTCTACCTGTGGGTGGACTGAAAGATACGAGAGCATCTTCGCAACGCGAGCATCCGGCTTGAGCACACGGCTCAACTTTGCCAAGACCTCTTCCGATGGTGATTCTTTCTCGCCCTTCTCAAGGCGGTAGATGTAGGCGTGGTCGACGCCTGAGAACTCGGCTAACTCACGCAGCGAGTAGCGGCGATCTTCGCGCAACGCACGAAGCAGAGAACCAAATCCGGTATCAGCCACGAGCGCCCGTTGACCCGGATATCGTGACTAGCGTAACGTGTTGTCCATTCAGACAACAGTTCTCGCATCTGACTGGCCACATATGACTTCTTCGGGTTTTGTGTTGTTGTTCGTGTTGCTTCATCAGACAAGTAGCGTAGTACCAAGGCGTGGCGGGCGCAACCCCGTCGATTGATGCCCGAGAACCGGGCAGGAAGGCTCTCAATGCGTCATCGACCCTCGTTGCCCTCGTTCTCGAATGTGCAGGATCTTCTACTGGCGGAGGTCGCGGTTCGCATCCAGCTCAGCGCCACCAACTACGGCAAGGCGGTCGCCCGGTACAAGGCGCTCGCTTCCTACCTAGAGCGCGAGGGTAGCCTGCTGGCGGGGCTGATCGCCCTGTTCTACCCGCAGGGATCGATGGCGATCGGCGCGACCATCGCTTCGCGGCTGACGACCGACAAGTTCGACGTCGACTTCATCGCGCAGTTGATGCTGAACATGTCGGTGACGCCGTCGCAGGTCCTGGATCTGCTCTACAAGGCGATCCGCAGTGAGCCGGGCTCGCGTTACTACGGCTGTGTCGAGCGGCGCTGCCGGTGCGTCACCGTCACCTACGCCGACGGCATGCACATCGACATCACCCCGATGATCCGACGCGACGGCACGCCGGAGCGCGAGAGCGTCCTGTTCCATCACAAGCACGAGACGCCCCACATCCCCGGGTACCGGTGCATCGCCAACCCCTTCGGATTCGCAGAATGGTTCAAGGCAAACACTCCGCAAGAGATTCGATTCGCGGACGAGTACGAAGCGCTGGCGAAGAGCCTCACCTTCGATGAGGCGCCGCAGGATCCCATTCCGGAGCAGGAGCACCTGTATCGCAAGTCGATGGCGCTGATCGTGCTCCAGCTGCTGAAGCGCTTCCGCAACGTGCGTTACGACCGGCGACTCGTGCGACGGCCGCCCTCCGTGATGCTCACCAAGCTGGTCGCCGACCACGCGGGCCACACGCGCTGCCTGTCGGACGAGTTGCTGTATCAGACGCAAAGGCTCCGTGATCTCCTGGTCGAATGCGCCTCGGCAGGAACGCTGATCGAGGTGCGCAATCCGGTCTGCCCGGGCGACGTGTTCACCGACCGCTGGCCGGCCCACGCATCCGAGCAGGATCTCTTCATCGAGGATCTGGACCATCTCGTCGACCAGGTCGAACGCCTCAAGAGTGGCTGCGAGCTCGAGGAGATGCGGGGGATCCTGTCCGACCTCTTCGGCGAAAGTCCGTCCACCGAGGCGGTCAAGGCCCTCGAAGAACAGCTCGGGACTCGTATCAGCAACGGCAGCAGCTTGTACGTCCCGTCTCGGTCCGTGGCGACCGGCAGTGCAGCGCTCGTTGGCCTGTCCGCTGGCACCTCGGCCTACGCACAGCGCACGCCGCCGCACCGGTTCTACGGCGACTGATGAAATCCGCCGATGCCCAGATCGCTGCAATGCGGCTGGACTGGCCGGATTTCAGGCTGACCGGTCGCGCGGGCGAGCGGCTCACTTGGCGCGGGCCACTGCGCCCGCTCGCTGTGGAGTACATGGTCCAGATCGTCCTGCAGACGCCCAAAGGGGCTCGGAGCGCGGGAATCGGCGGCGTTCCCCGCGTCACCGTGCTGGCGCCGCGGCTATCGCGGCGAGCGGTGGCACCGCTCGAGCCCATTCCCCACATCTACAAGAACGAGGCAGATCCCACGTTGCCTTTCCTGTGCCTCTACGACCCCGCGGCACAGGAGTGGTCGCACGCGCTTCTCGTCGCCCAGACCCTGGTCCCGTGGACTATCAACTGGCTCACCTGCTACGAGATCTGGCGCTCGAGGGGGGAATGGCTCGGCGGCGGCCGACATCCCACAGTTCTGCCGGCTCCCACCTCACCTGAGGCGTCCGATGCTGCCACCTAGATCTGCCGGATCCATCAAGCACCGGCGTGCACAGCTCCCGTGGCCGGCAGACCGCACCTTCCGGATCTTGAGCATCGACGGCGGGGGTATCCGCGGCATCTTCCCTGCGGTGGTCTTGGCGGAGTTCGAGCGACGCTACCTGGACGGTGCCTCAGCAATGTCCTGCTTCGACATGATTGCAGGCACATCCACGGGCGGCATCATCGCCCTGGGCCTATCGGCTGGTCTTACGGCGGACCAGATCGCGACGTTCTATCTCGAACGCGGCAACGTGATCTTCCCGCCGCCGAAGGATCATGGATGGGGAGCTTGGGTCGGACGGTGGGAGTGGCTGCGCAGCTTGGTGAAGTTTCGCTATGACCGCGAACCGATCCGCGGGCTGCTCGGCGAGGTCTTGGGTGATCGAACACTCGCACAGGCCGGCAACCGCCTCTGCATCCCGTCGTTCGAGGGCACGCATGGGGACGTGTACATCTACAAGACGCCTCACCACCCAGATTTCTACCTGGACGGTCCCAAGGCCATGACGACGGTTGCCATGGCAACATCCGCCGCGCCTACGTACTTCCAACCGCTGGCGGAGCAGAACCATCTGCTGATCGACGGGGGCATCTGGGCGAACAACCCGATCATGATTGCTGTGGTCGACGCGCTGAGCTGCTTCAATCTCGCTCACGTTCAGGTCGAAGTATTGAGCCTCGGGTGTGGAGACGACCCTTACTCATTTCGCCCGGCGAGGGTACGGCACGGTGGCGTGATCCCATGGCTCGACCTGATATTCACCGTGATGAGGCTGCAGTCGCTCAATGCGCTTGGGCAGAGTCGCCTCCTGCTCGGTGCGCCTAACGTGGTACGACTCGACACGCCGCCGTTGGATCCTCCGATATCGCTGGACAATTGGAAGGCGGCGCGCGATCGACTTCCATCACTTGCAGTATCTGCGGCGCAGAATGCGATGGCGGACGTCAGCCGATTTTTTGCATCGCCCGTCGACCCGTGGGAACCGCTTACTCGGACGCCACTCCCGGCGGCGGAAGGGTGACCAGGCCAGCCGTGAATGCGACCCGCATTGGGATACCTATGATGTCGGCCACTACTTCGAGTCGCGCCGTATGACGCGGGAAAACGATCACGGCGGTCGTGGGCCGCGCTGGAAACCAGCTTCACCTTCCGCGTCCCTCGTCCCTCTGGAGCCGCTTACTGAGCGCTCGTCCAGACTCTCCCGGTGTACCTCCACTCAGGACGTTGATGAATTCAGCTTTGGTGAGTCGACCCGGCTTTGCTTCCTTGATGTCGGAGAACCTCACCTCCGTCGAGGTCGCGCCTGCTGGCCATTCCGATGTGTCCCGAACCTCCTGTAATCCGTCTTCGCGCTGGGTCAGGTAATCCAACTCATCAAGCGAGTATCGTGAAAGTCGCACCAGTCTTATTGCGAGTGACCAACGTGGACCGGGCGCCACTCGCAGAGCCCGGGCCACGGTGATTAGGTTTCGAACCCGGCTTAGAAATGTTTGCATGGGCACGGTCATCAACTGGTGGCTAAACCGGAAGCCCATGCTCGATTGCGGTGAGCTCGCGAAGCACGTTTTCGTACCCATTCCGATCACGCAGCAACTCGAGTGGAGTCCTTCCCAACGCGCCGCAATAGCTCCAGAGCCAGTCTTCGGCCATGTCTGTATCGCCGAACACCGCTCTTGCCCGGCGCCTGGCTCGAGCAAGGAGGACGCGGTCTACCTCCAACTCCTGAAGTCGGCATTGTCCCGCTGCACTCCTGAAGTATGCGAGGAGCACACGCCGTCCTGTCCGACCTAGTTCGGCCACGAACGCATCGACCGACATTTGCTGGACACCCATTTTCGCCGGCCCTTCGGCGAGAGCTTCCCGCAACATCTCGGCGGCCCGACGAACCTTCATTTGCTGCCTCACGACACCCCCCGGTCAATAGGCGGATACCGATGGTCGAGCCACTTGAGCATCATTACTTCAGGGTCCTCCGACGGATCTTCATCGAACGGCCTTCGCGCACGATCCGCAACGTCCGGTCCCAACGCCTCATCGCGCAGGAGTTCCAGACACAACCCCACTTGCTCCCGAGTGGCTGGCGCGACGAGATGAAGTATTGCTTCGCGAACCCTTTGGGCGGCACTCGCCCATGAATCGGCACCTTCGCTGAACCTGAGCACGTCGATGTCACCTATGACATCGATCGGACACCCATACCCGTCTTCAAATGCATGGACCGTCAAATGGTGTACGCGCTGATGGCACTCCTCTTCAAGGTCGGCACGCAATTCGACGGCCCACCCACAGTGCGGACATGCATAGTCGTTTCCCAGGCTGGAAACGACTTCCATAGGCTGCCCGAGGCCCGTTACTTTTGAGCTCATGCTTTTCCTGTGCTATTGCCGGTCGTCTACTAAATCGACGGCGGCATTGATGACGTCCTCAAGGGAGCTCGGCCGACGATTAGGATCAAAGGCGATGACCTTTGCCTTCGGCCGCTGTGCGGCACGCGTACGTCGTTGGTCTTCGACTAATTCTCGCTTCGGTCGCTGCAGCTGTTCCTCTTGCATCGCATCGAGGACCCTCTGCTTGCGTTCGTTAATCGCCTTCTCAGCCTGCACGACATTCGAAGCGGTACCCTGGCCCGTCTTCGTATCGACCTGAGGCGGCATTCCCGGGGCCATATTCGAGGCCACGCCTGATCCATTTGCCTCAGCCCTGCCGCGGCGTTCCCGCAGCGGTGAGTAGAGGTCGGTAATCCCGAGGCGAACCGCGCTACCTGCTATCAGGACCTCCACGATGTCACGACGATCCGCATACCCACTAGAGTTGTATGCCGCCCGGAGTATGTCCTTAGTTACCTGCGCATTGACTTGCTGCCCTCCAGCGATCAAAAGCGCCACCCTGAGAAGGTCGATCAGGTTGTCCCGGATACCGAAGGTGTAGCGAAGCAATTCCGCAGCCTCACTTTCAGCACGGAATGCCCACGCCTCCGGAATAATCTTCATGACCTCTTTCACGAAGCGAATCCAGTCGCTGTCGGGGGCCTCGAAAGGCCTCATCGTCAGTTCTCGGGACAAGAGCCGCCGTCGGTCCTGCGGCGGTCTCTTTGCCAGCTTGTGCATGAGATTGAAGTTGGTCACATAGATCAGCATCGGTCCCAGCCCAAGGAGTTGCAGCAACAGGGTCACGACCCAGGCACACCTCTCTCCGTTGGATCCAAACTGCATCTCGTCGGCCAACACGAGGCCAACCCCATCGCGATAGCTGCGCCTTTTGACACGCGTTAAGAGCCGTTTTTCAGCCGGCCTCCCTCGCACTGCACTGTCTTTGATCGATGCGTCCGTCTCACCCTCGGAGGCGATCAGTTGTTCGATGATGTCTCCAACACTGCGCGTGCCTTCGAATTCCGCCCTCCACACCACCCTGAGTGGCAGCTGCCGCAGCGTCTCGGTATTGACGGTCCCCGCTCGCTTTCTCAGAAGGCGCTCGATCGCATTCACAAGCTGCGTTTTCCCAACGCCTGAGTGCCCATCTAGAACAATGGCCGCATTGGCCCTTCGACGGGGCTTACTGGAAGCCATTTGATCATCGAAGTAGGCGATGGACGGGTAGTTCCGGACCGTATAGGCGCGCCCAGCCGCAAGCACTTCTCGAATCAGCAGACGGCTTTGCGGGTCGCAGACAAAGATTTCCTCGGCGGCGGCCGCAAACTCCTGCGCGATTTCAAAAGGCTCGCGCTGTTCAGACCTGATCGGGATCGCGTATCGCTCAACGATGCCATCCAACTCCCCGTCGTCGGGTATGGGGCGCCACGCGTCGACCCATGGCGACGCGCTCATACGACGCTTGACCGGGTGTGGCCAGCAATAGCCGATTTATCCTCTCCCGAACGCTTGCGAGCACTCGGCTTCTTGCCGCGTCGTGTGCGTCCACCATTGATCGACTGCCCGGTCTGAGCCACGGACTGCATATCTGACGCGACCCTGGCAACCTGCGCCGCCATTCGCTGCTCCGATCGCAGTAGGGCGCCGTTGCGCTGGGACTGTTCGAGTTCCGCAGCGGTTAGGGCGTACTCCTGGATATCGGCTCGAACCCTTCGGTTGCGCTCGACCTCGACGAGTTCTCCGTCTACATCAACCTTCAGGTATCCGATCGCACACGGGAGCGCATAGGCGGTCAACTCGATCTCCTGCGCTGTGCCAAGCCTGTCGAGCACGCCGGTCGCGATAAGTTCGTCCGAACCATAGCTACTCCCGTTGTGCAGCACGCCGTCGCGGCATAGCGTTACGGCGATTTCGGTCCAAAATGCTCGGATCCCCTGGTCATTGCCCATATCCGAGTCACCGGCGTTGCGTCCTTTCCTGCGGTTGTACTCCCAGAAGCCGTTGGGCGTTGCCGGAAGTTCGAACCGAACAAACTCGGCTTTCATCTCGTCCGTGAGTCGATCCGCGATGGAGCTGGTTTCGTTATCGCGCAAAGCGCGAATAAACTCCCGCTTTATCGCTCCTGCGATCGTCAGGTCTGCCTCCCGGAACGTCTTGTCTTCTGTGGCATCGTGATACCTGGGATGACTACTCTCGGCTGGTGCTTTAGAAAGGGGTTCTTCGGTAGGCGCCGTTGTACGAATGGGGTTTCGGCTATCGAGTTCGTCCATAACGATCAACCACGCGCCAGGCCCTCTATCAGTCGTCGAAAATCCGGAGAGTGCGCCGACGACAAAGCCCTCCAACGTTCCCTCATCCAGTCCGTAATAACGTTCAAGCGCACGCGGATCCGCGACCATGGAGTAGAACGCGGAGCTGTAGGCTTCCTTCTTTTCACCCCCAACCGAGAATCCAACACCAACGACCCTGCTAGTAGTACAGCAGATAATGCGTACCACGATGAGCCTGGCAGTGGGCCGGTCGTCGATGAGGGACCGCAATACTTCATGAATGACGAATCCATCCGACTCGATAGCTTCCAGATTGCAGATGAACTGTCCCGTGAAGTTTCCGAGGTTATATTTCCTCTTCGGTCGGATGCTCTTTTCCCGACCGAGCAGCTCTTGGTACTCCTCGGGCTTGAGTTCCTCAGTGACAACGCGGTAAGCCTGCCCTTCTGAGGGGAAGGGCACGCCGCTCGTGGTGACGAATCGCTTATGACCATTAATCTCGATGATTTTTACGTCACAAACGACGCGAATGTATTCGTCATGAAGGTCGCGAAATGTCTCAAACTTTCTTTTCGACCTGCGCACAAAAGATACAATGCTTCGCCGCATCGCACGAGTCATCGGGAACACGAAGTCGTAGTTGCGAGCGAGTGCTGGCCGACCGAACTTCTTGCCCTTTTCTTCGCGATCCCAGGTTCCGTTGTTGAACCAGCGCGTCATGAGCGCCCAGCGGTCGTATCCGTGCAGGATGTACGCGAAGTAATCAGCACAGAACCTATATGGATGTGCGCCCGCTGCCTTCGCGAACGGGTGCAGGGCGTGAAGCGGGTCCGGAAGCGAGAGCAGCTTGTTTCTTACAGCTAAGGCATCGGCAAGTTTCGCGAGTCGACTGCTGATTCGAACTTCGTGATCCACCTTCTTTGCACGATACCTGTAGTCTTCGAGTTGGGAGAAATCGGTATGTTGATGAGTCCCGAACCATTCTGGACGATGTAACTGCATTTCCGAGCAGAGAAGAATGTTCGTGTCGGGATCGATCAGCGCCTCAAATTCTGAACGCTCGACGTTGACGATTCCGACGCGCTGGTATTGCTCCTGCCGGTAGAAGAAGAGCAGCCCGGCGCTAAGTCGATTCCATGGGCCCAGGTAGTAATAGCGGAGGTCCGGAATCAGACCCTTATACCCCTGGAGTACGCATAACTGGGTACCCAGCTTGATATCCATCAGCGCCGGAACCAACTGTCGAAATTCGAGAGGAGATCCTTCTGCTCCGGGATGAGCGGACTGTCCGGGACAATATTGCGGTGCAGGTCTGCCCGGATTCTTCTCGTCCAAATCCCTCTCCAAACGATAGCGATTCCTTGGCCGCTCTTCAGCCCCAGCTCACGGTCAATGGCCGCGCCCATGACCATGGGAGATTGCTCACGCCGGAGACGATCGTTGGCTATCGATACCCCGATATCGATCTGTTCCTCGGTGAGCCGGTCGGCTAACCGGTTCTGGACAAAAACAAATCTCAGGTTCTGATACGGACCATCCGGAATCAGCTTCCCCGCAACCTGCTCTGTCCGTATTTTCCCTGCTTCATACGCGACACGTTCTATTGTGTGCCTCGCTGTCGCCGCGGCTTCTTGCTCCGCTTTGGTCTTTGCACCTAGTCGCGAGAAAGGCCTCCTGAAGTCCTCGAGCTTGTCCTTAACCGATAGGTTTACCGCGTACGGTCCGATTGAATCCTGCAGAAAGATCAGGAAGTCGCCGAGATAGGGGAACGGAACTCGTACCTTGCGACCGTGTTTCGCTGAGTAGACGCGAACCGTCGGGTGCTGCTTCGGGAAGCCCAGGTCCTTTGCGACCTCCCATGTCCCTCGAATTGGCGGCCATTGAATGGACTCGGATCTTTCGTGCCCATGCAGAAAGTGCTCGCGCTCCTGCCAGAACAGCATTTGCTGCTCTCGGACGTACCAGATAGCGGGATGGTAGAGCGCGATCAGCGCGACTTTGAGTTCGTTGCGCGAAAGGCAATGGACCCTTCTCCCCATGAGATGGGAGTAGACCGTCGAATGCGTACTTGCCCCTGGCGCCTCTCGCGGAGTCGCGCGAATCGAGGGGTCGTATCCCGATCCCCACCGCAATTCGTACTGACGGCCAACAATCCGCTGATAAGTCTTCTCGTTGCGAACGAGCATTGCCATGTTTCCCCCTCCGGCCAAGCAATTGGCCGGGTTTCCATCGGACGCAGTTCTTCTTGACGTCCAATGCGGGGAATCACAGAATGTCGGTGTCGAGTCGTTCTCTGTGGGTAGCCCCGCTCGAACGCCGTAAATCGCCAGCCCCTCGGGCTGGCGATTTGCGTTTCGGCGGCAGAAATCTTCTTCTGTCTAATCAGCAGTCATTGCGTTCTCCTTTCTGACTGTCCGTTCTGCCGTCGAAACTCTCGCTGTCTCTTCGCGCGAAGTGTCCATACGCGCATCAATCCACCTCAAGACATCCGGCCGACGCCACCTGCGCATTCGGCCAACCTTGAAGCATTGGGGTCCGTCGCCCGACGCCATCAGGCGTTCGAACCAAGACCTAGAGACGCCCAAGAGGCGTGTCACCTCTTCCGCTCTCAGTAGTGGGTCCATGTGTCCGCCGGGGTCCATTGATGCGTCGAATAGTGCCCGTAGTCGGCGTAGCATGCACGTTACATTGTCAACGGTTTCATGACGTTGCGTGGCTATCGCCTTGTTTCGCAGTCAAGGTTTTGGATTCGATTCATTTCGCGTCGTGTTAACGATCAGGAACTTGCCGACACGCCATGAGCAAGCACCCTTTGCGCATCTTGATTGGTAGTCCATTTATCCAGCCCGACAGCACAGGAAATGTCAGGCTCACAACCCGCGAGGGGCGATCGGAATTCGCCGCGTTTTGCGCAAATGCTGTGCGCATTTGCCGCTCGCAGCTTTGAACGCCGCTTGGTTCACCGATCGGTGAGGCGCTGGAACGATGCTTCCCAGAGCTACCCATCTCTCTGATTGGCGCCCTCGGGAGACGCTTTACAGCCTGTGCGCGCGTCACCATCACGTCGCCGGCAACGCGACGCCGGCGACGACCTCACGCCAGCTGTTTGGCCACTCCAGAGCGGCCGCTCACGATCTGCCACTTTTTCTCGAAGAGTTCATCCATCGCGTGGGAACGGAGTTCGGTGGCGCCGACACCATCGCTCTGGATCACACGATCCTGCGGTTCCACCTGCAGCTTAGAAGTCCCATAGAGCGAGCGAACGTGCTTGCAGCCGTCAGGACTGGCGGATGTGGCGGGCTGAAGGCAAGGCTCGGTCTGCTTGCGTCACGTTTCGGCGCGTCTCATCCGCTTAAAGTTTGCCTTTCCTGCCGGAAGACGTTTTTCTCCGCGAGCGATATCGGCTACTGGCATCTCGACGATCAATGGCCGGGCGCATGGACTTGTGCACGATGCGGAGCGCTGCTGCATTGGACGACGGAACGCGTTCATGGAGGCAATCGATTTGGATGGCTCTTGCCGTCCGATTGCGAGTTCCGCCCAGGCACTTTGGCCTCTCTATCGGAGGGCCCGCTCCACACAATCCGACAGTTCGCTGAAAACGTACGCGCCTTTGCGCACGGAGAGTTCCTCGATCACGTGACAAATCATGATCTCCAGCGTGCGTTTCGCGATCGAGCGATTGACCTGGGTCTAGTCGCTGCATCCGGCAGAGTCGATGCCGCCAGCTTTTCGCACGAGATTGTCCGGACGACAGGTGCTCTCTCCCGGATTGATGAGCTTTCCGCCCTACCGACGACCGCCGAGGAAGCCGGCACTCAGTTCCTGCGGCTGGTCAGGGGGACCGCTCGACCTGCTCACGTGATCAGGATACTGGTGCTCGTGCAGGTGCTCTTCGGCACCTGGGACGAGTTTCGATCAGCGATACAAATCAGGAACGTCGGCCCGACCGACCCTGGAATTGGCGATCAATCCGACAGCGATTGTCTTGCGCAGGAAGATCCGCGTCGTCGCCAGTTCGCGGAGCGGATCCGTTCCGGTTACTCCGTGTCCAAGGCCGCCGCGGACATCGGCATTGCTACGGCCACCGGCATCGCTTGGGCCGCTCAATTGAATGTTGACGTCAGCCTGCGGCCGAGCAAGTTGAGGAGACGCCAGCGGGCGATGGCGGAGGAGATGCTTCGCGGCGGGGCCGATAAGGATTCCGTAGCGCGACGGATTGGAGTATCCGTGTCCTCTATCAACTTGATACTGAAGGTGGACCCGGAACTGAGTCGCCAACGCCTCGATGCAATTTTTCTGCGCCGTCAGAGAATCTATCGGGATGCTTGGTCAGGTACCGCGCTGAAGCTGACCTCTCCGGGTCCGAAAGCCCTCCGGCAGCTTCAACCCGCGGCGTTCATGTGGTTGTACCGCAATGATCGCGCTTGGCTCGAGGCATTCAATTCACAGTTGAATTCCGCGCCGCGCACTCCATCGATGCGAATCGATTGGGACAAGAGAGACCGACAACTCGCGCACGCTGTTGCCGTCGCGCGTTCAAAGCTCGCTGAAGATCGGCCAGAGTGCGTCATCCGTCAGGCACATGTGTGCGATCTGGTACCGACGTTGAAAGCGAGGCTCAGTCAACTTGATCGCCTCCCGCTCACCCGTATGGCGCTCGGCCGGAAGAGGCGCCAAACATCGATTATTGGCTAGGTCGTCGCGACCGCCGACGATTTTTGGTGGGGCGGCTTGCTCCTCGCCACAATCCTCTTACCTTGAGTCCAAGGGTCGACGTCGAGGCATGCCCACATCGCGGCGTACACAACAGTAGTCCTCGGGGTCTTGCGATTTTCGGTGAACCCGTCAATCAGAGGGACGATCTCGCCGGACGCGCGACTGGCAATTGCTGGCAAATTTTCAGCAACCCATTCGGAGCCGGCCTTCACCCGAATCAGATCGCTGACCAGTGGCTCCGATCTTCGCAGGTACGTTGAAAGCCCCTCCGCCTGCAAGGCAGAAATCATCGCTTCGTTGACCTCGACACAAGGCATCGGGCGGTCTGATCGCATCATGGCCAAGCAAATGCTTCGATAGCGATTGAGCCAGTGTTGATCGTTGACGCTGCCTTCGATGTCCGGTGCGAGAGTCACGCGTCCTTCCCCGATCCATTCGTTCGGCAACGCGCTGAACGGCTGCTCGGAGTTCACGACATGCAGCCGAATGCCGTGATCGGGACACCGGCTTGTTCCAGGCAGGTGATGCCGCCTCCGATACGTCGTCAGTCGCATCGCAGATTGCTCAACGGCGACGCATTCGACGCAGATCCGCACCTCTTTGATGGGTCGATTGAGACCCAGATGACAGGAAACCCCGAGCCAGTTCTGGACAGATGCCGTCGTCTGACCGTGGACATGAGGGACGGCCGTGCTGAACGGCAGCATCGTATGTCGGCGAACGTAGTCTTCAGGCGTCATCCCACCGACCGCAGCCAGAAGATTCGTCTTGGGGTATTTATTCGCAATTCCCCCAGAGATGCCGAACCGCTCTCGCAGCATCCGGGTCTGCGACGCGGGACTCGACAGATCCTCGATGCGCTGATGCCGAGCGGCGTGCGCCTCCGCAAGTTCATCCTCAAGCGGTCTGACCTCAATCATCCGCGGACAGTCCACGCGCGGCCGGCCAACTCCTTGGTTCACACTCATGAACCGCTCCGGGCAATGGCGTTTGTCGCGCGCTCTAGCACGGAGACCACTTCGCGGGCGCGATCGAGCGCATTGCGAATCTCCGCGCCATCGCCGCCGGCGATGTGCAATTGCTGCACAACGGTGCGCAGGCAATGACTGATGACCGACGGCGGCGCTCCGAGAATCTCTCGCTCATACCGCGACAAGCAGGTGCGATCGACGCCGAGTTCGCGCGCGAACTCCGCTTGAGAGCGCTCGCCACGGGCAAGTCGAACCAGTTGGGCCTGAGACGTCGGAATCATGATGTGCCGTTATAGCACGTTATGTGCTTCTATTACACATCAAAAGAGCACTCGTCGCCTCGGCGAGTGACGACGCCGAAGGGGTCCGGCGTATGGTTTGGGGCGCGCCTGCGGGGTACCCTTAGCGTCGAGACGCGACAATAAGTTCGCATCGACTCAGAGGGTTACAAAATCCTCGATGTGAGTAGGCGACGAGTACCACAACGGTTTGCTTGCAAAGGGGACGCGACCGCCATGAGCGGGCACAACACGCTGAGCGAAGACGACATCAGCGTGAAGTTCATTACCCCCGCTCTCCACAAGGCGGGATGGGATGAGGACACACAGATCCGCCGCCAAGTGAGCCTTACCGAGGGCCGGATCATCGTTCGCGGGAGACTCGTGGCCCGCGGCAAGCCCAAGCGAGCAGATTTCGTCCTCTACGACCAGCACATCCCGATCGCCCTGATCGAGGCCAAGAAGGCTGACGTCAGTGCCGCGCGCGGCATGCAGCAGGCGCTCGACTACGCCGCGTCGTTGGACGTGCCCTTCGTGTTCTCCAGCCACGACCAGGGTTTCGTCTTCCCCGACAAAACCGGCCAGAGCGCCATCCTAGAAACCGGCCTCGCGCTGGACGCCTCCTATCCCCCGCTGCTCTTAGGACGAAATATCAACATTCGAAGGGCCCAACACCCCGGGCACAGAAAAGTCGTACCGCGCGTGCCAGAACGCTCTTATTGCGGCCCGAGTACTCGTCGTTAGCAGCCAGTAGCGAGTAAATGCCGTTTCGTTGGAGGGACAGATGCATCGAGAACTGAAGCACTACACAGATGCACTTAGAACGTACATCACCTCGACATACCACATATCAGAGCCGAAGCTTGTCGACTTGCGTGACGATCTGCTTGCGAGAAGTGGCGCGATCGCGCAGCGTCCTTATCTCGAAAGTACTCCCAGATATGCGGGCGAACGACGCTACGCGGATCTTCAAATTCCCGCGGCGGTGCGGCGACTCTTCACCGACCTCAGCTCCGCCGGCGTACTCTTCGATCCTCCGTATGAGCATCAGGCCAGAGCTGTCGAGCTCTCGCTGAGCAATCCTCCTCGCGACCTTGTGGTTACGACTGGTACCGGGTCGGGCAAGACGGAGTCGTTTCTGCTGCCCATTCTCGGACGTATGGCAGCCGAGGCGGCGACTTCCAAGTCGTTCGAGACTCGCGCAGTTCGTGCTCTCCTTCTGTATCCAATGAATGCCCTGGTCAACGACCAGCTGGGCCGGCTCCGCGTCCTTTTTGGCAGCCCTCATCTATCGAGGTGGTTCGACGAGCACAGCGGACGACCCTTGAAGTTCGCTCGCTATACGGGACGATCGCTCTATCCCGGCCGCCGTCAGGAGGACACTTCCAAGCACAGCGAGCGCCTCAAAGGGCTCGAGTTCTACCTGCGGCTCGAACAGGAGGCCGCGACCAACGCAGAGGCTAGGCAGTTGATCGGCGAGCTCAAGCGTCGAGGCAAGTGGCCAGCGAAGCCGAGTTCGTCGCTACTGCTTGAGGATGGTGTTACGGCGTGGTACGGAAAAGGCCGATGGAAGGATGGAACTGGAAACTGGATCCGGACTATCGAGCGATCTGAGGATCCAGAGCTTTTCATCCGCCACGAGGTCCAGGAAGGCGTGCCGGACCTCTTGGTAACCAACTACTCGATGCTCGAGTACATGCTGTTGCGACCGATTGAAAGGGGGATCTTCAAGTCGACCGCCGATTATTTTTCTGACAACCGCGGCCGTCAGCTGATGCTCATCTTGGACGAGGCCCACCTCTATCGGGGTGCGCAAGGAACCGAAGTCGCGATGTTGATCAGACGCCTTCGGAATCGCCTAGGCCTCTCCGCAAGCCAGTTGCAGGTGATCTGCACGAGCGCCTCCTTTTCCAATCCCGACTCGGCCCGCAACTTTGCGGCCGACTTGGTTGGTAAAAGCGCGGCCGGATTCGAGGTACTGACTGGACGTAAGCGAGCGTCGGTCCCATCGGGCGCCGGACTGCCGATGGAAGCTGACATCCTAAGCAAAGTCGATCTAGCACTTCTTCGCTCGGATGATCTCGAGATTCGCGCGAAGGCGATAAAGCCTCTTCTCCGGATTCGCTCGCTCACATGTCCTTCGTGGACAGTGATCGCCGCGCCGGGCACGCCGTTGAATCTGCGCTGTCTGACGTTAGGCCTCGACATCGTCGAGCATGGGTTGGTCGTCGATGCTGCTCCGGCGGCGCTTCCGGAGGGGACATTGGCTGTCCTTGGAGGGAGGGCGCTGGCGGAAGGAGTCCAGGCTGAAGTTCGCGTCGCCGGCGAGGCGGAGGTAGTGTTGACGCATGCCGGCCTGAAGCTCGTACCTGGCCGCGATCCGATTGCGCGGCTCTTGCACGATGCGCTCAAGGACATGCCGGTAGTAGGGCGCCTTCTTAATCTCACGAGTGGCGCAGTAGCCGACGAAGATGACGAGCGGGACCCGCCCGGTCATGGTCCGGCACAGGAACTCGAAGGGCTGGGAGCGCGGCTGTTTCCCGGCCACGATCTTCAGGTCGCACATGCTGCGACAGACGTTCTCGTCGAATTGGCGAGCCTTGCTCGCGAGCGTGCCGGGGCTCCTCTCTTGGCTGCTCGAGCCCACGGGTTCTTCCGCGGGCTGCCAGGGTTGTGGATCTGCACGAACACCAACTGCAGTGAGATCGGTCAGCGCCTTCGAAGCAAGTGGGCTGGCGAAGACGCGCCGGTTGGAGCGCTGTACTCGCAGCCACTTCGCGCCTGCCAGTGTGGAGGGAGGGTATTCGAGTTCTACACGTGTCGGACGTGCGGCTCGGGATTTCTGAAAGCGTACGCGTTCAACCCTGCGGAACCTGACTACCTGTGGAGCGAGGACGTCGGTGAGGTTGATGAGGTAGAGGGAGTTGTCAGCCCGGTGTATCTCGCCGTGCAGGCACCGCCGATGCCAACCACAGCTCGTGCGAACTACCTCGATCCCATTTCCGGCCGACTTGGAACGAATCGACCAGGCTCCTTGCCGGTATGGCTTCCACCCCTCGCCCAGCCCAATCAACCTGCTGGAGAGTTCGGGGCATGCCCTTGCTGCTCCGCGACAGAATCGGTCATGGATCACATCACAAAGGGAGATGAGCCCTTTCAAGAGATTGTGACCGCGCAGTTGCTAGAGCAGCCGCCTCGGCTGGATGTCGAAACTCCCCTCAAGGGGCGAAAGGCACTGATCTTCTCTGATGGCCGACAAGCCGCTTCGCGCCTCGCCGGAAAGCTGCAGCAGTTTTCGATGCGCGACGCGGTGCGGCCGATCGTTCTAGAGGGATTCTCGGAGATCGAGCAGCGGTTTGGAGTCCCGGCAACTCTGGACCACGCGTACGCGGCCCTTCTCACAGGCTGCATCAAGCTCGGAGTCACCCTTCGCCCGGCGCAGGCCCGTGAATTCAGCGATGACCTCCAGATCTTTCGTGAGCTCCTAGAGAGCACACCTCCGATTTCCGAGCGCGAATTCTTCAGTAGGTCCGGAGAGCTCAATACGCAACGCGTGAATAAAGCGTTGATGTCAGCGCTCTACCCCGTTTTGAAGGACCCCCACACCGGCATGAGCGCCCTCGCACTCGGCGAGGTCCGCGCCCAGTTGGATAGAACTGATCAGAACTTGTTCGATCAACTGCCGGCACCACCCGAACCCTCAGACTTGAGTGAAGCGGAGCGGCGGCGGGCGTTGCTGGACCTCTGGATCGCCGACGCCGTATTGGGGCATGCGCTCCTACTTCCCACGACGCCCAATGACTGGATCGACTCGCAGGATGGGGCCAAGATCACACGGACCAAAGCATCCTTCCCGAGCTTCGTGAAGGATTTGGTTGGGACGCGGTGGTTCAACCAGCATCTTCGCCCAGCTCAGGGGGGTCACACCCCTTGGACCCGCTATCTGGCAAAGACTTTCGGCGTCCACGAGACCGCGAACGGCTTCCTCCTACGTGCCGGCAAGCTCCGCCTCGTGTCCAAAGACATCTCGTGGCGACGTTGCGAGTTGTGTACGACCGTCCAAGCCGAGAACTCCGTGGCTGGTTCGCAATGCCGGGCATATATCGGACGCAGCCATTGCCGCGGGAAGACGGTGCCGCTGGTTCCTGACTCGGATCCCGTCTTTAGAGCCCGAAAGGGGCATTTCCGTCGGCATGCCGAGCGCATACACGTTGAGCAGGGTTATGCGCCCCACCCTTATGTCGCCGCCGAGCACTCGGCCGCGCTCACGGATTCGGGAACCGGCAACGCCGTCGTGCGGGCCGAGTGGCACGAACTCCGCTTTCAGGATTTGGATGTCGTGGGCCCTGACAACACCCGCGAGGGACCCATTGATGTGTTGTCCTGCACGACCACGATGGAGGTTGGAATTGATATCGGAAGCCTGACCGCGGTCGCTCTCCGTAATGTCCCTCCAGGACGTGCCAACTACCAGCAGCGCGCAGGCCGGGCGGGTCGGCGCGGGTCCTCTTTGTCAACCGTCGTCACGTATTGCGGGGCAGACAGTCATGACCAAGAGTTTTTTCTGAAGCCGGCTGGCATGGTGAGTGGTCCGGTTCCCGATCCGCACCTCAATCTAGATAACCGCGAGATCGTTCAGAGGCACTGCTTCGCGTTACTTATGAGCATGTATCAGCAGGAGGTCATTCCCGATCCAGCACCCGGCGTGCAGGTTGCCGGTAACGTGTTCGAAAGTCTCGGCACCCTCGCGGATTTTCGTCGTGGATCAGCAGACGATTTCTCGTTTGTTGGCCTTCAGAAGTGGCTCAGCAAGAACGAGGCACAGATCCAGATTGCTTTGCATGCAGTGGTGCCCGGCGACATCCCGGATCAAGCAGCGTTCGTTACTGGAATTTCCGATCTGCTGCTGCAGGAGTTGCGCCGGGTTGGCGCTGGCCCCGTCGATGCATCGGAAGCGAAAGCCGAGAGGGCGTCGCCTCTTTCGGAAGTGGTCGAGGAGGCGGGAGAGGCCGGAAAGGCCGGCGCGGCGATGTTGCTCGATTGGGGCGACACCAGCGACTACGACAGTTCCGTTCACGCCCAAACCGGACCACAACTGACTGAGCACTCCGATCCGGAAATTGGTGAGAACACGGGAGGCCTTGACTCCGAAAAGCTCCTGGACAGGCTGTTCGAGCGGGGTGTCTTGCCGCGGTACGCGTTCCCCACGGATGTTGTCACTTTTCATGTCTTCGATACCGCCCGAAGCACCGAACGCCGCGCCGTTCTCCGATACTCGCCGCAGCAGGGATTGAATCAAGCCTTGTCAGGATATGCGCCAGGTCGCGAGATCTGGGTGAATGGTGAACGCCACTACTCTTTCGCCGTTTGGTCCCCGTTCCGTCGACGGGATTGTTGGCAGGCATGGTTCGCTCAAAAGATCTACTTCGAGTGTGATGTCTGTGGATATACCTGCGTGGAGCCCCGGAGCGCGGAGCACTACGTCGGGCAAACCATGGACTGCCCCGCCTGTGGCACTGGGGGATCTCTGGGCGTTGGTACTCGGTGGCTCCGGCCACCTGGCTTTGCTCACCCGGTGGACCAGCAGGCCGGACTTGCTCTGGAAGACAGTCCCACTCCGACTAGGCCGACTCGGGCAAAGTTGAGCGCTCCTTTCACCGAAGCCGGCCCTCCGCGAACCACTGCAACTGCAGCGAATGGGGCGAAGTATGAAATCTGGACGGAAAAGCAGCGACTGATCCTCACTAACGATGGATCGAAGGATCGGCTGAATCCAGGCTTCCTCTACTGCCCGCAATGTGGGCGGGCCGAGCCCAATGGGTGGACTGCAGGGACGCTGAAGGGTGCACACCAGCGGCCCTATCCGGATCACTTCCCTGCGCCCAAGATCTGTACGGGAAAATCCACAGTCGTCGTATTCGGGAATGAATTTCCCACGGATATCGCCCTGATCCGTTTCCATTTGGCTGGAAAGGTGGTATTGCCGCCGGGTGCGTACGTCACGAAGGTCGTCCTCACCACCGTTGCGGAGGCGATGGCAGCTGCTGCTGCGCGCATCGAGGATGTCGAACCGTCTGATATCGGAGCAGAGTTTCGTGTCGCGATGACAGACGGCGGGCGTACCGGCAAGCAAGTCGAGATCTACCTGTACGACATTGCTCCTGGCGGCGCAGGTTTCGTCGCGTCTGCGGCACGACATCAGAATTCGTTGTTTCAAGATGCCCTCGACCGGCTCGAGGGGTGCTCCTGCACGCATTCGTGCTATCAGTGCCTGAGGGGCTACCAAAATAAGTGGGACCACAAATACCTGCACCGTCACCTGGGTGCAGCCTTTCTCAAGCACGTCGTCAGTGGTGAGTTGCCCACGGTCGATCCAGACGAGGAGTCAAGACTGCTCACCGCGCTGGCAGTCGATCTCGAGGAGGGCGGCCAACGAGTTGAGCAAGTTCCTGGCGGGCTGAGACTGCCCGACATGGCCGGTCGGACGATCGTGCTCGGACACCCTCTAATACCTGGTGAACCTGGCTCGGTCCTCGGAAGAGCATTAGCTGAGTCGACGTCGGTCGTGGTCATCGATCAACTCCTGGTCGATCAAGCTCTACCCGCCGCGGTGAGGCAGGCGACAGGGGCCGTGCGTGCGAATCCCGCAGCCGAAGTCCTTCCCAAGTTCTTATCGCCGTCCGCCACTGGAGTTCCGGTTTATCGGATCGGAACGTTGGCGGACGCTGCACCGGACTCGCTTGGATCCGTGCAGATCGATGGAGCGCCTGCCGATTCCTTCCTGGTCAAACTGACGCAGGTAACGCTTGAGAAGATGCCGGGTGGTCTATTCGATCTAGGTAACTGGCTCCTGATCACAAGATCGCCGGCGGATGATTACGCCACCTCGCCGACCGACAAGGTGCCCCGCTTGCTGGTCAGCAACCACGGCGCCTTCAACGCCACCCGGACCCACTGGACATTGGGACGCGCAACCTTGCGGGAAGACAAGGTCCATATCCTCTACATGTCGGATGTCGCACCGCGGTCTGAACAGCCCAGAGCTGCATCAGTCCGCGTGCTGGGACGCGTGTGGGGGGTTTACAAGAGCGACATTCTTCACCGCCTGTGAGAGATGACCAATGGCGCGGATGATTCCCAACGTTGAGCTCGCCGAAATCCAGCATGCCTCTGAGGCCCCGGTATACCAAGCCCTTCGGGACCAGCTCAGTGACCAGTTTGTGGTTCTTCACTCCTATCCCTGGCTTCGTCCGACGCGAGGCGAAGGCGCGCTTCGCGAAGGAGAAGCGGACTTCGTCGTCCTGCACCCTGACCTCGGCATCCTGGTGCTGGAGGTCAAGGGTGGATCCAACATTCGTCACGACGGGCATGGCTGGTTTCGCGACAATCAATCGGGTCCAAAGGCGTTCCAAGATCCGTTCGTGCAGGCACAACGGAATATGCATAGCCTCCTCGACGTGATCGAGGAACGATCGCATCGCAGAATTGAAAGGAACGACCTGACGTTCGGATATGCGGTTGTCTTTTCACAGATGGAGTACGAAGGACGGCCTCCGCCGAACGCCGACAAGGCCATCATCATCACCGAACGTAATTTGGCGTTCATGGATCAGGCGATCCAGACTGCGTTTCGTGCCTGGAGTACTGCTCCACGCCCCATTCCCGAGGCACGTTGGCAATCTATCCTCGGGGATTGCTTGCTCCCGAAGTTCCGGATCTTTCGGCCGGTCGGACCCGATGTTGAGATCATCGCGGACAAACTGCTCGAACTAACCGAACATCAGGCAAACGCGTTCGAAGGGCTCTATGCGCAAACTCGCGTGCTCGTCGAGGGCGTTGCTGGCTCAGGAAAAACGTTTCTCGCGCTGCAACGCGCGATCGCCTTTGCCAAGCAGGGACGTCACGTCCTGTTCGTCTGCTACAACAAGGAACTCGCGATCTGGCTGCGTCACCAAGTCGACGAAGACTCCTCGATATCTGGCTGCCGTGAATTCCTGACCGTCCGACATTTCCACGCACTTGCATCGGAGATCGCGTCCCAAGCTCGGATTCCATTCAAGCCTGCCAGCGGTGGTCCCCTCACCGAGGACTTCTGGGACAACGAGGTGCCCGACCTGCTAGAGCAGGCAGCGCTGGTTTTGGAGGGGATGGGGCGTCGTGTCCGGTTTGAAGCGCTGGTTGTGGATGAGGCGCAGGACTTCTCCGTCGAGTGGTGGTATGCGTTGACGCAATCACTCTTGGCGACCTCTGAAGCTCCGATCTACGCGTTTATGGACCCGAACCAGTCTCTGCGTGGCGCTGTTCGACCACCGCCAATCGATTTTTCGACGCATTACGAACTTCGAATCAACTGCCGCAACACGCGGCGTATCGCCTCAACAAGCGCTTCGATCCTCGGGATCGATTCGCATCCCTTCCTGCGAGCGCCCGGTGGGCTGCCGCCGCGGATCGTCATCGCACCGACGGAGCGGCAGCAACGAGCACTGGTTGTGGAGGAAGTGCGCCGCCTCATCGAAAGAGAAAATATCCGGCCGCAGCAAATCGCGCTTCTTGGCCCAGCCGCCAAAAACAATGGAAGCCTGTCCGATCTCGATAAGGTGGGCCAAGTCCCGGTGGTCACGAATGCGGAGGAATGGCGGGATGGACACGGCGTCCTGGTCTCTACGGCACGCTCTTTCAAAGGATTGGAGGCCGACGTGGTGGTCCTCTACGACGTCGGGGAGTTCGGAAAGCTTTTTCAGAAGAGCGATCTGTATGTCGCTTGTACGCGAGCGCGCGCATTGCTTATCGCAGTGGTTCATGGTTCCGAGTGCCGTGCACTGATCGAATCGGCTGTCCGAGCGTCAGCGTAGACTGCTAGATGACCCTCGAGATTGTCAGCGCGGATCAGATCGCCCGGAGCTTCGGCCTCATCACGTCGGATGGTCGGCCCTCTCGTCGCGGATTGGCGCGCATACTCCGATCATTTTCGTTGCGCCAGGGGATGGTTCCGCGTCACCGCCTTCTCCGTCACGGGCGCGAGCAGATTGCCGCTGCGGGGCTTGGTGAGGCATTTCCTCCAGGCATTGCAGGCGACATCCTTGACGAGCTAATTGCTCAAGGGGACTATCAGCAGACAGCCATCGGCCATCAAACGTACGCGGTTCCCAGCATGCCGAGATGGATGCCCATCGGGAATGGGCGAGCGGCGCTTGTCGGCATCACAGAAATTCCTGCGTCCCTACGGCTTTGGACTGGCGACGACCTAGACGATCTGGTACGCCGGTGCGAAGTCGAAGGGGAGGATGCCCATGCTGCCCTGCGGCTAGGCGGCTTCACCTCAGTCAGTTGGGACGACTGGCTCAATCCTCTCGGATACGTCGCTCACATGATGCGGCGGGTCGACGAGCCGATCCGAAGCGACCTGCAAACCCTTTCGTCGTTTTGGTCTCTCCTGAACGACAACTTGGTTCGAGAAGGAGAACTACTCAGCGCAGACGCGCAGGTACGCTACCTGACTGGTCGGCGCGGAGGCTTTTTTGGTCGGAGGGACACCCCCGCTTGCGAAGGACGATGGTCGGGGACGGCGGACGACGGCGTGTGGTGCGCCTACCGAAAGGGCTTCGGTGAGGCTCACTGGCACCCGGTGATCATCGCAGTCGACGGAGCAGATCGCCGGTGCATGGACCTGTTCGACCATGACGAGTGGAAATGGGCCGTATTAGCCAAGGCGGAAGCGGTCGGCCAGCGCGAGATCGTCATCCGATCAGGAAATCAATTGTCCGTGAGCTTCCCGCCGCCCCAGCAATTGTTGGCCGCGATGGATCTTCTGGGGCGACGGACAAAACCCTGGGAATGGGAAATCGCTACAGACGCGCCTGACATTTGGACACTCGTACGCTAGTGCGGATTCACGCGCCTCACGCGAATGATCTGCACGACACGCTCCTCGGGCTGAAGATTCAGCACGGCCTCCGCGCAACGGTGAAGCCAAGCCAGGCGCCGATCCCAGTAGGTCCTCGACATTGCCAGGCGGTCCTCTGCCATAGCGCATTCTGATTCGGCGCGCTGTATCTGCAGCTTGTTTCCTCGCTCGACGGCAAGCCTTGCACGCTCAGACGCAAGTCGATGCTCAAGGGCTCTCAAACTCAATTCATCATCACGCTCTCGGCTCACAACACTGATGCGCGTTTCCGCGTTTTCGCGGAACGACGGGATGAGAGCTGCCCATGCCAGTTCCGCAGCGAGGCTGTCCCCCTCCCGCAGGAACGTGGATCCCGCTTCCGCTGAACGCTCTGTATCGGAGTTGAAGGACTGCACCGATGCGCTGGCCAATTCGGACTGGTCGAGAAGCAAGGGGTTGAGCAACGCTGAGATCGCCTCTCCCGCGACCGTTTCCCAGCCGGTTGGCGTCTTCCGCGCACCCGAGACCGAGAAGACCGGAGGCAGCTGCGTGATGAGCCAGCGGCTATCGGCCTCGAGGGCACAGCGCGTACGCGAGATGAACGGGAGAATAAGCTCTGATACTCGTGAGCGCGTGATTGCTGCAGTCACCGCCTCCATCGAGTTGCGCTCCTCGAGCCGAGGCGCCAGAGCGAAGACGGGATTAAGCTCGGTGACGCGTACGATGACTACGCCGGGGTTCTCGACGCGGGTGAAGAAGTTGTGTGTGGTGGGAAATCCAATATCAATTGTCCCACCCACGCGCTCGTCCAAGAACGCGACCCAACCGTCGATTAACTCGTCGTGCAGCCGCTCGCCGAAGCCAAGAAATCGCAATGGACGATCGACAACCTTGTCTTCGAGTACGAGCTGAACCGTCCTGCGTGGAGGTGTCTCAATCTCACCTCGACGGGTGACATAGCAAAACGCGTTCTCTGGACTCTTCTGCAAAAATGGATCGGGACCAAAGGAGAAGTTGACCCGCGAAAGCACTTCACGTTGTCCTTGAAGTCCGGGCTCACCGTAGGTGTACCACAGCGACTTGAACCTGTAGCCGTCCTCATCGCCGTTTGTCTTGATTCGATACTCTCCCGCCCTGTTCAGAAGCTTCAGCATGCCCTCGAACGCTCGGTCCCAAGCTTTGAGACCGGATCGGATCGAAGGTGTCAGCTCGGTGAGAATCGGCTGGAACGGAGGGACGGCCTCCAGCCGTGCCCTCAGCGCGACAGCCGCAGCCGGCGTCCATGGAAGGTGTGCCTGCAGGGGCGAACTCAGGTCACGAGCCGAGTCCTCATTGGCCATCCGCTCGGTTTCGGACTCGAACCGCGCCCAATCCACTTCTTCTGGATGGAGTGCCGCCTTCTCGATGGCGTCTGTCACTTCCGCCAGATGCTTGCCGTCGAGATTCACGCTGTGCTCGAAGACACGGAATCGCTCAAGAACACGAACGACCTTCTCATCGACCAAGCCTCGTTGCGCAATGGTATAGACATCGATGGATTTGGCCCCTTCTGCGGAAAATGCGGCCTCATTACCAATGCGGTCTAACCGCCCGATCCACTGCTCGACTTCTTCGGGCCGCCATGGAACGCTGTAGAGAATCAGAACTCGCGCGCATTGGAGGTTAAGCCCGACTTGGGCAGCTTCGGGTGCAAACAGGACGATTGCATCTCCTCTCTGGAATGCCTCCAAGTTTTCGCTCGTCTCGTTTCCCACTCCGGCAAGATCATCCACCGCATCGGTCATCATGCCTTGGCGAAGACGTGCTGCCACCAGCTTCTGGCGTGCATCAAGCGGGCCGATCTCGCCTAGCCTCGCGCCTACGGTTTCATAGAGATAATCGACTGTGAGGTTGTCCTGGGCTGCCACCAGAACGCGTTCCTCTGGATTCGCCAGCCAAATGGAGTTCAATAGATCGACTAGCGCGTCGACACGAGAATCGCCTGCTTTCTTGTTGACGAGCGGTTTGACTTGCTCCAGGAGGCCTTGCCGTTCATGACCGCGGCGTCGCAGAAAGTCGACCCGCTGCTCAAGCGAGGGGGGACTCAAGATCACACGCTTCGCCAGGAGAACCGGATCGAGCTTCAACGACAGGTCGTCCAAGAATTCGAAGTACTGCCACATCAACGCCTGCCGCTCCGACTCGACATACAACGGCTCGATCACCTTCGGCAGGTGCCGCCTCGCAGGCAGCACCCCACGGAAGTCGGCTCTACGTGTCCGGATCACGCGACGGTAGGCGCACTCGCTCATTGCTGTGCGTGTCCGCTCAGCCTCGCTCGAAGCCTCGAGAGCCATCCGATCCCGGTCGAGCATCGACCGCACGATGTCAGCCGCTTCCTCGTCGGTGATCTCAGGTCCCGTATCGACTGTCTCAATCGATTGCGACCGCTGTTCTCGGTTGAGGTGGCGAACTGCAGCGGTCCGTTCCGGCTCAAGCAGCGAGAACAGTTGTGCGTGGCGTCGTACATCTTGAAACGCCGGTGTCGCCGTCAGGACGAGCAGATGCTGAATGTCCTCTGACACACGAACGATGCGGCTCTGCACCTCCGTCGTCAGCTTGTGCATTTCATCGACCACCAGCACGTGATATCGCCGCGCGTCGATATCGGCCAACGACCAATCGCCGGTCTTGAGCTGCGCCTCCCACGCCAAGCGGATGTACTGCGAGTCCTCTCCGCTTCCCTCACCAACGGGAGCCGAATGCGCCCGAGTGAGGATCTCGTCCCTCCACTGCGTGACCAGTCGATCGGGCACAACCACCAACACCTTCAAGCTTGGCCGCTGGCGGCGCAGCGCGTTAAGGATCATGAGCGCCTGGACCGTCTTGCCCAAGCCTACCTCGTCGGCGAGCAGGTGCCGGATCCGGACGTCCGTGAGCACTCTCATGGTGTTGCCGATCTGGTGCGTGTAGATCGACGCTGCCACGCCGCAGGCGGTGGCAATCGGGGATCTCGCGCCTTCTGCTTGTCGGCGCGCCGCCTGCACGGCGATGCAGAAGTCGAGATAAGGGTTGCGCACGCCCTGCACCTGAGCGGTCATCGTCACAAGCCCTGGCGCGACCGCAGCGACAAGTAACGAGCGGCTCGCGCAATACACCGTTCGCTGAGGAGCGTATCCAGAGCCGAGCGCCAATCCATCTCAACTGCCCGCGCCGGCGACATCCAGAGATGCAGAATGCAAGCCAGCGTCTCGTCTGGAGGAGGAGGAGCACACAGCGCGGACTTCGCGCGCACTGCCCAATTCTTCAGTTCCGCATGCAATTCATCGAACGACAGGACCGAAGCATTCAAGGAGATAAGCCGTTGGGCCTCTGTGGTCGGTAGAAGCAACCTGGCAACCGGATGCAGCATTGCATCGGTCTTGATCTGCGACAGGGCTTCGCGCCACGATGCCAATGGCGTTGATGGATCACCGCCGCGCAGGCGCGACGCCTTATCGGCATGGCCTTTCCGCTCGTACCGCTCGGCGAGTACTTCGTAGGCTCGACCGAATGAGGCATTGAGCAGAATTCGGTCGTCATCCCCGAAAGACTCCGCTCTCACTAAGAGCTCAGGCAGTACTCTCCGCGCCTCCGCGAGGCCTTCATAGCAGATGTCGGTGACTTCTCCCGGGGCGAGTTCGACATACGAATCGAGCCCTAAGCCCGTTTCGATGCACTGCTGGAGCAATTTTGGCCACAGGCCCTCGGTGCTGACGCTGCCTTCGGCCTCCGCCCATTCCATCCCGCAGCAGACTTCCGTTACCCACGCGTCCAATTGTCTCGCGACCTGCCGGCGCCGAACCTCTGCGCCGAGGTTGGTTGTTTCGGCAAGGCTCCACCTCAGATAGGCGCTCGCTAGTTCCTCGAAGCCTAACCGGTCGTCGCGCGACAATCGCTGCCGCGTGAACGCTGGCTTTGCGATGGGCGTCATCCCCAACTCAGTGGGGGAGCCCACACAGAACGTCACGAACTCATCGGCCCCATCTGGAGACGGAGAGGCAGGAACCAGCAATTTCACGGATTCATTGATTAGGGCCACATCCTGAGACAGCCCCGTGGGATTTGCGGGAGATATCGCTGCGTGAGGTACGACTCCGGTTTCACTCAACAGCGCGGGACCGCCAGCGCCCACCGCCCACCACGAGGGTCGAATCCGCTGCTCGAGTTCCCACTCAGCGCAGGCGAGGGTGCCGATGCGTGCTCGCAACTCACATCTGGCCGATCGGGCCAACAGGCGCCGGACAGTCTCGTCGAGCAATTCCGTCCAGATTGGCTCTTCCGCCGGTAGGACCCGAGGCAATGGCCCTAATCGCATGCAGGCAGTGGCACGAAGCCCCATGACGATCAGTTCGAGGACGAGTTCGAGTCCATCGAAGGGAGCGAGAGATTCGATTCGAAGACCGATGGCGCCGGACTGCAGGGCTTGGATCGTTCCCTCCGAAGTGGTCAGACTCAGCGTGACAAGTCCTGCCGCCGCCGGAGAGGAAGCCTCAATGCCTCGAAATCGATACTTGCGTTCTTGAGTGTCTGTTGCGACCCGTAGTACGTGGTCTCCGCGCGGAATCCTGATGCGGAGCGACTCGGTGGCGAGCGCGACCTCTTCATCTCCGAGTCGAACCCGAAGCCCCTTTGCATGTGCTTTGCGCTGGATCAATACACGGGTGTCACCCGCTACGAACTCCGGAATGGGGGCATCCCCGTTGATTGGGGGTGCACCTGCGAATCCCACAGCGGCGCCCTCGATCAGGTGGTGACCAAGAGCCTCCAAGGCGCGCTGGCCCTCAGGCGTCGCCGGATCGGCCACCACCGCTTCATAAGGGCCAACCGAGCCCAAGCGCCTGAGCCGCTTGAAACGGGGTGCATCGGCCTGATCGACCAGGATCCAATAGGTGCGCCGCGCGGAGATCTCGATCCCCGTGACCTGCAGCCCGACCGGGTGCTCCGATTCGCTGAGAACAGAAAACAGCAGTGGCGCTTCCAACTCCAACGAGTACCGACCGAGTTCGGCTTTCAATTCGGGTTCAAAGTCGATTTCGCTCAAGTCCGGAAGCAGGGGCGCCTCATCTGAAGGCGCCTCCGAAAACCTCAGGACGAAGGGTACCGGGGTCAGCATCTGCTCGGCCGATATCCTCGCCGTGACACCCCATAACCGAGGTGCATATCGCAATCGCCGCACGGCGCGTCGGAGGCGCTCCATCATTGCCGGTTCACCGGAAGGGAAGCAGGCCTCCAACAGGAGATCGCTTCCGTGCGTTCGAAGCTGAAATCGACCCGCTATCTGAACGAGTTCCGGCACCGCCTTCTGCAGTGGCTTACGACTAAACGAGCGTTGGATTCCTCGAGCAGCAAGCAGTTCACGACGGGCCGAACCGTCCTGTGCCAGATCAGACGCGATACGTGATAAGGCGTCGGGTGCCAGTGAGCCATTCGCACCGGCCAAAAGATTCCGTGCGACTCCCACGACAATCTCGGCGTCCTCCAAAAAGGAGGCGAATCTCGCGTTGCGAGGCCCTGCCACCAGATTGATCGCCCGATAGAGACGTTCATCGTCGAGTTCCGTTACTTCGACGCGTAGGTCTGCAAGTAATGTGGCCAGGCGCCGGTGGAATTCTACTGGCACGATGGCGTGAACAATCGGCCAAGCGATCAGGTGAAATGCTTCAGACCAAGGCGTCGCCTTCGGCACTGCGCCGCGAAATTTACCGGCGGCTTCGCGAAATAGCTCCTTGAGGGCTTGTCGCTCGGGAGCAGCAGTACTGCAATCGAGTTCTTCGCCTAGCAGTGGCCAGAAGTCCGTCCCGCAGCCCTGATATCGATATCCAACTTCGGTCGCCGCCACCAGAAGAGGCAGTGATCGTTCACGCCACCATGTGAAATCGATCGGATGTTCACGGCAGGCATCGCGGACTACGGCGAATAGATGGTCTCGCTCGTCAACGGGCAGGCCGTGATCCAGAAAGAAAACGGACCCCGTGCGCCCATCCCTCAACGCTTCGAAGCGCTTCGTGAGATGGTGATTTAGTTCATCCACGATCTCGGCACCCGTTCTACCCCGTTTACTGACCGCTCACCCAGCCGGCGCTCTGCTCAGCTAGAAATCAGCATCTCCACGATCCTCACCAGAAAACAGGGACTTCGTCCCATCCATTTCCGGTAGCCTCACCCGCGCTCGATGCTTGATCGGATGTGCGAGTGTCTCCTGCAGGAGTGCGGACACGATTTCATCCTTCTTCACTCGCTGGGTAGCCCAGCGCTCGACCCACCAAGCCCCCACTCGCGTTGTGTCGCGGCAATCGAGATCAAAAATCCACTCGGGCTGGGGATCCATTCCCAATAGGTAGCGGTCGACATTAGTGGCGAGCTTAACCCCGTACATGGAGCGCTCGATGCCGTGAACAAGCATCTGCTCCGCCTCCAGCCCAAGTGCGACAAGACCGTCGCGAAGGCCGCGGAGCTTCGGACTTGTCCCCTCGCCGAATAGGTTGTTCGCTTTCCAGCCCCCTTTTCGGCTCGAAACAAACTGCTCGAGAGCCTTCAGCGTGCTCGCCGAAAAATGAAAAGAACCTATTCCCTTGGTCCTTGTGGAATCGTCGGCGTTTTTGTCGTCGATGTGGTGGTAGCGAATCCGTTGCTGCGCAGACCCTCCCATCAGCTCGGCAGAAATGTTCAAACGATCATACTGTGAGGGACGCTTACCGAATAGGCTGGTCGTGGCAATTGCACACAAGTTTGCCGGCCGCCCAATAGGACGCCCCGCCATGGACGAAGCAATGATTCCCGGCACATTCGCGTAGCGCCGCCTATATTCGGCAATAACCGGGGGAGAGACCGCGAGCATCGCCACCAACTTTCCGGCAGCGAGGTGGGAGTACGGAGCGATGGCTCCGCACACCGTCAAATCGGCGATTTCAGTGCCGACCGTCTTACTGCGTGCGATCCGAATGATTTTTCGGATCAGGTCTTCTCCGGCAGGATCGTGCGAGATTCCTCTGTCGAGCTGTAACAGCATTGGGATGAGCTTGGACAACTCCAGTGCACGCTTGGCACGGAATAGGTAGAGCTCGGCCCGGCGGATGCAAGCGTCCTCAGTGCTCACATCATCGGACGCCTTGTACTCCTGAGCCTCCATCAGCCGGTGATGCTGCGCTTTTGCGATGCCCGCCGCCTTCGCGCACTCAGCAGCGGTCTCGAGAGTCCATGAGGAAGCGTCCGCAGGAAGAATCTTGTCCCGGACCAGATCGACCTTGTAGATCTCGGTCACCGCCGATCGTAGAACACGCCTCGCCCAATGTAGGGCCTGCTCAGCATCATCACTTCGCAGTCGTTCAACGACCTGATCCGTGTCCCAGCCGATGAAGCGATCTCTCGGTCCCAGTCGAACAGCCGCACTGCTCAAGGCGGCGATGCCAATTACAGGATGCAATGGCACCGCCCGGTCCCGAACTAAGAATTGCAGCGATCGCCCAGGGACGCTGTCGTAAGGAGAGGACCAGGTGTGCCGGAAGTAGCGCCAGATGTCCTGCAGTCGGAGTCCAGTTATGTCACAGACCGCATCAGTGGAGACGAACTGAATATAGGGTTCGATCAGTTCCTCTAGGCGCTTGCCTGCAGCAACCCCGGCAGCGAGCGCCCGACCGTCTCGCATTAGAGATAGGACTGAGGTCCTAGTACCGCGGTGGAGGCGCCAGCGCTCCATTCCCTTTACGAAGTCGCGAGTTGAGGCCTTCGCCAACTGCTGATCGCGCCGGACTAGCATTCTCTGCCTCAGCGGGATCCTAGGGTCGCGCACCCCATCTGCATTCTCTGGGACTAGCGTCCCTGGCCGGCGCCCCCACAGATGCCGAGACTTGTAAGACAGCATCCACCCCTGCTGAGTGAGGTCGACGAGGACTCCAGCGATTGCGGCTGCCCACGCCCTATCGTTTGCATCCGACACCCGATCGACTCGCTCGGAAAGTTCAGTAAGGACTTCCTCGATGCCTTCGACGTCGAGCGCATCGCTTGCGTCAGTGCTTGGACCGAGATGTTCGAGCAGCGCGATGGCCTCTCGCACGAAAGTCCCTGCATCACGTGAGGCGATCGGTTCTCTGGTGAGTTGCGTGTGATCCTTCATCGCCTCGCCAGCAGGACGTCCATGGCTTGGCTCCATTCGGCACGGAACGCTTGGATAGCCAATCGATCAGCTGCCTTGGTGAAGGATGCCTCCGCCCGTGCAGCGGCCAGCACGACGAGCCGCATCCCGCTGGCGACCTGCTCTGGGTCCATTTCACGGCCCGAGACGATAGGCCCGTACACTTGTCGATAGAATTGATGACGTGGATTTATCACGCCGACAATTGCGTTGCCCATGCGGATCGGCTCAAGGAATACGGCCGATGCCAACTCATCTTCGAGGAGATGGTACGTGGTGGCCTTGCCGTTCCCGCTTTCCTCGATTCTCTTTAGAAGAGGATTCCGCTCAAGAATAGATTTCTGCGACGCCTGAGTCCCGACAGGGGGCGGCGGCAACGGACTCATGCGAGCATCGCGCGTTATCGCAATCCGTTCAGCGGACACGGAAGCCTTGCCAGTCTTAATAGAGGCGAATGCCTCCCGAGCGCGTCCGTTCAGCGCCTTTGCGGTGGTCTCCATGAAACCTGTGAGAGCGTCCGCGAGATAGTCCTTCGGTCGCACTTGTTGTTTCGTGTGCGTGATTCCGAACGCCTCATCGAGGACGGGTTCGAAGCGAATCTCACAGCGCCACCAGTCATCGTAGTTCTCGCGCCGTTTGGCCCCCATGAAGAACCAGCCGTAATCTACTTCTCGTCCGGCCCGAACGATCGATACTCCCGCCCCATTGGCAATCCCAAGTTCCCGCTTGCGCTCATTGCTCAGGTCATACCACGCGTCAACAGGTAGCTCGGAAAACACAATCTCCACAGTTCCGATCGCACTTCGCACATTGTCGGGATCGGCGTACACCTCGCACGTCCAACTGGACTGAAACTGACGAGCGCCGCAGTGGATCGCCTTGGGGTTCAGAAATAGGGGGTCCACCGCCTGCACAGCCGCGCCGTTAATCTCGATGGAGACGCCGTCTAACAGGAAAATGCGGAACGTCCTGCCAAGTGATTGCGCGAGCTTCCTGGCTAGGGTTGAGGGACGCTTCTTGTCCAGGCGGTCGCAGTGATCCCAGACGATAGTCGTCCCGTGAGAAACGTCTATTCTGTCGATGTCGGCCACGGATTTCTGGCGGATCGGATCGGGAATGCTCGCCATCTTCCCCGCAGCGATCTCATCGATATCGAGATACGTCATCAATACGGAGGCGCCAGACTGCCAGGTGTAAACAGAAACCCGTCGCGCTTGTCCCAAGGATGCATTGGGTAGGCCCATGCCGAAGCGACCCAACCCGGAGCGATCGTTATAGCGACCACTGCCTCCGAATCGCATAGCTTGAACCAAGGTGGGGCGATCCATCCCAGTCCCGTCATCAGCGACCTGGACGCGGATGCTCGGGCTGTCGTCGCTATTTTGCGCGTCGATGGTGATCCGGATCCTGGTGGCATTCGCCTGGATCGCGTTATCGACGAGTTCTGCCACGGCGCTGGCCGTGCTCTTGTAGCCGGAGTCACGTGTGGACAATATGAACTTGTCCAGTGCGACGATTGAACTCGATGCCTTGCTCATCTAAGCGGGCTCCTCGCTTTAGGAAAGCCGAGCTGGCCGACGGCCGAGGGGTCACCTCGGCCGTCGGGTAGCAAAAATGAATGAATTGACCTGCGATGAGGCTGGGCTCATCCGATCTTGCGCAATCGATTGTCGCCCGTAGCTCCCCAAATCGCGGCTTGAAGCTGACCTCTAAGAGTACGCTTCGGTGGGACTCGACCACAAGCCTCGTAAAGGTCCTCCTGCGCCGGTAACTCGCTGAACTCGTTTAGCGCGTCAGCTTACATACGAGTGTCAAGGACCTTCGTCTTCGATACAGCGGTCCCTGCTCTGGGCAGTCGGTGACGCACGAGCAGCCATGCTCTGACACGTCATCAAGGCCTCCACAGCGAGAAAAGCACTGCCGGACGTCAATAAGTCGGCCAATCAACGGCCGATCCATTTGATCGAGACCAAGATCGGCGGAGAAAAGATCATTACCTTCAGTACTTCCTAAACAGTGCGCCGTGGGGCCGACAGAGGAGTTACGGGTTTTACCAAAAATTACCGGTTTTACCGATGCGATCACAATTAATAAAAAGAATTATTTATATCATTCCACCGTGACACTCTTGGCCAGGTTGCGAGGCTGGTCGACGTCGGTGCCGCGGAGCACGGCGACGTGGTACGCGAGCAGTTGCAGGGGGATGGTGTAAACCAGCGGGGACTGGATGGCCTCGATGTGCTCGGGCATGAGCAGCACCTCGGTGCCGGGCTCGGAGACGAAGCCGGTGTTGGGGTCGGCAAACACGTAGAGCTTGCCGCCGCGGGCACGCACTTCCTGCAGGTTGGACTTGAGCTTTTCCAGCAGCGCGTTGTTGGGCGCCACGGCGATCACGGGCATGTCCGCATCCACCAGGGCGAGCGGGCCGTGCTTGAGTTCGCCGGCGGCGTAGGCCTCGGCGTGGATGTAGGAGATTTCCTTGAGCTTGAGCGCGCCCTCCATGGCCACCGGGAAAGTGGGGCCACGGCCGAGGAACAGGGCGTGGTGCTTGTTGGCGAAATGCTTCGCCCATTCCTTGATCCGCGGTTCCAGCGCGAGCGTCTTTTCGACGACTTCAGGCACGTGTGCGATCTGGCGCACGTACAGCGCTTCGGTGCGCGCATCCATGCCGTTGTGCCGCGCCAGCGCGATGCCGAACAGGGACAGCGCCGCCAGCTGCGTGGTGAAAGCCTTGGTGGAGGCCACGCCGATTTCCGGCCCGGCGCGCGTCATCAGCACCATGTCGGCTTCCCGCACCAGGGACGATTCCGGCACATTGCAGATGGCAGCGGTGGCCACGTAGCCCAGTTCGCGCGCGTAGCGCAGCGCAGCGAGCGTGTCGGCCGTTTCGCCGGACTGCGAGATGGCAATCAGCAAGGTTCCCGGCAGCACCACCGGCCGGCGGTAGCGGAACTCGCTGGCCACCTCCACGCTGCACGGCAGGCGCGCGCCCTGTTCAACGTAGTAGCGCGCGATCAGCCCGGCGTGGTAGCTGGTTCCGCAGGCCACGATGTGCACGCCGCGCACCTGCGGAAGAATGTGCTGAGCGCGCGGGCCCAGCGCCGCTTCGAGCACGCGGTTGCCGGCGATGCGCTCGGCCAGCGTGTCGCCCAGCGCGCGCGGTTGCTCGAAGATCTCCTTGAGCATGTAGTGCGCGTATTCGCCGCGCTCCACCGCGTCCGCGGAGAGTTCCGACTGCTTCAGCGCGCGCTCCACCAGCCGCCCGTCACGGTTTAGCACGCGGATGCCGCCGAGGCTGATCTCGGCCACGTCGCCCTCTTCCAGGAAACGGAAATGGCGCGTCTGCGGCAGCAGGGCCTGCACGTCGGAGGCTACGAAGTACGCATCGGCCCCCTCGCCGAGCACCACCGGGCAGCCGGCGCGGGCGCAGACCAGGCGATCGGGATCGCGCCGGTCGAGCGCCACGATGGCGTAGGCGCCGTGCAGGCAGCGGATAACCGACTGCATGGCCGACATCAGGTTGCCGGTCTGCTTGAAGCAGTCGTTGAGCAAATGTGCGACGACTTCGGTATCGGTTTCCGAGGTGAACACGAAGCCCTTGGCGCGCAGCTGGGCGCGCAGTTCCTCGTGGTTCTCGATGATGCCGTTGTGGACCAGCGCAACCTGGTCCTCGGAAAAGTGCGGGTGCGCGTTGCGCTCGCTGGGCACGCCGTGCGTGGCCCAGCGCGTGTGCGCAATGCCGCGCGTGCCGGCGATGGGCGCCTGCGCAATGGCCTCGGCCAATTGCTGCACCTTGCCCTGCGCGCGACGGCGTTCGAGCGTGCCCGAATCCGTCAGCAGCGCTACACCTGCCGAGTCATAGCCCCGATATTCGAGCCGGCGCAGGCCCTCCACCAGAACGGGCGTCACATCCCGCCGCGCCACCGCACCCACGATTCCGCACATTCGCTACAAGGTCCTGCGTTTGGGATGGATGGCAGCGGAGTGATGCGTGCTCAGGAACCGAGCGGCTTGACGGACCCGCAGTCCGCCGTCTTCCACTTGCCGGACAGGGTGCTGGTCATGTTGACAGGGAAGCCCTCGCGCGAGGCGCCCTCGAATTCCGAATCGCCCGTGTAGCTCTCCGGCCCGGTGAGGTTGATCTTCACCTTGCCCTTGCCTTCGAGCTGGCCGTGGCATTCCAGGTCGCCGGTCAGGGTGTCGCCAGAGCGCTTCACGTTCTTGGCGCCGCAGCCGCTCGCGGGGTCGGTGACGTCCGGCAGCGCGTTCTTGGCCACCTGTTCCGCGGTCAGGCACACGTCGTACTCGATAGGCGGCAGCACCGGCGGTTGCAAGCCCATCTGCTTCATCTGCGCGATCAGCTGAGGGTCGATCTTCTGCACGATCGTCACCGACCACAGCCCCGGCTTCTGCGCCACCGCCGCGTGGCCGGCCAGCGGCAGGAACGCCAGCATCGTGAAAGCCACCGTCTTGATTCTGATCATGTCCACTCCTCCTTCATGAACCGCGCTGCAAAAAGGGTGCGAGGCCGCACCCCTTGAATCCGAATTCCTGTGTCACTCCCCGTCGCCGGCGATGGTCATCTCGCCAATCAGCACCGAGCCGCAGCGCACGCCGGAGCGCGAGTCCACGTCGCTGCCCAGGGCGCGGATATCGCGATACATCCTGAGCAAGTTGCCGGCGATGGTAACGCCTTCCACAGGCGCCACGATCGCGCCGTTCTCCACCCAGAAACCGGCGGCGCCGCGGGAGTAGTCGCCGGTCACGCCGTTGGCGCCCTGGCCCATCAGTTCGGTGACGACCAGGCCCGTGCCCATGTCACGCAGCAGGCGGGCGTAGTCGGCGTCGCCGGGTTCCACCACCAGGTTGAACACGCCGCCGGCGTTGCCGGTGGTGGCCAGCCCGAGCTTGCGTGCGGAATAGCTGCCCAGCACCCAGCCGCCCAGCACGCCGTCCTTCACCAGCTCGCGCTCGCGGGTGCTCACGCCCTCGTGATCGAAGGCCGCGCTGGAAGAGCCCTGGCGGATGAACGGCTGCTGCGAGATCTTCACGCAGGGCGAAAACACCGGCTGGCCGAGCTTGTCGAGCAGGAAGGTGGCCTTGCGGTACAGCGCCGCGCCCGAGATGGCAGCCACGAATTGCCCGAACAGGCCGCGCGCCATTTCCGGCACGAACAGCACCGGCGCGTTGCGCGTGCTCAGCGGCCTGGAACCGAGCCGGGCAATGGCCCGCTGGCCGGCGCGGCGGCCGATGGCCTCGGGCGCGTCCAGTTGCGCCGGGTTGCGCCCGCCGTCCCACCAGTAGTCGCGCTGCATGCCGTCGGCGTCGGTCGCCACCACGGCGCAACTCAGGCTGTGCTGCGTGCCCACGCGCCCGCCGAAGAAACCGTGCGAATTGGCGTACATGGACACGCCACGCTGGGTGGACAGGCCGGCGCCCTCGCTCTGGTCGATGCGCGCGTCCACCGCCAGCGCCGCGGCCTCGCAGGCGCGGGCGCGTTCGATCGCGGCCTCCGGGGTGAGGTCCCAGGGATGGTCCAGCTCCAGATCCGGCTGCTCGCGCGCCATCAGCGCGGCGTCGGCGAGGCCGGAACAGGGATCTTCCTCGGTCACGCGGGCGATGGTGGCGGCGGCCTGCACGCACTCGCGCAGACCGCGATCGCTGAGGTCGCCGGTGGAGGCATTGCCCTTGTGGTGGCCGAAGTACACGGTGAGGCCCAGGCTGCGGTCGCGCTGGAATTCCAGGCTCTCCACCTCGCCGTTGCGCACGCTCACCGAGAAGCCGCGCGAATGCGAAATGCTGGCCTCGCACTGGCCGGCGCCGGCGTCGCGGGCCATGTCCAGCACGCGCGCGGCCAGCGCCTGCAATTCGCGGGAGGACGGCAAGGCGGCAGCGGGGCGCTCGGTGGTCATGCGGAGGGTCGAAGAATGAAGATCTGCGCGCAGGTTAGCACCGCGCCCTGAACGCCCGGCGCTGACGCCCGGGGCTAGTGCGAACCGGCCGACAGCGCTTTCAGCAGCTTCGGGTGGATGCCGCCGAAATCGCCGTTGCTCATCACCAGCACGCGGTCGCCACTACGCGCCTCGGCGGCGATCGCCTGCACCAGGCGGTCGATGTCGTTTTCCACGCGCAGGCGCTCGCCCAGCGCGCCCAGCGCCGCGCCCACGTCCCAGCCCAGGTCCGGCCGCACGAACACGAAACTCAGCGCCGCCTCGTCCAGCGCACCGGCGAGGTCGGCGCTGTGCGAGCCCAGGCGCATGGTGTTGGAGCGCGGCTCCAGCACGGCCAGGATGCGCCCGCCGGGCTGGCGTCGCAGTGCATCGATGGTCACCTGCACCGCCGTGGGGTGGTGGGCAAAATCGTCGTAGACCGCAACCCCGCGCGCCTCGCCCACTTTCTCCAGCCGGCGCCGCACGCTCTGGAAGCGCGACAGCGCCTCGATGCTCGTGGTCAGCGGCACGCCCACGTGCGCCGCGGCGGCGAACGCGGCCAGGGTGTTGGAACGGTTGTGCAGCCCCGGCAGCGGCGAGCGCACGACGCCCTGCGGCAGGCCGCTCACGCTGAGCTCGAAGCCGCCGTCCGCGTCCCTTGCGCTCCAGCCGTCCTCGCTGTCGAAGCGCTCGATCGTGCTCCAGGCGCCCATCTGCAGCACGCGCGCCAGGTTGGCGTCGCGGCCGTTGACCACCAGCTGGCCGTCACCCGGGACCGTGCGCACCAGGTGATGGAACTGGCGCTCGATGGCGGCGAGGTCGGGAAAGATGTCGGCGTGGTCGTATTCGAGGTTGTTGAGCACGCAGGTGCGCGGCCGGTAGTGCACGAACTTGGAGCGCTTGTCGAAGAAGGCGGTGTCGTACTCGTCGGCCTCGATCACGAAATGGCGGCCGCTCCCCAGCCGCGCCGACACGCCGAAGTTCAGCGGCACGCCGCCCACCAGGAACCCCGGGTCCAGCCCGGCCTGGTCCAGCAGCCAGGCGAGCAGGCTGGTGGTCGTGGTCTTGCCATGGGTGCCGGCCACCGCCAGCACGTGCCGTCCCGGCAGCACATGCTCGGCCAGCCACTGCGGTCCGGACACGTACGGCAGCCCGGCGTTGAGCACGTATTCCATGGCCGGGAAGCGCGCGCCGCGCGTCACCACGTTGCCCACCACCACCACGTCCGGCGCCGGGATCAGGTGGGACACCTCGTAGCCCTGGCGCACCTCGATGCCGAGCTGTTCCAGCTGGGTGGACATGGGCGGCCAGGCGTTGGCGTCCGACCCGGTGACCTTGTGCCCGGCCTCGCGCGCCAGCGCCGCGATGCCGGCCATGAAGGTGCCGCAGATACCCAGGATGTGCAGGTGCATGGAGGCCGGTTTCGGTGAGGGCGTCAATTCGAAAATTCCGCGCAGCGCGGCCTGACGGCCGGGCTAACCCGATGCGGGCATGCCGACCAGGGCTGCCGCCATCGCCGAAAAGAACAGCACGAACATCTGCATGCCCAGGGCCACCATCAGCGCGATCGCCGCACCACGCCCGGGGCCGACCCCCGTGGCATGACCGAACACGTTGGCGCTGACGGCAAAGTTCCAGATGGCGACCACCAGCACCAGGGTCGCAGGCCCCGCGGCGATATCCAGTTCGGCGCCGGCCTCCATGCCCTTGGGATGTGCGGCCATTTTCCTGAGCGCGGGCGCCAGCGCGGACATCGCGGGCCAGAGCAGCAGCGTCGTCACCGCATTGACCACCAGCAGCGAGTGATAGGTCTGAAGAAAGCGCGTGCCCAGCTTGCGGAAATGCAGGACCAGCTTGACCGCGAGGGCCAGTCCCATCACCACCGCCAGGGCCATCGCCGCCGCCACCAGGGGTGGGTAGACCAGCATCTGCACCACGTAGCTGACGAGCACGGTGATGGGCACCAGCACACCCGTCAGCTTCGGATCAAAGGGAAAATCCTGCGGACCCGCGCGGAACAGGAGCAGATTCAAGGTAGCGGCAAGGACTTGGCCCACGGGAGATTGAAGCGACTCTGAATTCGAGCCGCTATTGTAGAGCCTCAATTTCCGGACCCATGCACCCATCGCCCGTGTCGCCCCTCTTCATCAGCACGCAATCCGCCCTGTCGGAGTCCATCGACCGCTGGCGCGCCGCCCCGTTTCTGGCGCTGGACACGGAGTTCGTCCGCGAGCAGACCTACCACCCGCAGCTGTGCCTGGTCCAGGTGGGAACCGGCGACTCGAACGCCTGCATCGACATGCTGGCCGGCCTCGACTTCCAGCCACTCTGGAACCTGCTCGTGCGGCCCGGCGCCCTGCGCGTGTTTCACGCCGGCGGACAGGACCTCGAGATTCTCGGCCGCCATGCCGGAGCCTGTCCCGATCCTCTGTTCGACACCCAGGTTGCCGCGGCGATGCTGGGATACGGCGAACAGCTCGGTTACGCGGGGCTGGTCGAGGCCATGACCGGGGTCAGGCTGGACAAGAGTCTGTCGCGTGCCGACTGGTCGCTGCGTCCGCTAGGACCGAAAGAGATCGCCTACGCGGCGGACGACGTGCGCTACCTCGCGCAGATCTACCCCCGGCTCGAAGAGGAACTCGATCAGCGCGGACGTCTCGCCTGGCTGCGTGAAGACTGCCGCGCGCTGGCCGTGCCCGCCCGCTACCGCGCTTCCCCGCAAACGGAGTGGAAGCGCCTGAAGGGGCTGGTTCGCCTGGAGCCCGCCGCCCAGCACGTTGCGGCAAGGCTCGCGGAATGGCGCGAAGTGCTGGCCGAACAGCGCGACCGCCCGCGGCGCTGGATATTGCCCGACGAGGCGATCTACGCCCTGGCCGAGCGCCGCCCGCGCACCCTGGACCAGCTCGTCGCCCTCGCCGTCCTGCCGCCGAAGTCGCTGGACCGGCACGCCGAAACCCTGCTCGCCCTCATCCAGCAGGCCGCCGATTCGAGTGCCCCGGCCCTGGTCGTCGAAGTCCGTGCAAGCGATGCCGAAAAGCTGAAGATCAAGTGCCTGATCGAGCGCGTGCGTACCCTCGCGCTGGAACTGGGAGTGCCGCCTTCGCTGCTTGCGCCTCGCGCCGAAATCGAGGCCCTGATGGCCGATGGGGCCAATGCGAACATCGGCCTGCTGCGCGGCTGGCGGCGCGAAGTGGCCGGCATCCCGCTGTTGCAGATGATGGCCTGAAGGCAGGCCTGCATCGCGAGAAGCGAAGGTGGAGCGGGTGATGGGAATCGAACCCACGTTTGAAGCTTGGGAAGCTCCCTTCTTGCCATTAGAAGACACCCGCGAGCCCCCATTTTAGCGGGCATTTTTTGCGAACGTCAGGAAGATTTTGCCGCGGCGCCCGAAACGGGGATGCAGGCGGGCTGCGGACCCTGCGCTGCCCAGCTCAGCCGCTGCCGCCAAGCAGTTTCTTGGCGATGCTCCAGCGGTGCACTTCGCTGGGGCCGTCGTAGATGCGAAAGCCGCGGATGTCCTTGAAGATGCGCATCACGATGGTCTCGCCGGTCACGCCCTGGCCTCCCAGCACCTGCACGCAGCGGTCCACGACGCGCCACACCGCTTCCGACACCATGACCTTGGTCATGCTCGATTCCAGGTTGCCGCGACCGCCCTGGTCCAGCACCCAGGCCGTGTGCCAGATGCTCAGGCGCGCGCTGTGCAGGTCGATCTCGTTGTCCGCAAGCTGGAAGCCCACGCCCTCGTGCTCGCCCAGCGGCTTGCCGAACGCCTGGCGCCGGCGCGCGTAATCGGTGGCCACCTCGTGCGCGCGCCGCGCCTGGCCCAGCCAGCGCATGCAGTGCGTGAGACGCGCCGGCGCAAGGCGCACCTGCGCGTAACGAAAGCCGTGGCCGATCTCGCCCAGCACGTCCGCTGCCGGCACCCGCAGCTGCTCGAAGTGCAGCACGCCGTGGCCGCCGACGAAGCAGGAATCGAGCGAATCCATCAGCCGTTCCAGCCGCACGCCGGGCTGGTCCATGTCGGCCAGGAACATGGTGGCGGAGCCGTCCTCCATGCGCGCCATGATGATGGCAAAGCCCGCGCCCTCGGCCCCGGTGATGAACCACTTGGTGCCGCTGATGAGGTAGTCGCCGCCGTCGCGCACCGCCTGCGTCTGGAGCATGGACGGGTCCGCACCCGCGCCGGGCGCGGGCTCGGTCATGGCGAAGCAGGAGCGGATGCGGCCCTGCACCAGCGGCCGCAGCCAGCGCTCCTTCTGCGCGTGCGTCGCCACCGTTTCCATCAGGTGGATGTTGCCCTCGTCCGGCGCGTGGATGTTGAGCGCCAGCGGCCCCAGCGGCGAATAGCCGGCTTCCTCGAACACGATGGCCTTGGCCAGGTGCGACATTCCCAGTCCGCCCAGCTCCGGCGAGGCGTGCGGCGTGAGCAGGCCGGCGCGCCGCGCCCGCGCCACCAGTTCGTGGCGCAGCGATTCCTCGACGCCATGGGCGTGCTGGCGCGGGTCCTTCTCCAGCGGGATCACTTCCTCTGCGATGAACTGGCGCGTGCGCGCCTGGAGATCCAGCAGTTCGGTCGAGAGGGCAAAGTCCATGGAGAGCGGTATCGGTGGGTCCGCCAGCAGGATAAGGGTCGAACACGGGATGCGCCCCTCGGGATGCGCCCGCTCCTGGCATCGGGCTCCATGGCGAGTGAGGGCGCCCTGCCCGGCTGGTATTGTCGCGCCCGTCCATGAACCCCCCGAGCCCGCCGCAATCCACTTTTCGTTCCGCCGAGACCCCGGCGCCGACGCGGCCCCCAGGCCGGTAATCGATTTCGGCGCTCGCGAAACTCGAGCCCTTTCTGCGGCCCTACCGAACGCAGCTGCTGCTGGCGCTGGTGCTGCTGGGCGTGGGCTCGGCCGCGATGCTGGTGGTGCCGCTGGCGCTGCGCGACCTGATCGATCATGGCTTCGTGGCCGGCGGCCAGATGCACGCGCACTTCCTGGCCCTGTTCGGCATCGCGCTGTTCTGGGGGCTGGCAGTGGCGGCGCGCCTGTACTACGTGAGCTGGATTGGCGAGCGCCTGACGGCGGACCTGCGCAGCGCGGTCTACCGCAACATGCTGGCGCAATCGCCGGCCTACTTCGAGACCACGCGCACCGGCGAGGTGCTGTCGCGCCTGACCGCTGACACCACGCTGGTGCAGGCGGTGGTGGGGTCGTCGGTGTCCATGGGCCTGCGCAGCGTGTTCCAGTTCTGCGGCGGCATGGTGATGCTGGCGGTGACCAGCCTGACCCTCTTCGCCGCCACGGTGGTCCTGCTGCTGCTCGTGGTGCTGCCGCTGGTGCTCACCGGGCGGCGGGTGCGAAAACTGTCGCGCGATTCGCAGGATCGGGTGGCCCACACCTCCGCCGTGGCGGGCGAGATCCTCAACGCCATCCCCACCGTGCAGGCGTTCACGCAGGAGCGCAGCGAGACCGCGCGCTACGACCAATCGGTGGAGGACAGCTTTGCCTCCGCGATCCGGCGCACGCGCCTGCGCGCGGCCATGACGGCGGGCATCATCGCCGGCGTGTTCGGCGCCATCGTCTTCGTGCTGTGGCTTGGGGCGCAGGCGGTGGTGGCGGGCAGCATGAGCGCGGGCCAGCTCGCTTCGTTCGTGCTGTACGCGGTGCTGGCGGCGGGCAGCGTGAGCGTGATCGCCGAGGTATGGGGCGAGGTGCTGCGCGCGGCCGGCGCCACCGAGCGGCTCATGGAACTGCTGTCGGCGCACCCGGACATTCGCGCGCCAGAAAACCCGCTGCGTCTGCCCGAGCGCCCGCTGGCGAGCCTGCGCTTCGAGCAGGTGGGCTTTCGCTATCCCTCGCGCCCGCAGACGCCGGCGCTGAGCGACATCCACCTGAGCATCCGCGAGGGCGAGACCGTGGCGCTGGTGGGCCCCAGCGGCGCCGGCAAGACCACACTGTTCCAGCTGCTGCTGCGCTTCTACGACGTGGACAGCGGCCGCATCCTGTTCGACGAGGTGGACATCCGCGAGCTCGATCCGCTGGACCTGCGGGGACACATCGGCATCGTGCCGCAGGACGCCGTGATCTTCTCGGCCGATGCCATGGCCAACATCCGCTACGGGCGCGCCGCCGCCAGCGATGCCGAGGTGATCGCCGCCGCCAGAACGGCGCAGGCCGACGAGTTCATCACGCGCCTGCCGCAGGGCTACCAGACGTTTCTGGGCGAACGCGGCGTGCGCCTGTCCGGCGGCCAGCGGCAGCGCATCGCCATTGCCCGCGCCATCCTGCGCAACCCGCCGTTGCTGCTGCTCGACGAGGCCACCAGCGCGCTCGACGCCGAAAGCGAGGCCCTGGTGCAGCGCGGGCTCGAAGCGGCGATGCAGAACCGCACCACGCTCATCATTGCGCACCGGCTGTCCACGGTGCAGCGCGCCGATCGCATCGTGGTGCTGGAGCAGGGCCGCATCGTCGAGGTGGGAACGCCGGCCCAGCTGATGCAGCAGGGCGGCCTGTATGCGCGGCTGGCGAGTTTGCAGCTGACGGTCTGACGCCGCTCACCGCTCGCACCCACGCACCGCTCGCACCCACGCACCGCTTGAATTGGTGGAGGTGATCCCAATCTAGCGGAAATCCTCCTGCTTGGGCCCCTCATGAAACAGTTCGACGGCACCACCATCATCAGCGTCCGGCGCGGCACCCAGGTGGCCCTGGGCGGCGACGGGCAGGTGTCGATGGGCAACACCATGGTCAAGGGCAACGCGCGCAAGGTGCGACGCCTGTACGGCGACAAGGTGATTGCCGGTTTTGCCGGCGGCACCGCCGACGCCTTCACCCTGTTCGAGCGCTTCGAGGGCAAGCTGGAAAAATACTCCGGCCACCTGGTGCGGGCGGCGGTGGAAATGGCCAAGGACTGGCGCACCGACCGCTACCTGCGCCGGCTGGAGGCGCTGCTGCTGGTGGCCGACAAGGACGCTTCCCTGATGATCTCCGGCAACGGCGACGTGATGGAACCCGAGCCGCACGGCGTCATGGGCATCGGGTCCGGCGGCAGCTTCGCCACCGCCGCCGCGCGGGCGCTGGTGGCGCACTCCGAGCTGCCGGCGAAGGAAATCGTGGAAAAGGCGCTGCACATTGCCGCCGACATCTGCATCTACACCAATCACAATCTGACGATCGAGTACATCGACTTGTGAGGCGTGAGGCGTGAGGCGTGAGGCGAACATCAGCCCCGCCCGCATTCTTCTGCGCCTCTCCCCTCACGCCTCACGCCTCACGAGAAAGAAATGACCGAAGCCCTCAACGCCCCTTCCAGCATGACGCCGCGCGAGATCGTGGTGGAGCTGGACAAGCACATCATCGGCCAGTCCGCTGCCAAGCGCGCGGTGGCCATTGCCCTGCGCAACCGCTGGCGCCGCCAGCAGGTGGACGGGCCGATGCGCTCTGAAATCCACCCCAAGAACATCCTCATGATCGGCCCCACCTGCGTGGGCAAGACCGAGATCGCGCGGCGCATCGCCAAGCTCACCAACGCGCCGTTCGTGAAGGTGGAAGCCACCAAGTTCACCGAGGTGGGCTACGTGGGCAAGGACGTGGATTCCATCATCCGCGACCTCATGGACGCCGCGGTGAAGATGACGCGCGTGCAGTTCACCCGCCGCGTGCGCGACAAGGCCGAGCTGGCCGCCGAGGAGCGCGTGCTCGACACCCTGGTGCCGCCGCCCAAGGATTTCGGCGAGGCCAGCACCGTGCGCACCACCGAAACCAGTGCCGCGCGGCAGGTGTTCCGCAAGCAGCTGCGCGAGGGCAAGCTCGACGAGACCGAAATCGAGGTCAAGCTCAGCCAGGGCCCGGGCAACGTGCAGCTCATGGGTCCGCCGGGCATGGAGGAGATGACCCAGCAGCTGCAGGGCATGTTCGCCGGCATGAACCAGGGCAAGACGCGGGCGAAGAAGATGAAGATCGCCGAGGCGCTCAAGCAGCTCACCGACGAGGAAGCGGCCAAGCTGGTGGACGATGAAGCCATCAAGGCCGAAGCCCTGCACAACGTGGAAGAGAACGGAATCGTCTTCATCGACGAGATCGACAAGGTGTGCAAGCGCGGCGAGTTCACCGGCGCCGACGTGTCGCGCGAAGGCGTGCAGCGCGACCTGCTGCCGCTGGTGGAAGGCTCAACCATCACCACCAAGTACGGTTCGGTGAAGACCGACCACATCCTGTTCATCGCCAGCGGCGCCTTCCACATGGCCAAGCCCAGCGACCTGATCCCTGAGCTCCAGGGCCGCCTGCCCATCCGCGTGGAGCTGGAGGCGCTGAAGACGGCGGACTTCGAGCGCATCCTGAGCGAACCGGACTACTCGCTCACCGACCAGTACAAGGCCCTCATGGGCACCGAGAGCGTGAATCTGGATTTCACCGCCGACGGCATCCGTCGCCTGGCCGAGGTGGCCTGGCAGGTGAACGAGCGCACCGAGAACATCGGCGCGCGCCGCCTGCACACGGTGATGGAGCGGCTGATGGAAGAACTGGCCTTCGATGCCCCCGACAAGGCCGGGACCACCCTGCGCATCGACGCCAGCTACGTGGACAGCAAGCTCAAGAAGCTGGCGGGCGACGAGGACCTGAGCCGCTACATCCTGTAGCGCTGTCCCGCGGCAGGCTCCAAGGCAGGCCGGTCCGGTACAAGGTGGCCATGACAATCGGGAACCGTCCCGATCGTCCGCATGACATGCTCGAAACCTCATCTGCGCGAACGCGCTGCGCGTAGCTGGTTCATTGTTCGAGCCTGTCCACGGAGTTCCCCATGCTGATCCGCACCCCGCCCCCGCATCCCGTCCTGCCCAGCCAGATCACGCCGGAGCGGATCTACCAGGATCGTCGACGGTTCATCGCGCAACTCGGGTTCACCGCGGCGGCGTTGCTGACGGGCTGCGGGAACTCCGAGGACGCCACGGCGGACGTGCCGGTGAACCTCAAGGCCGACCGGACCGGCGCCGACCTGCAGGACCTGGATATTTCTAGGCGCAGCGCGCAGGCCGGCGACGAGAAGGTGACGCCGTACATCGACGCCACCACCTACAACAACTACTACGAGTTCGGGTCCGGCAAGACCGACCCGGTGAAGTACGCGCACACGCTCAAGACGCGGCCGTGGACCGTGGAAGTGGGCGGCGAGTGCGACGCGCCGGGCCAGGTGGGCATCGAGGATCTGATCAGCTCCAAGACGCTGGAGGAGCGCGTATACCGCTTCCGCTGCGTGGAAGCCTGGAGCATGGTGGTGCCCTGGGTCGGCATCCCGCTCGGGGATTTCCTGAAGCGCTTCAAGCCTAATTCCCGCGCCAGGTACGTGGCTTTCGAAACCCGCTACGACAAGGAGCAGATGCCGCGCGCGCGCTTCGCCGGCTTCGATCTGCCCTACGTGGAAGGTCTGCGCATGGACGAGGCCCTGCATCCGCTGGCCATGCTCACCGTGGGCATGTACGGCAAGGTGCTGCCCAACCAGAACGGCGCGCCGCTGCGCCTGGTACTGCCCTGGAAGTACGGCTACAAGAGCATCAAGTCGATCGTGCGGGTCCGCTTCGTCGAAAAGGAACCGCCCACCACCTGGAACATCCTGGCGCCGAACGAGTACGGGTTCTATTCCAACGTGAACCCGCAGGTCAGCCATCCGCGCTGGAGCCAGGCGACGGAACGCCGGCTCGGCGACCTGTTCAAGCACCAGACCCTGCTCTACAACGGCTACCCCGAAGTGGCCTCGCTGTACACCGGCATGGACCCCGTGCAGTTCCATTGATGTCCCCCGTGCTGAACCGGCCCCTCACCGGTTTCCGTGTTGCCGCCTGGGGGCTGGGACTCTGGCCGGCCGCAGAATTGGGCTGGCGCATCCTGCACGCCCAGCTCGGTGCCAATCCCGTGGAATTCATCGAGCACTTCACCGGCCTGTGGGCGCTGCGCCTGCTGCTGGTGACACTGGCGATGACGCCGCTGCGGTCCCTCACCGGGCGCGTCGAATTCATCCAGATCCGGCGCCTGCTCGGCCTCTGGGCCTACGTCTGGGCCTGCGTGCATTTCTCCGCGTATCTGACGTTCGACCTGGAGTGGTCGCCGGGGCAGTTGGCGGAAGACCTGATCGAGCGCACCTACATCACCATCGGCTTCGCCGCCTGGCTGCTGCTGCTGCCGCTGGCCATCACCTCGACCCAGGGCTGGCAACGCCGGCTCAAGCGCCGCTGGAAATCTCTGCACCGGCTGATCTACCCCGCCGCGCTCCTGGCCGGCGTGCACTACTTCTGGCTGGTGAAATCGGACGTGCGCGAGCCGCTGGTGTACCTGGCCATCACCGCCGGCCTGCTGGCGCTCCGGGCGCCATGGAAGAGGCTCAGGCACCGGTTGACCGCGACGGCCGGGCATCCGTCATGACACACGTGGTGAGTCTCGCCGTATTCCATCGCGGCTTCGAGCGCCTCGCACGCCCCGACCGCGCGGAGCCTCGCCCCGGGCGACCCGGCCAGACCCACCGGACCAGCTAGACTCGGGTTTGGCCGCGACCACTGGCGTCGTGTGCAACAGGGGAATCAGCATGACAAGCGTGAGTCTGGTCGAACGGATCAACAACATCCTGCGTTCTCCGCGCGACGAATGGCCGGTGATCGCGGGCGAAAGCTCGACGGCAAAAAGCCTGTACACCACTTACATCCTGCCCGTATCGGCCATTCCGGCGGTCGCCACCTTTCTCAAGGTCAGCGCCATCGGCACCGGCATGCCGCTCTCGGACGCGCAGTTCCGCGTCGGCATCGGCGCGGGCCTGGCCAACGCCGTGTTCCAGTACGGGATCGGGCTGGTTTCGGTCTACCTGCTTTCCCTCATCATCAACGCGCTGGCGCCCCGGTTCGGCGGGACCAGGGACCCGATCCAGGCACTCAAGACGGTGGCCTACGCGTACACGGCGAGCTGGATTGCCGGCACCGGCATCATCCTGCCGTGGATCGGCTGGCTGCTGTCGCTGGCCGGCGGCATTTACGCCGTGTACCTGCTGTACCTGGCCATGCCCGTGACGATGCGCTGCGCGAACGACAAAGCGATGGCCTACACGCTGACCACGGTGGTCTGCGCGGTCGTCATGAGCATCGTGATCGGCATCATCAGCGTGAGGGTTTCCGGCGGCCTGTTTTCGGGTCTGGGCTCGGACGATTCGAGCATCACGATCACCTCCGGCGAGGAAGCCGCCAAGACCGACCCGGACAGTACCCTGGGCAAGCTCGAACAGATGTCCAAGCGCATGGAAGCCGCGGGCCAGAAGATGGAGGCGGCGCAGAAATCGGGCGACACGCAGGCGCAGAACCAGGCGCTGGGCGAAGTCATGGGCGCCATGCTGGGCGGTGGCCAGAACGTGCAGTCGCTCGCGCCGGAGCAGATCAAGCCCTTCATCCCGGCCGAGCTCGGCGGCATGCCGCGCACGCGCTACAACGTGGAGCGCAACGCGATGCTGGGCCTGCAGGTGTCCAGCGGCAAGGCCAGCTACGCCAACTCGTCCGGCGAGCACCGCCTGGACCTGGAGATCACCGACATGGGCGGGGCGCGCGGCCTGGCCATGCTCGCGGGCTGGGCGCAGGTGGAAACCGAGAGCGAATCGGACACGGGCTACGAGCGCGTGTACCACGACAATGGCGCGCGCGTGCACGAGAAATGGGACGCCGCCAGCGAGTCCGGCAGCTACGAGCTGATCGTCGCCGACCGCTTCCTGGTGCACGTTCAGGGCTCCGGCGTCGACATGAAGGCGCTGAAGAAGGCGGCGGCCTCGCTCGACCTGTCCGGCCTCGCCAAGCTGAAAGATGCTGGCGTCCAGCCGGGCTGAGCCTGCCGCGTTGCCCCTCCCCACCGACTCCAATCACCAATGCCCGCCAGCAGCCTGCTGACCCTGATCGACGACATCGCCACCACGCTCGACGACGTGGCGGTGATGACCAAGGTGGCCGCGCGCAAGACCGCCGGCGTGCTGGGCGACGACCTGGCGCTCAACGCGCAGCAGGTCAGCGGCGTGAACGCCGACCGCGAGCTGCCGGTGGTGTGGGCGGTGGCCAAGGGCTCGGCGATCAACAAGCTGATCCTGGTGCCGGCGGCGCTGGCGATCAGCGCCGTGGTGCCCTGGCTGATCGTGCCGCTGCTGATGCTGGGCGGCGCCTTCCTGTGCTACGAGGGCTTTCACAAGATCGCGCACGCGCTGCTGCACATCCGCGCCGAGGACGACGCCCATCACGCCGAGCACGCGGCGGCGCTGGCCGACCCGACGGTGGATATCGCCGCCTTCGAGCGCGAAAAGATCAAGGGCGCCGTGCGCACCGACTTCATTCTCTCAGCCGAGATCGTGGTGATCTCGCTCGGCACGGTCGCCGACGCCGGTTTCACGCAGCAGCTACTGGTGCTCGCCAGCATTTCGGTGGTGATGACCGTCGGCGTCTACGGCCTGGTGGCGGGCATCGTGAAGATCGACGACGCCGGGCTTCACCTGAGCCGCACCGGCAGCGCGCCGGCCCGCGCGCTGGGCGCCGGGCTGCTGCGCTTCGCGCCCATCCTGATGAAGGCCCTGTCGGTGCTCGGCACTGCGGCCATGTTCATGGTAGGCGGCGGCATCCTCACGCACGGCATCCCGGTGCTGCACCACGGGATCGAGCATTCGGCGACGGTGCTCGCCACCATCCCCGCCGCGGGCGCCGTTTTCGCAGGGCTGGCGCCCAGCGTGCTCAACGGGATTGCGGGCGTGCTGGCCGGTGCGCTCGCGCTGGCGCTGGTGATGCTGGGCCAGCGGCTGTGGAAGGCGGCGCGAGGCACCTGAAAAAGCGCAGCGCCGCGCCGCTCACCTCACCCAGCGCGGCCGCCGCCAGGCCGGCACCGCCCCGCCGAGCAGGCCCTCGCGCTCGCGCAGCGGCGTGAAGTAGCGGCAGCCCTCGAAGTAGAAATGCGTGACCTGGCTCCAGCGCGTGCGCTCGCGATCCCGCTGCGGGCTGCCGCCGTGGAGCAGGTTTGCGGACCAGATCACCGCCTGGCCGCGGCGCACGGTGGCGTACTGCGGCACCAGGCCATGCCGCTGCACTAAGGCGGCGATGAAGGGTTCGTAGAACGGACGGTAGATGGAACGGTGCAGGTCGGTCCGCCACAGCGGCGGGCGCTTCATCAGCCCCGCGACTTCGTCGCCCAGGTCGCGCAGTCCAATCTCCGGCAGCCGCTGCGAGCCTGGGTAATAGACCAGCGGCCCGTTGTCCATGTCGATGTCCTCCAGCGCCACCCACACGCCGCACATGAAGCCGCGGGGCTCGCTGTTGAAATGGATGACATCCGCGTGCGTGGGCTGCTCCGTCCCGCGCAGGAAATTGAGCGTCTGGAACGGCCTGGGCGCGCGCCCATACAGCGCGTGCAGCTGGGCGTGAACCTGCGGCGCCAGCGCAATCTCGCGCACCGCCGCGGAGAACCGCCACGCATCCTGGATGCGGTTGTAGTGGATGGACGCGCCGCGATAGCGCGCCTTCTGCGGCCCCGCAATCGCCGGGAAGCGCGGAGCCAGATCCGCCTGCACCTGCGTGAGCGTCGCGTCCGCAATCTGCGGATCGACGACCAGCAGCCCGTCCTGCTCGAAGCGGGCGCGCTCATCAGCGCTGAGCGTCACCGGCGGCGGCGGAGAGAACGGCATTCGCCGAGCAAGGCGCCCTTCCCTGCTCCTAGCCGATCTTGACCACGTAGCGACCCTGCACCGCGCTGGCCATGAGCTCCTCGCAGGCGGCGGGGACTTCGTCGAGCGTGATGGTGCGGCGCACGATGGCGGAGAGGTCCCGGGGCTTCCACTCGCCCGCGAGCCGGTTCCAGATGTCCACGCGCCAGGTGCGCGGCACGTCCACCGAGTGGATGCCCAGCAGCGACACGCCGCGCAGGATGAAGGGCATGACCGTGGTCGCCAGTTCGTGGCTCTGCGCGAGCCCGATGCTGCCGATGTTGCCCCAGGGCCGGACCACGCGCGTGAGGCCGGCCAGTGTCTCGCCACCCAGGTTGTCCACCGCGCCGCCGAAACGCGCGGCTTCCAGCGGCTTCCTGCCGAAATCCAGCGCGGCGCGATCCAGCACCTCGTCCGCGCCGAGCATCTTCAGGTATGCCTCGGCCGCGGCCTTCTTGCCGGTGAGCGCCGCCACCTCGAAGCCCGCGCGCTTGAACAGCTGGATGGCGATGGACCCCACGCCGCCGGTGGCACCGGTGACCAGAATCGGGCCCATGTCCGGCCGCTGGTGGTTCTCCAGCATGCGGCGCAGCGCCATGCCGGCGGTGAAGCCGGCCGTGCCCAGCGCCATCGCCTCGTGCAGGTTCAGGCCCGAAGGCAGGGGCACCACGGCTTCGGCGGGAACGCGCGCGAACTCGGCCAGGCCGCCATCCAGCAGTTCGCCGATGTTGCAGCCGGTGACCAGCACCTCGTCACCCGGCCGGTAGCGCGCATCGCTGCTGCTTTCGACGGTGCCGGACAGGTCGATGCCCGCGACCCGCGGCAACGTGCGCATGATGCGGCTCTTGCCGGTCACGGCCAGCGCGTCCTTGAAATTGAGGCTGGAATAGGCGACGCGAATCACCACCTCGCCGGGCGTGAGCGCATCCAGCGTGATGCGTTCGAGCCGGTGCGACAGCGCCTTTTCGATCTGGTGAACACGCAGGGCGCGGAAGTCGTTCATGGCGATGGTCGCTCGTGGTCAGGGGCGCGCAACTCTAGCGCAGCCGTGTGGCTTGCAGCGGTGGAATCGCGTCGCGGTTTCGCGGCCGCTGTGGCAGGCTGGCCCGATGCAATACACCCAGAATCCGCCGCTGAACGAACACGACCTGCTGCCCGAGCCGACGGCGCAGTTCCAGTCCTGGCTCGACGATGCGCGCGCCGTCGGCATGATCGAGCCCACGGCCATGACGCTCGCCACCCTGGGCCTGGATGGCCGGCCGGCCGCGCGCATCGTGCTGTTCAAGGGTTTCTACGAGGACGGCTGGAGCTTCTACACCAGCTACAGCGGCCGCAAGGGCCTGGAGATTGCGGCCCACGCCGAGGTCGCGGCCACGTTCTGGTGGGACCGCCTGGAGCGCCAGGTGCGGATTGAAGGCATGGCCGAACGCCTGCCGCGCGCGCTCAGCCAGCGCTACTTCGAGTCGCGGCCGCGCGAATCGCGCCTGGGTGCGACGACCTCGCGACAGTCCGCGGTGGTGGCCACGCGCGCGGAACTCGACGAGCGCCTAGCCCACAACGAGCAGCGCTACGAGGGCCAGGACATCCCCTGCCCCGAGGACTGGGGCGGCTACGTGATCCGCCCGCGCATGGTGGAGTTCTGGCAGGGGCGCATCGGGCGCCTGCACGACCGGTTGCGCTATCGGCGAAACGGCTCGGCGTGGGTGGTGGAGCGGCTGGAACCCTAGCGTTTTGCAGGGTTTTAAGCCGGTGCCGGCGGCATTCTGCACGACACGAAAATGTTCGCATCCAAGGGGAGATGCGGCGCGTAGGCTTGAGGGCGGAACCTGTTTACTCCCACTTCAAAAAGGGCACCCCTCATGTCATCAAAAGTTTTCGTTGCCTGCTCCATGGCCGTCGCAGGCGGGCTGTTCGCCGCCGCCGCGCAGGCTTCCAGCCATCGCGAAGCTCCCTTCATCACCAGCATCCCGAAAGTGGATGGCACGGACTTCTACATGTTTCGCAGTTACGGCGCGAACGCCGGCAACACGGTGACGCTGATCGCCAACTACCTGCCGCTGCAGGACTCTTACGGCGGCCCCAACTACTTCACGCTGGACCCCAACGCGCTGTACGAGATCCACATCGACAACACCGGCGACGGCAAGGAAGACATCACCTTCCAGTTCCGTTTCACCACCACGCTCAAGGGCATCACGCTTCCCATTGGCGGCAATGACGTGGCGGTGCCGCTGTCCAACATCGGCGCCATCAGCGCGTCGGACAGCAGCGCGCAGAACGTGGTGGAGACCTACACGGTGGATGTGGTCCGCGGCGATCGCCGCAGCGGCGCACGCAGCGCGGTCACGCTGGCCGGCAGCGGCGCCACCAGCTTCAGCAAGCCGTTCGACAACATCGGCAACAAGTCCATTGCCAACTACCCGGCTTACGCCAACAGCTTCATCCACACCGTGACCATCCCCGGGTGCTCGGCACCCGCCAAGCTGTTCGTGGGCCAGCGGCGCGAGGGCTTCGTGGTGAACCTGGGCGAGACCTTCGACCTGGTGAACATCGCGGCGCCGGTGGAAGAACTGGGCGGCGGCGAAGCGGCACGCAGTGCGGAACGCAACACCATCAGCGACAAGAACATCACCTCGCTGGCGCTGAAGATTCCCACCAGCTGCCTCACGGGCGCAACGCCCATCATCGGCGGATGGACCACGGCCAGCCTGCGCCAGGCGCGCCTGCTCAACCCGGAACCGCAGCAGAAGGTCGGGGGTGCGAACCCCAGCCCGTCGAGCAACACCGGCGCTTCGCTCGAAGGCGGTGCCTGGACGCAGGTGTCGCGCCTCGGTTCGCCCCTGGTCAACGAGGTGGTGATCGGCCTGCCGGACAAGGACCTCTTCAACGCCTCCGAGCCCGCCAACGACGCGGCCAACTTCGCGCCCTACGTGCTCACGCCCAGCCTGCCGGTGCTGCTGGAAGTCCTGTTCGGCGATGCGGGCGTGAAGGCCCCCAACGTCTACCCGCGCACCGACCTGATCGCCGCGTTCCTCAAGGGCATCGACGGCCTGACCTACCTGCCGGCCGACGGCTCCACGCCGGCCTCGAACACGGTGCTGTCGGAAATGCTGCGCCTCAACACCAGCGTCCTGCCGAAAGCGGCATCGCAGCAGAAGGACCTGGGCGCACTGGCCGGTGATACGGCGGGCTTCCCCAACGGCCGTCGTCCGATCGACGACGTGGTGGACATCGAGCTGCGTGCGGCCATGGGCGTGCTCCTGCCGGCCGACGCGGACCCCGCCTCGGCGCCTTCCCGCGCGCTCAAGTACACGGACGGCGCCCGTCCCAACCCGGACGACTTCCTACCGGTCTTTCCGTACCTCAACCACCCGCTGCCCGGCTCGCCGAGCAACGCCTCGGAGAGCTGAGCATGAGCCCAACCGCAACCCTCCGGAGCATCCTGGTTCTCGGCGCGCTCGGCCTGTCCGCGTGCGGCGGGGGCGGGAGCAGCGGCAACGGCAACCCGGTCAGCTCGACGGGGGACGTGCAGGCCATCGCCGCCACCACGGACGACACCGGCCGCCCGATGCCGATCAACGACGGCGCCTTCACCTTCGACGACACCAGCGAAACCAGCCGCCCCCAGCCGATCAACGCACCCTGATCGCAAGCCCCGCATGAAGCTTTCGACGAGCTTCGTGCGGGGCTTTTTTTGCCTGCTCGCCGCCACTCCTGCCGGTCTTTCCCTGGCAGCCCCTTACCGTCCCGCGGACGACGCCCAGATCCTGGAGCGACTCCCCGCCGCGGCACCCGCCCGTCCGCTGGTGGCGGACAGGCTGGCGCTTGCACCCGAGCTCGCGGCCCGGCTTGCGCAGACCTACATCCAGCGCTCCCGCCAGACCGGCGATCCGCGCGAACTGGGCTATGCCCAGGGCGTGCTCCAGCCCTGGTGGAACACTGCCGACGCCCCCGACCCGGTGCTGCTCCTGCGCGCCACGCTGCGCCAGTCGCGCCACGATTTCGATGGCGCCCTCGCCGACCTCGACCGCCTGCTCGCACGCCGCCCGGCCGACGCCCAGGCCTGGCTGACGCGTGCCACCATCCTGCGCGTGCAGGGCCGCTACCCCGAGGCCGCGCGGGCCTGCACGCAATTGCAGCCACTGGCCGACCCGTTTGTGCAGGCCCTGTGCCGTGAATCCGTGCGCGGCCTGAACGGCGAGCTGCGCGAAGCCACGCAGGCGCTCGACGCGCTGCGCCCTGCCCTGGCCTCGCAGCCCGCGGCCATCGCCGGCTGGTACTTCGCCGAGCGCGCCGACATGGCCGTGCGCGCCGGCCGCGTGGCCGAGGCCGAAACGCTCTATCGCACCGCGCTGGCGGCACAGGACGACATCGACCTGCGCGCCTCGCTCGCCGACCTGCTGCTGGATCGCGGCGCCGCCGCCGAGGTGCTGCCGCTGATTGCCCTCGACACCCCGGTGGACGCCCTGCGCCTGCGCCTGGCCCTGGCCCTGCACCAGATGGGCGATGCGCGCCTGGCGCCGCTGGACGCGCTCATCCGCGACGGCTTTGATGCTGCGCGCCAGCGCGGCGATGGCCTGCACCTGCGCGAGGAAGCGCGCTACCGCCTCGCCTTCAACGACGACCCGCAACAGGTCCTTGCCATCGCCCAGGCCAACTGGGCCATCCAGCACGAGCCCCAAGACGCGCGCGTGCTGCTGCTGGCCGCACGCGCCGCGGGTCGAGCCGACGGCGCCGCGCCGGTCCTGGCCTGGCGCGAGATCAGCCGGCTGGAAGACGTGCGGCTGGACCGCATCGCGGCGCCGCCGCCGACGCCGTGAACGACGCCATGACCCGCGCCCTGGGAGCCCTCATCGCCCTGCTGTGCCTGTGGTCTGCCGCGGCCTCGGCGCACCGGCCGAGCGACGCCTACCTGAGCCTGCGCGTCGAGCACGACCAGGTGCAGGGACAATGGGAGATCGCGCTGCGCGACGTCGCGCTGCTCACCCCGCTCGACACCGATGGCGACCGCCAACTGAGCTGGGGCGAGCTTCGCGCGGCAGAACCAGCGCTGGCGAACATCCTGCGCGCGGCGCTGGAGGTGTCCGCGGGGTCTGTGCCCTGCACGGTGCAGATTCCGGAGCTCTTGATCAACGACCGCATCGACGGGCGCTACGCCTGGTTTTCCCTGCGCTTGGACTGCGAGGCGGTCCCGAAGGCGCTGGACATCCGCTACCGCCTGCTGGCGGCGCTCGACCCGACCCATCGCGGCATCCTGATCCTGAGCGCGGACGGCGCCACGCACTCCGCGGTGCTCGACCCCAACGCCGGCCCGCGGCACTTCGTGCTGGAAAAGCCATCCGCCTGGACCGCGTTCAAGGATTACCTGCGCGAAGGCATCTGGCACATCTGGATCGGCTACGACCACATCCTGTTCCTGCTCGCATTGCTGCTCCCGGCGGTGCTCAAACACGAGCGCGGGCACTGGACCGGCGTGCCGCGGCTGCTGCCGGCGCTGCGCAGCGTGCTGACCGTGGTCACGGCCTTCACGCTCGCGCATTCGGTCACGCTCACGCTGGCGGCACTGGAATGGGTGCGCCTGCCCGGCGTGTGGGTGGAGTCGGCCATCGCCGCCTCGGTGCTGCTGGCGGCGCTCAACAACCTGCGGCCGGTGGTGCAGGACGCGCGCTGGATGGCGGCATTCGGCTTCGGACTGATCCACGGCTTCGGCTTTGCCTCGGTGCTCGGCGAACTCGGCCTGCCCGAAGGCGCGCGCCTGACCGCGCTGGTGGCGTTCAACCTCGGCGTGGAAATCGGGCAGCTGGCCATCGTCGGCGTGGCCGTGCCCACGTTCTACGGGCTGCGCAACACCACGTTCTACCGGAGCGGCGTGCGGCCGGTCGGCTCGGCGATCGTGGCGGTGCTGGCGGCGCTGTGGATTACGCAGCGGACGGGGCTGCTGCCGGCGTAGGCGTTGTGAAGCGGCCCCGGCCGAGCAACCGGGCCGCTCGTGGAATTACGCGCCCCCGCTCCAGCAGCCCTCGGTGGCGCCGCGCTGCGAGATGGATTTCAGGTCGAGCTGGTATTCGCGCGCCTGGTCCGCGGAGTGCGGCTTGGCCATGGATTCCTGCACGCGCTGGCGGGAACTGCGCAGCGAGCGGCACACGTCCGAGTCCGCCACGTGGGTGACCGGCGCGGCGTAGCGATCCTGCGCGATGGGCTTGGCCTTCTGCAGTGGCGCTTCCACCACCTCGGGCCGCGGTCCGCTCAGCGCGGAGCGGAACGGGTGGGCACCGGCGACCTCGGCGATGGGTTCGGCGCCCGGCACCTGCACCGTCTCGGTTGCGGCCGGCGTGTGGAACCAGTGCAGGTACACGATGCCGCCCAGCAGGCACAGGCCGATCAGCGCGAGCACGCCCAGCCCGCCGCCTTCGCCCTCGTTGCTGCGGCGGCCGAGGCTCGACTCGGGAACGTGATGTCGTGTCGGATTCATGGTGTGGCCCTTCTCCTGTTGAGGCGGCAGCAAAGGTAGCAAAACGCGGCCGGACGCCGGCGTGTCGATCAGGCGCCCAGGCGGTCGGCGTGGTGAGCGAGATGGTCGGGCATGAAGGTCTGGATGAACCAGTAGCCATGGTCATAAGCGGCATGGCGCCGCAGCGTCAGCGGCTGGCCCGAGCCCCTGGCCGCGGCCTCCAGCGCCTCCGGGTGCAGCTCGCGCTCCAGGAAAGCGTCACCCAGGCCCTGGTCGACCAGCACCGGCCCGGGATACGCGCGGCGCGCCATCAGCAGGCTGGCGTCCCACGCGGCCCATCTGGCGCGATCGACGCCCAGGTAATGCGTGAACGCCTTCTGGCCCCAGGGCACGTTCACCGGGTTGCAGATGGGCGCGAACGCGGACACCGAGTGCCAGCGATCCGGATCACGCAGGGCGGTGACGAGCGCGCCGTGCCCGCCCATGGAGTGACCGAAGATGCCGCGACTGTCGCCGCGCGCGGGGAAATGGGCTTCGATCAGCGCCGGCAATTCCTGGTTGACGTAGCTGCCCATGCGGTAGCCACGCGACCACGGCGCCTGCGTGGCGTCCAGGTAGAAACCGGCGCCCAGGCCGAAGTCCCAGCTGTCGGCCTCGCCGGCGTAGCCCAGCCCGCGCGGACTGGTATCAGGCGCCACCAGCATCAGGCCTAGTTCGGCGGCCAGGCGCGGCGCGCCGGACTTGATGAGAAAGGTCTCCTCGGTGCAGGTCAGGCCGGCCAGGAAGTACAGCGCCGGCACCGGCCGGGCTTCGGCCTGCGGCGGCACGAACACGCCGAAGTTCATCGTCGTGCCGGTCTCGTGTGATGCGTGCGAATAAGACCCCAGCCGCCCGCCGAAGCAGGCGTGCTCGGAGCGCTTGACCGGTGCCACGCTCAATACACCACGACGCTGCGGATGGACTTGCCCTCGTGCATCAGCTCGAAGCCGCGGTTGATGTCCTCCAGCCGGAAGGTGTGCGTGATCATGGGGTCGATCTGGATCTTGCCGTCCATGTACCAGTCCACGATTTTCGGCACGTCCGTGCGTCCGCGCGCGCCACCGAAAGCGGTGCCCTTCCACACGCGGCCGGTGACGAGCTGGAACGGGCGCGTGGCGATCTCCTTGCCCGATTCCGCCACGCCGATGACGATGGACTGGCCCCAGCCGCGATGGCAGCACTCCAGCGCCTGGCGCATCACGGTAGTGTTGCCGGTGCAGTCGAAGCTGTAGTCAGCGCCGCCGTCGGTGAGCGCCACCAGGTGCTGCACGATGTCGCCTTCGAGCTGCTTGGGGTTGACGAAGTGGGTCATGCCGAAGCGGCGGCCCCATTCCTCCTTGGCGGGGTTGATGTCCACGCCGATGATGCGGTCCGCGCCCACCAACTTCGCGCCCTGGATCACGTTCAGGCCGATGCCGCCCAGGCCGAACACCACCACGTTGGCGCCCGCCTCCACCCTGGCGGTGTAGATCACCGCGCCCACGCCGGTGGTCACGCCGCAGCCGATGTAGCAGGCCTTGTCGAAGGGCGCATCCTCGCGGATCCTGGCCACGGCAATCTCGGGCAGCACGGTGAAGTTGGAGAAGGTGCTGCAACCCATGTAGTGGTACACCGGCCTGCCCTTGTACGAGAAGCGCGTGGTTCCGTCCGGCATCAGGCCCTTGCCCTGCGTGGCGCGGATGGCGGTGCAGAGGTTGGACTTGCGGCTGGTGCAGGTCTTGCAGCCGCGGCATTCCGGCGTGTACAGCGGGATCACGTGATCGCCCGGCTTCACGCTGCTTACGCCCGCGCCCACCTCGCGCACGATGCCAGCGCCCTCGTGCCCGAGGATGGAGGGGAAGATGCCCTCGGAATCGAAGCCGTCGAGCGTGTAGGCGTCGGTGTGGCAGATGCCGGTGGCCATGATTTCCACCAGCACCTCGCCGGCCTTGGGGCCGTCCAGGTCCACCTCCACGATTTCCAGCGGCTTGCGGGCTTCAAACGCGACGGCGGCCTGGGTTTTCATGATCGGAGAGGATGTCCTTTGCATTGTGTGAAGGGTGGCCCGCGGCCGCGTGAATCGTGTCGCGCATGCCTCCTTGCATCAAGCCCGGCGACGCAGGGAAGCGGGTACGCGATTCGTGCGCGTGGCCCGTTCGGCGCGCCGCATGGTGCCACAGGGTTCGCGGGCGGCACGGCCGGCCGGATAAACTCGCGCGCTCTCACGACTCCATCCATGGCGCCAGATCGAGCGCCTTTCCCGGGGATTTGCCAGCCATGTTCGGACGCCTGATGCCCCGGGAGGGGAAGTTCTTCAATTTTTTCAACGAGCACGCCGAGCAGATCGTACTCGGGGCCGAGCAGCTCAAGGCGCTGATGGGGGCGGTGCACGAACTGGACGAGCGCAAGCGCAACATCGACAACATCGAGCACCGCGCGGACAAGATCACGCATCACACCATGCAGCTGCTGCACCAGACGTTCATCACCCCCATCGACCGCGACGAGATCCACCAGCTCATCACGCGCATGGACGACATCCTGGACCTGATGGAAGACGTGTCGCAGTGCATGTTCCTCTACGACATCCGTGCCGTGACCGAGAAGGCCTGCGAGCTGGCCGACATCTGCCTGGTGAGCACGCAGAAGGTCAAGGAGGCGGTGTCGCTGCTGCACAACATGAAGAACGCCAAGCGCATCCTGGCGCTGTGCTCGGAGATCGACCGACTTGAAGGTGACGCCGACCAGGTCATGCGCGCCGCCATGGCCAAGCTGTTCCGCGAGGAGGCGGACGTGAAGCAGCTGTTCAAGATGAAGGAGATCTACCAGCTGCTGGAATCGGTCACCGACCGCTGCCAGGACGTGGCCAACATCATCGAAGGCATCGTGATCGAGAACGCCTGAGCATGGTGGTCAGCATGGAGGTCCTGGTTCTGCTCATCGCGGTGGCGCTGCTGTTCGATTTCCTGAACGGATTCCACGACGCGGCCAATTCGATTGCCACCATCGTGTCCACCGGGGCCATGTCCCCGCAGGCCGCCATCATCTGGGCCGCGTTCTTCAACTTCATCGCCTTCCTGTTCTTCGGGCTGCACGTGGCGGCCACGGTGGGAAAAGGCGTGGTGGACCCGCACGTGGTGGATACCTACGTGGTGTTCGGCGCGCTGAGCGGCGCCATCGCGTGGAATCTGATCACCTGGTACTTCGGCATCCCGTCCAGCTCATCTCACGCGCTCATCGGCGGGCTGGCGGGCGCGGCCATCGCCAAGGGCGGAACGGGCACGCTGGTGTCGGCAGGCTTCCTCAAGGTGGCGGCCGCCATCCTGATCTCGCCCGCGCTGGGCTTCGTGCTGGGCGCGGTGCTGATGCTGGCGATGGCGTGGCTCGCGTTCCATTCGCACGCGCGCAAGGTGGAGCGGCGCTTCAACCGCCTGCAATACATCTCCGCTGCGCTCTACAGCCTGGGCCACGGCAGCAACGACGCGCAGAAGACCATGGGCATCATCTGGCTGCTGCTGATCGTCTCCGGCGCGCTGAAGGCGGACGACGATCTGCCCTTCTGGGTGGTGCTGGCCTGCCAGGCGGCGATGGGCCTGGGCACGCTGTTCGGCGGCTGGCGCATCGTCAAGACCATGGGCCTGCGCATCACCAAGCTGCGCCCGGTCGGCGGGTTCTGCGCGTCCACCAGCGGCGCGCTGACGCTGTTCCTGGCTACCAGCCTGGGCGTGCCGGTCTCGACCACGCACACCATCACCGGCGCCATCGTCGGCGTGGGCGCGGCGCGCAAGCTGTCGGCGGTGCGCTGGGGCGTGGCGGGCAACATCGTCTGGGCCTGGATCTTCACCATCCCCGCGTCGGGGTGCCTGTCGGCAATCGCCTGGGAACTGGCACGCAAGGTCTTCTGAAGCTTGCGGCGGCGCCTTCTGCCGCCGTTGCGCGGGCTTGGAGCACGGCACCGGTTCGACAAGTGCGCCGCAAACCTTGACCCTGCGGCGGACCTCCCTGCCGCGACCGAATGCAATGGCCCCATCCAATGCCCCCAGCCAATGCCCCAATCCAATCCCTCCGATGAAGCACCGCTGCTGGCCGCGGACGAGCCGGCGCCGTTCCAGGTCGAGCGGGAAAGCGGCCGCTCGCCGTTCTTCTTCAACTGCGACCACGCAGGCACGCGCATCCCGCGGGCGCTGAATTCGCTCGGACTGCCGGACGCGCAGATCCAACGCCACATCGGCTGGGACATCGGCATTGCGGCGGTCGCCCGCCAGTTGTCCGAGCTGCTCGATGCCACGCTCATCCTGCAGCCGTACTCGCGCCTGGTGATCGACTGCAACCGCCCGCCGCAGGCTCCGGATTCCATCGCCGCCGTCAGCGACGGCACGGCGATTCCCGGCAATCAGGCGCTGACTTCGAACGATTGCGCACGGCGCCGGGAAGCGATCTTCCACACCTACCACGCGGCCATCCGCAGACTGCTGGACGCGCGCCTGGCGCGGGGCCAGCCCACCCTGCTGATCGCGCTGCACAGCTTCACTCCGGAACTTGCCGGCGTGGCGCGGCCCTGGCACGCGGGCCTGCTGTACAAGCACGACGACCGCCTGGCCCGCGCGCTGGGCGAAGGCCTGCGCGCCGAGCCGGAACTGGTGGTGGGCGACAACGAGCCCTACGCGCTGGACGATGCCTTCGATTTCTCGGTGCCCGAGCACGGCGAACGCCGCGGCCTGCCTCACCTGGAGCTTGAGATCCGCCAGGATCTGATTGCCGACGCCCCCGGCCAGGCGCAGTGGGCGCAAAGGCTGGCCCGGATTCTGCGTTCAGTCCCGGCAAGGCTGATTTGACGGCAGCGCTGGAGTGTCCGGCCTGCGTTCTGCAAGCCGCAGAGAACTTCGCGATGCAAATTCGACTGGGCTACGAGCTCATCTACCAATGCCCTCAGCCGACGCCCATGCTGATGCACCTGCACGTGCACGACTCGCGTTCGGCCGACCTGGTTCACCCGGACTACCTGACCACCGATCCCTACATTCCCATCCGGACGTATCGCGACGGCTTCGGCAACACCTGCAGCCGCATCGTGGCGCCGCCGGGGCGCACGCGCATCACCGCCGACACCATCATCAACGACTCGGGGTTTCCCGAGCCGGCGTACTTCGACGCCGTCCAGCACCCGGTGGAAATGCTGCCGGACGAGACGCTGATGTACCTGCTCGGCAGCCGCTACTGCGAAACCGACCTGATCGCCAACATCGCCTGGCAACTGTTCGGGCACCTGGCGCCGGGCTGGAACCGCGTGCAGGCGATCTGCGATTTCGTGAATGCCCACGTCAAGTTCGGCTACGGCTTCGCGCGGGTCACCAAGACCGCCTGGGAAACCTACAACGAGCGCAGCGGCGTGTGCCGCGACTTTGCCCACCTGGCCATCGCCTTCTGCCGCTGCCTCAACATTCCCGCGCGCTACTGCACCTCGTATCTCGGCGACATCGGCGTGCCGCCGGTGGACGCGCCCATGGATTTCGCGGGCTCGATGGAGGTGTACCTGGGAAATACCTGGCACGCGTTCGATCCGCGCAACAACCAGCGCCGCATCGGCCGCGTGCTGATCGCGCGCGGACGCGACGCGGCGGACGTGGTCATCACCACCACCTACGGTCCGCACACGCTGGAGAGCTTCCGCGTGTGGACCGACGAAGTCAGGTAGCGCCGGCTTCCTGTTCCGCGAGTTCGGACGCAAAGCCCAGGCGCGCGTCCAGGTCCGGGCGCTTGCCCTGGCGCCGGCACCAGGCGAGGAAGGCCTCGGGCTCGATCACGACCTTGAGCACGCGGTAGCCCTGCGCTTCCACGCGTGCCACGTTGTCCTTGGCCGCGGCCAGCCAGCGGCGGTAGTCGCGGAACATCGCCGCGCCATCGGCCATGGTGCGGCGGATCTCCTCGTAATGCTCCCGGGTGTACCAGGGGATGCAGGCGATGGTATCGGTCAGCATGGGCGCGGGCCCCGCCGATCAAGGGAACAAACAGCCTGGAATGCAAAGGGTCGAATCGATTTTTCAGCCATTCCCCTATCCTAGGGACGCCAGCTTTCGACCTGCTTTCGTGAACCTTTCAGACAGCTTTCATCGCCGCGGCCCGGCGCCAATTTCCCCTTTGCGGAGACCGGCATGCGCATCCTCGTCGTAGAGGACAACGAGCCCATCGCCGACGCGGTCGTTCATGGGCTGCGCCAGTCCGGGCACGCGGTGGATCGCGTGGCCGACGGCCGCAGCGCCGACGAGATGCTGCGCGGCGGCAGCTTCGACCTAGTGGTGCTGGACCTGGGCCTGCCGCAGCTGGATGGCCTGGCGGTGCTCCAGCGTGCGCGCGAACGCGGCGACCGCACGCCCGTGGTGATCCTGACCGCGCGCGACGACGTGGGCGACCGCGTGCGCGGGCTCGACGCCGGCGCCGACGACTACATCTTCAAACCCTTCGAGATGGTGGAACTGGAAGCGCGCATCCGCGCCGTGTCGCGCCGCGCCATCGCCCGCAGCGGCGGCGAGATCGAGGCCGGCTGCCTGCGCCTGCGCACCGGCGAGCGCCGCTTCTTCGTGCGCGGCGAGCCGCTGGACCTGTCGCGTCGCGAATTCGACCTGCTCGAAACCCTGCTGCTGCACCGTTCGCGCGTCATCAGCAAGCAGAACATCCAGGAGCGGCTCTGCGAGTGGGACGAAGAACTCAGCGACACCGCCATCGAGCTCTACATCCACCGCGTGCGCCGCAAGCTGGCCGACGCCCGTGCCGACGTCACCATCCGCACCATCCGCGGGTTCGGCTACCTGCTGCAGGCCGCCGACGGAGATGGCTAGCCCGAGCCTGCGCAAGCGCCTGATCGGGGGCCTGTTCGCGCCCCTGCTCGTGCTGTTCGGCGCCAGCGGGCTGTTCACGTTCTGGCTGTCCCTGCACTTCGCCAACACGGTCTACGACGGCTGGCTCTACGACTCGGTGAACTCCCTGGCGCTGCTGGTGGACCGCGCCGGCGACCATGCCACCTGCGAGCTGCCCGTGGCCGCGCGCGAAATCTTCGTCTGGAACGAAACCGACACCACCTTCTTCACCGTGCGCGGTGAAAAGAGCGGCTTCCTGGCGCGCAACGCGGAGCTTCCGCCGGTCCCGGCCGACGCCAGCCACTATCGCGACGGATTCCTGTTCGACGACTGGATGAACGGCCGCCGCATCCACGTCATCACCCTGCCGCTGGATGCCGAGCGCGCCGGCGAGCACGTGTGGGTGCAGGTGGCGGAAACCGATCTCAAGCGGAAACGGCTGGCGCGCACCATTTTCCTGGCGGTGCTGGCGCCGCAGATCGCGCTGATCGGCGCCGCGTTTTTCGCCGTCAACCATGGCGTGAAGCAAGGCCTGGAGCCGCTGATGCAGCTGTCCCGTCAGCTCGGGAGCCAGGACCCGACTTCCTTGCAACCCCTGTCGGAGGCGCACGTCCCGGAGGAGGTGCGCCCGCTGACGCAGGCGGTGAACACGCTCCTCGCCGGCTTTCACGGCGTGCTCAATTCGCAGCGCAAATTCATCGCCGATGCGGCGCACCAGCTGCGCACGCCGCTCACCGCCATCAAGCTCAACATCAACCGCGCGCTCGAGGAAGACGCCGGCGCGGCGCGCCCCATCCTCCTGCGCCTGCGCGGCTCCGCCGACCGCGCGGCGCGATTGGCCAACCAGTTGCTGTCGCTGGCGCGCGTGGAGGCCGGCACGCAGAAGTCGCAGCGCCAGTGGGAAAGCGTGGACCTGGTCGCGGTGGCGCGCGAAAGCGGCTCGGAATGGGTGCCGCGCGCGCTCGACAAGAACATCGAGCTGAGCCTGCGCGAACCGGCGGGAGGCGCGCGCTTGCGCGGCGATGCCCTGATGCTGCGGGAGGCGCTCGACAACCTGCTGGACAACGCCATCAAGTACCACCCCGGCAACGGGTGCGTGCGCGTGAGCATCGAACCCGGCGAGCGCTGGCGCATGAGCGTGGAGGACGACGGCCCCGGCATCGAGCCCGCGCTGCGGACGCGCGCCTTCGAGCGCTTCTACCGCGGCGATCGCTCGGGCGAGGACGGCACCGGTCTGGGCCTGGCCATCGTCAGCGAGATCGCGGTCGCCCACGGCGGCACCGTGTGGCTGGAGGATGGCGACCACGGCAAGGGCCTGCGCGTGGTGGTGGAGCTGCCGAAGATGGAGGCGCCGCGGCCCGCGTGAGAAGGGTTCGATGGGCCCGGTTGCGCGCTGTCGCCTGCGCCGGTGCAGCGTCTATCATCGCCGCATGAAAGCTATCGAAATCATCCAGCCCGGCGGTCCCGAAATGCTTGCGGTCTGCGAGCGCCCCATGCCGCAGACCCGGCCCGACGAAGTGCTGATCCGCGTTGCGGCGGCGGGCGTCAACCGGCCCGACGTGCTGCAACGCCAGGGCCTCTACCCGGTGCCGAAGGATGCGTCCGACCTGCCCGGTCTGGAGGTAGCAGGGACCATCGTGTCGGGGGATGTTGGCGACGGCGGATTCAAGGTCGGCGATCGCGTGTGCGCGCTGGTCCACGGCGGCAGCTACGCGGAATTCTGCGTGGCGCCGGCGTCCAACTGCCTGCCGATTCCGGCCGGCCTGTCGGATCTGGAGGCCGCGTCGCTGCCGGAGACCTTCTTCACCGTCTGGAGCAACGTGTTCGACCGCGCGCATCTGGCGCCGGGCGAAACGCTGCTGGTGCAGGGCGGCACCAGCGGCATCGGCGTCACCGCCATCCAGATGGCGCACGCCCTGGGGCACCGGGTGTTCGCCACCGCGGGGTCCGACGACAAGGCGCGCGCCTGCGAGAAGCTCGGCGCCGACCGTGGCATCAACTACCGCTCGGAAGATTTCGTGGCCGAGGTGAAGCGCCTCACCGACGGCAAGGGCGTGAACGTGATCCTGGACATGGTGGCCGGCAGCTACGTGCCGCGCGAACTCTCATGCCTGGCCGACGATGGCCGCCTGGTGCTGATCGCCCTGCTCGGCGGTGCCAAGGCGGAGATTCCGCTGAGCCAGATCCTGATGCGCCGCCTCAGCGTCACCGGCTCCACGCTGCGGCCGCGCCCGCCAGCGTTCAAGGCCGCCATCGCGGCGCAGTTGCGCGCCCGCATCTGGCCGCTGATCGAGGCGGGCAGGATTCGCCCCGTCATTCACCAGACGTTTGCCCTGGAACAGGCGGGCGAGGCGCACCGGCTGATGGAAACCAGCACGCACATCGGCAAGATCGTGCTGCGCGTCTGAGGCGCGCTTACGCGCTCGCCGCCAGCGCCGCGCGCGCCTCGCGGTACTCGCGCCCCAGGCGCTCGATCAATACCCGGGCGGGTACCACCTGCTTGACCGCGGCAATGCCCTGGCCGCAGCCCCAGATGTCCTTCCAGGCCTTGGTGGAATCGCCGCCGAAGTTCATCTTGCCGGGCTCGGCTTCCGGCAGGTGATCGGGGTCCAGGCCTGCCGCGCGGATCGAGCCCTTCAGGTAGTTGCCGTGCACGCCGGTGAACAGGCTGGAGTACACGATGTCGTCCGACGTGGCCTCGACGATACCTTGCTTGTACGGCTCCTGCGCGCGTGCCTCCTCGGTGGCGATGAAGGCCGATCCCACGTACGCGAAGTCCGCGCCCATGGCCTGCGCCGCCAGCACCGAGCGGCCATTGGCGATGGCCCCGCTGAGCGCCAGCGGGCCGTCGAACCACTCGCGGATCTCCTGCACCAGCGCGAACGGGCTCTTGGTGCCGGCGTGTCCCCCGGCCCCGGCGGCGACGGCGATCAGGCCGTCGGCGCCCTTCTCGATGGCCTTGCGCGCGTGCGTGTTGTTGATGATGTCGTGCATCACCACACCACCGTAATCGTGCGCGGCCTGGTTGATGTCCGGCCGTGCGCCGAGCGAGGTGATGATGACGGGCACCTTGTACTTCACGCACAGCGCCATGTCCTGCTCCAGCCGTGCGTTGCTCTTGTGCACGATCTGGTTGACCGCAAACGGCGCCGCCGGCCGCTCCGGATGGGCGCGGTCATGCGCCGCGAGCGCCTCGGTGATCTCGGCCAGCCATTCGTCCAGCTGCGACGCCGGCCGCGCATTGAGCGCCGGCATGGCGCCCAGCACGCCGGCCATGCACTGCTCGATCACCAGTTTCGGCCAGCTGATGATGAAAAGCGGCGCGCCGATGATGGGCAGGGGCAAAGTGCTGAGCGCGGCAGGCAGGCGGGACATGGCGATGGTCGGACTCGCGGGAAGATGGGAGGCCCAAGCGTATGCGCTCGGTGCATCGCGTGAAATGTCCGACGCGCCACCGCTGCGCTCGCCAGCGGACAGGCCCGCGCGGTCGCGGCTACGGAATCCATCCGCGCGGCAGGTGTTGCAGGTCGGCGGGCTCGTCGATGTCGTGCTCCGGCGGCAGCTGCCGTACCGACCAGCCCAGCTCTTGCAGCCGGCGCAGCGTGACGGCGGCGACGGTTTGCGTGCTCCAGGTGATGTCGCTGAACACCTGCGGGTGAAAGAGGTTGAGACCCAGCGCAACGTAGCCGCCATCGGTCGCCGGCACCATCACGCTGTCGCTTCGGGCCATCGCGGCGTGGATGTCCCGCAGGCGCGAAGGGGTCAGCGCCGGGCAGTCCGTGCCGATCAGCAGCGCCGCCTGCCCGCCCTCGACGACGCGCCGGCTCGCGCGTGCCATGCGCTCGCCGAGATCGCCCTCGCCCTGGTCGCTCATCAGCAAGCCTGCGGGCAAATCGAGGCCGGACCACGATGGATCGTCCACCGGCGCGCGGCACAGCTCCACCTCGCCGATGTCCGCGGCCAGCGCCTGCGTTACCGTGTGCTCGATCATGCGGCGCGCCAGCGCGGCCGCGCCCTGCGGGCCCAGAGCCGGGATCAGGCGTGTCTTGACCTGCCCCGATCGCGGAGCCTTGGCGAAAATCACGGTCCGCAGCGGCTTCACCGATAGCGCCCGGCGAGCTGCGACGCCGGCGTGCCACGCCAGTACGCCAGGCGGAGCCGCCACATCAGCAGGATGGTGCGCCAGATGCCGCGCGACTCCCAGCGCCTACCGGACGTGCTCACCCTCGCGGTCAGGCATGCCGGCGGCGACATCCGCTTGAGGCGTCGCGACATCTCGATGTCCTCCATCAGCGGCAGCTCGGGAAACCCGCCGAACGAATCGAAGACCGCGCGCGTCACGAAAATCGCCTGGTCGCCGGTGGCGATGCCGGTGAGCCGCGAGCGCAGGTTCATCATCCCGCCGATCACGCGCAGCCACGGCGAACGCCCGGTGATGCGAACGTCGAACCGCCCCCAGGCTCGCCCGGTGGTGGCGAGCGCGCGGAGCACGGCGCCATCGGCCGCATCCGGCAATCGCGTGTCCGCGTGCAGGAACAGCAGCGCGCCGCCTTGCGCCACGCGGGCGCCCGCATTCATCTGGCGGGCGCGGCCGCGCGCGGCTTCCAGCACGCAACCCCCGGCGCGACGGGCGATGGCTAGGGACTCATCCTGGCTGCCGCCGTCCACGAAAATGATCTCGCAGCCGCGTGCGCGGAACGGTTCCAGGTGAGCGAGCAGGCCGGGCAGCGTGGCGGCCTCGTCCAGCATCGGCACGATGATCGACAGCGAGGGAGCCGACCGGCTCACGGCGCTTCACCGTCGCGTGACCCGCGAAGGTCGGGCCCGCGGCTCACGCCGTCGATCGGGGCCAGCGGCAGCAGCAGATTCCACCAAAGCCCCGTCGGGGCATCGGTCTGGTACGGCAACAGGCCGATCCGCATGTCGCGATGGCCGTCGCGTGGTGCGGCCGCGTAGGTGCGGAACAGCCGGTCCCAGATCGACAGGTTGAAGCCGAAATTACGGTTGTGCTCGCCGGGGTGAACCGAGTGGTGCACGCGGTGCATGTCCGGGGTGACGACGATCTGGCGCAGCACATGGTCCAGGCGCGGCGGCAGGCGCAGGTTGGCGTGGTTGAACATGGCCATGGCGTTGAGGACGATCTCGAATGCAATCACCGCCGCCAGCGGCGCGCCGAGAACGAGCACCGCCAGCGCCTTGAGGAGCATCGACGCGGCGATCTCCAGCGGATGGAAACGCAGCGCCGTGGAGGCGTCGATGTCGCGGTCCGCGTGATGCATGCGATGCATCCGCCAGAACAGGGGCACGCGATGGAAGGCCGCGTGCTGGCCCCAGATCACGAGGTCGAGCAGCAGCAGGCTCAGCGCCACCTCCAGCACCGCCGGCCAGTCCAGCACGTTGAACAGGCCCACACCGTGACGAGCCGCCCACAGCGCCATGGCGACCGCGACCAGCGGCAGGCTGAAGATCGCCATCGCGCGGACGATTGCCGCGCCCAGCACCACCATGAACAGGTTGGCAGGCCAGCGCCGCCGGCGCGTGAAGCTTCTTGCGCGGCGCGGCCACACCGTTTCGGCCACCGTCATCACCGCCAGGACACCGAGGAAGGCGCCAAGTCGCAGCGCTGGCTCGGACAGGTTCGGCAGTTCCATGGACCTCAGCGCGGCTTGGCGTCGTTGAGCGACCAGTTGTACGGCAGGAACTGCACCTCGAACCTGCCGGCCGCAATCACGTCGCGGTCGCGCAGATCGTCCGCCAGCAGCGGCGCGCGGGTCGCCAGCCAAGCGTCCAGCCCCTTGCCCTGCACGGAAAAATCCTCGCCGTACCACTTGAAGATGGACGAGACCTGCAAGGTCCCGCTGGCGGCATCGAAGCGGTTGCGCGAACGGTCTTCGAGAAAGCGCCGCTGCTGGTCTTCGAGCTGAGTCTCCAGGCTGGCGGCGACGTACGGTTCGGGCCGCAGTGCCGGACAACCGACCGAGGCGCAGTTGAGCGCGAAGTGGACGCGCGGGTCCGCGTAGCGCGGCCGCAACTGCTCGTGCTCGATCCAGTCCAGCGAACGCTCCGCGCCGAAGAGCCGGACGAAGGTCTTTTTCCAGGGCGAACTGAACAGTCCGCCGAGATCGCGAATCGACTCCAGGTCGGGGTATTCGCCCAGGATCAGCTCCAAGGTCCAGGCGTTGTAGGCGTTGATGAGAAAGGCCATCTGCTGGGTGCGATCCCAGTGGTCGAATTCGTCTTTTCCGACGGCAGAGAAACCGTCCAGCTCGTGCCGGAGGCGGGCGTGCTCCCGGCTCAACCCGGCGTAGTCGACGGCGCTGGCGTGACCCGCATCCGTCCAGTGCACGTATCGTTGCAGCAGGTTTGCGTAGCCGGTGTAGGCCTGGTCGAAGGCCACGGCCTGGGTCGCAAGCAAAGCGGCCACCCAGAAGCTCACGCGGCACAGCGCCTTGCGCATGTTCAGCCCCGCCGCCAGGCGTGGAAACGCTCCACGTAACGCAGCAATTTTTCCGGCTTGTGCGCCTGTTTCCACAGCCCGGCGGCGTACTTGTTGGCCTCGGCCAGCGTCGGGTAGATATGGATGGTGCCGAGGATCTTGTTGAGTCCGATGCCGTGCTTCATCGCCAGCACGTATTCGGCGAGCAGGTCGCCGGCGTGCTCGCCGACGATGCTGACGCCAAGAATGCGGTCCTTGCCCGGCACCGTGAGCACCTTGACGAAGCCGTGTGCCTCGCCGTCGGCGATGGCGCGGTCCAGATCGTCGATGCCGTACTTCACCACCTCGTAGGCGATGTTTTTCTCCCTGGCCTCGGTTTCATTGAGACCGACGCGCGCCACCTCCGGCTCGGTGAACGTCGCCCAGGGAATCACCGAGTAATCCACCTTGAAGGGCCCGCCGCGCAGCGCCAGCAGCGGCGAGAACAGGCTGTTGACCGCCGCATACCAGGCCATGTGCGACGCGGTGTGGGTGAACTGGAACGGCCCGGCGACATCGCCCACCGCGTAGATGCTGGGGATGCTGGTCTGGAGGAATTCGTTGACCTCCAGCGTCTTGCCGGTTTTCACACCGAGTTCTTCCAGCCCATAGCCCTGCAGCCGCGCGACGCGCCCGACCGCGACCAGGATGGCGTCGAATGCGACCCGCTCCTCGCGGCCCTCGCATTCGCAGACCAGCACCTTCTCGCCGTTCTCCACCCGCACCGCGGTGGCCCGGGTGTTGACGCGCAGGTCCAACCCCTCGGCGCGAAAGCGCGCCATGACCTGCTCGGAGACATCCGGGTCCTCGCGGATCAGCAGGCGCGGCAGGGTCTCCACCTGCGTCACTTTGGAGCCGAGCCGCGCGAACGCCTGGCTCAGCTCGGAGCCGATCGGCCCACCGCCCAGCACCACCAGCCGCCGCGGCAGTTCGCGCAGTTCCCAGAGGTTCTCGGAGCTCAGGTAACCGGCCTCCGCCAGGCCCGGAATCGGCGGAATGAACGGCTGCGCGCCGGTGGCGATGATCAGGTTGCGCGCGCTCAGCCTGCGGCCGTTCACCTCCACCGTCCACGGGTCCAGCAGCCGCGCCGTGCCGGCAATGCACTCGACGCCCAGACCGCTGTAGCGCTCCACCGAATCGTGCGGCGCGATCGCCTTCACCACGCCGGCGACGCGCTCCATGATCCGGCCGAAGTGCGGCGTGCCGGTGGCGGCCTCGAATCCGAATTCGCCGGCGCGCTGCAGTTGGCGCGCAAACTTCGCCGAACGGATCAGCGCCTTGGACGGCACGCAGCCGGTGTTCAGGCAGTCGCCGCCCATCTGCCGCTGCTCGATCAGCGTCACCCTGGCTTTCACCGCCGCCGCGATGTAAGCGCTGACCAGCCCGCCGCTGCCCGCGCCGATGACGATCAGGTTGCGATCGAACCGCTTCGGGCGGCGATGACCGCGGTCGGCCTTGCGTCCGCGCACGGCATTGAGTGCCGCCCGCGCGAGGTACGGAAACAGCCCGAGCAGCGCAAAGGCGCCCAGCAGCCCTGGCGACAGGATTCCACGCGCGGAACTGAGCTGCGCCAGCTGGGTGCCGGCGTTCACGTACACCACCGTTCCGGCCAGCATGCCGACCTGGCTGACCCAGAAGAAGCGCCACGCCGGCATGGTCGTCAGGCCCAGCAGCAGGTTGATGAGGAAGAACGGGAACAGCGGCACCAGCCGCAGCGTGAACAGGTAGAACGCGCCGTCCTTTTCGATGCCGGCGTTGATCGTCTTCAGCCGATCGCCGTAGCGCTTCTGGATGGCGTCGCGCAGCAGGTAGCGGGCGGTGAGAAAGGCGCCGGTGGCGCCCACGGTGGAGGCGAAGGACACGATCAGCACGCCCCAGGCAAGCCCGAAAATCGCGCCGCCCGCCAGGGTCAGCACCACTGCGCCCGGCACCGACAGCGCCGTGGCCAGCACGTAGATACCGAAGTACGCGGCCGTGGCGTGCAGCGGTTGCGCCTGGTACCAGGCGACGAGGGTCTGGCGCTGGGCCTGGAGGCTGTCGAGCGACAGGTAGCGGCCGAGGTCGAAGGCGAAGTAGGCGGCGACCGCCGCGGCCAGCACCAGCCCCAGGATCAGCCGCTGGAGCATGGCCCGGTCAGCGGCTGCGAAGCGGTGGCGAAGCGCTCACGACAGCGCGCCGCCGCAGGACGAGCCGGCGCCGGCGGTGCAGCCCAGGCAATGGCTGCCGAAGCGGATGCGCCGCGCCAGCAGCCGCTCGACATCGAAATCGGCCAGCGTCATCGGCAGCTGGCGGGCGTCGGTGGCGGCCAGTTTCAGCTGCTGGTTGAAGTCGCAGTCGAACAGGCGCCCCTGGTGGTCGACGCTGATCAGGTTGCGGCACATCACGCCCTGCGCGGCGGCCGGGTTGAAGGCCGACAGCAGGGTGTCCATGTAGCGCTGGTAGTCGCCATCCTTGCGCAGGTGCAGCGCGAAGCGGTGGATCGGCATGTTGGTGATGGTGAACAGCCGGGTGAAGACGATGCCGTGCACGTTCAGCAGCTCGCGCCGGTAGTCCGCTTCCAGCCTGGCCTGCGGCGGCGGCAGCGAGGGCCCGACCGGGTTGTAGACCAGGGTCAGGACCAGGCCGCTGCCGTCCACCCCGAAACCCGCGGCGTTGAGCCGCTTCAGCGCCTCGATGGATTTTTCGAACACCCCCTTGCCGCGCTGCGTGTCGGTGTTCTTCTGCTGGTAGCAGGGCAGCGAGGAGATCACCTCCACGCCCTGCCTGGCAAAGAACGCCGGCAGATGCGCCTTCGACTCTCCCGTCACGGGATGGCCGTCGTTCTGCACCGTCAGGTTGTGCCGCACCATCACCTGCTTGCCCAGCGCCCGGGCCTGGATCACCAGGTGCTCGAACTGCGGGTGCAACTCCGGCGCGCCGCCGGTGAGATCTAGCTGGGTGATCTGCGGATGCGCCGCGAGCAGCGCGATCACGCGCTCCACGTTCTCGGCGGAAAGCTGCTCGGTGCGCGCCGGCGAGGCGTCGACATGGCAGTGGCGGCAGGCCTGGTTGCACAGCTTGGTTAGGTTGACCTGCAGCGTCTGCACGCCCAGCGGTGGCAGGTCCAGCGCGTGCCGGTCGAGCAGCGCCTGGAAATCGTAGTGCCGGTCGTCGTCCAGGCTCTGCAAGGGAATGGCTGCGGCTTGCATCCGGTCACCGTCCATGTGATGGCCTCGCGAGTGAATGGGGTCCAGCCTAGCTCCAAACGGAAGGAAGGTGATTCCGGATGCCGCTCAGCCTGCCTCCGACGCCTCCACCAGCTTGCCGCCGCGCAGCGTGAGCACGCGTTCCATGCGCGAGGCAAGGCCCAGGTCGTGGGTGACGACCACCAGGCTGGTGCCGAGTTCGCGGTTGAGTTCCAGCATCTGCTCGAACACGCGCGCCGCGGTGTGCGTGTCGAGATTCCCGGTGGGTTCGTCGGCCAGCACGCAGGCCGGGCGCGTCACCAGCGCACGGGCGACGGCGGCGCGCTGGCGTTCGCCGCCGGAGAGCTCGCCCGGCTTGTGCCGCAGGCGCTCGCCCAGCCCCACGCGCTCCAGCAGTTCGCGCGCACGGGCGAAGGCCACGGCGTCCTTCTCGCGGCGGATCAGCAGCGGCATGGCCACGTTCTCCAGTGCGCTGAACTCGGGCAGCAGGTGGTGGAACTGGTAGATGAATCCGAGCGCGCGGTTGCGCAGGTCGCCGCGCTCCGCGTCCGACAGCGCCGACATGCGCGCGCCCTGCACCCAGACCTCGCCCGCGGTGGGCGAATCCAGCCCGCCCAGCAGGTGCAGCAGCGTGGACTTGCCGCTGCCGCTGGCGCCGACGATGGCCACGCGCTCGCCGCGGCGGATCTCAAGACCGATATTCTCGAACACGGTCAGGTTGAGGCGGCCGTCGTCGAAGGTCTTGGACAGACCGCTGGCGCGCAGCACCGCGGGATCGCCGGCCGGTGACGCCGCCGCGTCATTCATAGCGCAGCGCCTCCGCCGGCTGCACGCGCGAGGCGCGCCACGCCGGGTACAGCGTGGACAGCAGGCCCAGGGCCAGCGACAGCACGCTGATGCGGATCACGTCTGAGGCTTCGAGCTGCGAGGGCAGATCGCTGATGTAGTACACGTCCGGCGACAGGAACTGGTGCCCGGTGGCGGCCTCGATCAGCGGCACCAGTGCCTCCACGTTCAGCGCCAGGGTCACGCCGCCGATCACGCCCAGCGCGGTGCCGATGACGCCGATGATCGAGCCCTGCACCATGAAGATCGCCATGATCGAATGCGGCCGCGCGCCGAGCGTGCGCAGGATCGCGATGTCCGCCTGCTTGTCCTGCACCACCATCACCAGCGTGGAGACGATGTTGAACGCGGCCACCGCCACGATCAGCGAGAGGATGATGAACATCACGATCTTCTCGGTGGCCACCGCCTTGAAGAAGTTGGCGTGGCTGCGCGTCCAGTCGTTCACGAAATAGATGCCCTTGAGCGTTTCGGCCAGGTCGCGCGACACGGCCGGCGCGCGAAACAGGTCGAACAGCTTCAGGCGCACGCCGGTCACGCCCTCGCCCATGCGGTACAGCGCCTGCGCGTCGGCGAGGTGGATCAGCACCATGCCGCGGTCGAACTCGTACATGCCCACGCGGAACACGCCCGACACGGTGAAGCGGCGGAAGCGCGGCAGCACGCCGGCCGGGGTGATGCTGGCCACGGGGATCATCAGGTCGATCTTGTCGCCCGGCGCCACGCCCAGCGTCTGCGCCAGTTCCCAGCCCAGGACGATGTTGTAGGCGCCCGGCTGCAGCGATTCCAGCGAGCCCGCCTTGATGTTCTTGCCGATGTCGGACACGCCCTTCTCATCCTCCGGCAGGATGCCGCGCAGCAGGGTTCCGGAGAGCTGCTGGCCCATGCGCAGCATCGCCTCGCCCTCGATGTATGGGGCGACGGCCTCGATCTCCTTATCGGCGCGCGCCTTCTTCGCCACGTCCTGCCAGCCGACGAGTTCGCGTTGGTAGGCCGATATGGTGGCGTGGCTCGCCATGCCCAGGATGCGCGTGCGCAGTTCGCGCTCGAAACCGTTCATGACCGAGAGCACCGTGATCAGGGCCGTCACGCCAATGGCGATGCCGAACATCGAGGCGCCGGAAATGAAGGAGATGAAGTGGTTGCGTCGCTTGGCGCGCGTGTAGCGCAGGCCCGCGAACAGCTCGTATGGATTCCGCATCCGCCCATTCTAGCCGGGGCGTGAAGGCCGCCCGCGCACGCGCAGGGCGCATTCGACGGCCCCGGCCTGCACCCCGGATTGGGCCTCCGGGCAAATCCGCGTACCCTGGCGTCGAGCCGGGGGTGCCGTCGCACGATTCCAATCGGAATGCGAAGGCTGAGATCAGACCCTTGGAACGTAGCCGACCGCATGCAGCCGGCGACGGATGGCTCCGCTGCCTTCCTCCCCGCGAGCCAGGGCGGGATGGACAACGGCACGGCGTCCGCGCGGCTTTCAGGAGTCCACGATGAACGCAGTCCCCGAAACCCTGTTCCACCAGGCCGACGAACTCTCCGCCGACGTCTGCCGCCCCTTCCCTGCCTCGCGCAAGATCTACGTGGACGGCCCCAACGGCCTGCGCGTTCCGATGCGCGAGATCAGCCAGACCGCCACGCGCACGGCCACCGGCATCGAGCCCAATCCGCCGATTACGGTGTACGACACCAGCGGACCGTACACCGACCCGGCGATGAAGATCGACCTGCGCACCGGCCTGCCCGGCCTGCGCGATCCCTGGATAGAGGCGCGCGGCGACACCGAGCAACTGCGCGGCCCGTCGTCGATCTTCGGCCGCATCCGCGCCGCCGACGACAAGACCGCGAGCCTGCGCTTCGAGCACATCCGCGCGCCGCGCAAGGCCACGGCCGGCGCCAACGTGAGCCAGATGCACTACGCGCGCCGCGGCATCGTCACGCCCGAGATGGAATTCGTGGCCATCCGCGAGAACGCGCGTATGCAGGAGCTGCGCGAGAGCTACGAGAAGGCCGGGTACCTGCGGCGCATGCACAAGGGCAATTCGTTCGGCGCGGCCATTCCGCACGGCGCGATCACGCCCGAGTTCGTGCGCAGCGAGATCGCGCGCGGCCGCGCCATCATCCCGGCCAACATCAACCACCCGGAACTGGAGCCGATGATCATCGGCCGCAACTTCCGCGTGAAGATCAACGCCAACATCGGCAACTCCGCGGTCACCTCCTCCATCGCCGAGGAAGTGGAGAAGATGGTGTGGTCCACGCGCTGGGGCGGCGACACGGTGATGGATCTATCCACCGGCAAGAACATCCACGAGACGCGCGAGTGGATCCTGCGCAACTCGCCGGTGCCCATCGGCACAGTGCCGATCTACCAGGCGCTGGAGAAGGTCAACGGCAAGGCCGAGGAGCTGACCTGGGAAATCTTCCGCGACACGCTCATCGAGCAGGCCGAACAGGGCGTGGACTACTTCACCATCCACGCCGGCGTGCTGCTGCGCTACATCCCGATGACCGCCAACCGCATGACCGGCATCGTCAGCCGCGGCGGCTCGATCATGGCCAAGTGGTGTCTGGCGCACCACAAGGAATCGTTCCTGTACGAGCACTTTGCGGACATCTGCGAAATCATGAAGGCCTACGACGTGAGCTTCTCGCTCGGCGACGGCCTGCGTCCCGGCAGCATCGCGGACGCTAACGACGAGGCGCAGTTCGGCGAGCTGCACACGCTCGGCGAGCTGACCCAGGTGGCCTGGAAGCACGACGTGCAGGTGATGATCGAGGGCCCCGGCCACGTGCCGATGCAGCTCATCCAGGAGAACATGGACGAGCAGCTCAAACACTGCTTCGAGGCGCCGTTCTACACGTTGGGGCCGCTGACCACCGACATCGCGCCGGGCTACGACCACATCACCAGCGGCATCGGCGCGGCGAACATCGGCTGGTATGGCTGCGCGATGCTCTGCTACGTCACGCCCAAGGAACACCTGGGCCTGCCCGACAAGGACGACGTGCGCGAAGGCATCATCACCTACCGCATCGCCGCGCACGCTGCGGACCTCGCCAAGGGCCATCCGAACGCGCAGGTGCGCGACAACGCGCTGTCCAAGAGCCGCTTCGAGTTCCGCTGGGAAGACCAGTTCAACCTGGGCCTGGACCCGGAGAAGGCCAAGGAATTCCACGACGAGACGCTGCCGCAGGAAGGCGCCAAGCAGGCGCACTTCTGTTCCATGTGCGGCCCGCACTTCTGCTCGATGAAGATCACCCAGGACGTGCGCGACTATGCCGCCAGGATCGGTGCCGACGAAAAGGCCGCGCTGGCAGCCGGCATGGCGGAGAAGTCGGAGGAGTTCAAGCAGCAGGGCGCCGAGGTGTACCAGCGCACCTGAGCACGCAGCCTGCAATCCGCGCGGACAGATGCGTGCGGGCATGCCTTCCAGGCGCGCGACGCCTTGCAGCGCTGATGCTCACGCCAACCAAAAGAACAAGGGCACGATGAGGATGATCCACCGCTGGACGCTGGCCTGTAGCGTGGCGCTGTTTCCCTTGACCGCCATGGCCGAGAAGGCCGGCGACTGGACGGTGCAGATGGGCGGCGCCGCCTTCTTCACCTCGTCTTCGGCGCGCCCGTTTTCCACCACGGTCTCGCAGACGCTGCTGACGCGCCTCGCCGGGCTGCGCAGCCCGTTCGTGGCGGAAGGGACCTCCGCCACGGTGGAGGACGTGCAGACGGCGGCGGCGGCCATCAGCTATTTCGCGGGCGATCACTTCAGCCTGTCGTTCGTCGGCGGCATTCCGCCAACGTTCACGCTCACCGGCAGCGGCACGGTGCGGCCGCCCGGCGTGGCGGGGACGATCTCATCCATCAACCTGGACGATCACGCCAACCAGCCCGCCGCCACCGCCACGGAGTGGAATCCCGCGGTCCTGTTCACCATGTGCTTCCGCGAACCGGGCGACCGCCTGCGGCCGTTCGTGAGCCTGGGCGTGACCTACGTGTTCTTCACGGACGAAAAGCTCAACCGCAACCTGAAGGCTTCGCTCGAAAACGATTTCGGCCGGCTCCTGGCGCTGGCCCACCTGGAACCGGGCCCGACGCACGCCAGCGCCAGCGCCGAGGCCGGCCTGTTCCCGGTGGTCAACGCAGGCCTCACCTACAGGCTGGGCGATCGCTGGGGCGTGTCCGGGTCGCTGACCTACAACCGCACCACGGTGGATTCACGCATCGTCATCCGCAGCGACGGCGGCGACAAGCTGTCGGAAACCCGCACGCGCGTGACCATCGACACGACCGTCGCCGTGCTGTTCCTGACCTACCGTTTCTGGCCAAGGTGAACCGCTGCCCGACTCATCCAGGCGCGGCTTCGCGCGGGGCGGGATCGATGTCCTCGTACGCCTCCGGCAGAAAACGCGGCGTGCAGACCAGCAGGAAGACCAGGTCGGAGGCGCCGGTGTTGGTGATGCGCTGGCGGCACAGGGGCGGGATGCGCACCACGTCGCCGGGCGCCACATCCTGCGGCGGCAGGTCGCCCACTT
>JBQTJW010000013.1:0-75218 GCA_052386745.1 Panacagrimonas sp. | reverse complement strand
AGGAGCTGTAGCTCTCGGAATCGAAACGCGCGCCGGGATAGCGGTTCCAGTACCAGGTGCCGCCGACGCCGTCGCCGGTTTCGAACACGCGCACCTTCATGCTGAGTTTGCGCAGGCGGTGCAGCTGGTACATGCCAGAGATGCCGGCGCCGATCACGACGGCATCGAACTGTTCGATGGTGCTCATGCAGGGTTCTCCTCGTCAGACTGCTATTTGGATGAATCAGCTGCCCGCGCGCTGATCGAAGGCCCTGCCGTAGACCATGGCCGCGATGGTGTTGCGAAGGATTTCCGTGGTGCCGCCGCCGAGGGCGAAGCCGCGGCAGTCGCGCACCATGCGTTCCAGCGGGAACTCGCGGGTGAAGCCGTAATGACCGTGAATCTGCAATGCCTCGTTGGTCACGCGCTGCACCATCTCGTTGGCGTAGAGCTTGGCGTAGGCCGCTTCCAGCGGATCGGGAAATCCATCCACCAGATTCGTGGCGGCGCGGTAGATCATCAGGCGCGCGGCGTGGATCTGCGTGGCCATGTCCGCGACCTTCCACTGGATGCCCTGGAATTCGCAGATCGGCTTGCCGAACTGCTTGCGCTCCAGCGAGTAGCTGCGGGCCAGTTCGTAGGCGCCCTGCGCCACACCCAGGCACATCGCCGCATTGCCGACGCGCTCGGGGCCGAAGGAACTCATCAGGCGCTTGAAGCTGCGCGTGGAGTTCGGGTCGCCGGCCCTGATCAGGTTCTCCACCGGCACGCGGCAGTGATCGAAGAACAGCTCCACTTCCGCCACACCGCGCCCGCCCATCTTCGGACCGGGATGGCCGATCTCGAATCCCGGCGTGCCCTTTTCCACCACCAGCGCACCGATGCCGCGCGGCCCCTGGGTCTTGCCCCAGCGCGCGAACACGAAGATGTGCGTGGCCAGGTGCCCGCTGGTGCAGAAGCCCTTTTGGCCGTTGAGCACGATGTGGTCGCCGTCGGGCGTGGCCGAGGTGATCATGTCGGTCATCGCCGAGCCGGCGCCCGGCTCGCTGATGCCGATGGCGAACAGATTCTGGCCGCTGACGCAGCCCGGCAGCCAGCGCCGCTTCTGCTCCTCGCTGCCGAGGATGGCGATGGCGCGCGCCGGGCCGTTGAGCGCCAGCTGCGCGATCAGCGCGGTGTTGAAGCACACGCGCGCAATCTCCTCGAGCATGATCGTGCCCTGGATCACCGGCGCGCCCACGCCACCGTATTCCTCCGGGATCACCAGGCCCAGGTAGCCGAGCTTTGCGAGCAGCTCGCGGTTTTCCAGCGGGTACTCCTCCTGCTCGTCCCAGTACGCGGCCTTGGCGCTGAACGCGCGCTCGGCGGTGCGGCGGACGTCCTGGCGGAAGGATTCGAGTTCGGGATCGAGCTGGAACATGGCGGGTCCGGTCAGTAGCCCTTGAAGGCCGGCTTGCGCTTGTCCAGGAAGGCGTGGGCGCCTTCGAGGTGGTCGTCGGTGCGCAGCACCTCGTTCTGCACGTGCGTTTCCAGCTCCAGGAATTCCTCCAGGCTGGGCCGGAAGGCGCCCGCGAACAGGCGCTTGCCCATGCCCAGGGCGAAGGTGGGGCCGGCCGCGAGTTCCTCGGCCCATTCCATGGCGCGCGCGTCCAGCCGGTCGTCCGGCACCACCTCGGTGACCAGGCCGAGCCGCCTGGCCTCGGCGGCGTCGACCAGGCGCGCCGACAGCATCAGCTCCTTGGCGCGCAGCACGCCCATGTACTGGGTGAGGAAGTAGCAGGCGCCGCCATCCGGCGCCAGGCCCACCTTCTTGAACACCAGCCCGAAACGCGCGTTCTCGGAGGCGATGATGAGATCGCTGGCCAGCACCAGGCTCCAGCCCACGCCGACGGTGGCGCCGCGCACGGCGCTGATGACCGGCTTGTCCAGGTGCGCCAGGGCGAGGATGGCGCGGTGCGCGCGCTGGATGCGGGCGCGGCCGTCGGGCAGGTCGAACTCCTTCATGGTGCCGACATCCGCGCCGGAGCAGAACGCGCGCCCTTCCCCGCTCAGCACCACCACGCGCACGCTGCGGTCCAGCGCGATCTCGTGGCAGAAGCGGGTGATCTGGTCCTTCATGTCGCCGGTGAGCGCGTTGAGGCGCTCCGGGCGGTCAAGGATGATGCGGGCGATGCCGCCCTGGCGTTCGAGTCTGACGGTCATGGACGGTTTTCCTGGGCGCCGAAGATGTGCCCGGCGATGATGTTCTTCTGCGTCTGCGTGGTGCCGCCGGTGAGGGTGAGCATGCGCACGTCGCGCACCATGCGCTCCAGCGGCAGCAGGCCGAAGTAGCCGTAGCCGCCGAACATCTGCTGGCACTGCAGCGTCACCTTCTGCGCCATCTCGGTGGCCTGCACCTTGGCGATGGACGACAGGCAGGGGTCGGGTTTGCCCGCATCCACCAGCGCCAGTGCCTTGTAGCAGAGGCAGCGCGCGGCCTCGATGTCGATCAGCATGTCGGCCATCATCCAGCGCAGGCCCTGCATGTCGCACAGCTTCTGGCCGAACTGCTCGCGCACCATCATGTAGTCGCGCGCCAGATCGAAGGCGCCCTGAGCCACGCCGAGCGCCATCACGCCCATGCCGACGCGCGTGCCGTTGTAGATGTTCAGCGCCGCCGTGAAGCCGCGCGAACTGGCCGGATCCCCCAGCGTGACGACATTGCCCGCCGGCACCCGCACATTGTCGAAGAACAGCTCGTTCTCCGAGGCGCCGCGCACGCCCATCTTGTACGGCAGCGGGCGCACGGTGACGCCGGGGCGCTCGCGTTCCACCAGGAGGGTGCCGATGCCGCGCGCGCCCTGGCTCTGGCCGAAGCGCGCGTAGACCAGGTGCAGGTCGGCACGGTCGCCGAAGGTGGTGAAGATCTTCTGGCCGTTGACGAGGTAGCCATCCCCGTCGCGCGTGGCCGTGGTGCGGATCGCGGTGCCGTCGGAGCCGGCCTGCGGCTCGGTCCAGGCGATGCTGATCTCCAGCTCGCCGCGGGCCACCTTGGGCAGCAGGCGCTCGCGCAGCACCGGCGGCGCGTGGTTGGCGATGATGCGCGGCGAGACGTTCTGGTCGTGCACGATCATCGCGGTGAGCAGGTCGACCTTGGCGATCTCCTCCACCACCAGGTAGGTGCTCACCAGCCCGGCGCCGGAGCCGCCGTAGCCGGTATCGATCGACAGGCCCAGGTAGCCCAGCTCCGCCAGCAACTTCTTGTTCTCCTCGGGAAACTCCTGGTTGCGGTCCCACTGCGCCGCCTTGTCCTTGAAGTGCTCCTGCGCGAGACGCCGGGCAGCGTCGCGCAGTTCCAGCTGCTCGGGCGTGAGGTCGAAGTTCATCGCGTGCTCACCGGCTTTTCAGGCCCATCAGCCCGGCGATGAGGTTGCGCTGCATCTGCGAGGTGCCGGCGGTGATGGTGGTGGAGCGCGCATCGCGGTAATGACGCTGCATGTCGTACTCCATCATGTAGCCGTAGCCGCCGAAGATCTGCATGCCCTGGTTGGCGATGCTGGCGTAGGTCTCGGAGCCGAACAGCTTGGCCTGCGAGATGGCCATCAGCGCGTCCTCGCCGCGCTCCAGCTGCCAGGCCGCGCGCCACATCAGCAGGCGGCTGGCCTCCACCGCGGTCTGCATGTCCGCCAGCAGGTGGCCGATGGACTGAAAGCTGCCGATGGGCTTGCCGAACTGCCGGCGCTCCTTGGCGTAGTCCAGCGCCAGGTCCACCGCCGACTGCGCCGCGCCGCAGTAGCCGGCCGTGGTCATCAGCCGCTCCAGCTGCAGCCCGGCCAGCATGTACGACCAGCCCTTGTGCGGCTCGCCCACCAGCCGCTCGGTCGGCACGCGCACCTCGTCGAAAAAGATCTCGTAGGTGCCGAGCGAGCGGCGGCCCAGGGTGTCGAGCTTGCGCAGGGTCACGCCGGGCGCAGTGTTGTCGACGAGGAACAGCGAGATGCCGTCCTGGTAAGGCCCTTCGGTGCGGGTGCGGGCATAGAGGTTGATGACGGTGTCGCGTGCGCCGGCCGCGGTCGAGAACACCTTTTGCCCGTTGATGACCCAGTGGTCGCCGTCCTGCCGCGCCAGGGTGCGCATGGCGCCGGCATCCGAACCCGCGCCGGGCTCGGTCATGGAGATGGACATCCGCACCTCGCCGGCCAGCAGCTTCGGCAGCCAGTGCTGCTGCTGCGCTTCGGTGCCGTGGTGCAGGATGTTCAGGCCGTTGAAGACGCTGAGCCCGTAGGCGCCGAGAAAATCGTAGCTCTTACGGCCGAGCTCCTCGGCCACGATGGCGAAGTCGATGACGCTGCCGCCCAGCCCGCCCACCGACTCCGGAAACGGCAGCGCGAGCAGGCCCATTTCGACATAGGCGTCGTACAGCTCGTAGGGGTAATGCGGCCCGGTGTCGCAGCGCTTCACGTACTCGGGCGTGGCGATGCGGTCGAGCATGCTGCGCACGCTTTCCCGCAGCAGGACCTGGTCTTCGGTAAACCCGAAATGCATACGGACCTCGGGACGAGTCGGGCGTGCCGGGGTCGCAGCGCGCAACACCCGGGGGAGCCCGGAAGAAGAAACTGCACCGGGAACCCGCAACCGCAGCGAGCTCCCGGTGCAGCGCGGGGCCGACATGCCCCGTCCGGTCAGGCGATGGCGAAGCCTTCGTAACCCTTGGAAGCCACCTCGGAACCCTTCTGCCGGTAGGCGCCCAGCCCGGCCATGTAGAACATGACCGTGTTCGGCTTGCCCGGGATGTTGGCGCCGAAGATCCAGGACTCTGCCTTGGGGAACAAGGTCATGGCGGCGATTTCGTCACAGGTCTTGGTCCAGGCATCCTCGGCCGGCTGGGTGGCCTCGACCACGGTCTTGCCGCTGTCGTTCATGTGCTTGATCAGGTCCGAGATCCACTCCACCTGCACCTCGATCGAGGGCGGCAGGTTGGTGAACGGGCCGTTGGGGCCCAGCACCATGAAGAAGTTGGGGAATTCCGGCGACGCCACGCCCAGGTAGCTCTTGGGGCCGTTCTTCCACTTGTCCTTGATCAGCAGGTTGTTGCGGCCGCGGATGTCCATGCGCGTGTAGGCGCCGTCCACCGCGTCAAAGCCGGTGGCGAACACCAGCACGTCCAGCTCGTGCTCCACGCCGTCTGCGGTCTTGGCGCCCTTGGGTGTCAGCTCGGCGATGGGGTTGGCCTTCACGTCCACCAGCGTGACGTTGTCGCGGTTGAAGGTGGCGTAGTAGCCGCTGTCGCACAGCGGGCGCTTGGCGTAGAGGTCCTTGGGCGTGAGCTTGCGCGCGGTTTCCGGGTCCTTGACGATCTGGCCGATCTTCTTCCGGATGAACGATGCGGCCGCCTCGTTGGCCGCCGGGTCGATGGCGATGTCGCCGAAGGTCCAGAACATGAAGCGGAAGCCGCCGCCGTAATCCCAGGCTTCCTGGAAACGGGCTTCGCGCTCCGCTTCGGAGACGCTCATGGCCGGCACGGTGCTTTCGGTGAAGCCGAACGCCACCTGCGAATCACGCACGCCCTTCCAGATTTCCTTGTAGTTCTTCTTGCACTCGGCAATGTACTCGGCGGTGACCGGGCCGTTGGCCGTGGGCACGCTGTACTGGGGCGAGCGCTGGAACACGGTCAGGTGCTTGACGACAGGAGCAGAGGCCGTGATGAACTGGCAGCCGGTGGACCCGGTGCCGATCACGCCCACGCGCTTGCCGCTCAGGTCCAGGTCCGCCGGCCACTTGCCGGTGTGGATCAGCTTGCCCTTGAAGGTTTCCTTGCCCTTGATGTTGGGCACGTTGGTGGACGAGAGCAGGCCCATGGCGCTGATCACGTAGCGCGCGCGCACCGTGTCGCCCTTGTCGGTGCGGATCAGCCAGGAGTTGGTGGCCTCGTCGAAGTGCGCGGCCTCCACGCCGGTGTTGAACTGGAAGCTGCGGCGCAGATCGAAGCGGTCCGCCACGTGGTTGAGGTACGAGAGGATATGCGGCTGCGGCAGGTACTTGGTCTTCCAGTTCCAGTCCTGCAGCAGGTCATGGTCAAAGGAATAGCAGTAGATGAAGCCCTCGGTGTCGGAAAGCGCACCGGGATAACGGTTCCAGTACCAGGTGCCGCCCACGTCGCCGGCCTTGTCGTAGCCGCGAACGGTCATGCCGAGCTCGTCGCGCAACTTGCGCACCGCGTACATCCCGCCGAACCCGGCGCCGATGACGACCGCGTCGAAGTCGAGTTTCACGTCCTTGGCAGCTTGAGTCTTTTGCATCTGTCTCCTCCTGGTCATAAATCCTAATCCGCAGCGGCCCTGTACCGGGCTGCTTGCGCCCGGCGCTGCCGGGCATAGGGCACAGAGTCTAATCCCTGCGCGTCCATTTTGAATCGGATGCGCGGCGCGCCCCTGAAAAACAAGTGCTCACGCTTCGCGCCACGAGCCGATCCCCCTCAACTACATCGAAAACCCGCCGCCGCACAACAGCACCTGCCCGCTCACGTAATTCGATTCCGGCGTGCAGAACAGGTACACCGCGCCCGCGGCCTCGGCCGGCGTGCCCGCACGTCCAAGGGGAATGCCGGCCTCCATCGACTTCAGCAGCTCCGGGTTCACGCCCACCTTCAGGGTGCGGCCCTCGATGTCGATGCTCGCGTTACCCGTTGCCGGCGCCTCGGTCAGGCGCGTGCGGATCAGCCCGAAGGCCACGCAGTTGACGTTGACCTTGTAGCGACCCCATTCCTTGGACATGGCCTTGGTCAGGCCGATCACCGCCGCCTTGCCCGCCGAGTAGTTGGCCTGGCCCACGTTGCCGCCGGTGCCGGCGATGGACGAGATGTTGACCACCTTGCGGAACACCTCGCGGCCTTCCGCGGCCTCCTTCTTGGCCTGCACGCGGAAGAACTCGGCCGCCGCGCGCAGGATCTGGAACGGCGCGGTGACATGCACGTCCATGATCGCGCGCCACTGCTCGTCGCTCATCTTCTGGATGACGCTGTCCCAGGTGTAGCCGGCGTTGTTGACGATGATGTCCAGGCCGCCGAGCTGCTCGATGGCCGTGCCGACGAAGCGCTCGGCAAAACCCGATTCCGTCACGCTGCCGACGCAGGGCACCGCCTTGCCGCCGGCGGCCGCGATGGCCGCCACCGTGTCCACGGCGGGCGCGGCGTCCAGGTCGTTCACCACCACGCTGGCACCCTCGGACGCCAGCTTGAGGGCGATCTCGCGCCCGATGCCGCGGCCCGAACCGCTGACGATGGCGACTTTTCCGGAAAGCTTCATCGGCGCGCCCTCAGGCCTGGTACATGGTGACGACGCAGGCGCCGCCAAGGCCCAGATTGTGCTGCAGCGCCACCTTGGCGCCCGCCACCTGGCGGTCGCCGGACTGCCCGCGCAGCTGCTGGACCAGCTCCGTGCACTGCGCCAGGCCCGTGGCGCCCAGCGGATGGCCCTTGGACAGCAGCCCGCCCGAGGGATTGGTGACCACGCGGCCGCCGTAGGTGTTGTCGCCGTCGTTGACGAACTTCTCGCCGCCGCCGTCCGGCGCCAGGCGCAGCGCCTCGTAGGTCAGCAGCTCGTTGGTCGCGAAGCAGTCGTGCAGTTCCACCACCTTCACATCCTCCGGGCCGATGCCGGACGCCGCGTACACCTGGTCGGCCGCGGCGCGCGCCATGTCGCTGCCCACCAGCTGCATCATGTTGCGCGCCTCGAAGGTGCTGGGGGTGTCGGTGGTCATTGCCTGGGCGACGATCTTCACGCGCGCGTCCAGGCCGTTGGCCCGGGCGAACTGCTCGGTGCAGATGATGGCCGCAGCCGCGCCGCAGGTGGGCGGGCAGGCCATCAGGCGCGTGAGCGGGCCCATCAGCACCGGCGAGGCCATGACTTCCTCGGTCGTCACTTCCTTGCGGAACAGCGCCACCGGGTTCTTGGACGCGTGGCGGCTGGCCTTGGCGCGGATCTTGGCGAAAGTCTCGGCCTTGGTGCCGTACTTTTCCATGTGCGCGATGCCGGCGCCGCCGAAATAGCGGATGGCGAAGGGCACGTCCGGCTGGCCCACCAGCTCGCCGCAGAGTTCGTCGAAATTGTCGAACGGCGTCGGGCGGTCGTTGAAGTAGGAGCCGAGCGCGCCGGGCTTCATCTGCTCGAACCCGAGCGCCAGCACGCAGTCTGCCTGTCCCGAGAGCACCGCCTGGCGCGCCATGAACAGCGCGGTGGAGCCGGTGGAGCAGTTGTTGTTGACGTTGACGATGGGGATGCCGGTCATGCCCACCGGGTACAGCGCGCGCTGGCCGCAGGTGGAATCGCCGTAGACGTAGCCGACGAAGGCCTGCTGCACCTTGCGGTAGTCGACGCCGGCATCGGCGAGCGCGCGGCGGGTGGCCTCGGCGCCCATCTCGAAGTACGGGGCGGAGGTGCCCGGCTTGACGAACGGGACCATGCCGACCCCGGCAACCACGACGTTCTGGCTCATCTGCTGCTCCTGGAAGTGTTTCGGAATGCGGGGCGCGGACCCGCGGCGACCGCGCATTTTCACCTAACGCTTGTTTGATTCGCAAGGTGATGAGGGCGCTCCCTCGTTCCGGTCGCAACGTCTACCGTCGCTCCGCCTTGGTCGCCGGACATGCGATGCCCGGCGCAGGCCAGACCGGCGTCGCGGCACCTAACGCTTGTTTGAAAGCAGTGCCGCGGATCGCTACGATCGGCCGCCTTTCCCACCGCCCTGCCCGGAGATTTCCCGTGTCCGAACCCGAAGTGCTGTACAGCGTCGAGCGCCACGTCGCCACCATCACGCTCAATCGCCCGAAGTCCCTCAATGCCTTCACCGGCGACACCATCAAGCTGATGGAGGAACTGCTGGCGCGGGCCAATGGCGAGCGCGACGTGGGCGTGATCGTGCTCACCGGCACCGGCGAGCGCGCCTTCTGCGTGGGCGGCGACGTCAACTGGGAGAAGGACGCCGGCGGCAAGAGCGGCCTGGAGGACCTGGAGTTCAACTTCAACCGCCAGATCGTGGAGTGCAGCAAGCCGGTCATCACCCGCGTCAACGGCTACGCCATCGGCGCCGGGCACCACATCGCGTATTTTTCGGACATCACCATTGCCGCCGACCACGCCATCTTCGGCCAGAACGGTCCGCGCGTGGGCTCGCCGGCCGGCGGCTACATCGTCAGCCACGCGGCCAACGTGCTTGGCCACAAGCGCGCCCGCGAGCTGTGGATGCTGTGCCGGCGCTACACCGCCAGGCAGGCGCTGGACTGGGGCCTGGCCAACGCCGTGGTGCCAATGGCCGAGCTGGACGCCGAGGTGCGCAAATGGGCCGACGAACTGCTGGCGGTCAGCCCCACCTGCCTGAAGATCCTCAAGCGCTCGTTCCTGCACCACATGGAGCCGATCATGAAGCGCGACATGAACGACCTGATCCGCGAGGTCGCGCCCGACTATTTCAAGACCGGCGAGCAGGCCGAGGGCGCCAACGCCTTCCTGCAGAAGCGCAAACCTGATTTCAGCCCGTTCCGCTGATGTAAAGTTGCGTCTGCGCGGGCGGGCCAGGGTCCAGCCCGCGCGGCACGCCTGACATCGAAGTCATGGCGGCATATCTTGTGGGGCACATGACCCACGACCGAGGAGAGCCATGACCGCATCGACACCCGCCACCCAGGGCGTGCCCTGCCCCCCCAGCGCCATCGCGCGCGTCAGCATCGGCGACTTTCTGCGCCGCGCGGCGCGGCGCGAGCCCGACAAGATCGCCATCGTCGAGAACCAGACGCGCCTGAGCTACGGCGCACTGGATGCGCGCGTCAGCCGCTGCGCCAACGCGCTGGTCGCGGCCGGCCTGGAGCGTGGCGACCGCGTGGTGAGCCTGTGCAACAACTCGCTGGATTTTGTGGTGGCCATGTTCGGCATCCACCGCGCCGGCATGATCTGGGTGCCGGTCAACACCGGCCTCAACATCGACGACGTGCGCTACATCCTCGAACACTCCGAGGCGCGCTACGTGCTGGTGGACGCGGCGCTGTTCGCCAAGCCCGAGATCCGCGCGCTGGTGGAGTCGCTTCCGGGCCGCGGCCTGGTGATCGAGGGCGAGGGTGCCGGCTCCTTCGGCAGCTTCACCGCCGCGCTCGACGCGCAGCCGGAAACCGAGCCGCAGGTGGACATCGCCGATCGCGACGTCGCCCACATCATGTACACCAGCGGCACCACCGGCCGCCCCAAGGGCGTCATGCAGACTCATCTGGCGGTGGTGATGTCGTCGCTGGCCAACGCGGTGGAAATGGGCATCACCCGCCACGACGTGTGCAACGCCATGATGCCGCTGTTCCACTGCGCACAGCACACCTTCCTGAGCACCTTCCTCGCCGCCGGTGCCACCACCATCCTGCAGCGCGGCTTCGACGCCGAGGCGCTGCTCGCGGCCATCGAGCGGGAAAAGATCAGCTTCGTCTTCGCCCTGCCGCTGATGTACCAGGCCATGCTCGATCATCCCTCGCGGGGCGCGCGCGACCTGTCCAGCCTGCGCCTGTGCTTCTACGCCATGGCGCCGATGGCCGAAACCCTGCTGACCCGCCTGATCCGCGAGTTCTGCCCGCAGTTCACGCTGGGCTCGGGCCAGACCGAGATGTACCCGATGACGGTGATGTTCCGGCCGGAGGACCAGCTGCGCTGCTTCGGCTCCTACTGGGGCCGGGCCTCCGTCCTCAACGACATCGCCATCATGGATGACGACGGCCGGCTACTGCCGCCTGGCGAGATCGGCGAAATCGTCCATCGCGGGCCCAACGTGATGGAGGGCTACTACAAGAACCCCGAGGCCACGGCCGAGGCACGCGCCCACGGCTGGCACCACACCGGCGATCTGGGCGTGTTCGACGACGGCCAGCTGCTGTTCAAGGACCGCAAGAAGGACATGATCAAGACCGGCGGCGAGAACGTGCCCTCGATCAAGGTGGAGTCCACGCTGCTGCGCCATCCGGCCGTGGGCAACGCCGTTGCCGTCGGCCTGCCGCATCCGCGCTGGATCGAGGCCATCGTGGGCTTCATCGTGCTCAAGCCGGGCGCGAAGGCCGACGAGGCGGAGCTCATCGCCCACTGCAAGCAGCACCTGGGCGGCTTCGAGGTGCCCAAGGCCATCCGCTTCATCGACGCCCTGCCGATGACCGCCACCGGCAAGATCCAGAAGCACCCGTTGCGCGAGCGCTATCGCGACCTGTTCACCGCATCCGGCGGCTGAAGCGCCCCACCACCTCAGGAGTTCCCAGATGTCGATTGCCCACATTCTGCTCGGCGTACTGGCACTGCTGGTGCTGGTCATGGTGGTGTTCTACTTCGCCTTTCCGTTCAAGACCGTCGATTTCCTGCTGGCCATGGAGCGATCATCGGTCGGGCTGAAGAAGCGCGAAATCACGGCGGGGGGTTTTCGCATCGTCTACCTCGACAGCGAGAGCGACCGCGAGCCGCTTGTGATGGTCCACGGCTTCGGCGGCGAGAAGGACAACTGGAACCGCGTCGCCAAGTTCCTGACACCGCGCTACCGCGTGATCGCGCTCGACCTGCCCGGCTTCGGCGAAAGCGATGCGCCCATGGACGTGTCCTACCGCGTGCCCGACCAGGTCAAGCGCCTGCACGACTTCATCCAGGCGCTCGGGCTCAAGCAGAAGCCGCACATCGCCGGGCATTCCATGGGCGGGTTCATTTCCGCCAGCTATGCCGCGACCTACCCGAACGACATCGCCAGCCTGTGGCTGGTGTCCAGCGCCGGCATCTTCAACAGCACGCAGAGCGAACTGCTGGGCATGGTGCACGCCGGGCAGCCCAATCCCCTGCTGCCCGGGACGGTGCAGGAGGTGCGCGACCTGCTGCCCTTCATCATGTCCAAGTCGCCGTGGCTGCCGGGTGCGCTGGTCCACGTGATCGCCGTTCGCGCCATTGCCGCCAACGACCTGCGCACCATCCAGTTTGCCCACGTCGTCAATGACTCGCCGCACCTGGACGAACTGCTCGTGGGCTGCAAGGTGCCGACCCACGTGGTCTGGGGCGACGAGGACCGCCTGGTGCACGTGGACTGCGTGAAGGAGTTCGGGCACCTGCTGTGCAATTCCAGCAGCACCATCATCAAGGGCGTGGGCCACGTGCCGCCCTGGGAAGCCACCAAGGAAGTGGCCGAGGACTACCTCGCGTTCCGCGCCCGCCTGCAGAGCCAGCCGGTGCAAGCGGTCACCGCCTGAGCGTCGTGCCGCCGGGTGCGGCGCTTGCCGTGCCCCGCCCGGAACGATCCACCGGGTGATGATTCTCGCAGTCCGACCCTGACCATCCCCTGCCCCAAATCGATTGCCGACGGGGCCTCCGTTGTTTCAGTCCACGTTTCCTTCAGCGGGCAACGTGGGTTCGTGGATTGAAGCCTCGATATTCGATCAGTCGAGGACTCGACCGAAGGGCCGCCGCCGGCCCCTCGATCGGGATCTGGAGCGGCTTCAGCGATTGCCCGACGCCAAGGCGGAATTGAAGGTCTTGCTCGGGCGCATCACGGCCTTCACCTTCTCGCTATCGGCCATGTAGTAGCCGCCGATGTCCACGGGTTTGCCCTGGGCGTCGGCCAGTTCGCCGACGATGGTCTTCTCGTTCTCGGTCAGCGTCCTGGCCAGCGGCGCGAAATGGCTGGCCAGCTCGGCGTCCTGGGTCTGCGCGGCGAGCTCCTGGGCCCAGTACATGGCGAGGTAGAACTGGCTGCCGCGGTTGTCGAGCTGGCCGGTCTTGGGCGAGGGATTCTTGTTGTTGTCGAGCAGCTTGCCGGTCGCGGCGTCGAGCGTCTTGGCCAGGACCACCGCGCGCTTGTTGCCGGTCTTCAGGCCCAGGTCTTCCAGGCTCACCGCCAACGCCAGGAACTCCCCGAGCGAATCCCAGCGCAGGTGGTTTTCCTCCACCAGCTGCTTGACGTGCTTGGGCGCCGAACCGCCGGCGCCGGTTTCGTACATGCCGCCGCCGGCCATCAGCGGCACGATGGACAGCATCTTGGCGCTGGTGCCCAGTTCCATGATCGGGAACAGGTCGGTGAGGTAGTCGCGCAGGATGTTGCCGGTGACGGAGATGGTGTCCAGCCCGCGGATGACGCGCTCCAGCGAATACCGCATGGCGCGCACCTGCGACATGATCTGGATGTCCAGGCCGGTCGTGTCGTGGTCCTTGAGGTAGGTCTGCACCTTCTTGATGACCTCGGCCTCGTGCGGGCGGTACGGGTCCAGCCAGAACACTGCCGGCGTGTTCGAGTTGCGGGCGCGGGTGACGGCCAGCTTCACCCAGTCTTGGATCGGCGCGTCCTTCACCTGGCACATGCGCCAGATGTCCCCGGTCTCCACGTGCTGGCTCAGCAGCACCTCGCCGGTGGCGAGGTCGACGATGTTGGCGATGCCGTCTTCCGGCACTTCAAAGGTCTTGTCGTGCGAACCGTATTCCTCGGCCTGCTGCGCCATCAGGCCGACGTTGGGCACGGTGCCCATGGTGACCGGGTCGAAATTCCCGTTGGTCTTGCAGAAGTTGATGATCTCCTGGTAGATGCGGGCGAAGGTGCTCTCGGGGATCACGGCCTTGGTGTCCTTCGGCCGGCCGTCGGCGCCCCACATCTTGCCGCCGATGCGGATCATGGCCGGCATCGAGGCGTCGACAATCACGTCGTTCGGCGCATGCAGGTTGGAGATGCCCTTGGCCGAGTCGACCATCGCGAGCTCGGGGCGGTGTTCATGGCAGGCGTGCAGGTCGCGGATGATCTCCTCGCGCTTGGACATCGGCAGCGTTTCGATCTTGTCGTACAGATTGACCATGCCGTTGTTGACGTTCACGCCCAGCTCGTCGAACAGCTTGCCGTGCTTCTCGAAGGCCTCCTTGTAGAAGACGCGAACCGCGTGGCCGAACACGATCGGGTGGCTGACCTTCATCATGGTCGCCTTGACGTGCAGCGAGAACATCACGCCGGTCTTGCGCGCGTCCTCCATCTGTTCCTCGTAGAAGGCCAGCAGCGCCTTCTTGCTCATGAACATGCTGTCGATGATCTCCTTGTCCTGCAGCGAGACCTTGGGCTTGAGCACGGTGACCTTGCCGCTGCGGCCCACCAGTTCCATCTTCACGTCGCGGGCGCGGTCCAGGGTCATGGACTTCTCGCCGTGGTAGAAGTCGCCGTGCTTCATGTGCGCCACGTGGGTGCGCGAGGCCATGCTCCACACGCCCATGCTGTGCGGATTCTTGCGCGCCGATTCCTTCACCGCCTTGGGTGCGCGGCGGTCGGAATTGCCCTCGCGCAGCACCGGGTTGACCGCGCTGCCGAGGCATTTACCGTAGCGCTTGCGGATTTCCTTCTCCTCGTCGGTCTTCGGGTCTTCGGGGTAGTCGGGAATCTTGTAGCCCTTGCCCTGGAGTTCCTTGATGGCGCCCACCAGCTGGTGCACCGAGGCGCTGATGTTGGGCAGCTTGATGATGTTGGTGTCCGGCAGCAGCGTCAGCCGGCCCAGTTCGGAGAGGTTGTCGGGCACGCGCTGCGCCTCGGTCAGGAACTCCGGGAATTCGCCCAGGATGCGCGCGGTCACCGAGATGTCGCTCTTCGCGATCTTGATGCCGGCGGCTGCGGTGAAGGTGCGGACGATCGGCAGGAAGGCGCAGGTCGCCAGCAGCGGCGCCTCATCGGTCAGCGTGTAGATGATGGTCGGCTGCGAGGTACTCATGTTCGATCTCCTGGATTGGTAGGCGTCAGCCCGTCACACCGGACCCTTCGGCAACCACAGGGATTGACCGAAGGCATTCCACGCTGCTTGGGCTCTTATCAATTCTTGTGTGCGATTCGGCTCTGCAATGTTTCCGCCGCGCTCGGCGCAGATATCCGGCCGGCGCGACAGGGGAGCTTGCGGCTATGTTACGCGGCCGCCGGTGTGAATCAATCACTGGCACCGCGATGCCGCGGAACTTTCATGTCGATGGCGCGGATGCAGGCTCGATGTCGCCGAACTGGCGACGCCACGCCGCAACAACGGCCGCCCGTTCCTGTACAAACTGCGCGTCACCGGCGATCGCCTTTTCGCTTTGCAGGGCGCGCGCGTGGGCAAACGCGCGGTACGCGCGGTAGCTCGAGATCAGGCCCGCGTGATCTTCCGCGGACAGGCTGCCCGCCCGCACGAGCGCGTCCAGCTGGCGCCAGTTGTCCGACCACTCGATCAGTTCGGGTTGCCGGGCTGCATCGCGCAGCACGAGAAACTGGGTGAGGAATTCGCAGTCGATCACCCCGCCGCGCCCGTTCTTCAGGTCCCAGCTACCGGACTGGCGGCGCTCCTGGTGAACACGCATCTTGTGCCGCATGTCCACGATCTGCTGCGCCAGCGCGGCGGGTTCCCGCGGTCGGCTGAGAACCTCCTGCCGGATCGCTGCAAAAGCCGTCCCCAGCGCTGCGGGACCGGCGACGAAGCGTGCGCGCGTCAGCGCCTGGTGCTCCCAGGTCCAGGCCTTCTCGCGCTGGTAACGCGCCCAGCCGTCCAGGCTGACCACCACGGGCCCGGACTGCCCGCTGGGGCGGAGTTCCATGTCGATCTCGTACGCCCTGCCGGCGGGCGTGAGCGTGGCGATCCAGTGGATGACCCGCTGCGCCTGCCGGGAGAACCACGCCGTGGCCGGCAGTGAGCGCTGCCCGCCCCGGCTCTCGGCGTCGTACTCGACGTTCTCGTGCACGAACACCAGGTCCAGGTCCGAGCCATAGCCCAGCTCGATTCCGCCGAATTTTCCATAGGCGATCGCCCCCAGTCCCGCCGTCCCGTCCGTGTGATCGGTGATCTCGCCGTAGAGTCGCTGCATTTCCTGGGTGGCGCGCTCGATGGCCGTCACCAGCACGGCTTCCGCCAGCCAGGTGAGCTGGTCACTGACCTTGACCAACGGCAGCATGCCGCCGATATCCGCAGCCGCGATGCGCACCGTGGTCTCGTTTCTATAGCGGCGCAGGACGTCCATGCCGGTTTCAACGTCGTCGACCGGCACCGCCGCAAGGCGCGCCGCCAGGTCGCTGCGCATGGTGGCGCGATCCGGGGGCGCGTAGAGGCTGCGTGGGTCGAGCAGCGCATCCAGCACGGCTGGCGAGGCGGCGATCTGATCCGTCAGCCACTGGCTCGCCGAGCACAGCCGGACGAGCTGGGATCGCACCGTGGCCGATTCATCAATCAGCGTCAGGTAGGTGGAGCGGCCTGCAATGGCCTGGATGACGGCCAGCACCCGCTCCACCGACCGTACCGACTCCGTTCGCTCCACGCATTCGTGCAGCACCTGCCCGAGCACGCGCCGAAGCGTCTGCGTCGCGGCTTCGGACATGCCGCGCACCGCGCGTCCACCCACCAGGTCCAGGATGCGCTGGGCGAGCCCGAGCGTTTCGGGACCGAAGCCAGTCTCGATCAGGCATGCCGCAAGCTCCCTGGCCTCGCAGCCGGGCGTGAAGGCGAGGCGCACGGCCACGGCACCGGGGTGTTCTTCATCGTCGCGCTCGGGCTCCGCGAACACCCGCAGGAACTCCTCGTTGACGAAGCGTGCAACGGCATCGAATTGCTCGCGGAGCGCGGTCCAGTCCGGCGCATTCATCCCGGCACACAGCGCCGCCCGCGCCGCCTCATCGGTGGGCAGGCGATGGGTCTGGCGGTCGTCATGCATCTGGATGGCGTTTTCCAGCCGGCGCAGAAAGACATACGCGGCGTCCAGGGTGCTGGCCGCATCCGCCGGCAGCAGGCCGGATTCACCCAGGTAGCGCAGCGTCGGCCGCAGCGAGGTCGAGCGCAGCTTGCCGTCCTGGCCACCGCGCACGAGCTGGAAGGACTGCACGATGAATTCGAGTTCGCGGATGCCGCCGGGGCCGAGCTTGACGTCGTCCGTGACGCGCCGTGCGACCACATCATCGTGAATACGGCGCTTGAGATCGCGCAGGCTGCCGATGGCGTTGAAGTCCAGGTACCGCCGGTAAACGAAGGGGCGCAGCCGCTGCAACAGGGCGTACCCGGCGTCGAGATCTCCGGCCACCGGGCGGGCCTTGATGAGCGCGTAGCGCTCCCATTCGCGGCCGTGGTTCTGGTAGTAATCCTCGGCTGCGTCGAAGCTGATCGACATGGCCCCGGCGGAGCCGAACGGGCGCAGCATCGTGTCCACCCGGAACACGAAGCCGTGCTCGGTCTGTGCCGAAAGGATGCGCCCCGTTTCCTGCGCCAGCTTCACGAAGAAGCGCTCGTTCTCGATGGACTTGGCGCCATCGGTCATGCCGGAGGCCGTGTGGAGGAAGATCAGGTCGATGTCCGATGAAAAATTCAGCTCGCCTCCGCCGAGCTTGCCCATGCCGAGAACCACGGGATTCACCGGCCTGCCCTCCCCGTCCTGCGGATACCCATGGAGAACGCGCAGCGCGTCGAAACTCCAGCGGACAGCGGCCGAACAGCAGGCGCTGGCCAGCGACGACAGGTCCTCCAGGGTTTCGTCCAGTTCGGCAGCATCACTCAGCGCCCGCAGCGCAATACGCGCCATCTCCCGGTTCCGCAGCTGACGGATCTGCTGCAGTCGAATCGCCGGGCTCTCGGCGGCCATCCGTTGGAGCGCCGCCGACACGTCCAGCGCGGGCGCAGTTGCCGCTGCCACCGCAAGTTCGGGGTGCTGAGCCAGGTAACGCGCCAGGAATGCACTGGCCGCCACGGCACGATCGACACCGCTTTTCCGGTTCGGTCTGGCTTCTGCTTCCTGCATGACAGCATTTCTCATGGCTGGATAAACTGCCTGTTTACTGGGACACGCCCTGATCGAGGCTCTGCCCTGCGCACTTCGAACAGGGCCGCAATCCATAACCTATCCGGCGAGTATCGTCCCTGGATGCCACTCACCGATTATCCGTCTGGTCTACATGAAAGATTCACTTCGCGTCCCGTCCGAACGCACGACGTGCAACCTGGCTGACCTTTCGGCGGCACCATCGCATCGAGGGGCTCTGGAACAGGTTGATCTCCAGGCCGTTCGCGGATGGTGCCTGGCAGCTGCCAACGCGGACGCGAGCTGCGACATCGACCTGTTTTGCGACGGCTTCTTTCTGGGTGGCATCCGGACGCTCGTACAGCGACCGGATATTGCCCAGCTGATCGGGCGTCCCGCGCCCGCCGGTTTCGTGTTTCACTGGATCGAACTCACCCCGGAACGGCGCCAGGCGCTCATCGCCCATCTTCAGGCAAGCGGAGCGGGGCCGATCGTGGTGATGGCCAAACCCGGCGGCCATGACATCGCGATCGACGGCGCCATTTCCAATGCCCGGTTGCCGACCCGCGGCCAGCTGATCGCCCGCCTCAAATCGCTCGCGAACCGCGATTCCGCCTCTCCGATTGCACAACGCGAGTCCATCCTGCGCCGCGAATCTTCGGTGGCGCCCAACGGCCTGGAGCCGCGGGTGCGAGCGATCGCGTTCTATCTCCCCCAGTTCCATCCGGTTCCGGAGAACGACCAGTGGTGGGGCAAGGGCTTCACGGAGTGGACGAACGTGGTTACCGCACAACCCGCTTTCGACGGACATGCGCAGCCACGCATCCCGTCGGAGCTGGGGTACTACGATCTGCGCACGCCCGGGGTGATCGAGCAGCAGATCGAACTGGCCTTGGCGCATGGCCTGTCCGGCTTCTGCTTTCATCACTACTGGTTTGGCGGCAAGCGGCTTCTGGTGTGGCCTCTCGAACGATTCCTGGAGATCGACCACGACCTGGGGTTCTGCCTGTGCTGGGCTAACGAGCCCTGGTCGCGCCGCTGGGACGGTTCGGAGCAGGAATTGCTCATGCCGCAGCCGCACAGCCTGGAGCAGGACATCGCGTTCATCCACGATGTGATGCCGTATCTGCAGGACTCCCGTTACATCCGCATTGACGGCGCCCCGATCCTGATCGTGTACCGCGTCGGCCTGCTGTCGTCGGCGCCGCAGGTGTTCGATCGCTGGCGCCAGATCGCGGTGGAAAGCGGGCTTCCCGGGCTGCACATCTGCATGGCCGAAACCTTCGGCAGCACCGATCCGCAGGCCCATGGCTGCGACAGTTCCGTGGAATTTCCGCCGCATCGGATCGTTGCCGGCAAGCACACGGACCGGCCCGGTTCCATCCCGAACCTGTCCCCGGAATTCCAGGGCACCATCTTCGACTATGGCGATGTGGTTACCGGTGAACTGGCCGCGAGCGACCCGGACTACCTCAGGTTCAAGACCGTGATGCTCGGCTGGGACAACACCAGCCGGCGTGGAAACAAGGCCCACGTGTTCCATCAGTTCTCGCGGTCGATGTTCGAAACCTGGCTCGAAGACGCGTGCCAGCGGACCGAACGCCGTTGCCAGGGCGACCAGCGCCTCCTGTTCATCAATGCCTGGAATGAATGGGGCGAAGGCACTTACCTGGAGCCGGACCGTCTGCATGGCCGGCAGATGCTTCAGGCGGTCCGCGACATCCTCACCGGGCACAACCCGACAGCCGCCTCGCTGACCGTCCTGCGCGAACGCCTGGCTGGTGATCCGGCTGCGCTTTCTGCCCTTGAGAGGGTCGAAGACCATTTCGCGCGGCTTCAGGCATCGCTCAAATACTCGCTCGAACAGCTGCGGCAGGCGCCGCAGGCGCTGGTCGGTACCCAGCTCACGGCCATTCCCCCACCCGGGCTCGTGCCCGTGAAGACGGTCACCTCGGGAAAGCTCGAGCAGATTGCCTTGCGGGTCGGCGCGAGGGCGACACAGGTCCGGACCGGTACGGCGGTCTACTGCTCGGGGTGGGCCATTCCCGGCGATCGCAGGCTCGTGGCGGGCTTGTTCGCCTACCTGAAAGTTTCTGCGCAAGACGGCGGCGGCCCGTCCTACGGGCTCGTGACGAACTGGAAGAAGCGTGCCGACAGCGCCAAGGCGTACGTAGAGCACCGGACGAGCTCGGCCGCTGCGGCCGCTGCCATGCCCTCGCGAAGCCGCCTGCAGCGACTGCTCCCTGGAAAGTCGGACGACGAGGCGCCGCTGCCGGCCTCCGATCCAGGCGGCACCGCCCTGCCTCCGGACGCGACCCGTCACCTCGTGAACGGTTTTGCGGTGACATTCGATACGCGCTCGCTGGCACCGGGCCGCTACACGCTCTCCATGGTCTTTCCGTCCCACGAATCGGAGAAAGGCACGGCCTGCGAAGTGCCGCTCGATGGTCTGCTGGAGATCGTCGCCTGATGACGACGCCAGCCCTGTGCTCCGTGATCGTCCCGGTGTTCCGTCACGAGGCCTGGATCGAGGCCTGCCTGCAATCAGTACTCCAGCAATCTCATCCCCGGCTGGAGCTCATCGTGATCGACGACTGCTCGCCCGATCGCAGCTTCGAGATCTCGGAGCGGCTTTGCATATCCCCGGTCTACCGACAGCGCTTCGAGCGGGTCGTCTGCCTGCGCAATCCCCGTAATATAGGGGCCCATGCCTCGCTCAACCGCGGGCTGGACGTTGCCCAGGGCGACTACGTCTTCCTTCTGAACTCCGACGACCGCTACCACCCGGAGCGCGTGGCCCGGATGCTGTCGGCATTGCAGGTGACCGGCGGCCGCTTTGCCTTTTCCGGCATCGAACTGCTTGTTTCCCCGAATGCGCAGGTTCCGGTCAGCCTCATCGAGGGACTTGCCAGGCTGTCGATGCAGAGCGGCTTGCTGCCTTCGCTCTCGTTTGCGTTCCTGCGCTTCAACTGCGCGGTTACCACCGGCAATTTCGCCATGCGGCGGGACCTGATCGAGGTCATCGGCCGCTTCATCGATCTGAAGCTGACGCACGACTGGGACTTTGCGTTGCGGGCCATCCTGCACGAAGAGCCGCTCTATGTCCCCGATGCGCTGTATGGCTACCGCATCCACGCCAGCAACAGCTTCACAGACGTTGCAGATCGCGCCGAGGTGGAGACCGAGGTCTGCCATGCTCGGTACTTTGCCGCCGTCGCCGCTGGTCCTGTCCCCAATCGGAGCGCGCCCGGTCCGTACAACTGGCCGCAGGTGTTCGAGCACCACCTTCAGGCGTGGGGAATGATGGAGCGATGGAATCGCGTGACCCAGGGCATCGTTCGCCACGGCCGGACCCTGGACCCTCGCGCAGCGAACGCGGGCTGAGAAAATCCATGGTCGATCCCCGGATCCTTTTCGTGCACATTCCCAAGACCGCGGGCATGTCGCTTTATTACGCGCTGCTCAACTGGGCCGGGACGGAGCGCTCGCTGCGCTTTTCCCATGGCAGCGACCAGGAGCGGGAAGCGTTCCGGCAGTTGTCCGCCGAGCAGGTCAGATCGTACCGCCTCATCACCGGGCATTTCTCCGCCGTGCTGTTCGGCGAAAAATGCGGCGCGGAGTGGAACTACATCTCCGTGGTTCGCGACCCCGTTGAGCGCTTTGTGTCGATGTACCGCTACGTGACGGCATGGGCGGACCATCCGGAGCACAGGTTCGTGAAGGGTTTCTCGGCGCGCGAATACTTCGAATGGCTCAGCCGGCATCATCCGTTCAGCCGCAATACGCAAAGCAAGATGCTGACGGGGACGGAGAATCTCGCGGTCGCCCGGCAGCGGCTGGCGCGCTACCGCCTGCTCGGCTCGCTTGCACGCCTGCCCGAGTTCGTCGCGGAACTGGAGATCCTGACGGGATCCAGGCTTCAGTTCGCCGTGCACAACGAATCGAAAGGCAGCATCACCCCGGAATCGCTGGACCCTGAGTTGCGACGCGACATTCTCGCGGGCAATGCCGTGGACCAGGCGCTATACGAATGGGTGACCGCGCGGGGCGTGCTGAAAGGCGAGGCATCGCGGCCCGCCGTCTCGCCCACAAGAATCGTGAACGACACGATCCGTGAACCGGTGGCGGAGATTGCGCTGCCGGCCAGCCTCGCGGCGCCCGTGCGGATCGTCTTCGTGCATGCGCCCAAGACGGCCGGCATCTCGCTCTTCAACGTTCTCAAGGACTGGGCGGGAGCCGACCAGGCCATCCGCTATCCACGCGCGGTGCCGAAGCACCGGGAGGCATTGATGGCGCTGCGCGGCGAAAAGCTCGATGCGCTCCGCGTGGTCTCCGGCCATTTCCGCTACCCGGTCTTCCGGCAGGCATGCGGTGACGACTGGCAGTACATCTCGGTGGTGAGGGATCCGGTGGATCGCATCGTCTCGGTGTACCGGTACATCAAGGGCTGGCAGGAACATCCCGCCCACGACGAGGTTCGCAACCTCGACTTCGCGGGTTTCTTTGCCTGGCTGAACAAGAACCCGCACAACCAGAACACCCAGGTCAAGTTGCTGACTGGCCAGGACGACCTGGAACAGGCGAAGCGCGTGGCCGGGCAATATCGCCTGATCGGTTCGGTGTCGCGCATGGATTTGTTCGAGCGCGAGCTGGGAAGGCTGCTCGGACAGCCGGTACACATCGGCACGCACAACCAGTCGAAATCCAGCTTTTCGCCCGAGGACATCAGCGACGCCCTGCGGGCCGAGATCGAAGCCGCCAACGCCGTCGATCGCGCGTTCTTCGAGTGGATCCAGCAGATGGGCGTCCTGGTCGGCGGCGCGCAGCCGGTGCAGAACGGCAGTCTGGCCGCACGATACCCAGACGAACCGGAAACGTCTGAAACCGAGACGGAAATGGCCGGAACGGATGAGCGTGCGCTCGCCCGGATCCGGTCCCTCTTCGCCAGCGTTCCGGACCCCCGCAGGAAGCCCGCCGCCAGGCGCGCGGCGATCAACAAGCTGCTGGTCGAATGGCTGGAGTCGCAGTCGCGCAAGGGCAGGTTCGAGGAGATGCGCAGGCTCGTCAAGGACCTGCCCGCGGGCTGGCGTCCGATGGATGGCGCCCAGCGCATGATCGCTACGGTGGAGCTCTGGAAAGGCAAGACCGATCAGGCGCACCAGCGATTGCGCAGGGTCTCCAACCGGCTTCCAGATCTCGGGCCGGTGCTGCTGGGTCGGGCGCATGCGGCCATGGCGGCTGGAGATGCCGCCGACGCCGAGACCGCCCTGCTGAAAGCGCTGGACACCGGCCACATGCAGGACCTGGTGCTGGATGAACTGTCGGCCCTGCGATTGATGCGACGCCACGAAGCGCTGGCCATCGAGCTGCCCTCCCGCCCGCGGCTGGCCATTGCCAGTTCGCTCAAGGACGAGGGTGACAACGTGCTGGAATGGTTGTGCTACCACGCGAGCGTCGGCGTGGAGCACTTCTACCTCTACCTGAACGACTGCACGGACCAGACGCTGGCACAGGTCCGGAAATTTGCGCGGCAGGACGCGATCACCCTGCACCAGGTTGAAGGGGAGTTCGGGCAGCTGCGCGCCTACCGCCATTTCGTCGACACCTACCGCCACCACGCGCGCTGGGTGGCCTTCCTCGATGCCGACGAGTACCTCGTCCCCACAGAAGGCGACTCCGTGCTCCCGGTGATCGAACAGCTGGAATCGGCCGGCGCCGCGGCCATCGCGGTCAACTGGCTGATCTTCGGCAGCAACGGCCATCAGCAGAGGCCGGCCGGGACCTGCATCGAAAGTTTCACCCGCCGCGCGCCCGACCCGTTCCGCGATCATCGGTTCATCAAGTCGATCTACCGGGTCAGCGCGATCGTGCGCTACCTCAATCCCCACCACTCGCGCGTCATGGGCCGCTACCTGCATGCGAACGGGAAGGCCGTGCACCCGGTGAACGGGCGCATCGCGCTCCAGGCCTCCGCCCCGCTCTGCATCAACCACTACCACACCAAATCGCGCGCGCAGATGATCGCCAAGCACGCCCGCGGCCGCCCGCTCGCTGCCGACGATTCCCGGCGCATCCGCAACATGAGCTTCTTCACCATCCGCGACCGCAACGACGTGGAAGACCTGCGCATCCAGCGCTTCGTCCCCGCCACCCTGGCGCTCATGCAGGCCAGCATCGCTGGACATGCGGCATCCCCGGCGCAAGCCAGCGTACTGGCCGGCACGAACGAACGCTGAGCCGGCCGCGCCGGCCGCCCAGCGCGCCTGAGGCGATCCGATCGCGATTGCGGTCGGCGGCCTACGGTCAGCCTGTCGTCGTGCCCAGCTTGGCGATGCCCGTCGTCACCAGCGCGTCGATCTCGGACTGGGTGTAGCCCAGTTCCTCCAGCACTTCCTGCGAGTGCTGGCCCAGCGAGGGCGCCGGGGCGCGCACGGTGCCGGGGGTGCGCGACAGCTTCACCGGGATGCCCAGGCCGCGCTGCCCGGCGCCGTGCTCCACCACCATCTCGCGGTGCAGGGTGTGCGGGTGCTGAAGCACGTCCGGCAGGGTGTTGACCTGGCCGGCCGGCACGCCGGCCTTGAGCAGGCGCTCGCACAGCTCGGCGCCGTCCACGTCGGCCAGCAGCGCTTCGAGTGAGGCACGCAGGGCCACGCGGTTGACGTTGCGTTCGCCGTTGCCGGCGTAGCGCGGGTCGGACGCTAAGTCCGGCCGGCCCAGCAATTCGCAGAACTTGCGGTACTGGCCGTTGTTGCCGATGCCCAGGAAGATCTCGCCGGTGCGCGTCGCGAACTTGTCGTAGGGCACGATGTTGGGATGGCCGCTGCCCACCAGCTTGGGCACCTGGCCGCTGAGAAACCAGTTGGCGGCGTGCGGGTGCAGCAGGCCCACGGCGGTGTCGAACAGCGTGGCATCCACGAACTGGCCAAGCCCGGAGCGCTGCCGCTCCGCCAGCGCCAGCAGCACGCCGATGGTGGCGTTGAGTCCGGTGGCGAGATCGACGATGGGCACGCCGATGCGCGTGGGCCCGCTCTGCGGATCGCCGTTGACGCTCATGAGCCCGCCGAGCGCCTGCGCCACCGCGTCATAGCCCGGCGCGCCGCCCAGCGGGCCCTCGGACCCGAAGCCGGACACGCGGCAGTGGATCAGGCGCGGGAAGCGTTCGCGCAGCACGGCCTCGTAGCCCATGCCCCACTTTTCCATGGTGCCGGTCTTGAAGTTCTCGACCAGCACGTCGGCGTGCTCCAGCAGGCGGAACACCACCTCGCGCCCGTCCGGCCGCGAAAGGTCGAGCACCAGGTCGCGCTTGTTGCGGTTCACGCCCAGGAAGTACGAGGCCATGTCGCCCACGAACGGCGGGCCCCACATGCGCGTCTCGTCGCCGCCGGGCGGCTCCACCTTGACCACGCTGGCGCCGTGGTCCGACAGGATCTGCGTGCAGTACGGCCCGCCGAGCACGCGCGACAGGTCCACCACCTTCAGGCCCGCCAGCGCGCCGGCGCCCGGGCTTGCGGCGCTCGTGATGCTCATCAGTACGACCTCGGCAGACCCATGACCTTCTCGCCGATGTAGTTGAGCACCATCTCGCGGTTGAGCGGCGCGGTGCGCAGCAGGCGCACCATCGGGTAGAGGTCGAAGATGCCGTATTCCTTGGTAAAGCCGTTGCCCCCGAAGCACTGCACCGCTTGGTCCACGGCGTGGATGCCGGCCTCGGCCGCCGCGTACTTGGCCATGTTGGAATATTCGCCGGTCTGCGGCAGGTGGCGGTCGAACGCCCAGGCCGCCTTGCGCGTCATCAGCGAGGCCAGCTCCACCTCGGTGAAGGCCACCGCCAGCGGGTGCGCCAGGCCCTGGTACGAGCCGATCGGCACCTTGTTGAACACCTTGCGGTCATTGGCGTATTCCACCGCCTGGCGCAGCGCGTAGCGGCCCACGCCGGCGCACAGCGCGCCCAGGATGATGCGCTCCGGGTTGAGCGTGTCGAACAGGATCTTGAAGCCCTCGTCCACGGTGCCGAGCACGTCGGCCTCGGTCAGTTCCACGTCGTCGAAGAACAGCTGCCACTGCGACTCCGGCATGGGGATGCTGACCGGGATCACGGTCTTGCTGACGCCCTTCTTCTTCATGTCGAGCAGGAACAGCGTGAAGCCGTCGGTCTTGCGCGCGACCTCGGTGTGCGGGCGCGTGCGGGCCACCACCAGGGCAAAGTCGGAGGTGTCGGCATCGGTGATGAAGGTCTTCTGGCCCTTGAGCCGGAAGTTCTTCCCCTCTCGGCGCGCGATCGAGGTGATCTCGATGGTGTTGGAGCCGGCGTTGGGCTCGGTGATGGCGAAGCAGAACTTGGTCTCGCCGCGGCAGGCCGATGGCAGGTAGTGCTGCTTCTGCTCCTCGGTGCCGTGCATGGCGATCAGCGCCAGCGACATGGTGGAATTCACCACCAGGCTGAGCAGCGGGATGCCGTTGTTGGACAGGCCTTCCATGAACAGCGCCATCTCCAGCATGCCCTGGCCGCCGCCGCCGTAGGCCTCGGGCACCATCAGGCCGGTGAAGCCGTCGGCCGCGATCTGGTCGTTCAGTTCCTTGGGCGTCTGGTGTTTTTCCGCATACCCCATCCAGTACCGGCGATCGTACTGCTTGGCGATGCGGTCGCCGTACTCCAGGATCATCTGCTGCTCGGTGTTCAACTCGAAATTCATGAAGGTCTCGACGTGAAGAAAGGCGCTCGATCGAGCGCGTGTACAGGTAATTGGCCGGCGGCGCTGGATACGCCGGCAGGAGGTGATCGGAGGCACGGCCCGGGTCGGGCGGCGGCTCCCTCAAGCGAAATCTGCGCCAGCCAGTGATTGGCGCGGCGGCGCGGCGTAAGCGGCCGGAATGGTTCCGGCGAATCAGCCGCGCAGGGCCAGCACCAGGTGGATCCAGGCCACGATCAGGATCACGTTGCTGGTGCCGAAAAAGGCAATGCGATGCGACATGCGGTTGTAGACCAGGTGCACCAGGCTGTGCAGCACGCGCGTGACGACGAAGGCCCAGGCCAGGTACACCGCCCAGACATCCACCTTCTGCGCCACGAACTGCGTGAGGCAGACCACGTAGAACAGCACCGGCGCTTCCAGCAGGTTCATGAAATTCCGGTTGGGAATGCTCACGCCCTGCGGCACGCGGCTGGACTCGCCGACCTTGAAATCCTCCATGGTCACGCGGCCTTCGAAGGCCGCCTTGAACCGCTGGTAGGGAATCAGCAGCAGCACCAGCAGCGTCCAGCCCACCAGCGCGACGACGGGAAACAGGATCTCGGTCGGGTTCATTCGATTCTCCGATATAGCGACAATCCAACTTCCGGCCGACTGCGCGGGCAGCGGGCCGGACCCTGCGAGACGCCTGCCCGCCTACTGCGCCGACGGGAACTTGGGCGCGCGCTTCTCGCGCACGGCGGCCACGCCTTCGGCGGCTTCGTCGCCCAGGAAGCACATCATCTCCATGGCCAGCGAGCTCTCGAAGATCGGGCGCGCCATGTGCATCCAGCCGTTGAGCGAGCGCTTGGTGAGGCGGATGGCCTGCTGGCTGCCGGCGGCGAGCTTGTCGGCCACCGAAAGCGCCTTTTCCATCAGCTGCGCGCGCGGCGTGCACAGGCTGACCAGGCCGATGCGCTCGGCTTCCTTGCCGTCGATGAACTCGGCGGTCAGCAGGTAGTACTTGGCCTTGGCCATGCCGCACAGCAGCGGCCAGACGATGGCGGCGTGGTCGCCGGCACCGACGCCGAGCTTGACGTGGCCGTCGGTGATCTTGGCCTCCTCGGCCATGATGCTGATGTCGGCCAGCATCGCCACGGCCAGGCCGGCGCCGACGGCAACGCCGTTGATGGCGGAGATCACCACCTTGTCGCAGGCCATGATGTTGTAGACCACGTCCGCGGCTTCCTGCATCACCACCGCCACGGTCTTGGGGTTGCCCACCATGCCGCCGACCCACTCCAGGTCGCCGCCTGCCGAGAAGGCACGGTCGCCGGAGCCGGTGATGACGGCCACCTTGGTCTTGGGGTCGTCGTTGACCACGGCCCAGATCTTGGTCAGCTCCCAGTGCAGGCGCGCGTTGGTGGCGTTCATCACCTCCGGGCGGTTGATGGTGATGACGAGCACGCCGTTGGCGCGGTGTTCGAATTTCAGGAACTGGAAGTCTTCGTAGGTCATGGTTGACTCGCTGTGTTGGTGGAGGGGGTTGTGGGTGGATCAGCCGCGTACTTCGGCGCGGCCGTTGCCGAGCACCACCACGTCGCGCGCGGCGATGCGGGTGCGGAAGGACCACACCTCGCCGTCGCGCCAGATGTCGGTGGTGAGCGTCTCGCCCGGGTACACCGGGGCGGTGAAGCGGGTGCGGATGGAGCGCACGCGCGCCGGGTCGTAGCCCGCGGCCTGCGTGATGGCGTGCCCGGCAATGCCGAGCGTGGCCAGGCCGTGCAGGATCGGCCGCTCGAACTTGGCCGTGGCGGCGATCTTCGGGTCGGCGTGCAGCGGGTTGTAGTCACCGGACAGGCGATAGATCAGCGCCGCCTGCGGCAGCGTCGGCAGCTCGATGGACACGTCCGGCGCGCGCGTCGGCAATTCGTGCACCGGCGGCACCGGGCCGGTGGGGCCGCCGAAGCCGCCGTCGCCGCGGCAGAAGGTGGTGCTGGGCAAGGACGCGAGCAGGTCACCGCTGGCGGCGTCGAACACGTCGCGCTCGGTGTACACCAGCATGCCCTTGCCGGCGCCCTTGTCGACGATGCCGGTGATGCGCGTGCGGCCAATCACCTCGCCTTCCGGCGGCGGCAGCTTGTGGATGATGATGCCCTGCTCGCCGTGCACCAGCCGCACGGCGTCGATGCCGGTTTCCGGGTCGGCCATCCAGAAGCCGGGGTAGCCGAGCACCACCGGGTAGGTCGGCAGCACCTTCAGGCCCTTCTCGTAGGTGAAGGCCAGCTGGCTCTCGTCCAGCGGGTTAGCGCTCAGGCCCAGGCCCAGCGCGTAGAGCATGGTGTCGCGCTGGGTGTACTTCTGCCGGACTTCCGGGATCTTGTACGCCAGCAGCTTTTCGTAGACGACGGCCATGGCGGTCTCCTACACCGGGTCCCAGGAAAACACTTCGCCGGACACTTCCAGCGGGTAGAAGCTGGACTTGAGCGCGGGCAGCGCGTGCTCGGCGATGGCCTGCGGCGTCCAGCCCTCGCTGCGGTGCGCGCTGCGGATCGGGCGCGGCTGGCTCATCAGGAAGATTTCGTTGGCGCGCACCGCGAAGATCTGGCCGGAAACCTCCTTGGCCGCGTCGCTGGCCAGGAACACGGCCATGGGCGCGATCTTTCCCGACTCCATCTTCTTGAGCTTTTCCACGCGCGCCTGCTGCGCCGGGGTGTCGGTGGGAATGGCGCCGATCATGCGGCTCCAGGCGAACGGGGAGATGCAGTTGGAACGCACGTTGTAGCGCTTCATGTCCAGCGCGATGCACTTGGACATGGACGCGATGCCGAGCTTGGCCGCGCCGTAGTTGGCCTGGCCCACATTGCCGATCAGGCCGGTGGTGGAGGTCATGTGCACGTAGGCGCCGGAGTTCTGCGCCTTGAAGTGCGGCGCCGCGGCGCGCGACACGTAGAAGCTGCCGTTGAGGTGCACGTCGATCACCGCGCGCCATTCGTCCAGGCTCATGTTGAAGAAGAAGCGGTCGCGCAGGATGCCGGCGTTGTTCACCACGGCGTCGATGCGGCCGAAGGTGTCCATGGCGCACTGCACGATACGGCCGGCGCCCACCCAGTCGGACACGCTCTCGTAGTTGGCCACCGCGCGGCCGCCGCGCTTCTCGATCTCGCTCACCACTTCGGCGGCGGGGGTCTGCGTGGCGTCGGTGCCATCCACCGACACGCCGAGATCGTTGACCACCACGGCCGCGCCCTCGGAGGCCATCAGCAGGGCCATGTCGCGGCCGATGCCACGGCCCGAGCCGGTGACGATGACGACCTTGCCTTCCATCATTCTCTGTTCGCTCATGCGGATGTCCTCTTTGGTTTGCAGTTCAGAAACATGCGGCGCGGCCCGGCGCGGGCCAACGCCGGTCTAGAGTGTGTCGCGGGCGCCCAGCACGGCCGTGATCTGGCTGGACAGCACGCCGCCGTTGCCGTGCGCCAGCGCCGTTCTGGCGTCGCGCACCTGGCGCTCGCCGCATTCGCCGCGCAGCTGACGCACCGCCTCGACGATGGTGAAGATGCCGTACATGCCGGGATGGCAGCACGACAGGCCGCCGCCGTTGGTGTTCACCGGCAGCCGCCCGCCGGGCGCAATGGCGCCGCCCCGCACGAACGCCCCGCCCTCGCCCTTGGCGCAGAAGCCCAGGTCTTCGAGGAACAGGATGGTGTTGATGGTGAAGGCGTCGTACAGCTGCACCACGTCGATGTCCGCGGGCGTGAGGCCGGCCATCTCGAAGGCGCGCGGGCCGGATTCGGCGGCGGCGGTCACGGTGAGGTCGGTGAGGCAGGCGATCTGCCGGTGCCGCGTGGCCGGCGCACAGCCGAGCACGTAGACCGGTGCCTTGGGGAAGTCGGCGGCGCGCTCGGCACGCACCAGGATCACCGCGCCGCCGCCGTCGGTCACCAGGCAGCAGTCGAGGATCGACAGGGGGTCGGAGACCATGCGCGAGGACAACACCTCGTCCAGACTGAGCGGTTCGCGCCGCAGGGCCTCGGGGTTGAGCTGGGCCCAGCGGCGCGCGGCCATGGCGACCTCGGCCAGGTCTTCCCGCCGCGTGCCGTACTGGTGCATGTGGCGCGCCGCGGCGAGCGCATAGCTGGAGATGGGATAGCGCGGCTGGTAGGGCGCCTCGTAGGGCTGCTCCTCGCTCATCGACTTGAGCTTGCCGTAGCCGCTGCCCTGGTTGCTGCCGTAGCAGATCAGGGCCACGTCGCACAGGCCGGCATCCAGCGCCATGGCCGCGCTCAGCAGGTGCCCGACGAAGGACGAGCCGCCCACCATGGTGGAATCGACGAACTTCGGACGCAGGCCCAGGTATTCGGGAATGGAGAGCCCGGCCAGGAAGTGGTAGGCCGAGCCGGTGAACACGCCATCCACGTCCTGCAGCTTGAGGCCGGCGTCGGCCAGGGCGTGGTGCACCGCCTGGCCCAGGATTTCCAGCGGCGTGCGGCCCGGCGCCATCGGCACGCCGCCCAGGCCCACGCCGACGATCGCGGCCTTGCCGCGCAGCCGGTGCGTCACGTCGCCTCCCCGGTTTCCGGCACGAACACCAGCAGGCCGCCGTGCTCGCCGGTCTTCACCTGCGCGCGCACCGGCATGCCGATCTTCACCGCGGTCGGCTCGATGCCTTCCACGCGGCTCATCAGGTGCGGACCTTCCGCCAGCGCGATGATGGCGACGTTGTAGTCCCCGCCCTGCTCCGCCTTGCGACGCACCACGGTGGTCGAATACACCGTGCCGCGGCCGCTGGGCCTCACCCAGGCCAGCGCCGCACCGCCGCAGGAGGGGCACAGCACGCGCGGCATGAACACGTGCTCGCCGCAGCCTTCGCAGCGCTGGATCTCGAAGCGGCCCGCAGCGAGCCGCTCCCTAAAGATCGCGTCCGGCCCGGGGCCAGCAAAAGGATCGCCGGTCACCGGGCCCTCGCCTCAGGCCGGCAGGCCCAGCACCTGGGACGCCAGGATGTTGCGCTGGATCTCGTTGGAGCCGCCGTAGATCGTGGCCGGACGCGCGTTGTAATAGCTGGTGAACCAGTCGAAGGCCTCGCCTTCCAGTTCCACGTCGCCGCTCAGGCCGCCGGCGCTGCCCGCGGTCTCCAGCACGAACTGGCCGATGCGCTGGTAGTTCTCGGTGCCGGCGATCTTGAGCAGGGAAACATCCGCGCCCAGGGTCTCACCGCGGCGCACCTGGTCGGCAAAGCGCTGAAACAGCGCCATGTGGTCGAGCACGTCGAGCTTGAGGCGCGCGTAGGAATCGACGAAGCCGGGATCGCTGGCGAGATTGCGGTGCACGGCCAGTTCTTCCAGGCGGGCCAGCGCGTACTGGCTCTGCTTGGGGCTGCCCAGGAAGATGCGCTCGAAGCTCAGCAGCGCCTTGGCGATGGTCCAGCCGCGGTTGAGCTCGCCCACGATGTTGGCCTTGGGCACGCGCGTGTCGTGGAAGAAGCACTCGCAGAATTCCTCGTTGCCGGCGAGGTTGCGCACCGGCCGCCGTTCCACGCCCTGCGCGGTGGTGAGGTCCACCAGCAGGAAGCTGATGCCCTGCTGCTTCTTGGCGGATTTGTCGGTGCGCACCAGCAGGAAGATGTGCGTGGCGTCCTGCGCCAGCGTGGTCCAGGCCTTCTGGCCGTTGACGACGAACTCGTCGCCGTCCAGCACCGCCTCGGTGCGCAGGCTCGCAAGGTCGGAGCCGCTGTTGGGCTCGGAGTAGCCCTGGCACCAGATGTGTTCGCCGGAGAGGATCTTGGGCAGGTAGAACGCGCGCTGTTCCTCGGTGCCGTGCTGGATCAGCAGCGGGCCGACCATGGTGATGCCCATGTCCGGCGCGCGGCCCACGCCGTGGCGCTCGGTCTCCTCGGTGAAGATGATGAGCTTGGCCGGGGTCAGGCCCATGCCGCCGTACTTCACGGGCCAGGCGGGCGCGAGCCAGCCCTTCTTCGACAGCGCCAGGTACCAGTCCTTGACCTGCGACCAGCGCAGGCGCGACTTGGGGTAGCGCAGTTCCTCAGGGTAATGGCTGCGGAAGAACGAGCGCAATTCCTGGCGGAAGGTCTCGTCGTCCAGCGCGTTCCAGTCAGTGCTCATTCTTCGCTCTCAACGGTAGGCGGGTTCAGGCGCACGTAGCGGCGCCGGTGAAAGGTGGCGTTGCCCAGCCAGGGCGCCAGCGACAGGGTGCGGTTGACGTACAGGCTGAGGTCGTACTCGTCGGTGACGCCGATGCCGCCGTGCATCTGGATGGCCTCGCGGGCCACGTTGACCGCCGCGTCGGCGGCGCGGGCCTTGGCCCGGCTGGCCAGGCTGGCGCGCTCGTGGGCCGAAGCACCGGAATCGAACCCGGCGACGGCAAAGTCCAGCGCCGCGCGGGTGAGTTCCTCGTGCAGCAGCATGTCCACGGCCCGGTGCTGCAGAGCCTGGAAGGTGCCGATGGGCTTGCCAAACTGCACGCGCGTCTTGAGGTAGTCCAGCGTCATCGCACGCATGCGGTTGATCAGGCCCAGCAGCTCGGCGGCGTTCATCAGCACGGCTTCGTCGAGCGCGGCGGAGAAGTCGTCCACCGAAACCGTCAGCCGCGCTTCACCCGCCACGCGCACGCCCTTGGCCTTGACGCGCGCCAGGGAGGTGCCGTCGGCCTGGGGTTCGGCCACCACGTCCAGCCCGGCACTGCCGGGTTCGACCACGAACAGGGCAATGCCCTTGCCGTCGGCCGCGGCCAGCAGGTAGTGCGTGGCGCCGGTGCCGGGGCGCACGAAGCGCGCCTCGCCGTCCACCGTCCAGCCCTCGCCCGCCTGCTTGGCGGCAAACGCAGGAGCGGCAGGGTCGAGGTCGCCGCTGGCGTTCTGCCAGGCCAGGCCCGGCACGGCGCTGCCGCCCACCAGTTCTTCGATCAGCGAATCGCGCGCCGCGGCGGCGGCGCAGCGGCGCAGCACGCCCGCTGCGAGCACGGCCACCGGCACCAGGGGCTCCGGCGCGAGCTGGGCAGCCACGCCTTCGATCACCGCCCGCGCCTCGGAGAAGCCCAGGCCGAAACCGCCGGCGTCTTCGGGCAGCAGCAGGCCGGTCCAGCCCTGGCCGGCCAGCTCGGCCATCATGGCGGGGTCGAATTCGGGCTGCGCGCGACGCAGCTTGCGGGCCCGGGCCAGCGTGAGCTTGCCGGCGGCGAAGGAGGCGACGCTGTCGGTGAGAAGGCGAAGCTGGTCGCTGCGATCGGCTGCGTCCTGGTTGGGGTCGGCCATGCGTGTTTCCTCCGGATCAATAGCTCTTGGGCAGGCCGAGAACCTTCTCGGCGATATGGCAAAGAATCAGCTGGGGGCTGACCGGCGCGAGCTTGGGAATCATCATCTCGCGCAGGTAGCGTTCAACATGGTACTCACGGGCGTAGCCCATTCCACCATGCGTGGCGACGGCCCGGGTGCAGGCGCGGAAACCCACCTCCGCCGCGTAGAACTTGGCGGCGTTGGCGTCGGGACCGCAGGGCAGCCCGCGGTCGTACTTCCAGCCGGCTCGGCGCACCAGCAGCTCGGCCGCTTCGAGTTCGATCCAGCTCTCGGCCAGCGGATGCTGGATGGACTGGTTCTGCCCCACGGGCCGGCCGAACACCACGCGCTCGCGGGCGTAGTTCACCGCGCGGTTGAGCGCGGCGCGTCCCAGGCCCACGGCCTCGGAGGCGATCAGCACGCGCTCGGGATTGAGCCCGTGCAGGATGTATTCGAAGCCGCGGCCTTCCTCGCCCACGCGGTCCTCGTCGGAGACCGGCAGGCCGTCGATCGCCAGCTCGTTGGAGTCCACGCACTTGCGGCCCATCTTGTCGATCTCGCGGATGTCCACGTAGCGACGGTCCAGCGGCGCGTAGAACAGCGTCATGCCCTGCGTGGGCTTCTTGCACTGCTCGATGGGCGTGGTGCGCGTGAGGATCAGGATGCGGTCGGCCACCTGGGCGGTGGAGATCCACACCTTGCGGCCGTTGAGCACGTAGCCGCCCTTGACCCGCTCGGCGCGCGTCTTCAGGTGCGTGGTGTCGAGGCCGGCGTCCGGCTCGGTGACGCCAAAGCAGGCCTTCTGCTCGCCCTTGATCAGCGGCGGCAGATAACGCTGCTTCTGCTCCTCGGTCCCGAAGATCACCACCGGCTGCAGGCCGAAGATGTTCATGTGGATGGACGACGCACCCGACAGCCCGGCGCCGGATTCGGCGATCGTCTGCATCAGGATGCTGGCTTCGGAGATGCCCAGGCCAGAACCGCCGTAGGCCTCCGGGGTGCAGATGCCGAGCCAGCCGGCATCGGCCATGGCGCGGTGGAATTCGTGCGGGAAGCCGCCCTTCTTGTCCTTTTCGAGCCAGTACCCGGCATCGAAACGGGTGCACAGACTCTTCACCGCCTCGCGGATGCTTTCGTGCTGTTCGCTGCGTTCGAAATCCATGACACCTCGGGGGGAAGGGCCGACGCCTGCCGGCCTGTTTACCTAACAACCGTTCGACAGTTTATCTTTTGCGCCGAACCTCCCGCAAGCTTGCGGGAGCGGCGGTCAACCGATCCGTCCACCGCAACAGACCGGGCTTCCCTCGCCCGGCTTGACCGCCCGGAACCGACAAGTCCGCGCCCGCGGAGATGGCACGGGCGCAAGACCTGGGAGCAGACCGCGCTGGCCTACTTCCCCGCCGCCACCTTGGCGTCCGCCTCCACCCGTTCGCGCAGGGCGCGCTTGTTGATCTTGCCGACGCCGGTCTTGGGAATGGCGTCGATGGCGATGTAGTACGCCGGCAGCCACCATTTGGCGAACTTCGGCTCCAGCCAGGCCTTGAGGTCGGCCGGCGTCGGCGCAGAACCCGGCTCGCAGACGTAGTAGGCGCATGGACGCTCCACCCACTTCTCGTCCGGCAGGCCCACCACCGCCGCCTCGCGCACGCCCGGGTGGGCAATGAGGGCGTTCTCCAGGTCCACCGAGGAAATCCACTCGCCGCCGCTCTTGATGAGGTCCTTGGCGCGGTCGACCAGGCGCAGCACGCCCTGGGCGTTGACCGCGGCCATGTCGCCGCTCACCCACCAGCCGTCCTTGAAGCCGTCCGCCGAGCGCGCCGGGTCGAGGTAGTACCCGGTGGCGCTCCAGGGCGCGCGCACGTAGGCCTCGCCGACGGTCTGGTCGTCCCAGGGAATCTCCTGGCCGGCGTCGTTGAGCACCTTCATCTCGGCGCCGGGCATGGGGATGCCCTGGCGCACGCGCACCGGGATATGCGTCTGCGCAGGCTGGCTGAGCAGGGCGCGCGGGATGTGCGCGCAGGTGGCCAGCGGCGCCAGCTCGGTGGAGCCCCAGGCGGTCTGGATGGGAATGTTGAACTCGGCGAGGAAATATTCCATCACCGAGGCCGGCGTGGCCGAGCCGCCGAGCATGATGGTGCGCAGGCTGGAGAGATCACGCCGCTTGCGCTTCAACTCCGCGATCATGTCCACGCCCACGCTGACCGCGGCGGCGAGGAAGGTGACCTTCTCGCGCTCCACCATGTCCAGCAGCGCCGCGGCGTTCGGGCGCTCGCCCGGCAGCACCAATTGGGCGCCCATCGCGGCGCAGGCGTAGGGCAGGCCCCAGGCGTTGGCGTGGAACATCGGCACCATGGCCAGGAAGGTGTCGCGCTCGCGCACGTCGAGCATGTCGCCCAGCGAGGCGGTGAGCGAGTGCAGGTAGATCACGCGGTGCGAGTACGACACGCCCTTGGGCATGCCGGTGGTGGCCGAGGTGTAGCACATGACCGCCGGGGTGTTTTCCGGGATCTCGTGGAACTGGAACTTCGGGTCGCCGGCCGCCACCAGGTCTTCGTAGGCGATGACGTTGGGCAGTGTGGTCTGGGGCACCTTGTCGGCCAGCACGATCCAGTGCCGCACGGTGCGCACCTGGCTGATGACGCGCTCCAGGGTCGGCAGCAGGTCCACGTCGACGAACACCGCGGCATCCTCGCAGTGGTTGAGGATGTAGACGATGTGCTCGTCGGCCAGGCGCAGGTTGATCGTGTGCAGCACGCGGCCGGTGCAGGGCACCGCGAAGTACAGTTCGAGATGGCGATAGGTGTTCCAGGCCAGGGTGCCGACGCGCTCGCCGGGCTTGATGCCGAGCACGTCGAGCTGGCTGGCGAGCCGGCGTGCACGCTGGACGGCCTCGCCCCAGGTGTAGGCGAAGCGCCCGCCGTCGGGCAGGCGACTGACGACGGTGTTGTTGGGGAAGTAGCGCTCGCCGCGCTCCACCAGCTGCCGGATGTTCAGTTCCATGTCGCGTTTCCCCGTCTTACTTGCCCAGGCCCAGGCGCGGCCGCAGCCAGGCCGCAATCTTCTGCACCGCGTCGTCCGCCTCGGGGGCGTAGCCGGCCATGAACTGGAAGACGTGCTGCATCTCCGGGAACACGTCCACCTTCACTTCCACGCCAGCGGCGCGGGCCAGTTTCTCGACGCGCAGCGAGTCGTCCAGCAGGGCCTCGTAGCCCCCCACCTGGATGTACATCGGCGGCATGCCGCGGAAATCGGCGAACAGCGGGTTGGCCAGCGGATCGCGCGGGTTGGCATTGCCCAACGCCATGCCGGCAATGGCCAGGATCAGCGGCGCGCTGATGAGCTTGTCCTTGCCCTCGTTGGTCTTGTAGGTCTCGCCGACCGCTTCCATGTCGTACCACGGCGACATGGGCACGATGGCCGCCGGCAGCGAGATGCCGCGATCGCGCGCCGCCAGCACCAGGGTGGTGGCGAGCAGGCCGCCGGCGGAGTCGCCAATCGTCGCCACGTGCTTGGGCGAGATGCCCTGCGACAGCACCCACTGGTAGGCGGCGAGGCACTCGTTGACGTGCGAGGGGAACTGGTGTTCCGGCGCGCGCTTGTAATCCACGATCAGGGCGCGGCAGCCCACGGCCTTGGCGATGGTGCCGTACATCTTGCGATGGCTGAAGCGCGAGCCGTTGACGCAGCCGCCGCCGTGCAGGGCAATCAGCACGCGATCCTGTGCGGCGCCCTTGGGCACGGCCCAGAAACAGGGCGTGCCGTTGGCGTCCACTTCCAGGTAATCCACGCCGCCGGGGTCGCGGCCCACGTCGCACCAGTGCTCGAACAGGTCGCGCATCTCGTCCACACTCATGTCGGGCTTGGAGCCGAAGGTGGTGAGCATGTATTCGTACAGGCGATCGATTGCGGCTGCTTGCGGACTTGCCATTGGAAGCTTCTCGTTGGGTTGGGGTTAATTGGCCGCCCGGAAGGCGGCCAAGGTGTTGCTGCGGAATCTCAGGCTGGCAATCCCAGGACCGCGGATGACAGCACGTTGCGCTGGATTTCACTTGCGCCGCCGTAGATGGTGCTGGGGCGCGAGCTGTAGTAGTTGGTGAGCCAGTCGAAACTGCCGCCGGCCAGCTCCACGTCGTCCTTCAGGCCACCGGCGCAGCCGGCCGCATCCACCATCAGCTGCGAGATCTTCTGATAGGTCTCGCTGCCGACGATCTTGAGCATGGACACGTCTGCGCCCAGGGTCTCGCCGCGCCGCACCTGCTCCACGAAGCGGCCGTACAGCGCCACGTGATCGAGCGCGTCCAGCTTGAGGCGCGCGTAGGCGTCCATGAAGCCGGGGTCCGCAGCGAGGTTGCGCTGCACCGCGAGTTCCTCCAGCCGCGCCATGGCGTACTGGCACTGCGCCGGGCTGCCCAGGAAGATGCGCTCGAAGCTGAGCAGGGCCTTGGCCGCGGTCCAGCCGCGGTTGAGCTGCCCCACCAGGTTGGCGCGCGGCACGCGCACGTCGCGGAAGAAGCACTCGCAGAATTCCTCGTGCCCGGCGAGGTTCAGGATGGGCCGCCGCTCGATGCCGGGAAGGGTCATGTCCGACAGCAGGAAGCTGATGCCCTCCTGCTTCTTCACCGTCTTGTCGGTGCGCACCAGCATGAAGATGTGCGTGGCGTCCTGGGCCAGCGTGGTCCAGGTCTTCTGTCCGTTGACGACGAACTCGTCGCCATCCAGCACCGCCTCGGTGCGCAGGCTGGCAAGGTCGGAGCCACTGTTGGGTTCGGAGTAGCCCTGGCACCAGATGTGTTCGCCCGAGAGAATCTTGGGCAGCCAGTAGGCGCGCTGTTCCTCGCTGCCGTGGTTGATGAGCAGCGGCCCGACCATGGTCACGCCCATGTCGGTGGTATGGCCCACGCCGTAGTGCTCGAACTCGTCGATCAGCACCATCATCTTGGCCGGCCCCAGGCCCATGCCGCCGTATTTCACCGGCCAGCGCGGCGCGCGCCAGCCCTTCTTGTACAGGGTGGTGAACCAGTGGCTGGCCTCGGTCAGCCGCATCCAGGACTTGGGGAAGCGCAGCTCCTCGGGATAGTTCTGGCGCAGGAAGTCGCGCACCTGCTGGCGGAAGTCTTCGTCGTCCAGCGCGTTCCAGTCAGTCGTTGCTTGCATGGCTTTTTCCAGGGACAGCGGCCAGACCGCGGATCATCGGCAAAACAGCGCCATCACCCGGTGAACCGGGTGACGGTGGTCAGCGCGACGCGGACTCAGCGAATGGCATCGGTGAAGTTCGGATACACCTTGGTGGTGAGCAGCTCGTGGCTGCGCATGGCGGCCTTCTGCGGTACCAACTCGTTGTACTGGTAGTTGAAGAAATATTCCGCCGGCAGTTCCTTGAACAGCTTTTCCAGCGCGCGATTGACCGTGTCGGGGCTGCCGGCGATGGTCAGGCCGCGCTCGATCATGGACTCGAACGTCGCCGGGATGCTGTTCGGATCTTCGCCCTTGCGCGCCAGCGCGGCCTGGAAGCCGAAGGGCTGGAAGAAGGTGTTCCAGATGAAGCTGCCGGACTCGCGCGCGAGTGCCATGGCCTCCGCATCGGTATCGGCGCAGATGACCTCGCGCGTCATGCCCACGCTTTCGCCGAACTTGAGCTTGCGGCCGGCCAGTTCGCCGCCTTCCTGGGCCGCGCGGAACTGGCCCTTGCAGGACTCCACGTCGCAGATGATGGTGATGGGCGTGGCGCCGTGCGAAGTCGCCCACTTAACCGAAGACTCGGAGAAACTGAAGGGCTGGAACATCTTCGGGTGCGGCTTCTGGTAGGTCTCCGGCGTGGTGCCCACTTCCAGCAGGATGCCGTTCTCGTCCACGCCGCGGCCGTACTTGCGGGTCACGTCGTGCGCCGGCCAGTAGGTGTTCTTGGTGGGAATCTGCCAGTGCTTGCCGTAATGACTGAACGTGGGGTTGGTCCAGGCCTTCACCACGATTTCCCAGTGCTCCTCGTACAGCTCGCGGCGCAGCTTGTCGTGCGCCACCGCGTCGCTGGAATCGGCCATGCCCTTGTAGTGCTGGCCCAGGGTGTTGACCCAGCGCGGCTGGTAGCCGCGGGCAAAGCCGGCGAAGGCGCGGCCCTGCGTCATCTGGTCGAGCATGGCGATGTCCTCCGCCACGCGCAGCGGGTTGGCGCAGGGCAGCACGATGCCAAGCTGCCCGACCATCAGGTTCTTGGTCTGCAGGCCGATGTAGGTGTCGAGCAGGACCGGGTTGTTCGAGACTTCCTCGCCCTCGATGTGGAAATGGTGCTCGGTGAAGGCGATGCCCCAGTAGCCATGCGCGTCCTGATACTGCGCCTGCTCCAGCAGGTTCTTGAGCATGCGCTGGTACAGGTCGGTGCGGCGGCCGGCCATGCCCTGCTGCAGCTCGGCCTTGGTGCCAATGGACGGCAGGTAGAAATTTCCAATTTTCACGGTGCGCTCCTCCGGTTAGATCCGTCGTATAGATCGGTCGTTTAGATCGGTCGTGGCGTTCGCCGCAGCTGCGCGTGCGCCGCGGTGGCCGCACCCAGGAGACGACGCGCTGATATTATTTTTTGACCTTAGCAAACTGATGTTGGCTTGACCAGACTGGGATCGGAACGCCAGCAGCACGCGCAATCTGACCGCTTCCCGGCCCGCGATGGCGCCTTTCCGGCGATCGTTTGCAGTAGTCTTGTGGACCATTATTTCGATGCACGCGGACAGCCGTCACGCGTGCCCACCCACTGGAAGAGACGCGCGGAATCCGGCACGGCCGGCACCCCGCAAGAACCAAGGAGACCCGACCATGACGACGAGCGTGTCCAAACCCCTGGTCATCGGCATTGGCGGCACCAGCCGCGTCGGCTCGGGGACCGAGCGCGCGCTGGTGATCGCCCTGCAGGCCGCGGCTGAAGCGGGCGCCGAGACGCGCCTGTTCGGCGGCCTCACGCTGGCCGCCCTGCCCTCGTTCAGCCCTGGCGCCGCGGCGCTGACGCCGGAGCAGGCCGAGCTGGCCGACGCCGTCGAGCGCTGCGAAGGCATCATCATCGCCAGCCCCGGCTACCACGGCGCCATCTCGGGCCTGGTGAAGAACGCGCTGGACAGCCTGGAATCGCTGGCCAACAAGCCCGTGCCGTATTTCCACGGCCGCCCGGTGGGCACCATCATCACCGCCGCGGGCTGGCAGGCGGCGGGCACCACGCTCAGTTCCCTGCGCGCCATCATCCACGCCATGCGCGGCTGGCCCACGCCGTTCGGCGCCGCGCTCAACTCCGCCGGGAGACTGTTCGACGACGCCGGCGACTGCATCGATGCGCGCGACGCGGCGCAGATCCGGACCGTGGCCGCGCAGGTGATGGAATTCGTCAACATGAGCCGCGCGCTGAATGCGCAGAAATCCGGCCAGGCCTGAGAGCCGACGAGGATCGCAGCCATGAAATTCTGCGGCGCCTGCGGGGGATCGCTGAGCCTGCGGCAATTGCCCGGCGAGCACATCGAGCGCCTGGTCTGCACCGCCTGCAAGCGCGTGCACTACAGCAATCCCAAGATCGTGGTCGGCTGCGTAGCCGAGAACGACGACGGCCGCATCCTGCTCTGCCGCCGCCGCATCCGCCCGCGGCTGGGCCAGTGGACGTTTCCCGCCGGCTACCTCGAATGCGGCGAGGCCAGCGCCGAAGGCGCGCGCCGGGAAACCGAGGAAGAGTCCGGCGCCAGGGTCGAAACCAGCGGCCTGCTGGCGGTGATCGACGTGCCGCAGATCAGCCAAGTGTACCTGATCTACCGCGGCCGCCTGCTCAGCCCGCCCGCGCAATCCACCGCCGAGAGCAGCGAGATCGAGCTGCTGGCCGAGGCCGAGATCCCCTGGGACGCCCTGGCCTTTTCCAGCGTCGTGCACGCGCTGAAATTCTTCTTCGACGATCGCCGCAACGGCCGCAGCGCCCCGCACGCGCTGGACCTGGGACCGATTGCCGACCCCAGCGAGTTCCAGGAAAAGATCTAGCCGCAGGGCTAACCGCTGCGCTTCTCGTCTTCCAGCGCGTGATCGCGCGCCTCGTCCTCGGCGCGGGTCCAGATTTCACGCGCGATGGGTGCGCGCATTTCTTCCATGATGTGGCCCACCAGGCCGATGGCGCGCGCGAACACGCCGATACCGCGGCAGGCGGTCCAGGCAATGCCCAGCTCCGAGCAGCAGGCGCCGATGGCGCCGGTGGCGTTGATCGGCAGCACCTTGCCGTAGACCCGCGCCGCCTCGTCGGCCACGCGCTGCATGAGGCGGATGTATGGGCCGTCAAATCCCTGCTCGCGCGCGATGGCAAACAGCCGCGGCGTGCGCGGATCGATCGGCTTGTGCACCGGGTGGCCCAGGCCGGGGATGATGGCCTTGCGCCCGTGCCAGTCGGCCACGATCTGCGAGGCCAGCTCGTCCAGCGGGCCGGGATTGGCGCGGTCCGGAATGGCCTCCTGCAGGAACTTCGCGGAGCCTTCGGTGGTGCCGACGAACACCGTGCCCAGCCCGCCCAGCCCCGCCGCCACCGCGCCCTGGATCGATTCCGGCGCGCCGGTATAGGTCATGCGCGCGGCGAGCGCGCTGGGCGTCAGGCCGTGCTCCACCAGGGTCACCGCCAGCGCGTTGAACAGCACCGATTCCTGCGCGCTCGGGATGCGGCCCATCATTTCCAGGAAGGCCATGTCGCCGAGGTTGATCCGGCCCAGCAGTTCGCCCGGCAGGTCGTGGCCGCGCGCGACGATGCGGTCGGCGGTGGAAAAGCCCATGTCGGTGCGAATGGGCTTGCGCTTGGAACTCATGCGGAGGCCTCGGCGTGATGCGGAAATTGGAGGGGAATCATTCGAAGCGCGGCTTGCGCTTCTCTCGGAAGGCGGTGACGCCCTCCTGCGCATCCGGCGTCAGGAACAGGAACGGAAAGGCGTCGCGCGTGTAGCGCAGGTCGTCGCCGCCGAGGCCACGGTTGTAGAAGCTCTTGGCCATGCGCACCGCCATGGCCGGGCGCGAGGCGATCTTCTCGGCCATCGCCAGCGCCTCGTCCATCAGCCTGGCGTGCTCGACGCTGCGCAGTGCGAGGCCGATGCGCACCGCTTCGTCGGCGGAAACCGGATCGCCGATCATCGACATCTCCTTGGCCTTGGCGCGCCCCACCAGCTCGGTCAGCCGCACCAGCGCGAACCCCGGCAGCAGGCCGAGCTGGATCTCTGGCACGCCGAACTTGGCGCGATCCGAGGCCAGCACGAAATCGCAGGCGATGGCCAGCTCGAAGCCGCCGCCGAAGCAGTAGCCGTTGACCGCCGCGATCAGCGGCTTGGAACAGGACTCCGGTGACGACAGGAAGGTGATGATGTCGGCCAGGAATTTCCGCACCGCCTCCGGCGTGAAGTCGAAACCGCTGATGTCGGCGCCGGCAGAGAACGACTTGTCGCCGCTGCCGGTGAGGATGCCGACGCGAATCTCGGGATCGGCCTCGATCAGCGCCAGGCTTTCAGTCACGCCCTGGCGGATGCCGGCGGACAGCGCGTTGAGCTTGCCCGGTTCGTCCAGCGTGACGATCGCCACGCGCCCGCGTTTCTCGAATTCGACGCTGCCCAGTCTCATGTGCGTGCTGTCCAGGTAGTTGATGGATTTCGTGTTGCCGCACCGTGCGCGGCGCGTGCGAAAAAGCTAGACCGGAACGTCACCCACCAGGGTCACGCGGTGCATCAGGCGCCGGTGGCCGTGGTAATCGTTCACCGGCAGGTGCTGCACGCAGCGGTTGTCCCAGATGGCGAGCGCGCCCGGCGACCAGCGCCAGCGGCAGGTGTACTCGGGCCGCGTCTGCTGCGAGAAAAGATACTCGAGCAGGCCGCGGCTCTCGTCCTCGGTCCATCCACAGATCAGCCGGGTGTGCGCCACGTTGACGTACAGCGCCTGGCGCCCGGTTTCCGGGTGCGTTCGCACGATGGGGTGCTCGGCCTCCAGCGTCACCGCGTCGCGGCCGATTTCGCGCAGGCGATCCTCACGCGTGCGCGAGACCTCGGCCTTGGCCGACGAGCTCAGCCCGCGCAGGCCGCGCAGGGTCTGCCTGAGCCCGGCCGAGAGGTTCTCGTAGGCCAGGTACTGGTTGGCGAACAGCGTGTCGCCACCCTGCGGCGGAACCTCGACGCCGTAGAGCAGCGTCGCCATCGGCGGCGTTTGCAGGTAGGTGGTGTCGGAGTGCCACACGCCGCCGAACGCCTCCTTTTCCTGCTCGCGCTTGAGCACCGCCGTCACCAGTGGCGCCTCGGGCAGGCCCGGCAGCTGCGGGTAGTGCATGGGCTCGCCGAAACAGCGCGCCACCTGCACCAGCTGCTGCGGCGACAGCGATTGCTCCTGGAAAAACACCACGCCGTGCGCGAGCAGCGCGGCGCGGATGTCTGCCACCGTCACCGGATCGAGCCCGGTGGCAAGGTCCACGCCCTCGATCAGCGCGCCCACCGATCCGCTCCAGCGCGTGACGCGCAGGGCGCGCGCAGAACTGGGCCCGCTCGCCCGAGATGCGGCTGGGTTCATCTGCCCGGCCTGGATGAGGGCGATCTGAAACCTCGACTCATTCCGGCAGCGTCACGCCGGAGCCGCCCATTTCGGCGGGCATATCCTTCATCTTCGGCAGGCCGTCGCGGATGGGCAGCGTGCTCTCGCCATAGTGCACGTGCAGAGCCGGCTGGAACTTGAAGCTGGGAATGACGCCGGCGTAGACGTCGGTGAGGCCGAACCCGGGATGTTCCGAAAACACGTGGCCGCCGCAGGTCTTGCACCACTTGCGATAGCTCTGCTCGGTCTTGTGGTAGCTGCCGATGTTGTCCGCGCCCTGGGTGATGCGTACCGCGCTCGGCGCCCACAGGCTGAAGGCGTTGACCGGGCTGGCCGACCAGCTGCGGCAGGACTCGCAGTGGCAGTAGCCCATGGCCACCGGCGCGCCGGTCACGGTGAACTTGACCGCGCCGCAGAAGCAGCTGCCGGGGTAGGTATCGGATTCGCTCATGATTTTTTCTCCTCGCCAGACACGGATGTGTGGATGTGAGCCGACCCTGCTTCGGGGGCGGCATTCGCGCCTTGAACAGTAGCAGAACGGACCCGCGCCGAGCCTTCGGAGGAGCGGTGGAACCCGGCCCGTTCCGCGCCCATTCCGCGCCCAATTCGCGCCGGCCGCTTCCTGTTCCTAACGGTCGTTAGACAGTAAACTTGGCCCCGTGAAACTTCAAGCTTCGGACGTGCCCGCCCGCTCCGGCCCCACGCCCCTCCCCTCCTCGGTCATCAACAGCGGGCTGATCCTGTCCGGCGTCGCCGCCGTGCTGCTGTCGGTCAAGCTGGTGGCGGTCAAGCTGCTGTACCGCCACGGGCTGGACTCGGTGAGCGTGATCGCGCTGCGCATGCTGTTCGCCGCCCCGTTCTTCGCGGTGGTGGCGGTGTGGACCTGGCGCCGCGAACCGCGCCCCAACGCTCGCGACCTGGCCCACATCACGGGGCTGGGCCTGCTCGGCTTCTACGGTTCGAGCATGCTGGATTTCCTGGCCCTGCAATACATCTCCGCCGGGCTGGAGCGGGTGATCCTGTTCATCACGCCCACGCTGGTGCTGGTCCTGGGGCTGGTGTTCTTCGGCCGCGCCATCAGCCGCAAGCAATGGCTGTCGATGGCGCTGGCGTACTTCGGGATCGTGCTGGTGTTCTGGCACGAGCTGAGCTTCGACGCCAGCGGCCGCACCCTGCTGGGCGGCGCGCTGGTGGCCATGAGCGCCACCACCTACGCCATCTACCTGCTGCTCACCGAAAAGCTCATGAAGCGCCTGGGCACCTTGCGCGTGGTGTCGCTGGCCATGAGCGTGTCGTGCATCGCCTGCCTGGTGCAGTACGCGGTGCTGCGGCCGTTCCCGACGCTGTTCCAGCAGAGCGACTACACCTGGTGGATCTCGCTGATGAATGGCTCGATCGGCACCGCGGTGCCGGTGTTCATGACCATGATCGCGGTGCAGCGGATCGGTGCCGGGCACGCCGCGCAGGCCAGCATGATCGGGCCCATCGCCACGCTGTTCGTGGCCGCGCACCTGCTGGATGAGCCGGTGTCCGCGATCCAGCTGCTGGGCACGGCGCTGGTGACCATCGGCATCCTGCTGCTCTCAGAACGCAACAAGGTGATGCCGGCCGTGCCGCCGGAAAATTGATCCTTCAAACCGCAGTTGAGCGCCCCGGAATGCTTTCACCGCAAAGGCGCAGAGGGTGAAGGTCAGGCAAAGGACGCAAAGAACATCGGGTAAAAGAAGGTGCTCACTCATCGGGTCAGGGTGTCGTTTTCAATTGAGACTTTGCGTTCTCTCTTTTTCCTTTGCGCCTTCGCGGTGAACCGCTTTTCCCAAGGTGATCGCAAACCGGCCGCCCGGGCGCGCTATTCTTCGCGCCATCGAGCCATCAGCGCCGGTGCACCGGCCAAACGAATCGGGGAGAACCGCTCGTGAGTCCTGACCCAACCGCTTCCGCCGTGCGCCAGCGCCTGGCGCAGTGGCCATTCCAGTCGGTGCTCGTCGCCAACCGCGGCGAGATCGCGGTGCGCGTGCTGCGCACGGTGCAGAAGCTCGGCCTGCGCGGCGTGGTGGTGTTCCATGCCGCCGACCGCGGCACGCTGGCGGTGCGGATGGCCGACCAGGCCATCGAGATCACCGGCAGCACGCCGGTTGCCGCCTACCTGGACGGCGCGCAGATCCTGGCCGCGGCGCAGCGCAGCGGCGCCGGCGCCATCCATCCCGGCTACGGCTTTCTATCCGAGAACGCCGGCTTCGCGCGCGCGGTGGAGGCCGCCGGGCTGGTGTTCATCGGCCCCCGGCCGGAGCAGATCGAGCTGATGGGCGACAAGGTGCGCGCGCGCAACTTCGTCGAGCGCGGCGGCTTTCCGGTGGCGCCGAGCGCGATCGAGGACGACGACCCGGCGAGCTTCGTCGAGCGCGCGCGCAAGGTCGGCGCGCCGCTGCTCATCAAGCCCAGCGCCGGCGGCGGCGGCAAGGGCATGCGCATCGTGCGCGACCTGGCGCTGCTGGAAACCGAGATCGAGCGCGCGCGCAGCGAGGGCCAGCGCTATTTTGGCGACGGCCGCCTGTACGCCGAGCGTTACATCGAGAACCCGCGCCATATCGAGGTGCAGGTGCTGGGCGACGCGCACGGCAAGGTGGTGCACGTGTTTGAACGCGAATGCTCGGTGCAGCGGCGCTTCCAGAAGATCGTCGAGGAAACGCCCTCGCCCGCGCTCACGTCGGCGCTGCGCGCCAGCATCTGCGAGACCGCCGCCGGCATTGCCCGCGCCGCCGGCTACCGCAACGCCGGCACCGTCGAATTCATCTTCGGACAGGGCGGCGAGTACTACTTCCTGGAGATGAACACGCGGCTGCAGGTGGAGCACCCGGTCACCGAGGAAATTACCGGCATCGACCTGGTGCTGGAGCAGCTGTGCATCGCCGCCGGCGAGCCGCTGTCGCTGGCCCAGGACACGCTGCGCAGCGCCGGGCACGCCATCGAATTCCGCATCTACGCCGAGGACCCGGGCCGCGGCTACACCCCGACCACCGGGCCCATCCTGGTGCTGCATCCGCCGGCCGGCGAAGGCGTGCGCTGGGACAGCGGCGTGCTGCAGGGCGGCGAAGTCACCGCCGCGTTCGACCCGATGATCGCCAAGCTGATCGTGCGCGGCGCCGACCGCACGCAGGCCATCGCCCGCGCCGACCGGGCGCTGGCCGACACCGTGCTCCTAGGCTGCAAGACCAACACGGCCTTCCTGCGCCGCCTGATCCGGCATCCGGCGTTCGTGACCGGCGACGTGCACACCGGCTTCCTCGACGCCAACCCGCAGATCGCAGCCGATCCCGAGATCGCGGATGACACGTTGCAGGCGCTGCTCGCCGCCGCCAGCCTGAGCACCCGCCCGCTGCGCGACGTGGCCGATGCCGTACCCGACCTGCATGCCGCGATCGGGGCGTGGCGGAATTGAACACGGGCGCCGAGTCGCCAGCCCTTCACCCGGCTGCACCCTTCTGACTTCCATCGAGGCCTGACCGTGCACCACGCCTTCAAGCTCGGCGGCGCCGAGCACAACGTCGAACTCTCGCGCAGCCGCGAGGCCTACCGGCTGCACTGGGGCGGCAGCACCATTGCCGTCGACCTGCGCGCGGCCGCCGATGGCCGCGCCTGGCTCACGGTCGGCGAGCGCCACGTCGAAGTGGTGATCGCCACCCGTGGCGACGAGGTGTTCGTGCACCTCGACGGCGAAGCCCACCAGCTGCGCTACGAGCACCCGCTGGAGCGCCTGGCCGCGCAGGCCGGCGGCGGCAGCGGCGACGGCATCCGCGCGCCGATGCCGGGCAGCATCGTGTCCGTGCCGGTGAAGCCCGGCGACGCGGTGGCCAAGGGCCAGACCCTGCTGGTGATGGAGAGCATGAAGATGGAAACCACCATCGTCGCGCCGCGTGACGGCGTGGTCGCCGCGGTGCAGTTCGAGAAGGGCCAGACCTTCGACCGCGACGCCCTCCTGCTCACCCTGGACTCACAGTGATGAAGCGCATCGAATCCCGCCTCAATACCGGCTCGGCCGAATTCCTGGCCAACGCCGCGCACAACCGCGCGCTGGCGGCCGAATTCCGCGAGAAGCAGCGCGCGGCGCGCGACGACCGCCCGCAACGCGACGTGGACCGCCTGCGCGCGCAGAAGAAGCTGCTGGTGCGCGAACGCATCGCGCTGCTGCTGGACCCCGGCACGCCGTTCCTGGAGTTTTCCTCGCTGGCGGCCAACGAGGCCTACGACGGCGAAGTGCCGAGTGCAGCGGTGGTCACCGGCATCGGCATCGTCTCGGGCCGCGAGGTGGTCATCAACGCCGGCGATGCCAGCGTCAAGGGCGGCGCCTGGTACCCGCTGACGGTGAAGAAGTCGGTGCGCGCGCTCGACATCGCCATCGAAAACCGCCTGCCGGTGGTGCACCTGTGCGATTCCGCCGGCGGCTTCCTGCCGCTGCAGGCCGACCTGTTCGCCGACAAGTATTACGGCGGCCGCATCTTCCGCAACCAGTGCATCCTGTCGAAGATGGGCGTGCCGCAGGTGTCGGTGGTGCTGGGCCACTGCACGGCCGGTGGCGCCTACGTGCCGTCGCTGTCGGACTACAACGTGATCGTGCGCGGCACCGGCGCCATCTTCCTGGCCGGCCCGCCGCTGGTGAAGGCCGCCACCGGCGAGGAGAACTCGGTGGACGAGCTCGGCGGCTGCGACATGCACACCAGAGTGTCCGGCACCGCCGATTACCCCGCGGCCACCGAGGAGGAGGCCATCGCCATCGCGCGCGACATCGTGGCGCAGTTCCGGCGGCCGCAGAAGACGCCGGTGGAATGGCAGCAGCCCGAGGCGCCGCACTACGACCCGGCGGACCTCTACGGCATCCTGCCGCGCGACATCAAGCAGCAGTTCGACATGAACGAGGTGATCGCGCGCCTGGTCGACGGCTCGCGCTTCCACGAGTACCAGCCGCAGTACGGCAAGACCCTGATCTGCGGCTACGCCCACCTGTGGGGCTACAAGATCGGCATCCTGGCCAACAACGGCGTGCTGTTCAACGACTCCTCGCTCAAGGGCGCGCACTTCATCGAGCTGTGCAACCAGAACCGCACGCCGATCGTGTTCCTGCAGAACATCACCGGCTTCATGGTCGGCCGCGAGTACGAGCGCCGCGGCATCTGCAAGGACGGCGCCAAGCTGATCATGGCGGTGTCGTGCAGCGAGGTGCCCAAGTTCACCGTGATGTGCCACGGCTCCTTCGGCGCCGGCAACTACGGCATGAGCGGCCGCGCTTTCGACTCGCGCTTCCTGTTCTCCTGGCCGCAGTCGCAGATTTCGGTGATGGGCGCCGAGCAGGCGGCGAACGTGCTGGCCGATGTGAAGATCCGCCAGCTCGCCAGGCAGGGCCGGACGCTGAGCCAGGCCGAGATCGACGCCATCCGCGACCCGGTGCTGGGCGAGTTCAAGCGCAAGCAGAGCGCGTACTGGTCGACTTCTGAAATCTGGGACGACGGCCTCCTCGACCCGGTGGACACGCGCAACGCGCTCGGCATCTCCATCTCCGCGGCGCTCAACACGCCGATCGGCGATCCACGCTACGGCGTGTTCCGGATGTAGGAGCCGGGCGTTCGCGGACGGGACTCACCCGGATTGCGGACCCGGGTACGGGCCGGGCAGCATGGTTCGGATACACCCGGGCAAGCTGGTACGCTGCGAATGCCCTCGCCTTCCTGATCGGCACCCGCCGGCTGTTCCCGGAACCCTGACTTGAAAATCACCGAATCTCCCCTGCCCGGCGTGTTCGTCCTGGAGCCCAAGGCCTTTGGCGACGCGCGCGGATTCTTCGTCGAAACCTTCCGCGAATCGCTGCTGGCCGAGCACGGCGTGGCCTCGCACTTCGTGCAGGACAACCACTCGCGCTCGCGCCGCGGCATCCTGCGCGGCCTGCATTACCAGCTGGTGCAACCGCAGGGCAAGCTGGTGCGCGTGACGCGCGGCAGGGTCTTCGACGTGGCGGTGGACATCCGCCGCGGCTCGCCCAACTTCGGCCAGTGGTTCGGGCTGGAGCTGGACGACGTCAGCCACCGCATGCTGTACGTGCCGCCCAAGTTTGCCCACGGCTTCCTGGTGCTCTCCGACGAGGCGGACTTCGTCTACAAGTGCACCGACTACTACCACCCGGCGTCGGAGCGCGGCGTGCTGTGGAACGACCCCGGCATCGGCATCCAGTGGCCCGACGCGGGCGTGACGCCGCTGCTCTCGGGCAAGGACGCGGTGCTGCCCGGCCTGGCCGATCAACCCAACCTGCCCTCGATCTGAACCATGAAAATCCTCCTCACCGGCGGCAGCGGCCAGGTCGGCACCGAGTTCCGCCGCCGCGCGCAGGGCCTGGACCTGCTGGCGCCCGGCCGCGCCGAATTGGACCTGGCGCGGCCCGAGAGCCTGAACGCCTGGCTGGACGCGCACCGCCCCGATCTCATCCTCTCGGTGGGCGCCTACACCGCCGTCGACCGCGCCGAGGACGAAGCCGAACTCGCCTTCCGCGTGAACCGCGACGCCGTGGGCGTCATGGCCGAGTACGCCCGCGCCCACGGCAAGCCGCTCATCCACGTGTCCACCGACTACGTGTTCGACGGCAGCAAGGCTGACCCATACGCCGAGACCGACGCCACCGGCCCCACCGGCGTGTACGGCGCCTCGAAGCTGGCCGGGGAGGAGGCGGCGCGGCGCGCGCCGCAGCACCTGATCCTGCGCGTGAGCTGGGTGTTTGCTGCCCACGGCGGCAATTTCCTGCGCACCATGCTGCGCCTGGGCGCCGAGCGCGACGTGCTGCGCGTCGTGGACGACCAGTTCGGCGGCCCCACCTGGGCCGGGCACATCGCGCAGGCGCTGCGCACGCTGGTCGACCGCGTGGCCGCGGGCCAGGCCCTGCCCGCCGGCACCTGGCATTTTGCCGGCGAGCCGCACCTGAGCTGGTGCGGCTTTGCGCGTCACATCATCGACCGCGCCCACGCGCGCCAGCTCATCCCACGCACCCCGCGCGTGGACGCCATCACCACCCCGGAGTTCCCCACCAAGGCCCGGCGCCCGGCCAATTCGCGCCTGGACAATGGCCGCGCCTTCCAGGACCTGGGGCTGGCGGCGCCCGACTGGCGCGCCGGCGTGGACGCCGTGCTGGACGAGCTGACGCCGCGCAGCTGAACGCGTGACACCGCCGGACGCCGCGGCGCCCACCGGGGCGAGCATCACCCCGCGCGTGCGCGTGATCGTGGTCAACCACAACGGCGCGCACTGGCTGGCGCACTGCCTGGAATCCCTGCGCGTGCAGACGCTGGCCGATTTCGAGGTGGTGGTGATCGACAACGCCTCCAGCGACGGCTCGCAGCACCTGCGGGTGGACGATGCGCGCTTCCGATTCCTGCCGCAGGCGCTAAACCTGGGCTTTGCCGCCGGCAACAACCTGGCCGCACGCGGCGCCAGCGCGCCCTGGCTGGCCCTGCTCAACCCCGACGCCATGGCCCGGCCGGACTGGCTGGAACAACTCCTGTCCGAAGCGTCGGCGCACCCGGATTGCGACATCTTCGGGTCCACGCAGCTGCGTGCCACCGATCCCGGCATCCTCGACGGCACCGGCGACAACCTCGCCCTGTACGGTCTCACCTGGCGCTCGGGCTACGGGCACCCGCGCCCGGCCGTGCTGCCGGCGGGCGAAGTGTTCGGGGCCTGCGGCGCCGCGCTGATGATCCGGCGCAGCGTCTACGAGGCTCTCGGGGGCTTCGAGGAACGCCTGTTCTGCTACCTGGAAGACGTCGACCTGTGCTTTCGCGCGCGCCTGCAAGGCAGCCGCGTGTGGCAGTCGGACAAGGCCGTGGTGCATCACGTGGGCGGCGCCAGCTCCGTCAACGCCAGCACGTTCGCGCTGTACCAGGGCAATCGCAACCTGATCTGGGTCTACGTGCGCTGCATGCCCCTGCCCTGGCTGTGGGTGAGCCTGCCGTCCTGCATCGGGTTCATGCTGCTGCGCGTGCTCGTGCTGCCCTTGAGCCTGATGCAGCGCGCGGCGCTGCTGCGCGGCATCCGCGACGGCCTGGGCGCGCGTGCTTCGCTATGTGTTGAACGGCGCTCGATCCAGGCGTCGCGAACGGTCAGCCGATTTTCGGTGCTGAACTGGCTGGCGCTGAATCCGCTGCATGCGCCGCGCCGTCACTGCGTGCGGGCGACGAAGGCAAAGTGCTCACCCCCTTGAGTCGATGCCGAGCTGCTCGATCGGTCCCTTGCCCTGGCGAACGAGCTGGGGTGCATTGCCGGTCAGGTCCACCACCGTCGTCGGCTCCAGGCCGCAGAAGCCGCCGTCGATCACCAGGTCCACGGCAGCGTCCAGCGCGACGCGCCATTCCTTGGGGTCGGCCACCGGATCAGACTGGCCGGGGAACATCAGGGTGCAGCTGATCAGGGGCTCGCCCAGGGTTTCGAGCAGGGCCTGCGTGACCACGTGCGCCGGCACCCGGATGCCGATGGTCTTGCGCTTCTCGTGCGCGACGCGACGCGGCAGTTCCTTGGTTGCGTCCAGTACAAAGGTATAGGGGCCCGGCGTGTGCTGCTTCAAGAGCCGAAACTGCCAGTTGTCGACCCGCGCGTAGGTCGCAATCTCCGACAGGTCGCGGCATACCAGCGTGAACTGATGGTGGCGGTCGAACTGGCGGATGCGGCGCAGACGTTCCGCCGCCTGCTTGTCGTCCAGCTGGCAGCCGAGCGCGTAGCAGGAATCGGTGGGATACGCGATCACGGCGCCCTGGCGCAGCCGCACGGCCACCTGGGCCAGGGTGCGCTTCTGCGGATTCTGGGAATGGATTTCGAACCAGTCGGCCACTGTGCGTCGGATCTCGGAAGAGGCCACCGCCACCGCTCGTACGAGCGTGCGGGGCCAGAGGGACTCTTATAATGCCTCAATGAAATCCCTGATCGACCTTCTGCCGGTTCCACTGTTTCTGACAGCGCTGTTCCTGGGCGATATCTACATTGCCACGGGCGTGCTGATGGCCTCCACGGTGCTGCTCGCAGCCTGGTACTGGTGGCTCGAGGGCAAGCCGCACAAGCTGCACACCTTCACGGCCGTCACGACGCTGGTCCTGGGCAGCATGACCTTCTTCTTCCACGACTCCAGTTTCGTGAAGTACAAGACGACGGTCATCAACGGCATCATCGCCTGCGTGTTCCTGCTGTCGCATGTGATCGGCGACAAGGTGCTGCTGGCGCGCATCCCGCAGAAGAATTTCACGCTGCCGGACCGCGTGTGGCGCAAGGTCAACCTGGCATGGGCCGGGTTCTTCGCAACCATCTCGCTGCTCAATCTCTACGTGCTGAGCCACTTCGACGACCGGACCTGGGGCCTGTTCAAGACCTTTGGCGTCAGTGGGCTGATGTTCGCGTTCCTGCTCGCGCATATCCCCTTCCTGTCGCGATACCTGCCGCAGGACACCTCACCTCCCAACGCCGGCTGACCCCATGCTCTACGTCATTTTTGCGCTGGACGCGCCCGATTCCGCACCGCTGCGTGCGGCCCACCGGCCCGCGCACCTGGAGCGCATCAAGGCGATGCACGCGCAGGGGCGCATCGTCATGGCCGGCCCCATTCCCAGGGTTGACGCGCCGTCGACCGAAGGCGGCACCGCCGGCAGCCTGATCGTCGCGGAGTTCGACAGCCTGGAGGAAGCGCGCAGCTGGTTCGCCGCGGACCCGTTCTCCACGGCGGGCGTGTATGCATCCGTGGAAGTTCGCCCCTACATCAAGCTGGCCCTGTGATGCGCATCGAGCGCATCCGTACGGCCCTCGAGAGCGCCTTTCCGGACGCACGACTGACGATCGAGGATGAATCCCACCTGCATGCGGGCCACGCGGGTGCCATGGGTGGCCGCGGCCATTTCCGGCTGCGGATCGTGTCGGATGCGTTTGCAGGTCAATCGCCGATTGCGCGGCACCGCGCCGTTTACGCTGCGCTGGGCGGTCTGATGCAGAGCGACATTCACGCGCTGAGCATCGACGCGCAAGCGCCCGGCTGATGGTGTTGCCCATGGCACCGCCGGTGGCGGCTTCCCTGCCGATCCCGGCTCACCGATTCCTGATGTGCCGGTTTGCCGGCATCCGCTAGCATCCGGCAACTTCAGCTCCTACCGCCCCCCGCACTCACAGGAACTCCCATGCGTCGCGTCGTGTTCAATCAGAAAGGCGGGGTGGGCAAGACCACGATCGTCTGCAACCTCGCCGCGATTTCCGCGAGCCGCGGCCTGCGCACGCTGGTGATCGACCTGGATACCCAAGGTAATGCCTCGCAATACCTGCTGGGATCGAGCGCGCGGCAACCTGAGCGCACGATCGCCGACTTCTTCGACTCGAGCCTGTCGTTCAGCCTCCAGTCGCCGGCGTTTTCGAGTTACGTGACGCGCAGCGCGTTTCCCAACCTCGACGTGGCGGCCGCCAGCCCGCGGCTGGAAGAGCAGATCGTCAAGCTCGAAGCCAAGCAGAAGATCTACAAGCTGCGCGATGCGCTCAAGCGGCTGCGCGGGTACGACGCGGTATACATCGATACCCCACCGGCGATGAACTTCTATTCGCGCTCGGCCCTGATCGCATCCGAGCGCGTGCTGATCCCGTTCGATTGCGACGAGTTCGCGCGACGTGCGCTGTATACCCTGATCGAGAACATCCAGGAACTGCGGGCCGACCACAACGAAGAACTGGAGATCGAGGGCATCGTCGTGAACCAGTTCCAGTCCCGTGCAAAGCTTCCGACGCGCCTGGTGGAGGAACTCCGCGCAGAAAACCTGCCGGTGCTGGAGCAGACGCTGTCGAGCTCCGTGCGTGTGCGCGAATCACATGACCAGCACCTGCCGCTGATCCTGCTGGACCCTACGCACCGGGTGACGCTGGAATATGTCCTGCTTTACGACTCGCTCGGCACCCGCTGACCAGGGCGGCGCTGGCGAACCCTGCGATCAGCGATTGAGCGGCAGCAGCACGGCCTTCCCGCGGAAGTCGAACACGATTCCTTCTGCGGTGATCTGCACGATGCGCGGCCCTTCCGCCAGCGTGGCGCCTTCCAGGTACTTCCTGCCGTTGATGAGTACCCAGCGGCGCGCGGCGTCGGCATCGTGCACGTGCACATCGACGCGCAGCACCGGGAAGGCGCTGCGGTAGTCCGCGGGCATTTCGCGCAGCGGCGTGACCCGGTCCATCACGGCCGGCGCTGGAGTCGCGGTCGCCGGGCTCGCGGCGCCAACAGCGGCGGACGGTGGCTCATCGGTGACTTCGAAGAACTCTTCCTCCTCTGGCTCGGCCATTTGCGGTTCCGAAGCGGCGCCCTCGTCAGCTTCCGGTTCCGTGTCCATATCCGTGTCGGGTCCTGGTTCCGCTTCGGTATCCATCAGTTCGTCCAGCGAGGACGGATCGCTCTCCGGGTCGAGGGCGGGCGAGGTCTCGGCGTCCCCCATGTCAGGCTCCTCCTCCGGAACGGCCGGCGCCTCGGTGGTGGTGTCGTCAGCGGGCGCCGCGTTGACTTCAGCGGCATCGCCAGCGGGAGGCTCGTGCGATCGGTCAAAGACGAAGTACGCGGCGATCACGGCGAGCACAACGACCACAACGGCGCCGAACACGAGCACGCGCCGGGACCGCGCCGGCGGCGAGGGCTCCGAGTCCATCTGCGTGACGTCGGCCAGGGTGGGCACACGTCCGACGTTCCGGTCGCGTTCCGCTTTACGCAGGGCGTCGAGGATGTAGCTCACGTCGGCATTCTCAGGGCGTGTACTTCAGGGTGGGCGTGCCCGGGGCAAGGTCGGAAAGGGCGATCCGGGTCTGCACGCCGACGATGCCGTCCGCCCCGAGGCCGCGCGCGGCCTGGAACTGGCGCACTTCGGCTCGGAGCGCATCGTCGAAGGGCAGTTTCTTGGCCGGAACAGTCTTGCCCATCAGCCGCGCCAGGCGCTCCCGCAGCCACTCGGCGCCCGGCCCCCGCTCGCCAAACTCGATGGCGACATCGGCCGTTTCCAGGCGCCATAGCAGGAACATCTCGCCGGTCCATGCTTCATCGAGCGCGACCAGTGAAACTTCCGTCGAGCCCGCTGCCATGGCTAGGGACGCGCGATCGCTCGTGAGCTGGGTCAGTAGGACGTGCCGCTGGGTGCCGTCTTCCAGCTCAAGCGTGAGAATGGCCGGGCGATCCAGGCGCCGCAGCAGGTCGACCGATCCCTGGGTGCGGTAACACTCGAGCTGCACCGTGTGCAGGCTGCGGCATACGTTTTCGCCGTTCGGGACCGTGAATTCACTGTCCCACAACCGGATCAGGCGGTCGGTCAGCTTCGGCAGCGCGGGCGTGCCGGCAATGACTTCGGCGAATGAGTTGAGCGCTTTCCCGTCCGCCGGATTTGCCGGGGCACTCTTCAGAGCTTCGGCCGACGTTTTCGATGGTGTTTGCGCCGGGGGATCGATCCTGACGGGGGCCGAGGCCGGCTCGACCGGATTTTGATCGGCGGACCGGCCCAGCCATGTGTCGATCGACAGCCTGTCCCGGAACACGATGGCCAACACCAGGCACGCCAGTGCGGCCAAGCCCACCACCGCGCCGGTCCCCAGCGCAAGAGGTTTGTCCGGCAGGGACAGGGATCGGCGCCGCCCGGGAAGGCGTCGCCAGGGGGCGTGCCTGGCGTCCCCCTGCGAGCGCATGCGGACCCCTTTGCCGAACACCTCCACCGCGGCTCCGCGGACCAGGTCCCGGGTCACGCGACGCTGGTGCCGCGAGTAGGCGCCCAGCAGCGCGCGGTCGCAGATCAGATTGATCAGTCGCGGCACCCCGCGCGTCAGCCGCTGGATGGCGACGACGGCATCCGGCGTGAACAAGGATTCGCTCGTCCCCGCAACGCGCAGGCGGTGACGGATATAGGCGCCCGTCTCGCTCTCTTCGAGCGGCGTCAGGTGATAGCGGGCCGTGATGCGGCTGGCCAGTTGCCGCAGGTCCGGCCGTGCGAGGAGCTCAGCCAGCTCGGGCTGACCCACGAGCATGATCCGCAACAGCTTGTCCTTGTTCGTCTCCAGGTTGGTGAGCAGCCGGACCTGTTCGAGCACGTCCGGCGCCAGGTTCTGGGCCTCGTCGATGATCAGGACGGTCCGGCGGTCATTGGCGTGATTGCGCAACAGGTGGAGATTGAGTTCGTCGACGAGATTCTTGACGGTGGGAGGCGGATCACGCCGGTAATCGACCGAGAGCTCGTCGCAGATGGTTTGCACAAACTCGGCCTCGCTCTGCCGGGGATTGTGCACCATGGCCACCTCGACGCCTTCGAGCTTCTGTTCCAGCAGCGCGCGAACGATGGTGGTCTTGCCGGTGCCCACTTCCCCGGTCAGCTGGACAAACCCGCCGTACTGACCCGTTCCATACAGCAGATGCCCCAGCGCCTCCTGATGGCGAGGCGACATGTAGAGATAGGCGGGATCGGGAGAAATGGAGAACGGCATCTCCCGAAGCTGGAAAAACGGCGCGTACACGCTGGTTGCGGTATCGGTGGAGTCAGAACCAATAGAGATGGCGACCATGGGACGCAGGCACTCCAAAACCGCACCTGCGTCACCCCCAGAGTCCATCAGGTGAACCGAAAGTATAGCTTTGGCCGCGATGTGCGCCTTCGCGGCCCACGACGACCGTTTGTCCGTCGGGAGACGACGATTGTCGGGTTTTGTCGGACTTGGACAATGCCCGACAGCGCGCGTCGCACCGACGACGGCAGGACTCGTGATATCAGATCATATTTGATTGTTTCAAATGACGTTATTGGCATCTGCCCCAGCGGCATGCTTCACGCTTTCCTGGCGAACAAGTTCACCGGAAGGGCGTCGGAATCGACGGACTTCCTACCTGTCGACGACGCTCTCCCCCGCTGAGTCGTCGATTCGGCCCGGCTGGTTCGCCAGCCGGGCCGATCTTCTTCTTCCCGCAACAGGATTTCCGGGACACGGCATGCCTGACATCCGCCAGAGTCGCCCCAGCATCGCAGCCCAACGGATCGGGCAGTTTGGCGTGATTGCAACGGCGGTGCTGGTGACCTCGACCGCCGGCCTGCTGCCCTACATCGATCAGCCCCCTGGTCCCGCATGGCTGACCTGGATCATCCTGGCGTCCGCGATGGCGGTGGTTGCCTCGCTTGCCGGTTGGCTCATCGTGCGGCTGGTGGATTCGATCCGGAACGCCGTGCGCAGGCAACGTTCGTCGCCCTCGAACTAGCCGGCCTCCCGCGGTCTCGTGCCCCGTCGCAAGGCTCGGAGCATCCTGGCGGTCTCCAGCGACTTTTGTCCCAACTGCGCGCCCAAGGCCACCTTGAGCAAGCGCCCGACCGCTGCAAGGTCACGCTCGCTGCCAGGCAAGGCATCCCGCAGTGCGATCAGGGCGCTGCCGGGGATCGGCGCCGGGTCGTCAGGTGTGGCGGGCAACAGGCCCCGATTGATTTCGTACCGGTAAATCGCCCCGGGATCGATGTCCGGTAACAGCTCAATGCCGAACCCCAGTTCGGCGAGCAGGCCCAGTTCAAACTGCCTCAGAACCCATGGATCAAGGGCCGTGGGACCGGATAGGGCGAGCAATGTTCCGCCGTACCGCTCGAACACGACCGGATGCGGCTCGTGCCGCTGAAGCAGCCGCAGCAGCAGCTCGTTGAGATACCAGCCGCTGAAGACCTTCTCGCCAGGCAGGTCCAGCGCGGCGCCGGCACTCTCCACGGCACTCAAGGTGCCCAGCTCACCCGACTGGGCCCACGACAGCAGCACCGGCCGGAAGCTTTGCAGCAGCGCCCGGGTTCGGGAGCGCGGCGAGCGCACGCCACGCGCCACCAGTCCCACGCGCCCATGCGCCCCGGTGATCGCTTCGACCAGCAGGCTGGTGTCACCGTAGGGCGCCGCCTTGAGGATCCAGGCCGGCTCCAGCAGCACCTTGGCCCGCGTCACGGGTAGAGCCTAATCCCCGCTCAGTCCGAACTGCTTGAGCGCCGCCGGGTCGTCACTCCAGTTCTCGCGCACGCGACACCAGAGCTGCAGGAATACCTTGGCACCGATCAGGTGTTCCAGCTCCTTGCGCGCCTGCGTGCCCACGCGCTTGAGCGCGGAGCCGTCCTCGCCGATCACGATCTTCTTCTGCCCCTCGCGCTCCACCCAGATCACGGCGCTGATGCGGTGCATGCGGCCTTCGAGCACGTACGACTCGATCGACACCGTGAGCGCGTAGGGCAGCTCCTGGTGCAGGGTCCGCGTCAGCTTTTCGCGCACCAGTTCGGCGGCGAGGAAGGCGTCGTCGAAGCCGGCCACCATGTCGGGGGGATACAGCGGCGGCCCCGCCGGCATGCGCGCCATGATCTCGTTCGCCAGCGTCTGCACGTTGTCGCCCTTCTTGGCCGACAGCGGCATGACGAAGGCGAAGTCGCGACGCGCCGAGAGCGTCTCCAGCTCCGGCAGCAGCCGCGTCTTGTCCGCCACCCGGTCGATCTTGTTGATGACCAGGGCCACCGGCGCCGTGACCGCCTGCAGGCGTTCGAGGACGAGATCGTCCTCCTCGGTCCAGTGCAGCGACTCCACCACGAACACGGCCAGGTCCACGTCGTGCAGGCTGTTGGAGGCGGCGTCGTTCATGGCGCGGTTGAGCGCGCGCGGGGCCTTGCGATGCAGGCCCGGCGTATCGACGAACACGATCTGGCACTCCGGCCCGTGCAGCACGCCCTGGATGGCGTTGCGCGTGGTCTGCGGCTTGTGCGACACGATGCTGAGCTTGCGCCCGACCAGTGCGTTGAGCAGCGAGGACTTGCCGACGTTGGGCCGCCCCACCAGGGTCACCATCCCGCTACGCATCCCGGCACCGCTCCTCACGCTGGAACTCATTCATCATGCATCATCGCCGAGTTGGCGCAGCAGGACATCCGCCGCCATCTGTTCTGCCGTGCGGCGGCTGCTGCCGCTGGCATCGCTGGAATGGTCCGCGTCCTGCAGCCGGGCGCGCACGTGAAAGTGCCGGTGATGCGCAGGCCCGGTCTCTGACAGCACCAGGTATTCGGGGACGGGCCGGCCGCGGGCCTGCAACCATTCCTGGAGCCGCGTCTTGGGGTCCTTGAGAGTTTCGGCGTCGGGCAGCGCGGCGAGTTCGGGCTCGAACAGGCGCAGGCTCACGCTGCGCACGGCGTCGAAGCCGGCGTCCAGGTAGACCGCGGCAACCAGGGCTTCCAGTGCATCCGCCAGCACCGAGTCGCGCCGCCAGCCGCCGCTCTTGAGCTCGCCTTCGCCCAGTTGCAGCAGGCTGCCCAGGTCCAGCCGCCGCGCGATCTGCGCCAGGCTGCGCTCGCGCACCAGGCTCGACCGCAGGCGGGACAGAGCGCCTTCGCCGGCCCGCGGCTGCTTCTGGAACAGCACCTCGGCGATGACGACGCTGATCAGCGCATCGCCCAGGAATTCCAGGCGCTCGTTGTTGTCGGCCGAAAACGAGCGATGGGTCAGCGCCCGCAGCAGCAGCCCGGCGTCGCGAAACGAATGACCGATCCGGGCCTGGAGTTCGGCGCGCTGCCGTTCCTGCGTCACGCGTCCCGGTCCCGGCTCAGCGGATGCTCGTGCCGATGCGCGAGAAATTGGGCCGCGAGCGCTGGCCGTCCCAGCTCATCCAGATGAGGAAGGCCTTGCCGACCAGGTTGTGCTCCGGAACCGTGCCCCAGCCGCGCGAATCGAAGCTGCCGTCGCGGTTGTCGCCCATGGCGAAGTATTCGCCCGGCGGCACCGTCATCTCAAAATCCTGCGCGGTGGCCTCGGGGTTCACGATGATGTGGTGCTCGTGCCCGGGTATGGACTCGGTCAGCCGGTACGCGGTGCCGCGCTGGGTGCTGTTGGCGGTGTAGGCGCCGTCGGGCGTCTGCGCCGCGACCTCGTCGTTCACGTACAGAATCTTGTCGCGATAGCTGATGCGATCGCCCGGCACGCCGACGATGCGCTTGATGAAGTCCACCGACGGATCGCGCGGCCAGCGGAACACCACCACGTCGCCGCGCGTGGGTCGGTCGCCCTTGAAGAATTCGTGGTGGAACACCGGGTCGCGCAGGCCGAACGAGAACTTGTTGACCAGGATGAAATCGCCCACGAGCAGGGTGGGAATCATGGAGCCCGAGGGAATGCGGAACGGCTCGGCGATGAACGAGCGCAGCATCAGCACCGCGAAAATTACCGGGAAGAACGAGCGCGAAAAATCCAGGATCCAGGCCGGCTTGGCCTTGCCGCCGATCTGGTTGCGCCGCCGCTGTGCAAACCACAGCGTGTCCGCCGCCCAGCCCAGCCCGGTCAGGAGCGTGAGCAGGGTCAGCAGGACCGCGAAATCGAAATGCACATCGGACGGCAGGTTCATTCTCTTCCTCGCTTCACTTCTTTCGGTCCACGCCGAGCACGGCGAGGAAGGCTTCCTGCGGAATCTCCACGCTGCCCACCTGCTTCATGCGCTTCTTGCCTTCCTTCTGCTTTTCCAGGAGCTTGCGCTTGCGCGACACGTCGCCGCCGTAGCACTTGGCGGTGACGTCCTTGCGCAGCGCCTTCACCGTGCTGCGCGAGATGATCTTGGCGCCGATGGCGGCCTGGATGGCCACGTCGAACTGCTGGCGGTGGATTACTTCCTGCATGCGTTCGCACAGGTCGCGCCCGCGGGGAAAGGCGTTGTCGCGGTGCACGATGGTGGCCAGTGCGTCCACCTTGTCGCCGTTCACCAGCACGTCGAGCTTGACCAGGTCCGCGGTCTGGAAGCGCGTGAACTCGTACTCGAAGCTGGCGTAGCCGCGCGACACGCTCTTGAGGCGATCGAAAAAGTCCAGCACCACCTCGGCCAGCGGCATCTCGATTTCCAGCTGCACCTGCGCGCCGAGGTAGCGCAGGTTCTTCTGCACGCCGCGCTTTTCCATGCACAGCTGCATGACCGGCCCCACGTAGTCGTGCGGCATCAGCACGCGCGCCACGATGATGGGCTCGCGCACGTCCACGTAGGCGCCCGCCTCCGGCAGCTCGGACGGGTTGTCGATCTTCTGCACCACGCCGCCCGGCAGTTCCACCTCGTACACCACCGAGGGCGCGGTGGTGATGAGGTTCAGGCCGTACTCGCGTTCCAGGCGCTCCTGCACGATTTCCATGTGCAGCATGCCCAGGAAGCCGATGCGGAAGCCGAAGCCCAGCGCGGTGGAATTCTCCGGCTCGTACTGCAGCGCCGAATCGTTGAGGCGCAGCTTGGACAGCGATTCGCGGAAGTCTTCGAAATCATCCGCATCCACCGGGAACAGGCCGGCGAACACGCGCGGCTGGATCTTGCGGAAGCCGGGCAGCATCTCGGTGCAGGGGTTGCTGCTGAGCGTGAGCGTGTCGCCCACCGGCGCGCCGAAAATGTCCTTGATGCCGGCGATGAGGAACCCCACCTCGCCGGTTTCCAGCCGGTCCTTGAACACGCGCTTGGGCGTGTGCACGCCGAGCATGCCCACTTCGTGATCCTTGCCGGTGGACAGCACGCGGATCTTCTGGCCCTTCTGGATCGAGCCGTTGACGATGCGCACCAGCGACACCACGCCCAGGTAGTTGTCGAACCAGCTGTCCACGATCAGCGCCTGGAGCTTGCCCTCCGGGTTGCCCTTGGGCGGCGGCAGCTGCTTGATCACGGCTTCCAGAACGTCGGGAACGCCCAGGCCAGTCTTGGCCGAGATGCGCAGCGCATCGGTGGCCTCGATGCCGATCACCTGCTCGATTTCCTCGGCCACGCGGTCCGGCTCGGCGTTCTGCAGGTCCACCTTGTTCAGCACCGGCACCACTTCCAGATTCATCTCCAGCGCCGTGTAGCAATTGGCCACCGACTGCGCCTCCACACCCTGGCTGGCGTCCACCACCAGCAGCGCGCCCTCGCAGGAGAAGAGCGAGCGCGACACCTCGTAGCTGAAGTCCACGTGCCCGGGTGTGTCGATCATGTTCAGCTGGTACACCTGCCCGTCGCGCGCCTTGTAGTTCAGCGACACGGCCTGGGCCTTGATGGTGATGCCGCGCTCGCGCTCGATAGGGTTATTGTCGAGCACCTGCGCCTGCATCTCGCGCTCCTCCAGTCCCCCGGTGAGCTGGATGAAGCGGTCGGCAAGCGTGGATTTGCCGTGATCGATGTGCGCGATGATGCAGAAATTGCGGATATTCGCGAGATTCATACCGCCAAATCACAGAAAATCGAAGCTAAAAGGCCGCGGAGTATAGCCGGTCGCGATCCCTGGAACGGCGAGCTCAGGAACGGCCGCGGCGCCGGCATTCGATCAACCACCCATCCATGGCCTGAACGTCGAAGCGTGCTTCGCAGACGACCTCGCCCCAGGCATCCAGGATGACCGGCACCCGCAGTCCGAAGCGGCGCTGCCAGTCGGGGTTTCCGTCCACATCCGCGTGGTCAAACGCCACGTTCCGGGTCGAGCTCCATCCCTGGAGTTCGAACGCCATCTCCTCGCACAGGCCGCAATCGATCCGCCCGAGCAGGCTCAGGCGCGGCACCGGGGCTGGCGGACTCACGTGCAGGGATTCCTCAGGGAGTGATGGGGGCTTTGACAATCGGAACTTCCAGCGGCACGAACGAGGGTGCGCCGTCGCGGCTCACCAGGGCGGCGACCGTCGTTCCCTGCGTCAGGCGTCCCACCACCTCGGCAAACCGCTCGGGGGAATCCACGGACTGCCCCGACAGCGTGAGGATCACGTCCCCTTCGCGAATACCGGCTTCAGAAGCCGGAGGGCCCACCACCCGGTCGACGCGCACCCCGCCGGACAACACCCGCAGTTGCCGGCGCTGCTGATCGTTCAGTTCGCTCACCGCCAGGCCCAGCGGCGCATGCACGGGTGCACGCGGAGCCGGTGGCTCGGGGGCTTCCATCGACGGCTCTTTGAGCAGGGCGATTTCCACGCTGAAGTCGATCGCCTTGCCATCACGCATCACTTTCAGCGGAATCACCTGACCGGGATTTGCGTCGCCGACCAGAGGCGGCAGCGAGCCCGAGCTTTCTAGCGAAACGCCGTTGAACGACAGGATGATGTCGCCGGCACGCAAGCCGGTCTCTTCCGCCGGACTACCTTCCAGCACACGGGAAACCAGGGCGCCTTCGGGTCGCTCCATGCCGAACGACTGTGCAAGACCGCGATCCACCGGCTGCACGATCACGCCCAGCCATCCACGCGTGACTTTTCCCTGATCCCGCAGTTGCTGGGCGACCTTGGCGGCAACATTGATCGGGATCGCAAAGCTCACACCCTGGTAGCTGCCCGATTGCGAGTAGATCTGCGAATTGATCCCCACCACTTCGCCGTCCAGGTTGAACAGCGGCCCCCCGGAGTTGCCGGGGTTGATGGCCACGTCGGTCTGGATGAATGGCACGTACTGCTCGGTCTGGAGGCTGCGGCCCTTGGCCGAGACGATCCCGGCGGTCACCGAGTAGTCGAAGCTGAATGGCGAGCCGATGGCGAACACCCACTGCCCGGGGCGAAGCCGATTCGAATCGCCGATCCTGACGCCTTGCAGATCGCGCGCCTCGATCTTCAGCAGGGCAAGGTCTGTCGACGCGTCGACGCCCACGATCTTCGCTGGCAGCTGGCGCCGGTCCAGCAGGCGCACGATGACTTCGCGCGCGTCCTGCACCACGTGGTAGTTGGTCAGGATGTAACCGTCCTCCCAGAGGATGAACCCCGATCCCAGCGGCTCCGGCCCGGGTGGCGCCTCCTCCTCCGGCACTGCGCCAGGGGGGGGTTCGTCGAACCGCTGCAGCCAGTCGGCGCTGTCTCCGGCGGTTGGGGTCTCCATTGCCGCGTTGGCGGAAACGGTGCTGATGTTGACCACCGAGGGACTGTTCTTTTCCACCAGTGCCGCGAAATCCGGGAACCCCTGATCCACGCGCGAGCATCCCGCAGCAATGAGCGCGAACGCGATTGCGGCAGCGACAAAATGAAGTCGGGGTCTGGGGTGCGGGAGCACCCGGCGATTCTAGCGAATTGGCCCCGCCGGACGGCGGCCCGAGCGCCCGTCTGCGCAACGTAGCGAATGTGCAGCAGGGATTGGGGAGCAAGCGGAAGTTCAGGTGGCGACGCTAAACGGTCATTGCAGGCCCGGGAATCACCGTTCCCGGGAACCCATTCCGGCAATGGCCTTGAACAGAATGAGCCGAGTGACCCAGAGCACGCAGGAGGAGACCGGGCGCTTGCCCGGGGCGACCCTGCCCGGCCCACTCCTGGACCGGGTTCGCGAGGCAGCGCAGCGCTACCCGGCGCTCACCGGCTCCCTGCTCGTCGCCTGCGGCTACGCGCTGATGGAGCAGGGCTGGCGCACCACGGCCGAGGCCGCGCTCGTCTACGGCCTTGTTGCCTACATGCTGGCGGCGCTGGGCCGTGAGAGCGTCCGCGGCGGCTGGCTGTCCAGCGCCTGGAACCTTGCCTTCGTGGTCGACCTGGGCATCAAGGCCTTCCTCACGACCGTGTACAAGTCGCCGCCCGACTCCACGCTGTTCATCGAGGGCGTGTCCAACACCAACAGCGACGAGTCCACCGAGTTCCTCATGAACTACTGGCAGCTGCTGGGCACCTACACCCTGCAACTGCTGGTGCTGCTCGGGCTGCTGGTGCTGGCGACGCGGCCGGTGCGCGGCATCCGGCCATCCGGGCGCAAGCCGGTCTACGCCGCCGCCCTGATCTTTGCCTTGCTGCACCTGGATCCGGCCATTCGCCGCGCCAATCCGCTGGTGTTCTGGCCGGTGCAGGCCGCCACCATCGAGGAATTCCGCGCCAACCTGGATACGCTGCGCGACAAGCGCGCACTCGCTCTGGCGCAGCTTCCGCAGTGGAACCCGCAGTACGCGGGGCCCACGCAGCACACCGTGGGGCTGGTGATCGGCGAGAGCACCAATCGCTGGGACTGGCAGCTCTACGGATACGCCCGCCCCACCACGCCCGGACTGCTCCAGCGCCAGGGCGAGCTGCTGGTGCTCCGCGACGTGATTTCCGCCGCCGCCAGCACCGTCTCGGCCCTGCGCTACATGCTCACCCCGCGCACCCTGCAGCAGCCCAGCGGCGACGAGGAATTGCCGAGCGTGCTCATGCTGGCCAGGGCCGCCGGCTACAAGGTGTTCTGGATCAGCAACCAGCACGACCGCTACATCACCACGCGCTTCGCCGAGGAAGCCGACGAGATGCACCTGCTCAACAAGGGCGGCGTCGCCACCGGCGTGGGCGATTCGCGCAGCCTGGACGAGCGCCTGCTGCCCGCCTGGAAGGAGGCGCTGGCCGACCCGGCGCCGCGCAAGCTCATCATCGCCCACCTGCTTGGCGCGCACGCGCACTACGACCTGCGCAGCCCCGAAGGCTTCCAGCAGTTCGAATCCAGCGAGGACGAGGTGGACGACGCCCTGACCGCGCGCGGCCGGCCCGACTGGGTGCGGGTCAAGCGCGACCAGTACGACGACGCCATGCGCTACCAGGACTGGGTCATCAGCCAGCTGCTCGACACCTTCCGCGACGCCACCGGCAAGTCCTCCGCCGCCTGGCTCTACACCTCCGACCACGGCGAGGAGGTGGGCCACACGCGCAACTTCACCGGCCATTCGCCCGATGAGGCCGGCCAGGTAGTGCCGCTGCTGGTGTGGCGATCCGCCGGCGTGAGCGCCGATGACAAGCGCGCGCTGGAGTCGCGGCCGTTCCAGACCGATGTGCTGGACTGGACGCTGCTGTCCCTGATGCATGTCCGCACGACCCACGATCAGCCGCAGAATCTGGTCATGGCGCCGACCTACCGCCCGCACCCGCGGCGGCTCAACGATGGTTCGCTGTACCGGCCCGAGGTGGCGCCCGCCAGCGCGGCCGATGCGCGCGTCGCCGCGCGCTGAGGGGGCGGCGCCTAGGCAGCGGCGATCCGCAGGCCGGCCGTTGCGGCCAGCGCGGCAAATCCGGGAAACGAGGTGCTGACGTTGGCGCAGTCAAGGATGCGGATCGCGCCGGACGCGCGCAGGGCGCCCATCGCAAACGACATCGCCACGCGATGGTCGCCGTGGGAATGAATCTGCCCGCCGCTCAAGGTGCCGCCGCGGATGCGCGCGCCGTCCGGCGTCGCCACCGCCTCGATGCCCAGCGCCACCAGGCCATCGACCATGGTCTGGATGCGGTCGGATTCCTTCACCCGCAGCTCCTCGGCGCCGGTCACCAGGGTCTCGCCCTCCGCGCAGGCGGCGGCAACGAAGATAGCGGGAAACTCGTCGATGGCCGAGGCCACCAGCGCCGGGTCCACGGCGATGCCGCGCAGCCCCTGCCCGCGCACGCGGATGTCGGCCACCGGCTCGCCGCCGAAGGTGCGGGGATTTTCCAGTTCGATGCCCGCTCCCATGGCGCGCAGGATGTCGATCACGCCGGTGCGCGTGGGGTTCACGCCCACGTCTTCCAGCACGATCTCGGCGCCGGGCACGATCGCGGCCGCCATCATGAAGAACGCCGCGGAGGAGATGTCCGCCGGCACCGGGATGTTCGTGCCGGTCAGCGTCTGCCCGCCACTGACGGCGGCGTGCCCGTGGCGCGCGTCCACCTCCACGCCGAAGGCGCGCAGCATGCGCTCGGTGTGGTCGCGAGAGGCCTCGGGCTCGCTGACCTCGGTGCGTCCTTCGGCATAGAGGCCGGCGAGCAGGATGCAGCTCTTGACCTGCGCGCTCGCCATTTTCGAGACGTGCGAGATGCCGCGCAGGCCGCTCACCGGCGAGATCAGCAGCGGCGCCCTGCCGTCCTGCGAATCGATGCGCGCGCCCATCTTCGCCAGCGGCTCGATCACGCGCTTCATCGGCCGCCGCGACAGCGACGCGTCGCCGACCAGCGTGGTGGGAAACGCCTGAGCCGCCATCAGGCCGGACATCAGGCGCATCGACGTACCCGAATTGCCCAGGTCCAGCGGCGCGCCGGGCGCCTTCAGCCCGCGCAGCCCCACGCCGTGCACACGCAGGCGCGTGTCGGACAGGCGCTCGATGCGCACGCCCATGGCCTGGAACGCCTTCATGGTGCATAGGCAGTCCTCTCCGTCGAGAAAGCCGCTGACCTCGGTGACGCCGGTCGCGAGCGAACCCAGCATCACCGAGCGGTGGGAGATGGACTTGTCGCCCGGCACGCGCACGCGGCCGGAAAAGCGGCCGCCGGGTTGGACGATCCAGTTGAGCATGGCTTGGTCTGCGTTCACGGCGGGTCTACTCGATCTGGGACAGGTGGCGCTCGCGTGCGCAGCGGGCGCGCTCGAAGCGCTGCATCAGCTGCGGCCATTGTTCGGCCTGCATCAGCGACAGCAGCTCGCGCAGCTCGCCGATCTGGCGGTCGAGAAGGCGCATCACTTCCACGCGGTTGGCGCGCACGATGTCGTGCCACATCTCGGGGCTGGAACTGGCAATGCGGGTGAAGTCGCGAAAGCCACCGCCGGCGTTGGGGAAGATCTCGTCCGCCGTGTCCAGCCGCGACAGCATGTCCACGAAGGCGTAGGCCAGCACGTGCGGCAGGTGCGAGGTGGCGGCGAAGATGGCGTCGTGGCGCGCGGCGTCCATCTCCACCACGCGGCTGCCGACCGATTCCCACATCGCGCGCACCGTTGAAAGTGCCGCGCGGTCCTGGCCTGGGTGCGGCGTCAGCACCACGCGGCGCTCGCGGAACAGCTCGGCCGTCGAGGCCGCCACGCCGCTCTTCTCGGTGCCGGCAATCGGGTGTCCGGCCACGAAGCGTGGCGGAAGATTTCCGAACACGCGCGCCACGTCGCCCAGCACCGACACCTTGGTGCTGCCCACGTCGGTCACGATCACGTCCGCGGCCAACCCGCCCTTGATCGCGGCGAGGGCCTCGGCGGTGTGCAGCACCGGCACGGCCAGGATCACGAGTTCCACGCTCTGCACCGCGTCTTCGGCGCTGGCCGCGGCCACGTCCACCACCCCGAGCGCGACGGCGTCGGCGCGCTGTTCCGGGTCCGGATCGAAGCCGGTGATGTGGATCGCCGGATCGGCAGCCCGCAGCGCGCGCGCGATCGAGCCCCCGATCAGGCCCAGGCCCACCACCGCGATGCGGCTCACCGGCTCAGAGCCTGAGAATGTCGGACAGGGCTGAGAGGAAACGGCCGTTCTCGCGCTCGGTGCCCACGGTCACGCGCAGGAACTCCGGCATGGCATACGAGCCCATGGGCCGCACAATGATGCCGCGCTCCAGCAGGCCCTGGTGGATGGGCTTGGCATCGCGCTCGAAACCCACGGTCACGAAATTGGCCTGCGACGGCAGCACGCGCAGGCCCATGGCGACCAGTTCGCGGTGCAGGCGCTCGCGCTCGCGCGTGTTCAGGTCCACCGACTGGCGAACGTGGTCCTGGTCGTCCAAGGCCAGTTCGGCCGCGAGCAGGGCCAGGCTGTTGTTGTTGAACGGCTGGCGCACGCGGTTGAGCAGGTCGGCCACCGTGGCGTGCGACAGCGCATACCCCGCGCGCAGGCCGGCAATGCCGTAGATCTTGGAGAAGGTACGCGTGACAACGAGGTTGGGGAAACGGTCCAGCCAGGGCCGTGCATCGGGGCGCAGGGCCACGTCCTGGTAGTCCCAGTAGGCCTCGTCGAGCGCGACGATGACGTGCGGCGGCACCGCTTCCAGGAAGGCGAGGATCTCGTCCGGCGGCACCCAGGTGCCGGTGGGATTGTTGGGGTTGGCCACGAACACCAGGCTCACGTCGGGCCGCTCGCGCAGCGCGCGCCGGAACGCCTTCAGATCGTGCCCGTAAGGCATGGCGTGATCGGGCGGAAAGGCCGGCACGCGCACGGCCTCCGCGTTCTGCGCCTCGGTGGCGATGGGGTACACCGCGAAGGCGTAGTCGGAAAACATCACCGCGCGGCCCGGGCCGGCGTAGATGCGCGCCAGGAATTCGAGGATGTCGTTGGAGCCGTTGCCGAGCGTGATGCGGTCGGCCGCGATGCCGTGGTAGGCCGCGATCTTCTGCTTGAGGCGGTAGCCGCTGCCGTCGGGATACAGGGCGAGGTTGTCGCGCGCGATCGTCGCCGCCAGGGCCTCGCGGGCGCGCGGGCTCATGCCCAGCGGGTTCTCGTTGGACGCGAGCTTGATGACGTCGGCCACGCCCAGCCGGCGTTGCAGTTCGTCGATGGGCATGCCCGGCGTGTACGCCTCCAGCCCGAGGATTCCGGGCAGGGCGTTGCGGGTGAGGTCTGAAGGGTTGGGAGAAGTCATCACATCACGGCCCGGGGGTACGAACCCAGTATTTTGAAGAAGGCGGCATTGGCGCGCACTTGGTCGAGCACGGTGCGGATGGCCGCGTCGCTGGCGTGGCCGCCGAAGTCGATGAAGAAGTAGTAGTCCGGCACGGCCGAGCCGCGCACGGGGCGCGATTCGATGCGCGTCATGTCCACCTGGCTGTCGGCCAGGGGCTTGAGCAGCGAGAACAGCGCGCCCGGCTGGTTGCGGTGCGCGGTGGCCACCAGGGACGTGATGTCCGCGCCGGTGGCGCTGGGGTCCTGCTTGCCAATGACCAGAAAGCGCGTGGTGTTGCCGGGGTCGTCCTCGATGTTGGAGGCCAGGATGTTGAGCCCGTAGAGACGCGCCGCCGGCAGGCCGGCGATGGCCGCGCCACCGTGGTCCGCCGCAATCCGTGCCGCCTCGCCGTTGCTGGAGACCACCTCGCGCTCGGCGCGCGGCATGCGCGTGTCCAGCCACTTGCGCGTCTGCGCAAAGGACTGCGCGTGCGCGTACACGGTGCCCACCGCGCCCAGGCTGGTTTCGCGCGACAGCAGGTGGTGATGCACCGGGAGCATCACCTCGCCGCAGATGCGCAGGCGCGTGTGTACCAGCGCGTCGAGCGTGTGCGTGACCACGCCGCCAATGGAATTTTCAACCGGCACCACGCCGTAGTCGGCGGCGCCGGATTCCACGTCGCGGAAGATTTCGTCCACCGCCGCCAGCGGGCGGGCCGTGACCGAATCGCCGAAGTGCTTGAGCGCGGCGGACTGGGTGTAGGTGCCTTCGGGACCGAGGTAGGCCACGGTCAGCGGTGATTCCAGCGACAGGCAGGCGGACATGATTTCGCGCATGAGCCGCGCCATCACCTCGTCGGTGAGCGGGCCGCCTTCAGGGCCGTGGTTGCGCTCGATGGCGCGGCGCAGTACCTCGGCCTCGCGCGAAGGGCGGTAGTGATCGCCCGTGTCGCCCTGCCCTTGCTTGAGCTTCGCAACTTCCTGCGCGATGCGTGCGCGCCGGGAGATCAGCTGCTGGATCTGCACGTCCAGGGCGTCGATCTTTTCCCGCGCTTCGGAGACGGTCTTCATTACGGGAGAGTCTGGATGGAGTCGAGTCGGATCATCGGATCGGGCGTGAGAATGCTGAGGCCGTGTTCGATAGCCTGGAAGATCCACACTCCGTCGACGGCTTCGTGGTGAACAGTCGCAAGGCCGGCCCGATGAAACGCGCATCGCGGATCGAAAGACAAGGCGTCGATGCCGTGGGTCTCCCCCTGGATGGCCACGAGATCCTCCACATCCCGGGCCAGGGAGAGCTTGCCGAGCGGACGTTCGGGGCATCCATGTTGCGGCTCCGCCAGCGGGTCAGATAGCAGCCCGGATTATAGGCACTGAACCGCCTGCGATCACCCGCACGTTGCGCACGCCCTCGATGCTCTGCAGCTCGTCCACCGCGCGCACAGGGACGGCCGAGTCGATATCCACCAGGGTGTAGGCGATGTCCCCGCGCGACTTGTTCAGAAGGTCGGCGATGTTGAGGTTGTGCTTGGCCAGGGTGGTGGAAATCTGGCCGACCATGTTGGGCACGTTGGCGTTGGAGATGCACAGGCGGGTCTTGCCCGGCAGCAGCGGCAGCACCGCCTCGGGGAAATTCACCGAGTTGGTGATGTTGCCGAACTCCAGGAACTCGCGAAGCTGATCGGCGACCATCACCGCGCAGTTGTCCTCCGCCTCGTTGGTGGACGCGCCCAGGTGCGGCGTGGCGATGACCCGCGGATTGCCCTTGAGCGCGTTGGACGGAAAGTCGCAGACATAGGCGTGCAGCGCGCCGGTGCCGAGCGCCTCGATCACCGCCGCCTCGTCGACGATGGCCTCGCGCGCAAAATTCAGGATCACGCCCTGCTTCTTGAGCAGCTTCAGGCGGTCGGCATTGATCAGGCCGCGCGTGGCGTCGAGCAGCGGCACATGCACGGTCACGCACTGCGAGCGTGACATCAGGTCGTCCACCGACAGCGCCTGCCGCACCCGCGCATCCAGCTTCCAAGCGTTCTGCACCGTCATGGCGGGGTCGAAGCCCCAGACTTCCATGCCCATCTCCAGCGCGGCATTAGCGACCTTGACGCCGATGGCGCCCAGGCCGATCACGCCCAGGCTGCGGCCCGGCAGCTCGAAGCCGACGAACTTCTTCTTGCCGGCTTCCACCGCCTCGTGCATGGCCTTGTCGTCGCCGTCCAGCTTCTTCACGAAATCCAGCGCGGGCGCGATGTTGCGCGCCGCCAGCAGCAGGCCGGCAAGCACCAGTTCCTTCACCGCGTTGGCATTGGCGCCAGGCGCGTTGAACACCGGTACGCCGCGCCGGGTCAGGGCGGCGACCGGGATGTTGTTGGTACCCGCGCCGGCGCGGCCGACGGCTTTCACCGAAGCCGGGATGTCCAGCTTGTGCATGTCCGCCGAGCGCACCAGGACCGCGTCGGGGTGGCCGAGGTCGGACGCCACCTCGTACCGCGCGCGCGGCAGACGGTCGAGCCCGAGCAGGGAGATGTTGTTGAGGGTCTGGATCTTGAACATGGGTGCCGGCTCAGCCACGGGTCCTTGCGAATTCCTTCATGTAGTCCACCAGCGCCGCCACGCCCGATTCCGGCATGGCGTTGTAGAGCGACGCGCGCATGCCGCCCACCGCGCGGTGGCCCTTCATGCCGTTGAGGCTCGCGGCCTTGGCGCCCTTCAGGAAGTCGGCATCGAGGTCGGCGTTGGCGAGGGTGAAGGGTACGTTCATCCAGGAACGGTCCTTTTTTGCCACCGGGTTGCGGTAGAAGTCCTGCCCGTCGATGTAGTCGTACAGCAGCCTGGCCTTGCGCTCGTTGCGGCGGCCGATTTCGGCCAGGCCGCCCTCGCTGCGAATCCACTTGAACACCAGCCCCGACACGTACCAGGCAAAGCACGGCGGCGTGTTGAGCATGGAGTCGTTGTCGGCCGCCGACTTGTAGTCGAACACGCCCGGCGTGAGGGCTGCGGCCTGCCCGATGAGGTCCTCGCGCACGATCACGATGGTGAGGCCCGCAGGCCCGACGTTCTTCTGTGCGCCGCCATAGATCAGCCCGTACTTGGCCACGTTCAGCGGGCGCGACAGGATGTTGGACGACATGTCCGCTACCAGCGGCACGCCGTGGGTGTCCGGCACGTACTGGAATTCCACTCCGTGAATGGTCTCGTTGGGCGTGATGTGCACGTAGGCCGCGTTCGGGTCCAGCTTCCACGCGGAAACGTCGGGAATGTGGGTGAACTTGTCGGCCTCGCTCGAAGCCACGACGTTGGCCTTGCCGTACTTGCCACACTCCTTGGCCGCCTTCTTACCCCAGTCGCCCGTGAGCACGTAATCCGCGCTGGTCTTGCCGCGCAGCAGGTTGAGCGGCACCAGCGAAAACTGCGCGGTGGCGCCGCCCTGCATGAACAACACCTTGTAATTGGCCGGAATCCCAGCGAGTTCGCGCAGATCCTTTTCGGCCTCGGCGGCTATGCTCATGAACTCCTTGTCGCGGTGCGACATTTCCATCACCGACATGCCCGAGCCGCGCCAGTCCAGCAGCTCCTCCTGGACCTGCTGCAGCACCGGGAGCGGGAGCGTTGCCGGGCCCGCGCTGAAGTTCACGATTCGCTTCATTTCGACACCTTCTATTTTTGAGTTTCCAAACAGAATCAGGGAGTTTTCCCCAGCCAGTTCTCAACGTTCAGGCCCGTGACCATGCGATAGGGCGCGATGTCCTCGGCCACCAGCGTGTAGCGATGGGTCATCGCCTGGGCCGCAAGCATCAGTTCCATGGGCCCGATGCGCTCACCACCCGATTCCAGATAGGCGCCCAAGGTCGCCGCCTGCCGAGCCTCCACTTCGCCGAATTCCACAATGCGCACCGACTCGGCCAGCGCCCGCAGCAGACGCGCGTATCGGGCCTGAGCACGTGGCTGCGTGCGCAGGCCAATCTCCACCTGCATGCGGCTGAACACCGACATGGCCACCTCGCCCGGTCCAAGTTCCGCCAGCTTGAGCACCACGGGCAGGCGGCCGCGCAGGGCCGCCGACAGCGTGCCGGCGTCCATCATGTATTTCATCGGGATTCGATCTGGACCGCGGGACGCCAGGGCTCGAAATCGGCCGGGCCGGCACCGAGCTCGGGCGCGGGATTGCGCCAGTGATCGCGCAGATCTTCCGGCCATTCACGGGCCTCGTTCCGCACCAGCCACTCCTTCACGGCGCTGACGATGATGCGGTTCCGCGTCAGGCCCACGCGATCCACCGCAGCGCCGAGGCGCGCAACCGTTTCCGGATCGAAGTGGACGCTGAAGTTCATGCAATGATTATCACATCACAGGTGATGTTAGTCATCACGTTTGTACGGGCAGGCCTATGGATCTGTCCGATAGCGCCTATTGATCTTTACTTAACCAATGACATCACCACAGCTCAGCCTGTTTCCAGCAAGCGGTGATGATGGATTGACAATTCTGGGCGCTGCGCAGTTTTCGGCATGAGGTGGATTTGAGTTCGGTCAGCGAGTGCGGGCAGAAGTTGGCCAGGGCATGTCGCTTGAGCCATGCCTAGGGAAACTCTGCACAGGTATTGCTACTGAATCGCGTGTAACGGGAGGGACGCGATGCAGCAGATCAGTTTGGCGGAGAGCGGGTTTGCGCGGACGAGCAAGGTGACGCGCAAGCAGGTGTT
>JBQTJW010000012.1:0-24572 GCA_052386745.1 Panacagrimonas sp. | reverse complement strand
AGGTCCGCTACCGCGGCCTGGAGAAGAACACCGCGCAGCTGCACATGCTGTTTGCCTGCGTGAACCTCTGGATGGCGCGCAAGGATCTCCTGGCCGCAGGATAGGTGTCGATGCGATCCGGGTTTCGTGTCCGGATCGCATCAGAAACATCGGAAATCAAGTCGGTCGGCAACCGTTGCAGGCACCCCGCGCCTCTGCATCGCCACCGCCACGCTCAAATTGAACCTGTGCAGGGTTTCCCTAGGGGTCGACGAAAACAGGGTCTTATACTCCGAGCATGAACTTCGTCTGGGGTCCGAAGAAGGCTGCGAACAACCTCAAGAAGCACGGTGTCAGCTTCGAGGAAGCCAGCACCGTTTTTCTTGATCTACTCTCCATCACGGGCGCAGACCCTGACCATTCGGAGGGTGAGGCGCGTTGGCTCACGTTCGGAGTTTCAACGCTGGGTAATTTCTTGGCGGTCTCGCACACCGACGAGAGCGAGAACATCAGAATCATCAGCGCTCGTCCGGGCACCAAATCGGAAAGGAAACTCTATGAAGAAGGCTAGCTCTATCAAAGACACACTGCGCAGCGAGTACAAGCGTTCAGATTTCCCCGGGGGCTTGGTGCGTGGCAAATACGCTGCACGCGTCGCTGCCGCCTCTAACATCGCGGTTCTGGACCCGGAGGTGGCAACCGCTTTTCCCAACAGCGCTGCGGTAAATGAAGCCCTACATGCCATCCTGCAAGTGGCAAAGCGGGCCGCAGTTCACCCCTGACAAGGCAATTGGAAGTCTTCGCCAACCAGGCGGCCACGGCCCTTGATCTGCTGGCCTACGTGCGGGCCAAGACCGGCGACGCGCATGCGCCGCTGCACGTCGTGATGGAGGCCACCGGCGTCTATCACGAGGCCTGGGCCTTGGCCCTGGTGGACGCCGGTGCCGCAGTGAGCATCGCCAATCCCTACCAGGCCCGGCAGTTTGCTTCGGGTCTGGGCTTGCTCACCAAGACCGATGCGGTCGATGCCAAGGCGTTGGCGCAGTACGGTGCTCTGAAGCAACCCGCGCCCTGGCAGCCGCCCGCACCGGAGATTCGCGCCCTGGCAGCGCTGCTGTCGCGCCTCAAGGCCGTGCAGGAGGATTGCATCCGCGAGCAGAATCGCCAGGAGCAGACCCCCCTGACCGCAGCCCCGGCGCTGGTGCTGGAGTCGCTGGCCGGACACATCGCCGCTCTGCAGGTCGAGATGAAGCGGCTGCTGGACGCAATCCGCGATCACATCGACCGGCACCCGCACCTGAAGCGGGATCAGGAGCTGCTGTGCAGCATTCCCGGTGTGGGGGAGAAGACCTCGGCGCAGATGCTGACGCTGTTTCACCGGAACGCTTTCCGGTCGGCCCGCCAGGCCGCCGCCTTTGTGGGTCTGGTGCCGCAGCAACGGCAGTCGGGCACCAGTGTCAACGGCAGGCCGATGATCTCCAAGGGCGGCAATCCGATCCTGCGACAGACGCTCTACATGGCCGCGATCAAGGCCAAGAACGATCCGGCGCTGGCTGCGTTCTACGGCACGCTGCGCGCCGCCGGAAAACCGCCGATGCAGGCGCTGGTCGCCATCATGCGCAAGCTCGTCCACATTGCCTTCGGGGTCCTCAAACACCAGACTCCTTACCAACCGCGCCTCGCAACAGCTTTCTATGTCGAAAACAGTTGACGTACTCAGACGGTATCTTCGCTGCGGCAAAACGGCGGGTGAGCTTGGGCGTTAGCCATCAAAAATAGGAGACCACTGTGGCGAAAGGTGAGAAGCCGATATGCGGCGTGGTAATGCCCATTTCAGAAATAGACGGTTGCAGCAGCGCGCATTGGAGTCGAGTTCGCATTGAACTCGAAAGAATAATAAAGGTCGCTGGTTTTAAGGCGAATCTTGTGAGCACATCAGAAGATGCAAATATAATTCACAAGAATATTTTCAAAAACATCGCTACAAACCCAATTCTTGTATGTGACATAAGCGGAAGAAATGCAAACGTCTTCTTTGAGTTAGGTTTTCGGCTTGCGTTTGAAATGCCAACAATAATAGTAAAAGACGACCGCACCCCATTTTCATTCGACACATCGCCGATAGAACATTTGCCGTATCCAAGAGATCTTAATATTGCAGAAATGAGGACCTTTGAAGATCAATTGGTAAAAAAACTAAAAGCTAGCCATGAAGCTTTCTTGAATGACCCAACTTACTCACCATTACTAAGCTCCTTTGGAAACTTCGTGCCCGCTCGCTTACGCGAGCGCAACACATCCAATAAGGCAAAAACTTTCTCTTTTGATGAAGTGCGGCAATACATTTCAAAAATCAATAGACGCATGGAGCGTGAGTTCGCCCCTGATGCCATCGTAACGATGTCGGGGCCAGGGAGTATTGCCGCGTGTTGCTTGTCAAGTGAGAACACACGAGACATCCCTTTATTTGTTGCGGTCACGTTTCCATTATCTTCAAAAAGCGATCACAGAAAATCTTTAGAAGACTTTCGCTCGGTAGCAAATAGTCAATCATGGAGAAACATAAAAACTGAAAAATGGGACATATTCATTCCAGAGACCGTATTTAATCTTGGGAAAGACAAGAGAGTTGTCATATTTGACGATAAAGTTTTATCAGGGACATCACAGATTAAATTGCAGAGTGAGTTAGAAAAATGTGGCTACCAAGTCAAGCGAGCCGCTGTTTTTTCTAGTACACACCAAGTTCAGTATCTTGCTTGGCATGGTGAAGCACTAGACGAGATGTTTTACATGCCCTGGGGGCCTAAAGATGGACGACATTAAACAGCTTGTTAAAGATGCCGCAGTTGGTATGCGCTCTGTTCAGGCCATCCAACAAAAATACGATGAAGTCGGCTGGAGGATGTCGCACCCTGAATTCAGAAAATTTCGGCACATAGCTATCCATTTGTCTAAATATGTGGGCCTGCTTTCGGAAATGGCCGAGCAGTGGGAGCACGCTGCATATGACCAAGGCATTGGCGAAGCTGGGGTAGACATTCAGTCCAAAAGTAAAGAAATATCACTTGTTGTCGGTTCTCTTATTTATCATTCGTCACAGCTTGCGAGCTTGGCAGGAGAAGACCTAGGCTCAACTTATGCAAGCAGATTGGCTACAAATGCAAAGCGATTTGCGCCTGAAACAGATTTCGTAAATCTTTTAACTCTATATCAAGCCTCGCAGAGCTGATGGCTAACAAGGCGCTCCAGCCGACCGTTTGCCTCCGCTTGTATCTTGAAGTCATCCCGCAGCGCAGCGGGACAGGAGCCGAGGGAAGTCTGAGCTTTCGCAGAGGTCTTTGAGCCTGGAGCGAAGACAAGGCCCCTCGGGCTCCGCCTTTGAGCCCACACGACGCTGGACGGTAAACCCAGGCCCCTCCTTGGGAGGCGAGCCCGAATGGACAAGCGAAGCGGCTCATCGTGGGCTCCCCTGCGTGTTCGGTTGGGAGGGTGACGATGACGATCTGGATCGGTGCGGATGTGTCCAAGGCCAAGGTGCATTGCGCCTTCGAGCGGGCTCCCGGCAGGTGGCAGTTAAAATAGAATTCGCGCCATGAATACGCCCCAGCTCGCCGAGACCATCGGCAACACGCCGCTCGTGCGGCTCACCCGCCTGCCCGGCATCGGCAACAACATCCTGCTGGCGAAGCTGGAGGGCAACAATCCGGCCGGGTCGGTGAAGGACCGGCCGGCTTATTCCATGATCCGGCGCGCCGAGGAGCGCGGCGAGATCAAGCCCGGCGACACGCTGATCGAGGCCACCTCCGGCAACACCGGCATCGCGCTGGCGATGGCGGCGGCCATGAAGGGCTACCGCATGGTGCTGATCATGCCGGAGCACATGAGTGCGGAACGGCGCGCGCAGATGAAGGCCTTCGGCGCGGAGATTGTGCTGGTGACGCAGGCGCAGGGCATGGAGTACGCGCGCGACCTCGCGCTTCAGATGCAGGAGCAGGGCAAGGGCCGGGTGCTGGACCAGTTCGCCAATCCCGACAACCCGCGCGCGCACTACGAGACCACTGGCCCGGAAATCTGGCGCGACACGGAAAGAACCATCACCCATTTCGTTGCCACCATGGGCACCACCGGCACCATCATGGGCACCGGGCGCTTTCTCAAGGAAAAGAACGCGGCCATCCAGCTGATTGGCGTGCACCCGGCGGGCGACTCGTCCATTCCCGGCATCCGCAAGTGGCCCGAGGCCTACCAGCCGAGCATCTACGACCGCACCAAGCTCGACCGCATCATCGAGGTGGAGGCGCACGACGCCGAAGACACCATGCGCCTCGTCGCGAGCGCCGAGGGCCTGTTCTGTGGCCCCTCGTCTGGCGGCTCGCTTTACGCGGCCCTGCAGGTGTGCGGGCAGGTCAGTAGCGCGACCATCGTCTGCATCATCTGCGACCGCGGCGACCGCTACGTGTCCACGGGTGTGTTCCCGGCGTGAGTGATACCACGCTGGTCTTCGATATCGAGACCATCCCCGACCTCGACGGCGCGCGCCGCATCCTCGGCCTTCCCCAGGCCGGCGACGACGCGGTGTGGGAAGCCCTGCGCGCCCTGCGCCGCGCCGAGAAGGGCAACGAGTTCCAGCCGGCGCACCTGCAGAAGGTTGTCGCCATTTCCTGCGTGATGCGCGCCGGCGATGCGCTCAAGTGCTGGTCCATCGGCGACGAGACGTCCGACGAGGCCGAGTTGGTGCAGAAATTCTTCAACGGCGTGGAGCGGTTCCGGCCCACGCTGGTGAGCTGGAACGGCGGCGGCTTCGACCTGCCGGTGCTGCACTACCGCGGGCTGATCCACGGCGTGCGCGCCCAGGCCTACTGGGACACCGGCCATTTCGAGCGCGAGTCCAAGTACAGCAACTACCTCAAGCGCTACGAGTTCCGCCACACCGACCTGATGGACGTGCTCGCGCTTTACACCGGGCGCCAGAATGCGCCGCTCAACGAGATTGCCCTGCTGCTGGGCCTGCCGGGCAAGCTCGGCATGGACGGCTCGCAGGTGTTCGACGCCTACCGCGCCGGCAGGCTCGCCGACATCCGCGCCTACTGCGAGACCGACGTGATGAACACCTGGCTGGTGTACCTGCGCTTCCAGTTCATGCGCGGGCACCTGTCCGAAGACCAGTACGAGCAGGAGATCCTGCTGGCCCGCGACTTCCTGGAGAGCAGCACCGCGCCGCACTGGGCGGAATTCGCCGACGCCTGGACCGAATGATCGGCCCCGCACGCGGCCGGCAGCGCCGCAAGCCCTTGCCCGAAGGCGCCTTCAGCGCGCAGATCGTGGACCTGTCCGAAGACGGCCGCGGCGTGGCCCGCATCGACGGCAAGGTCACGTTCGTGGCCGGCGCCCTGCCGGGCGAAACGGTGAACTTCCAGTACACCCGCGTGCACCGCGACGCCGACGAGGGCGAAGTCACGGAGGTGGTGCAGCCCTCGCCCGACCGCGTGCAGCCGCCGTGCGCGCACTTCGGCGTCTGCGGCGGCTGCTCGCTGCAGCACCTGGCGCCCGCGGCGCAGATCGCGCACAAGCAGCAGCAGCTGGTGGAGGCGCTGCGCCGCGTCGGCAAGGTGGAGGCCGCGGAGCTGGCGCCGCCCATCACCGGGCCCACGCTGGGCTACCGTCGCCGCGCGCGCCTGGGCGTGAAGTACGTGGACAAGCGCGGCACCGCGCTGGTGGGGTTCCGCGAGCGTTCGAGCCCGCTGCTGGCGGCGCTGGAAACCTGCGTGGTGCTGGACCCACGCGTGGGCCAGAAGCTGCGCGTGCTCGGCGAATGCGTGGCCGGCCTGTCCATCCGCAGCCACCTGCCGCAGATCGAGATCGCCTGCGCCGACCCGGTGGCGCTGGTGCTGCGCATCATGAAGCCGCTGAGCGACGACGACTGCCGCCAGCTCACCGGGCTCGCCGACAGCGAAGGCTTCACGCTCTACGTGCAGACCTCCGGCCCGGCCACGGTGGAGCCCATGGCCCCGCCCGCGCCGCGTCTCGATTACTCGCCCGACGGGTCGGCCGACCGCCTGCAGTTCCAGCCGCTGGACTTCATCCAGATCAACGCCGAGGTCAGCCAGCAGGCCGTGCGCCAGGCGCTGAACTGGCTTGCGCCGCATCCCGGCGAGCGCGTGCTGGAACTGTTCTGCGGCCTGGGGAATTTCTCGATTCCGCTGGCGCGCCGCGGTGCGCGCGTCACCGCCGTGGAAGGCGAGGCCAGCCTTGTGGCGCGCGCCCGCGCCAACGCCGAGCGCCTGGGCCTGGACATCAGCTTCCACGCCTCGGACCTGTTCCAGCCCAGGCCCGACGCCGGCTGGCTGCAGGCGCCCTTCACCCACGTGCTGCTGGACCCGCCGCGCGCGGGCGCCGATGCCATGATGCCGGTGATCGCCGCCCGCAAGCCGGCGCGCATCCTGTACGTGTCCTGCCACCCCGGCACGCTGGCCCGCGACGCCGGCCTGCTGGTGCACGCGCACGGCTACCGCCTGATGCGCGCGGGCGTGATGGACATGTTCCCGCACACCGCGCACGTGGAATCGATGGCGCTGTTCGAGCTCTGATTTTCGAGCGGCGAATTTCGAGTTTCGAGTTTCGAGGTCCGAGATCGGATCCAGACCGGACCCGGCGGCGATCCCCTTCCGGCCCACGGTCCGGCGCTCGGGCCTCGTGCGGATCACACTGTTTCCCGCCCGCTCGGGCCGGTTCAGCGACGCGGTGGAGCCCGCTCCGGTCGTGGAGGCGCCTGCGCCAGCGGCGGCTTCATGTGCACGATCACCGGCGGCGTGCGCTGGACTTCGCGCCCCTGCTCGTCCACCGCCGCGACGCTCACCAGGTGCTCGCCGCGTTCGGCGTTTTCGAGCACGAAGTGGAGGGCGCGCCTGGGCGCCACGTTCTGCGCGCGGCCGTCCAGCAGAAAGTGCAGGCCATAACCGGCCGGGAGCGGCGCGTCCAGGCGCACGCTGACCGGGATGCGCCGGTCATCGCCGCGCAGGGTTTCCTCGGGCTGCGGCGACTCGATGCTCAGCCGGAACCGCGGTCCCGGCACCGGCACGCGCGGCTTGCCCGGGCCGATGGCCTGCGGGCTGATCACCTGCACCGGCGGCAGCGCGAGCGGCTTGGCATCGGGCGTCGGCGGCTGGTCGGTGTAGTGCACGACGCCATTGGGATCGACTGACCGGTAGACCTCGGTCGCGCCCACGGTCTGCGCCGCAACCAATAACGCGCAGCACAGCAGGGCACGGATATCAGCGCGCACGGCCACGCTCACGACACCGGCACCAGCCGCTCGGCTCGCGGGCCGACGGGGGCGAACACCAGGTAGGCCAGCAGGGCCGCGAGGATCGACGCCAAGTAGCTAAATTCCATGGGCCAAACGTAGGTGCCAAGGAACCAGGCCAGGACGCCAGCGAAGAACGCCGCGTAGGCGCTGACCGCGCCGCCCCAGCGGGTGAACAGCCCCAGCGTCACCACGATGAAAATGCCGCCGCCGCCGAAGGCCGAGGCATCCGCCACCAGCTGGTAGATGCTCTCCGAGCGCAGCGCCAGCGCGTATGCCAGCACCCCGCTGCCGATGACGGCCGCCCGCGCCAGGCGCAGCTTGCCGCGATCGCCCAGGCCCGGAATCAGCGGCGCCACCAGGTTGTGCGAGGTGAGCGCCCCGGCGCTGAGCAGGGCGCTGTCCACGGTGGACAGGATGGCCGAGATCAGCGCGCCGGCGAACAGGATGTACAGCGCGGTGCCCAGGTACTCGCGCGCCATCAGCGCCAGGATCTGCTCGCCATCGGCCAGGCCCGGCATCAGGACGAAGCCGACCAGCCCGAGCGTGACCGGGATCAGCCCCACCACCAGGTAGAGGCTCCCGCCCAGGACCCCGGCGCGCCGGCCGATCGCCGGGCTGCGCGTGCCCAGGATGCGGGCGATGAGTTCCGGCGCCACCACCGAGCCCACGGTCGGCACGGCCCAGCGTTCCAGGGTCTGGAGCCAGGACACCTCCGGCCCGCCCAGCGGGCTGAGCCGCGCGGGGTCGATGGCTTTCAGCATGGGCACCACGCCGCCCATGTGCCGCGCGACCACCGCCAGCAGCACGCACAGGCCCAGGGTGAGCGCGATGCCCTGGATGACGTCGGTGACCACGTCGGAGCGCAGCCCGCCGGAGACGGTGTAGAGAATCACCACCCCCGCGGCCACGCTCATCGCGAGATCCGCGTCCACGCCCGAGGACGCCGACAGCACCTGCCCGAAGGCACGGATCTGCGCCGCCGCCCAGCCGATAGACGTGGGCACCATCATCAGCACCGCCAGCGTCTCGACCCCGCGCGAGTAGCGAAGTCGGAACAGGTCGCCCAGCGTGGTCAGGCCGAGCTTCCACAGCGGGACGGCGAAGATCAGGCCCATCGCCACCAGGCACACCGCGTAGCCGAAGGGGTCGGCAGTGGCCCCGCGCAGGCCCTCGCTGTAGACCGCGCCGGCAGTTCCTACGCAGGCCTCGGCCCCGAACCAGGTGGCGAACACCGACAGCGTGGTGGACCACAGGCCCAGGCTGCGCCCGGCGAGCAGGTAGTCAGCCTCCGTGGTGATGCGCCGCGACACCCACAGGCCAATCAGCAATTGCGAGAAGACGTAGGCGGCGACGCCCGCCAGCACCCAGTTCATGGCACCGCCCGCGCGATGGGATCAGGGCGATTGTTCCAGTTCCACCAGGGCCTCTTCCAGGTGATCGAGCAGGCGCTGCACGCTGGGCAGGGTGCGGCGGCAGGCGATGAGGCCAAAGTCCACCAGGTCGCCGCGGCTGATCAGGGTGATGTTGAGCGCCATGCCGTCGGCCACGATCGAGACCGGGTACAGGCCTTCGAGCTTGCAGCCCTGCCAGTAAATGGGCGCGCGCGGGCCGGGCACGTGGGAAATCATCACGTTGAACGGCATGCGCTCCCAGTTGCCGCGCATGCTGACCGCGCCCGGCACCAGCATGCCCGCCATGTACACCAGCATTTCCGACTGGGTCATGCTGTGGAAGCGCTGCTTGTTGTAGTCCACCGACGCCTTGATGGCGCGGAAGCGCTGCACCGGGTCGGCCACGTCGGTGGCGAGCGTGGCCAGCATCACGGTCACGGCGTTGCCCGGTTCGGCGTGCTCGCGGTCGCGGTGCAGCGACACCGGCACCGCGGCCACCAGCGGCTTTTCGGGCAGCTCGTTGAGGCCGGACAGGTAGCGCCGCAGGGCGCCGCCGCACATCGCCATGATGACGTCGTTGGTGGTGGCGTCGAACTTCCGGCACACCGCCTTGATGCGCGCCATGGAGTACGACTGCGCCGCAAACCGGCGCGAGGCGGTGATCTTCTGGTTGAGGATGCAGCGCGGCGCGAGCAGGCTGGTGACCACCCCGGGCCGGCCGGCACGCGCGTCCCGGTAGGACTGCGCCAGGTCGCGCGCCACCGTGACGGCCGACGTGCCGCGCGCCTTCAGGTACTTCAGGCCGCGCAGGATCGGCTCGTCCTGCACCGGCGGCATGCTGTCGATCTCCCAGGTGGGCGGCATCAGCGCGGACAGCTCGGGGTCGTCGGACATGGATTTCATCAGCAGCCGGATGCCGGACACGCCGTCCACCAGCGAGTGGTGCATCTTCATGTAAAAGGCGATGCGGCCGTCCTCCAGCCCTTCCACCAGGTACACGCGCCACAGCGGGTAGGCGCGGTCCAGGTGCGCACTGTGCACGCGCGAGACCATCGCCAGCAGCTCGCGGATGCGGCCGGGCTTGGGCAGCGCCAGGTGCACGAAGTGGTGCGCCAGGTCGAAGTCCTGGTCGTCCTTCCAGTAGAACACGCCCAGGCGCGAGAACGGCCGGCGATCGAACGGCGGCACCACCTTCTGCGACTTGTTGAGCCGCGCCGTGAGCTGCTGCGCGAAGTCGGGCGGCGAACCGGCCGGCGGCGTGAACAGCGCCAGGCAGCCCACGTGCAGCGGCTGGTGCCGGCGCTCCAGCAGGAGAAAAGCGACATCGGTGGACGACAGTCGGCGCATGGTGTTCTCCCGCATCCGTTGTAAGCCGGCGCATCTGCTGGCGCCGTGACGGCGGAAGTTTACGCGGTCGTGACCGGGTCTCGAACGCCGGTTGCGGGAGTTGCGCTTCTCCGGATTTCAGGCGCTTTGCGTGCGCGGGTCCCGGCAGGGGCCGAAACTGCAACACCTTCACGCGCCACGATCAGCGATCCACTTCACCCGCGGCTTGCGGGAGGAGTCCATGTACGATTATTGGGCCTAACGCAGCCGAGAACGAATGAAGGAGTGGCTACGCTTGCCATGCGTGCAGGCCAGAACAATGACCGTTTCGCCCTCGACTACAAACCACCGCAGATATGGAAAACGGCGCAACAAAACACGCCTGACGGGGCCGTAGATTTTCTGGCAAGTGAGAGGATTGTGCTCAAGCCACCCCAGAGCGCGACCAAACTGACTGTTGAAGGACTCGCCTAGTCCTGACTGCTGTAACTCGTACCAAGCCTGTGCTTCAAGTGCGTCCAGCTCGGCAAGGCGGCGGACATAAACGCTGTAACTCAAGGCAGGCTGAGCTTCATGCGTGCTTGCACCTCACGCCACGGGCTTTGATCGTTTGGGTTTTTCTGAAGATCAGCTAAGCGTGCGTCAAATAGCTGTTTTTCTTCAGATGTAACAGGGGCATCTTCAGGCGTGAGGGTCTCCCAGACTGCGCCCAAAAGCTCAATGCGATCAACGACACTGAGAGTTTTAACCTGAGATAGCAAGGCGGCTTCGATCATGCGGCGAGCATAGCGCGTTTTGCTTTTCAGCGGCCACGTTCACCCGCTGCTTTGCCGCCCAGCGGTCTCTTGAAGATAGAAACAAATGTCTGCGGCGGCAAAGACGTCGGGTGCAAGGTGTTGTTGGACGGCAGCGAAGGTTGCTAGAGCTTGATCACTGCACGCATCCGACAGAGACTTTATTCAACTCAAATGTGACTGGCCGGGCCGAGAGAACTCGATCTCCAATCCGAATCAGGGGTGCCTGCACAGTGACATTGTGGGCCGGCGCATCTGCTGGCGCCGTGACGGCGGAAGTTTACGCGGTCGTGACTGGGTCTCGACCGCGGATTGCGGGAATTGCGCTTCTCCGGATTTCAGGCGCAATCGTTACAAGACGATACGTGCGCCGGCCGTCAGGATTGCGCGCATCGCGTGAGCCACGTGGCGGCGCGGCACCGAGCGAAAAGCTCGTAGCGAGCGTGTGGCCCTCCCGGCGCGACTCCATGAAGGCGCGATCTGCCTCGCAGACCCTCGACGAAGCCGAACGGTGAGCCGGGGATTGCAGGGACTGCCAGTGGTAGCCCCTGCCCGGCGAACGCCCCGGCAGGGGCCGAAACTGCAACCACCTTAACGCGCCACGATCAGCGATCCGCTTCACCTGCAGCTTGCAGGAGGAGTCCATGTGCAACTAGTTGGGCGGCGCCGAAGCTACCTTCGTTTACCAAGTCCGGGAAGTCCCCCACTCACCGCAACCCCTGACCCAACGCTATAGAGGCTCCCGAAGATTCCTTTCGCTGGCTCCTTTTTCTTATTAGGTTCCGCGTTACCCTCTCCATAGTCCTCATATCGGCCCTTTTTGCGTACATGGCGCTTGGCATGAGTACTTTTACGGTGTGCCTCCCAAGAAGTCTTGCTGCGAAACCACCTTCCACAGCATTTCCGCATGAAGTCCGAAGACAAATCCTCCGCTGAATCAATCTTTCTTATTTCGTCAGATTTAATTATATCCTTCGGTTTCTTCTTCGCCTTTGCATTCCTGGACCGATCCGTTCCAACGGGATTTTGGATCCGACGATTTTTCGCGTTTCGAAGTTGCTTTCGTATCGCTTCATCCAACGCACGCGGCTTGCGGCTTGAGAATTCCACAGTTCCAACGCCTGCCGATTTTTCAATCTGAATCAGCTCTTCAGAGGTCCAAGGCAACTCATCACCGTGCACGGTTCTCCAATGATTCTCGAACCGCTTGAATCGGAAGAACAGCCCGCAGCGCGGGCAAGTCGCGGTCGGATTGCCAGCGGGCTTTAGCGCAGTCTTCTCAATCACGACTCTCTCCTAGCCGCCAGACAGTATGGCTTCCGCTGTACGTGGCGCTGACCTCCGTGAAGGCCATGACGCGGGTTAGCGTTTCGCCAGAGCCGCTGGAGCGGGTCGACACTGCTCTCATCGTCGGTTCTCTACGGCGGAGGTCAGCATGGCAAACGATAGCACCGTGTTCGTGGGCCTGGATGTCCACAAGGATTCGATGGTCGCGGCGTACTCGGTAGGCGGTGGCGAGGTGCAGACGCTGGATCGGATCGGCGTTCTGGACCGTGACATCGATCGGTTGTGCACGCGGATGGAAAGCAAGGCGTCGTCGGTGGTGTTCGTCTACGAAGCCGGTCCCTTGCGGCGATGACCTGCAGCGGTACCTGAGCCGTAAGGGCTTCGTCTGCAAGCTGTGTTCGCCGTCGCTGATTGCCCGAAGGCCGAGGGACCGGGTCAAGACCGATCGCCGGGACGCTGAGAAACTGGTCAGGGCACTGCGCATGGTTTCACGAGCCTGGTCGACAGTCGCTCGTGGAGCACCGTCAAGATCGATCTGTGCGGGATCAAGTTCATCTTCGAGCAAGTGCTGGGTCGACCGTTTCCGTGGCTGTATCCGATCAAGCCACCCGTGGTGCGCAGCCTCCCCGACATCCTCACGACGCAGGATCTGGCGCAGCTGATCATGCGCACGCGAGTGCCGCACTGCCGGGTCTTCTGGCTGACGACCTACAGCATGGGTCTGCGTCTGGGCGAGACCCCCGGTTTGTCCAGAATTTTGTGTGCCTGGCAGGTGACGTTTTTCCATCGAAGCCGGCCCTCACCCCCGCGCCTGTCGCCTGGGAGGAAAGTGGATAACTGTATTTTTATACAGTTATTCTATCCCCATGCTCACCTCCCGCCAGACCGAGATTCTCGACTTCATCCGCACCCGCCTGGCCGAGCGGGGCGCGCCGCCCACGCGCGCGGAAATCGTGGCGGCGTTCGGGTTTGCCTCGCCCACGGCGGCGGACGATCACCTGCGCGCCCTGGCCCGCAAGGGGGCCATCGAGCTGGTGCCGGGGGCGGCGCGCGGCATCCGGCTGCTGCCCGCCCCGTCCGCTGAAGCCGGCCTGATCCCGCGCGCAGCGGCGCAGCCCGCAGGCGTTCCGCCCGCCCCGCCACGGCAGCGCGAGGCAAGCCTGCCGCTAATCGGCCGGGTCGCCGCCGGGTCGCCGCTGCTGGCGCTGGAGAACTTGGAGCGCCGCGTGCCGGTGGATGCCTCGCTGTTCCGGCCGCGTGCCGATTACCTGCTGCGCGTGCACGGCGAATCCATGCGCGAGGCCGGCATCCGCCATGGCGATCTGCTGGCCGTGCACCGCATCCAGACCGCGCGCAACGGCCAGATCGTGGTGGCGCGCATTGGCGACGAGGTCACGGTGAAGCGTTTCGAGCGGCGCGGCGACCTGGTGCGCCTGCTGCCGGAGAACCCGGATTTTCAACCCCTGCAGGTCGATCTTTCCCGGCAGCCGCTGGAGATCGAAGGCCTGGCCGTGGGCCTGCTGCGCACGGGCGGCTTTGCCCGCAACTGACCCGCAACCGCTGGATACCGTCATGGAACCTCGCCTCAGCTTCATCACCCTGGGAGTGGCCGACCTGGACCGCGCCACCGCCTTCTACCGCGACATCCTCAAGCTGCCGCCCATCCCCATGCCCGCCGATGCAGGCGTGGCGTTCTTCGAGATGGGCCGGACCTGGCTGTCGCTGTTCCCGCGCGGCGAGCTGGCGGCCGACGCTGGCGTGCCGGCAGGGGGCAGCGGCTTCGGCGGCTTCACGCTCGCCCACAACCTGCGCTCGGCCGAAGCCGTGGATGCCCTGTTCGCGGAACTCGCGGCCGCCGGCGTGCACATCGTCAAGCCGCCACATCGCACCTCCTGGGGCGGCTATTCCGGGTACTTCTCGGACCCCGACGGCTTCCTGTGGGAACTGGCGTGGAATCCGCACTTCCCGCACGCCTAGGCACGGCGCTGGTCCCCGGCGTCTGGCGCGCCTCGCAGCAGGCCGCCATCCGCGCCCGGCCCACCGGCCATGCGGCGCTTGATCGCGTGCTGCCCGGGGGCGGCTGGCCGATGGGCGCGGCCAGCGAAATCCTCCACGCCCGGCCCGGCGTGGGCGAACTGAGCCTGGCCCTGCCGCTGCTGGCGCGGCTCACCCGGTCGGGACTGCCCGTGGCCCTGGTGGCGCCGCCCATGCAGCCCTGTGCGCCGCGCCTGGCGGCCAGCGGCGTACTGGTGGAGCGCCTGCTGATCGTGGAACCGGGCCCGCAGGCCGACAGCGCCCAGCGCCTGTGGTCGGCCGAGCAATTGCTGCGCGCCGGGGCGGGCGCGGTGCTGCTGTGGATGGGCGCGGCCGACACCCAAGGCCTGCGGCGCCTGCAACTCGCGGCGGAAAGCAGCGATGGCTGCGTGCTCCTGCTGCGGCCAGACGCCTTTGCCGCCGAGTCCACGCCCAGCGCCCTGCGCCTGCGGGTCTGGCGCGAACATGGGTCGCCGTGCGTGGAAGTGCTGAAGTGCCGCGGTGCCAGGCCGGCGGCGGCGCTGCGGCTGGATCCCCCGCCGTCCGCGGCGCAGGCCTGGGCCGGTACGGCGCCCGCCAACGAGCAGCAGGTGGAAAGTGCTCAGCCGAGCCCGGCAGGCGCACCCGAACCTGCCCCGGCCCTGGCCCGCGCATGAGTCCGCCGAAGCACCGTCCATGCTCTGGCTCTGTCTGCACTTCCCCCGCCTGCCGCTGTCGGCGCTCGGCCTCGATACCGGCACCGACGCCGGCACCGACGCCGATCCCGATCCCGTCTCCGGCGCGGTGGTTGTCGACCAGCAGGGCGCGCAGCGCTGGCTGATCACGGGCACGGCGGACTGCGCGGCCGGCACGCCGTTCCTGCGCGCGGCCTCGCTGCATCCGGGGCTCCGCTTCAAGGTGCGCCGGCCTGCCGCGGAACAGGCCGTGCTGCGCAGCCTTGCCTGCTGGATCTACCGGTACGGCCAGCCGGTGACGGCGGACATCCGCGACCTGCGCGAGCCCGGCCGCGCGCCCCAGGCCCTGCTGTGGGTGGAGATTGGCCACAGCCTGGCGCTGTTCGGCGGCCTTCCGGCGCTGCTCGACCAGGTGCGTGCCGAGCTTCCGGAACTGGGCCACGCCGCACGGCTTGCCGTTGCGCCCACGCGGGCGGCGGCGGCCCTGCTCGCCTGCGCCGGCCGGCCCGAACCGGTGTTGCGGGCGCAGGACCTGCCCGCGCAGCTGCACGAGCTGCCGCTGTCCTGCCTGCACTGGCCGGACCCAATCCTGGGCGCGCTGGCAGGCGTCGGCCTGCGCCGGCTGGGCGAGTTGTTCGCCATTCCGCGCGCGGCCTTCGTGAGCCGCTTCGGCGCCGAATGGCGCATCGCGCTGGATCGCCTGGTTGGCGCCGCCAGCGACCCCTTCGAGGCCATCGTGCCGCCGGAAACCTTCCACCGCCGCTTCGAGCTGGCAGCGGAAGTGGAAGCCGTCGAGAGCCTGCACTTCCCGCTCAAGCGCTTGTGCACAGAGCTTCAGGCCTACCTGCGGGCGCGCGACCGCGGCCTGCGCAGCGTGACCTTGGCGGTTCGGCATGCCGGCGCGCGGGAAACGCGCATTCACGCGCAGTTTGTCGATCCGCACCGCGACGCCGGGCGCTTCTTCAACGCCCTGCGCGAACGGCTGGAGCGCGACGGCCTGCCGCTGGCCGCGCGCGAACTGCTGCTGCTGGGCGAGGACTTTGCCGATGCCGTGGTGCCGCAGGGCGACCTGTTCGACCCCCGCGCCGGTCAGGCACAGGCCTGGGCCGCCGTCATCGAGCGCATCCGCGCGCGCCTGGGCCATGACAACGTGTGGACGCCGCGCGCGCTGGAAGACCACCGCCCCGAGCACGCCACCCACCGCCACGACCCCGGCGCGCCCTGGCATGCGCCGTTCCGGCCCGGGCGGCAGGACGCGCATCGCCCCACCTTCCTGCTGCCCCGGCCCTGCCCCATGCCGGCGCCGCAACTGCCGCCGGGAACGGTGTTCGAGCGCATCGAATCCGGCTGGTGGGACGACGGCGAGATCTGCCGCGACTACCTCACGCTCGACCTCCACGGCGGCCGCGCCTGGGTGTTCCGCGACGCGGCCACGCAGGCCTGGTTCCTGCACGGGTGGTGGTCGTGAGCGCCGGCTACGCGGAGCTGCATTGCCTCTCGTGCTTCTCGTTCCAGCGCGCGGCATCGCAGGCCCACGAACTGTTTGCACGGGCGCGCGAGCTGGGCTACACGGCGCTGGCCATCACCGACGAATGCTCGCTGGCCGGCATCGTCCGCGCCCACGAGGCCGCGCGGGAGCACGGCGTGAAGCTGATCGTGGGCGCCGAGTTCCAGGTGGAAGACGGCCCGCGCCTGGTGCTGCTGGCTCAGGACAAGAGCGCTTACGAGGCCCTGTCCAGCCTCATCACGCACGCGCGCCGCCGCAGCGTGAAAGGCGAATACCGCCTGCTGCGCGACGACTTCACCGCCCTGCCCCAGCCCGGCCTCGCGCTGTGGCTGCCGGGCGCAACCATCGAGGCCGGGCACGCCGCCTGGATGCGGGAGCGCTTCCCCGGCCGAGCCTGGATGGCCGTGGAACTGCACCGCGGCCCGGAGGACGCGGCGCGGCTGCGGCGCCTGCGCCGGGCGGGCGAGCGCTTCCACCTGCCGCTGGTCGCGGCGGGCGACGTGCGCTACCACGTGCGCGAGCGGCGCGCGCTGCACGACGTGCTGACCGCGGTCCGTCACGGCATGCCGGTGGCCGAATGCGGTTACCGCCTGCTGCCCAATGGCGAGCATCACCTGCGCAGCGCCGACGCCCTGCGTGAGGTCTATGCGCCCGACCTGCTGGCCGAGACGCTGCGCATCGCCGAACGCTGCCACTTCAGCATGGGCGAGCTGCGCTACGAGTACCCGAGAGAACTAGTGGGGACCGGCCACACGCCCACCAGCTGGCTGCGGCAGCTCACCGAACAGGGCATGAAAAACCGCTGGCCGGACGGCGTGCCTGCCCCGGTGATCGAGCAGATCGGGATGGAACTACAGCTGATCGCGGAGATGCGCTACGAGGCGTTCTTCCTGACCGTGGAAGACATCGTGCGGCATGCGCGCAGCCTGGGCATTCTCTGCCAGGGCCGCGGCAGCGCCGCCAATTCCGCGGTGTGCTACGCGCTGGGCATCACCGAGGTGCGGCCGGGCGAAAGCAACCTGCTGTTCGGACGCTTCCTGTCCAGGGAACGCAACGAGCCGCCGGACATCGACGTGGACTTCGAGCACGAGCGGCGCGAGGAAGTGATCCAGTACGTGTTCGGCAAGTACGGCCGCGAGCGGGCGGCGCTGGCCGCCACGGTGATCCACTACCGCCGCAAGATGGCGATCCGCGACGTGGGCAAGGCACTCGGCGTGGATGCCGACCAGATCGATGCCTTCACCCGCTCGCTGGCGTGGTGGGACCAGGGCGAAGTGTTCGCGCAGCGCGTGCAGGAGCTGGGCTTTGATCCCGGCTCGCCGCTGATGCGGCGCTGGCTCGACCTGGTGGGGCAATTGCGGGGCATGCCGCGGCACCTGTCGCAGCACGTGGGCGGCTTCGTGATTTCGGACGCGCCCGTGTCCCGGCTGGTGCCGGTGGAAAACGCGGCCATGGCCGATCGCCAGATCATCCAGTGGGACAAGGACGACCTGGAGACGCTGGGCCTGCTCAAGGTGGACGTGCTCGCGCTGGGCATGCTCACCGCCATCCGGCGCTGCTTCGACCTGCTGACGCGGCGCGACGGCCGCCCCTTCGGCATGGGCGACATCCCAGCCGACGACGGTCCCACCTACGAGATGATCCGCGCCGCCCGCACCGTGGGCGTGTTCCAGATCGAATCGCGTGCGCAGATGTCCATGCTGCCGCGGCTCAGGCCGGCGCATTTCTACGACCTGGTGATCCAGGTTTCCATCGTGCGGCCCGGCCCCATCCAGGGCGGCATGGTGCACCCCTACCTGCGGCGCCGCGACGCCCAGCGCAAGCAGCCGGATTTGCGCGTCGACATCCCCGACACGCTGCGCAAGGCCCTGGACCGCACGCTGGGCGTGCCGCTGTTCCAGGAGCAGGTGATGCAGATTGCCATCGACGGCGCCGGCTTCACGCCCGGCGAGGCCGACCAGGTGCGGCGATCCATGGCGGCGTGGAAGCGTCACGGCGGGCTGACGCATTTCCGCGAACGGCTCCTGGCCGGCATGGCCCGGAACGGGCTCGATGCCGACTTCGCCGAGAGCATCTACCAGATGGTGCTGGGCTTCGGCTCCTACGGCTTTCCCGAATCGCACGCCGCCAGCTTCGCGCTGCTGGCCTACGCCTCGGCCTGGCTCAAGTGCCACGAGCCGGCCGCGTTCACCGCCAGCCTGCTCAACTCGCAGCCGATGGGCTTCTACGCACCCTCGCAGCTGGTGCAGGAAGCACAGCGCTGCGGCGTGGAGGTGCGACCGCCGGACGTGTGCCGCAGCCACTGGGACTGCTCGCTGGAACAGGGCGCGCTGCGCCTCGGGCTGTGCCAGGTCAGCGGCCTGCAGCAAGCCGTGGCCCGCCGGATCGAGGCGGCCCGCGCAGACGCCGCCTTCCGCGACCTGGACGACCTGGTGCACCGCGCGCAGCTCGATGCGCGCGATCGCCGCCTGCTGGCCGGCGCCGATGCGCTGCGCACGCTCTGCGGCCACCGGCACCAGGCGCGCTGGTCGGCCCTGGGCAGTGAGCGCCTGCCCGGCATGCTGGCGGGACATTCCGCCCGCGAAGCCCAGCTCGACCTGCTGCGCGCCCCGCGCGAGGGCGAGGACATCGTGGCCGACTACGCGTCCACCGGCCTGAGCCTGCGGCGCCATCCCGTGGCGCTGCTGCGCGCGCGGCTGGCCGCGCTCAAGATCAGGAGCGCGGCCGACCTGGAGCGCCTGCCCCACGGGCGCCGGCTGCGCGTGGCGGGCCTGGTGATCAACCGCCAGCGGCCGCAGACGTCAAAAGGCACCGTGTTCATGACGCTGGAGGACGAGACCGGCTCGCACAACCTCATCGTGTGGGATTCGGTCATGGAGACCTACCGGCTGGCCGCGCTGCGCGGCACCTTCCTGATCGCCAGCGGCGAGCTGCAAAAGTGGCAGGGGGTGACGCACATCGTGGTGCAGCGCTTCGAGGACGCCAGCGCCTGGGTCGGTGAGCTGCAAAGCGCATCGCGCGATTTTCACTGAGCGCGGGTGTCGCGCCCCGTCGCGAGCAGGCGGCGCAGCAGGCCGTACAGCACCACGCCGGTGATGCCCGCCAGCACGCCCCACACCAGCGCGATGCCGCCGAACAGCACCGGCGCGTGCATCATCATCGACATCAGCGACTCCTCGTAATAGAAGAACCACTTGTGGCCGGCGGGGAAGATCATCACGTGCAGGGCGTAGAACACGCGCGTCGGTCCCAGGACCAGCAGCAGTGCGCCCCCCGCGGCGAGCGCCGCCACCGCGCCGTATCCCAGGCGGCGCGCGGACGGCCCGCGATCGCCCGTGCCCAGGCCCAGTACCAGCAGCGCGGCGAACAGCGCCGTTGCGGCGAGGCCCAGCTGCTCGAAGAAGCGCACCAGGCGCGACACGTCCTGCAGGTGCACGATTTCCGGCGGCGTGAGCAGCGGGCCCAGGTCGCGGCCGGCGGCGGCGTGGTAGCGCAGGCTTGCCAGGCCGCGGCCGTCGTGGCGGATGGCCTGCGCAATGCCGGCGAACAGGCGCTCGCGTTCGGCGCGCGTGGTGAGCTGGAAACCCGGCCGCACGCGGTTGGCGGGGCCATAACGCTGGATGGTCTGCTCGATCCCCGTCACCTCGTACAGCAGGGGGTAGGCAAATTGGCAGGCCGCGAGCGCTCGCCACGCCAGGAACAGGCTGGCCGCCACCAGCGCCAGCCCCCACAGCCAGCCGCGCAGCCAGTGCCAGGCCCGGTGCTGAATCGTCGGAACCGAAGGCCGGTGACTTGTCTGCGCAGGCTTTTTCTTGACGCTCATCGGGCTCGCGGGCGGTGATGCAAAAAGATGTCCGCGCAGGGTATCCGGTCGGCAAAACACGCCGCCATTCCGGCCCCGCCGTGACCCGCGCCGCGGACGCGTGAGACCATCTGCGCGATGAGGCGGACTCTGGCGGCGCTGCTCCTGGTTGTGGTCGGCCACGCACCAGCCGCGACGCTGGACGTGCAGATCAGCATCGGGTCGATCGAGCATCCGCAGCTGCCGCTCGCGGTGCGCGAGGTGCAGGCCCACTGCACGCTCCAGTCCACGCACGCCGAGCTGGTCTGCCGCGATGGCACGGCGCGGGCGCGCGTCGAAGGGCAAGCCGTTCGCGCGGACCTTGCGGCGCGCCTTGAGCGCCACGGCGCATGGGACGCGTCCACCTCGGTTCACGCCAGAGACCTGACGCTGGCCGACAAGAGCGGCCGCCTCGCCAGCGAGAAGCTGGACCTCGATCTGTCCGCAACCCTGCGCTCGAAGGGCGCCGCACTGGAAGCCGAGGTGAAAGGTGATCTGCTCGGTGGACAGCTCTACGTCGAACCCGTGTTCGTGGATTTTGCGAACGCCGCGGCGCGCCTCGATGCCCGCCTGGGCCTGGACCGCGGCAGCGGCGAGCTGGCAGTCAATGACCTGCATTTCGAACAGGCGGGCGTTGCGATCGGATCGGCGCAGATTCGCCTCGTGCCCGGCACGCCGCCGGACGCGAGCCTCGATTATTCCCAGCTCCAGCTTGGCCCTGCATTCGCAACCTACGCGCAGCCTTTCCTGGCCGGCACGTCGCTGGAAAAACTCACGCTGGGCGGCACGGCGCGTGGCCACGTCGCGGTGCAGGCCGGCGTTGCGCGCCGCGTCGATCTGCATCTGGAGCAGGCCTCGTTCGAAGCCGAGGCCCTCGCCATCGGCCTGCGCGGACTGGATGGCGCGATGCACTGGACGGATGCGCCGGGCGCCGAAAATTCGGCGCTGCGCTGGTCCGGCGGGCATGTCGCCAGGCTGGAGCTGGGGCCGTCCGAACTCAAGTTCCGCAGCGCGGCCCGTGACGGGGAACTGCTCGCCCCGCTGCGCCTGCCGCTGGCTGGCGGCGCGCTGCGCGTGAACCAGTTGCAGGTGCAACGCGCCGGTCAGCCGGACATGGATGCGCGCTTCGATGCGGAGATCGAGCCAATCGACCTTGCCGCCCTGTGCCGCGCGTTCGGCTGGCCGGAATTCGGCGGCAGCCTGGGCGGGCGCCTGCCCGGACTGAGCCTGAAAGATCGCGAGCTGAAGCTGGACGGCGCCCTGACCGCGCATGCCTTCGACGGCGACATCACGGTGAACAGCCTGAGCGTGCTCGACCCCTTTGGCCGGGTGCCCCGCGTGGAGGGCACGATCGGCCTGCGCAAGCTGGACCTGGCCGCGCTCACCGGCGCGTTTTCCTTCGGCCGCATCGAGGGCCGGCTCGACGGCGAGGTGCGGAACCTGCGGTTGCTCAACTGGCTGCCCGTGTCCTTCCAGGCGCGGCTGGAGACGACACCGGGTGATGGCAGCCGCCACCGCATCTCGCAGCGCGCCATCGACAATATCTCCTCCATCGGCGGCGGGCCCAGCGGGGTGCTGTCCCGCGGCGCGCTCAGCGTGTTCAAGAATTTTTCCTACGACCGCATCGGCTGGAGCTGCGTGCTGGCCAACGGCGTGTGCCGCATGGACGGCGTGGAGCCGGCCCCGAACGGCGGCTACGTGCTGGTCAAGGGGCGCTGGCTGCCGCGCATCGACGTGGTGGGCTTCAACCGGACGGTGGACTGGACCACCTTCGTCCAGCAACTCCAGGACGTGCGTCGCGGCGGCGGTGCGCAGCTGCGCTGAAGTGCCGCGCCGCAGGCCCTTACCACGCCCTTACAATGCGGCCATGTCCAATACCCTGACCCGCAATGTTCGCGTCGTGGCGCAGCCGCGCTACGTGCCCGAGCAATCCGATTCCGCCGAGAAGCGCTACTTCTTCGCGTACCACATCACCGTGCGCAACGAGGGCGACGTGCCGGTGCAGCTGATTTCGCGCCACTGGGTCATCACCAACGGCGAGGGTCGCGTGGAGGAAGTGCGCGGCCCGGGCGTGGTGGGACATCAGCCGGTGCTGGCGCCGGGCGAAGCCTTCGAATACTCCAGCGCCTGCCCGCTGGATACGCCCGTGGGAACCATGCACGGCGAGTTCAACATGATTGAAACCGAGTCGCGCGAAGCCTTCGACGCGCGCATCGCTCCTTTCCGGCTCGCGGTTCCGAAGGCCCTGAACTGATCGTGCCGATTCGCCGACGTCCCGAGGCACTTCCGTGACCGACATCCTGTCCCGCCCGCCACTGCCGCCGTTCACCCGGGAGACGGCCATCCAGAAGGTCCGCATGGCGGAGGACGGCTGGAATTCGCGCGATCCGCTGCGCGTATCGCTGGCCTACACCCCGGACAGCCGCTGGCGCAACCGCGCGGAGTTTCCGGTGGGACGCGAGCAGATCGTGCAGTTCCTGCAGCGCAAGTGGGCGCGCGAGCTGGACTACCGGCTGATCAAGGAACTGTGGGCGTTTGCCGACGATCGCATCGCGGTGCGCTTCGCGTACGAGTGGCACGACGACAGCGGCCGCTGGTTTCGCTCCTACGGCAACGAGAACTGGCTATTCGACGCCAAGGGCCTGATGGCGGAGCGGCACGCCAGCATCAATGATCTGCCGATCCAGGAGGCGGAGCGTCTGTTCCGCTGGCCGCAGGGTCGTCGGCCGGACGATCATCCGGGGCTGAGTGATCTGGGATTGTGAGCAACTCGTCGGCGGGCGGTGGTTCGTCGGCGTGATCGGACGGACCGTCCTCCGGCGTCTTGTCTGGTTGCGCTGAAGATTCGGGTGTTTCGCTCGTTTCGGGCGATACGCGCGCGTCGGGTGGCGCCACATCTCCCAGCACCGGCGCTTCGATCTCCTCCACGCGCGCGGTACCGGCAGCACCGGCCACCACGTTGAACCGGCTGCGCGCCACCAGCTGTCCCTGCGGCGTAAGCAGGTCCACGCGCCACCGACCGATCGAGACACCCGGGAAATTCTGCTTGCGGCTGTAGGTGCGAAAGCCCTCTTCCCGGCCGCCCGCGATCCTGCCGGGAATGCGGTCGACCAGCGCGCCCTCGTGATACCAGTCGAACACCACCGATTGCGACAGCCCGGTCGGCGCGCGCACGGCAACGTAGGACACCGCGCCATGCGCATGCAGGTCGCCTTCGCTCACGGTTTCAACCGGCGCGCCGGGGTTCAGGTCTTCGATCGATGCGGTGACGAAGGCGTGGCGCACCCACAGGCCGGCAGGCGGGATCCAGCCACGAAAGCTCCAGCTCAGCGCCAGCGCAAACACCAGCAGGCCGCATCCGGCAAGGCGCATCCAGAGTTGTCCGACCGACAGCAGCATGCGCGGCAGGCTCGCCAGCAGGCTGGCCATGGTGATGAGCAGCGAAAGCGGCAGCGCCTCGTCCAGCGGCAGGTGCAGCGCCACCGGCAGCACCACCAGGGCAGCGATGAAGGTGCAATAGGCGTGCAGCGCGCTGGACAGGCCCGCATGCGGCGCGAGCCTGTGCAGGTAGATCGGATCGATACTGATGACGATGGCCACCGCCACCGCGACCGCCATGAACACGACATGGCCCGGCACCCACAGGCTGGCGCCGAATAGGAACGGCAGCGCGAAGAACAGGATCTCTTGCTGGATCTGCTGGGTGACGAAACGCACGGCGCCGATGCTGAGCCGCCCGTGCGATCGCGCCACCAGCCATCGGCCCAGGAGGTTTTCGGCGAACAGCCACGGCCAGCCAAGAACCGCGATCAGCGCGATCACGCGGGCCAGGTGTTCGCCGCGCTGAAACAGGAAAAACCCGACCCAGCCAAACGCGAAGCTGGCGGTGGGCAGCAGCCACGGGAATCGATCGAGAAATGCACGGCTGCGCGCGAGCCACTCGCGGCCGTGAGCGAACCATTTAGGTTCGGGGGGAGACGATTTGTCAGGGCAAGAGACTTGTGAAATCTGGCGAGACGTTTCAACGCTGTCCACCGTGTCCGTCCAAAGGACCGTTGGTTCCAATCGTGTCATCGACCAAATCCCTCCTTTCACAAAAGTGCGCGGCGCCGCGTTCCTGGCCGGGGAACTCATGCCCGGTTAGGAAAGCCACGTTCTCGCCGGCAAAACATTAGGGAGGTCGCTATCGTCGCAAGCCGGTTTAACAATAGCTGTCGTCCCAATCGGCCAAGCCAACAGCATTGTTCATCTACTACAACCCCCGCTTAACAGAGAGGCTCGTGTGTAAATTCCCACCAGATGTCTGAATCGCCCCGGGAATCGTGGAGGCTGTTTGGTTTGAGTCAGGCCGGGATGGCCTGACCGTTTTGCTGCACCTGCTGTTGCTGTTTGTGCTGCTGATGGTAGTTCGCTTCGGCTTCGGCCGGCGG
>JBQTJW010000011.1:0-19196 GCA_052386745.1 Panacagrimonas sp. | reverse complement strand
CGATCCCCTGCTTTGGTCTTGCGACATCATGCGGTATTAAACCGAGTTTCCCCGGACTATCCCCCACCTAAAGGCAAATTCCTATGTATTCCTCACCCGTCCGCCACTAGATGTATTGCTACATCCCGTTCGACTTGCATGTGTTAGGCATGCCGCCAGCGTTCAATCTGAGCCAGGATCAAACTCTCCAATTGAAAAACATTGCTTCAAATGGATCTCGCTCTCGTGACTTTCGCCACTTCGAACGATTGAGAGTCATCAAACTGAGCTCTTAAACAAATTGAGGCTCACGTTGATACTCATGTGTTACATGGCTTCGCCACGTTCACAGGAGCACCCACAAAAATCACTTGCTTACTTATTAATGAACTCGTTGAAGCGGCTTCGTTTTTCGTCGTTGCCGTCAGCGGGGAGGCGAATTCTACATAGAGCCGGGGGAGCGTCAACACCCGTTCTACTCGAATATTATATCTCGCTGTTTAAAAAGAATTTTTGATCTGGAAAGCCGATATACGGGAATGGGCCCGGCGCGCAATCAGATGGTTTCTTGACCATGTTTAGACGATATTTTAGCCACATCCCCGATGAAGCCGTCCCCGCCGGCCCGATATAAGCTCCACCCGATCATCATGGAGCGCTCATGCGAAGAACAAAAATCGTCGCCACACTCGGTCCAGCAACCGACCCGGACGCCGTTCTGCAGCGTGCGCTGGCGGCCGGCATCGACCTGGTCAGGCTGAATTTTTCCCACGGCAAGGCGGAAGACCACGCCAGTCGGGCTCGCAATGTCAGGGCCCATGCGAGCGCCCTCGGCAAGGACGTGGGGGTGCTGTGCGATCTCCAGGGGCCCAAGATCCGGATCGAGCGGTTCGCGAACGGGCCGGTGGAGCTCGCCGAGGGTGACGCCTTCGCCCTCGACACCGCCATGGACCCGGACAAGGGCGATAGCCGGGCCGTGGGTTGCGCCTACAAGGGGCTGCCGCAGGACGTCACCACCGGCGACACGCTGCTGCTGAACGACGGGGCGATCGTGCTGCGTGTTGCGGGGGTTGAGGGCACGCGCATCGAAACGGTCGTGCAGGTCGGCGGAACCCTGAGCGATCGCAAGGGCATCAACCGCCAGGGCGGCGGCCTGTCGGCACAGGCGCTCACCGACAAGGATCGGGCGGACATCCTCCACGCCGTGGCCCTGGGCGCGGATTTCATCGCGGTCTCGTTCCCGCGCAACGCGCAGGACATGATCGAGGCGCGGGACCTTGTGAAGGCGGCGGGCGGGCAGGCTCAGCTCATCGCCAAGATCGAGCGCTGCGAGGCTCTGCAGAACCTGGAGGAAATCGTCGACGCCAGTGACGGCGTGATGGTGGCCCGCGGCGACCTGGGCGTGGAGATCGGCGATGCCGAACTCCCCGGCTGGCAGAAACGCATCATCACCGTGGCGCGCGAGCGCAACCGCATGGTGATCACGGCCACGCAGATGATGGAATCGATGATCAACAGCCCCATTCCCACGCGCGCCGAGGTGCTGGACGTGGCGAACGCGGTCATGGACGGCACCGACGCCGTCATGCTGTCGGCCGAAACCGCGACCGGAAAATACCCCGTCAAGGTGGTGGAAGCCGTGTCGCGCGTGTGCCTGGGCGCGGAGTCCGCCACGCACCTGCGGCCCGAACGGTTCCGGCGCCGGCTCGACACGCACTTCGCCCGCACCGACGAGGCCATTGCCATGGCCACCACCTGGACCGCCGGGCACATGCACGCCAAGGCCATCATTGCGCTGACCGAATCCGGCGCCTCGGCGCTGATGATGTCCCGCACCGAGTCCGACATCCCAATCTACGCACTCACGCAGCACGAACGGACGCGCCGACGCATGACGCTGTGCCGCGGCGTGTATCCCATCGCGTTCACGCCGAGCCGGCTCGACACCTCGGCGCCGGTACGCGAGGCCGTGTCCTGCCTGGTTGAGCGCGGTGTGCTGGCCAATGGCGATCGCGTCATCATCACCAAGGGCGACTTCACCGGGCCGGGCGGCACCAACGCGATGAAGATCGTGACCGTGGGTGAAATTCCCAAATTGGACGTGCGCCAGTGACGCCTCGGCCGCCGTTCCTGTGCATTGGTCACCGCGGCGCGCGCGGCCACGCGCCGGAGAACACCCTGCTGGCGCTGGACACGGGCATCAGCCTGGGCGCGGACATGGTGGAGTTCGACGTGCAGCTGTGCGAGGGCGAACTCGTGCTCATCCACGACCCGCGCCTGGAGCGCACCACCAGCGGCAGCGGCCGCGTCGATCAGGTTTCCCTGGCCTACCTGCGCGGGCTGGATGCCGGGCAAGGTCAGCAGGTTCCAACCCTGCGCGAGGCCTTGAACCTGGTCGGCGGCCGCGTTGCCGTCAACATCGAGATCAAGAGCGCAAACGGCACCGCGGCGGCGGTTGCGGCGCAGATCTCCGAAGTGCTTCATTCCGGGGACTGGAGCCCTGCGCAGTTCCTGGTCTCATCCTTCCACCTGCCCGAACTCTACGAGTTCAAGCAGCTGATGCCGGACGTTGCGATCGGCGCGCTCGTGTGCGGCGTGCCGCTGGACTGGGCGGCGTGCGCCAGCGAAATGGGCGCACAGGCGCTGAATATCTCCGCCGAATTTGCCGACGCGCGCCTGATCGCCGACGCCCACGCGCGCGGGCTCACGGTATACGCCTACACCGTCAACCATCCCGCCGACATCCGGTCCCTGATGGCGGCCGGCGTGGACGGCGTATTCAGCGATTATCCCGAGCGCGTCGTCGAAGTACGCACACGCCGCTGAGGCCGGCGAGAACCTTCCATACGGCGGCAGGCCGTTCGCCGAATCTTTCAGGCAGACCGGCGTCGAACATCCCGAATTCGTGGGCTGCATCGCCAGTTCCCTCCGCAACGCGACGCCACCGCGCCGGTGCGTTGCGACCGAGATGGCTGCGGCTGCCGCATCACCATCGAATCGCCGGAGGGCACACCTCGCACGGCGCCGGTCGATGTCATGCCGGTGACATCACGATGTGTCTATGGTGCAGACTTGTGCAGCGCTGATTTCAGGATCCGTCATGGACTCACCCGTGAAGCTCGAGCTTCAGCCGGCCGAATTGTTCATCAACCGCGAGCTGTCCTTGCTCGAATTCAACCAGCGGGTGCTCGACCAGTCCAAGGACGAAAGCATTCCGCTGCTGGAACGGCTCAAGTTTCTGTGCATCGCCAGCAGCAATCTCGACGAGTTTTTCGAGATCCGCGTCGCGGGACTGATGCAACTGGTGGAGGCCCCGACCGTGCAGCGCGCGAGCGATGGATCGTCGCCGCACGAACTGCTCGGCGCCATCAGTGTGCGGGCCCATGCGCTGGTGGAGGAGCAGTACCGGGTGTTCAACGACGTGATCGTGCCATCCCTGGAAAAGGAAAGAATCCGCTTTCTGCGCCGGGCCGAGTGGACCGTCGAACAGGACGCCTGGTTGCGCAATTATTTCGCGAGCGAGCTGCTGCCGGTGCTGTCGCCCATCGGGCTGGACCCTGCGCACCCGTTTCCCAGAATTCTCAACAAATCGCTCAACTTCATCGTCTCGCTTTCGGGCAAGGATGCGTTTGGCCGAAACACCGGCCTGGCCGTCGTGCAGGCGCCGCGCGCCTTGCCGCGTCTCATCCGCGTCCCGCCTGAGGTCAACGGCGCCGGGCCCAATGATTTTGTTTTCCTGTCCAGTGTCATCCATGCCTACGTCGATGAACTTTTCCCCGGCATGGAGGCCAACGGCTGCTACCAGTTCCGCGTGACGCGAAACTCCGACCTGTTCGTGGACGAGGAGGAGACCGAGGACCTGGCGCAGGCGCTCGAAGACGGCCTGTCGCAGCGGCAGTGGGGCGACACCGTGCGCCTGGAAGTGGCCCACAACTGCCCCGAGACGATGTGGCAGTACCTGATGCAGGAAACCCAGCTGAAGCCGGCCGACGTGTACCAGGTGAACGGCCCGGTGAACCTCATGCGCCTCATCGCGATGCCGGATATCGTCGATCGGCCCGATCTCAAGTACCCGCCGTTCGTGCAGAAGGTGCCTAAGCCCCTGACGGGCGACCTGTTCGCGGCCATCCGGGAACGCGACCACCTGCTGCATCATCCCTACGACTCTTTCCTGCCGGTTCTGGAGTTCCTCCGCCAGGCGGCCAGGGACCCGAACGTCCTCGCCATCAAGCAGACCCTGTACCGCACCGGCGCCAAGTCTCCGGTGGTCGACGCCCTCGTGGAGGCGGCCAAGAACGGCAAGGAGGTCACGGTGGTCGTGGAGTTGCGCGCCCGGTTCGACGAGGCCGAGAACATCGACCTCGCGGAAAAATTGCAGGACGTGGGCGCGCACGTCGTCTACGGCGTGGTGGGCTACAAGACCCACGCCAAGATGTGCCTGGTCATCCGGCGCGAAGATGCCGGGCTGAAGAACTACGTTCATCTGGGCACGGGCAACTACCACCCGCGCACCGCGCGCCAGTACACCGACTACGGCCTGTTCACCGCCGACAACGAGATCTGCAAGGACGTGCACGCGGTGTTCCTGCAACTCACCTCGCTGGGCAAGGTCAGCAAGCTGCACGCGCTGCTTCAGTCACCTTTCACGCTCGTGAAGGGAATTCACGACCGCATCGAGCGTGAAACCGAGGCGGCACGCAACGGCAAACCTGCGCGCATCGTCGCCAAGATGAACTCGCTGGTGGAGCCCGACATCATCGGCAGGCTGTACACCGCGTCGCAGGCCGGCGTTTCAATCGACCTGATCGTCCGCGGCATGTGCTCGCTGCGGCCGGGCGTGACGGGGCTGTCGGACAACATTCGCGTGCGATCGATCGTCGGGCGTTTCCTGGAACATCACCGCGTGTTCTGCTTCCACCACGACGGCAACCCGGAGATCTGGCTGTCGAGCGCCGATTGGATGGAGCGCAACCTGTTCCGGCGAGTGGAGGTGGCCTTCCCGCTGAAGGACAAAAAACTGCGCGCCCGGGTGCTGGGCGACCTGGAGGCCTACCTTGCCGACACGGCACAGAGCTGGCTACTGCAGGCCGATGGCCGCTACGAACGATCCGCCTGCTCTGCCGCGGGGCACGCCAAGCCCATCCAGGCGCGTCTCATGGAAGACTGAACCGGTTGCGCGGCCGCACGGCCTCAAGACTTCGCCTTGCGCGCGCGTTCGATGGCCGCGCGCACCTGCACCGGGCTGGTGGCGCCGAAATGGTTGCGTGCTGCCAGCGATCCTTCGAGCGTGATGTGCGAAAACACGTCGGCCTCCACGCGGTCTGAAAAGCCGCGCAATTCCTCCAGCGACAATTCCGCCAGGTCGCAGCCGCGCTTCACCGCCAGCGCCACCGCCGAACCCACGGCATGGTGGGCGTCGCGGAACGCCAGGCCTTTCTTGACCAGGTAATCGGCGAGGTCGGTGGCCGTGGAATAGCCGGCCAGCGCCGCGGCGCGGCAGCGCTCGCGTCGCACCTCGATGCTCGGCACCAGCTCGGCGTAGATGCGCAGGCAGGCGAATACCGTGTCGATGGCGTCGAACAGCGGCTCCTTATCCTCCTGGTTGTCGCGGTTGTAGGCCAGCGGCTGGCCCTTCATGAGCACCAGCAGCGTTTGCAGGTCGCCGATCACGCGGCCGGTCTTGCCACGGACCAGCTCCGGCACGTCCGGGTTTTTCTTCTGCGGCATGATCGATGAGCCGGTGCAGAAACGGTCCGGCAGGTGGACGAACCCGAACATCGGCGTGGCCCACAGGATCAGCTCCTCGCTCCAGCGCGAGAGGTGGACCATGAGCAGGCTCGCCGCCGCGCAGAATTCGACGGCGAAGTCGCGATCGCTCACTGCGTCCAGCGAATTCTCGCTCACCGAGTCGAATCCCAGCTGCGCCGCCACGAATGCGCGATCGATCGGGTACACCGTGCCCGCCAGCGCCGCCGACCCCAGCGGCAGCACGTTGACGCGCCGCCGCGCATCCACCAGCCGTGCGTGGTCGCGCAGCAGCTGCTGGCGCCACGCCAGCATGTGGTGGCCAAAGGTCACCGGCTGCGCCACCTGCAGGTGCGTGAAGCCGGGCATCACGGTGTCGGCCTCGCGCTCGGCGAGGTCAAGCAAAGCGGTGTCCAGGGTGTCGATGACGACAAGCAGATCGTCGATGGATTCGCGCAGGTACAGCCGCACGTCCGTCGCCACCTGGTCGTTGCGCGAACGGCCGGTGTGCAGGCGCTTGCCGGCCTCGCCGATGCGCCGCGTCAGCTCCGACTCGATGTTCATGTGCACATCTTCGAGCTCGGTCTTCCACTCGAAGCGGCCGCTGTCGATGTCCGCGCGGATGGCCGCCAGCCCGGCGACGATGGCCTGCGTATCGGCCGCCGTCAGCACGCCCACCTTCTCCAGCATGCGAGCGTGCGCGATGCTGCCCGCGATGTCCTGCCGGTACAGGCGCCGGTCGAAACTGACCGACTCGCTGAATGCCTCCATGAGGCTGGAGGTGGACTCCGAAAATCGCCCGCCCCAGAGTTTCGGGTTGAGCTTGGCGTCGGAACCGGTGTTCATCAGGGAAAGGTCGCGGCAGGGGGAGCGGCATTCTATCCGCTCCGTTTTGCCGGCCCCGCGGCGCTTACGCTTGACCCTAGAATCGCGCATGAAACTCGTTGATCCCAAGAAGAGCCCGTCCGCCAGCCTGATCCCCAATTTCTGCTCGGGACGCGCCCTGGTGTTCGTGGCCGGGGTCATGGAACTGGTGGCCGTCTGCTTCACCCTGACGGGCGCCGAACCGGCATCCGAACTCTTGCGGCGCCTCGCACTCCTTTCGATCTACATGCAGTGGCTGGGCCTGTGCGGAAGTGCCGCCCTGTGCGGTTTGCGGCGGCTGTTTAACGTGGCCCGCCCCTCCCTGGTTTTCGCCATCTGCTGGACCACCCTGATCGTGATCGTGATGATCCTGGCCAACTTCGCCTGGATGTTCGGCACCAACCCCCATTTCGGCGTGCTGGACGCGGCCATCCCCCGCGACGAGTTCATCCTCCGCCACATGTGCGTTGCCGCCATCGTCTCGTTCATGCTGCTGCGCTACTTCTGGAACCGGCACCAGTGGCAGGAACAGGTGCAGGCCGAGGGCGAATCACGATACCAGGCGCTCAACGCGCGCATCCGCCCGCACTTCTTCTTCAACGCGTTGAACAGCCTGGCGGCGCTCATCGCCATCCGCCCGGCCGAGGCGGAAATGATGGTGGAAGACCTCGCCGACGTGTTCCGCGCCAGTCTCGAAAAGCGCGGCCGCATGGCGCCGCTGGTGGACGAGATCGGCGTGTGCAACGCCTACCTGCGCATCGAGAAGGCGCGGCTGGGCGATAAGCTGGACGTGCATTGGGACGTGGCCGAATCGCTGTTCACCCGGCCGGTGCCCATGCTCATCATCCAGCCGCTGGTGGAAAACGCGGTGTACCACGGCATTTCCAAGGTGAAGGACCGCGGCACCATCCGCATCTCCATCTACCTGGCGCAGAAATTCCTGATCGTTGAAGTGGAAAATCCGCTGCCCCCGGTGGAGCACGTGAAGACCAGCGGCAACCAGATTGCCATCGACAACATTGCGAGTCGCCTCAACCTCATTTACGGTGAACGCGCTCGACTGGAACTGGGTCCCGACAACGGCGTTTGGAGAGCCCGGCTGTCGATCCCCGAGAAGTCACTATTGCTGGAAGGAGAGACGCCATGAGGGTGCAGCCATGAGAGTGGTGATCGTCGACGACGAAGCGCTGGCCCGCGAACGGCTCAAGCGCCTCCTGCAGGAATTCCCCGGATACGAAGTGGTGGCCGAGGCGGCGGACGGCGAGTCGGCGCTGGACATCATCGACAACGAGGAGCCCGACCTGGTCCTGCTCGACATCCGCATGGGCGGCGTCGACGGCCTGCACGTGGCGCGCAGCCTCGCCGAGTACGACCCGCCTCCTGCCGTCATCTTCACCACCGCCTATTCCGAGCACGCGCTCTCGGCGTTCGACGCCAAGGCCAGCGGCTACCTGCTCAAGCCCATCCGCCTGGAAAAGCTCAAGGAGGCGCTGCAGAACGCGCGCCGCCCCACGCGCGCGCAGAAGTCCAAGGTCGGTGCCGGCGACAGCTCAGCCAAGCCCAAGCGCGAGTTCGTCACCGCCACCACGCGCGAAGGCCTGGTGCGCGTCCCGGCCGAGGACATCATCTATTTCCTGGCCGACCAGAAATACACCACCGTCTGCCACCTGCACGGCGAAGTGCTGATCGAGGAATCGCTCAAGACCCTGGAGGACGATTTCGCCCCCTGGTTCCTGCGCGTGCATCGCAAGGCCCTGGTCGCGACGCGCTTCATCGCCGGGCTGGAGCGCGATCGCGGCGGCGAGCAGCTGCACTGGCTCACCATGCGTCATGCCAGCGCGCCGCTGCCGGTGTCGCGCCGCAGGCTGGCCGAAGTGCGCCGCTTCCTCACCGACCAGTCCTGATCCCGCCGGCCGTCCCCGCGACGGCCGCGCGCGCCGCCCGACCGCGCCTCCCCATGGCCAACGGCCGACTCTGCATTGCCACCCGCGAATCGCCGCTGGCCCTCTGGCAGGCGGAGCACGTGCGCGAACGCCTGCGCGCCGCGCACCCGGCGCTGGACGTGGCGCTGCTGCCCATGACCACGCGCGGCGACCAGCTGCTGGGCACCTCGCTGGCGAGCGCCGGCGGCAAGGGCCTGTTCGTCAAGGAGCTGGAAACGGCCATGCTGGAAGGCCGCGCCGACCTCGCCGTGCATTCCATGAAGGACGTTCCGGCGCATCAGCCGGACGGCCTCTCGCTGGTCGCCTTCCTGAAGGCCGATGACCCACGCGATGCCTTCGTCTCCAACCATTTCGGCTCGCTCGCCGGCCTGCCCGAAGGCGCGCGCGTGGGCACGTCCAGCCTGCGCCGCCAGGCCCTGCTCGCCGCGATGCGGCCCGACCTGAAGATCGGCCTGCTGCGCGGCAACGTCGGCACCCGCCTGCGCAAGCTCGACGAAGGACAGTTCGACGCCATCCTGCTCGCCTGCGCCGGCCTGCGCCGCCTGGGGCTGGAAGCGCGCATCCGCGAGGCGCTGGACGTCGAGCGCTTCATCCCGGCCATCGGCCAGGGCGTGATCGGCATCGAGGCGCGCTCGGACGATTCCCGGACGGCGCAATTCCTCGCCGCCCTGCACGATCCCGCCTCCGCCCTGCGCCTGACCGCGGAGCGCGCGCTGAACTCGCGCCTGGGCGGCGCCTGCCAGGTGCCCGTGGCCGGCCACGCGGTCATCGACGGCGACACGCTGCGCCTCGATGCCATGGTCGGCGCGCCCGACGGCAGCCGCGTGGTCCGCGACCACATCGCAGGACCGGTCGCGGCCGCGGCCGACCTCGGCATCGCGCTGGCCGAGCGCCTGCTCGCCCGCGGCGCGCGCGACATCCTGGCGGCGCTCGGCATCCACGCCTGAAGCGGCCTCGCGAGCGCGGGCGTGAAGTCACTGGCCGGCCGCCGCATCCTCATCACCCGCCCGCAGGGGCAGAACTCGGCGCTCGCCAAATTGCTGCGCGAGCGCGGCGCGCAGCCGGTCGAGCTGCCGCTGTTCGCGATCGAGCCGCATGGCTCCACCGCCGCGAATGCCGCCGTGCTGAACGCCGCGCGCGACTGGACCGGCTGGCTGTTCACCAGCGCCAACGCCGTCCGCGCGGCGGCCGGACTCGATCCCGGCTCCTGGGCGCCCGGCTGGGCGATCGGCGCCGCCACCGCGCGCGAACTGGGCGCGCTGGGCCATCCGCCGACGACGGCACCGGAAGGCGATCACACCAGCGAGGCTTTGCTCGCCCATCCCGCGCTCCAGCAGCTGGACGGCACGCGCTTCCTGCTGTGCACCGGCGTGGGCGGACGCGACCTCATCGAGACCACTTTGCGTGCGCGCGGAGCGCAGGTGCAGCGGCTCGACCTGTACCGGCGGGTACCGGTCGATCACGCCCCCGACCAGGGGCGTGCTGCCGTGGCAGTGGTGGACGCCATCGTCTGCACCAGCGGCGAGGGCGTGCAACGCCTGTACGCCCTCACGCCTGCCGACCTGCGTCCGCAGCTGCTTTCCCGCGTGCTGGTCGTCCCGAGCGTCCGTGTGGTAGAACTTGCGCGCCGCCAAGGCTTTGCCGACGCCCACGCCGCTCCACGCGCTTCCGACGAAGACTGGGTGAACACCCTGGCGCTGTGGCTCTGACACCCCCTCGATAACGGGCATTGCACTGATGCACCCATGAGCGATCCAGCCCCTTACGTTCCCGCCGCGTCCACTTCCGCCGCAGCGCCGCGCGGCCGGCGGCGGCGCCTGGCGCTGGGCCTGGTGTTGGTGCTGGCGATCGTTCTGGCCGCGGTCTTCGGCTGGCAGTGGTGGCTCCAGCATGGGCAGATCGATGCCCGCATCGCCGCGCAGGAGCAGGCGCAGCAGCGGGCCAGCGCGCAGCTCGCGGAGCTGCAATCGCAGTCCGAGGAAGTGCGCACGCGGCAGGCCGATCTTTCGCGCCTGTCCGACCGCAACGGCACCGACATCGCGGCCCTGCAGGCCCGCATCGACGACAGCCTGAAGCTGATGAGCCGCATCAGCGAAGACCTCTCCGGCGGGCGCACGCGCTTCCAGCTGGCTGCGGTGGAGCACCTGCTGATGCTCGCCAACGACCAGCTGCTGCTGAACCGGGACACCGCCAGCGCCCTGGCCGCGCTCGACATTGCCGAACGCCGCCTCGCCGCGCCATCCGATCCGCAGCTGTTTCCGGTGCGCGAGGCGCTGGCACGGGAAATTGCCGCCCTGCGCGCCGTGCCGGCCGTGGACCTGGGCTCCGCGGCGCTGACCCTGGGCAGCCTGATCGAGCGTGCGCCGCGCCTGCCGCTGGCAGCGCATGCACCGGCGCAGTTCCAGTCGCCCGCGGCGCGCGAGGCCGCCCGCAGCGCCGCCTCGAAATCAGAAGAAGGCTGGGATCGACTGGTCGCCACCGTGCGCGACGCCGCCGGCGCCCTCTTCACCCTCCGCCAGGAAGACAACGCGCGCGCCATGCGCCTGCTGCCGCCCGAGGCCGAAGCCACCGTCTACCAAGTGCTCACCCTGCGGCTGGAGGGCGCGCGGGTGGCGCTGCTGCGCGGCGAGTCGGTGGCCATGCGCGAATCGCTGCGCTCGGCCGCCGCCTGGCTCGACGCGGAGTTCAAGGCCGACGATCCGGGCGTGCTCGCGCTGCGCGCGGAGCTGGATCGCCTGCAGAAGCTCGACCTGCGTCCGCCCCTGCCCGACATCAGCCACAGCCTGCTGGCGCTGCGGGCGCGGCTCGACGCATCGCGGCAGGACCGGTGATCCGCTCCTGGCTGGTGCTGCTGCTGGCCCTGGCCGCGGGCGCGGCGCTGGCCTATTACCTGCGCGCCGACACCGGCTACGTGCTGATCCACTACGGCGGCTGGTCCATCGAAACCTCGCTGCTGGCCCTACTGGTGGCGGCGCTGCTGGGCGCGCCCCTGGTGGCCTACGGCGCGCGCGCGCTGCTGGGGCTGGTGCGGCTGCCGGTCATCCTGCTGCACCTCGGCGGCCGGCGACGCGCCGAGCGGGCGCTGGAGTCGTTCGAGTCCGGCCTGCTCAAGCTGCTGGAAGGACACTGGCAGGACGCGGAGGTGGAACTGGTGCGCCGCGCGGCCGATCACCGCGCCCCGCATCTCAACTACCTGGCCGCGGCGCGCGCGGCACAGCGGCTGGGCGCGGCCGAGCGGCGCGATCACTACCTGGAACTGGCCGCGCGCGGCGCGCCGCAGCTGGCCTTCGCCACCGGCCTGACCCGGGCCGAACTCCAGCGCGAACGCGGCGAGTTCGCCCTGGCCAAGGTCACGGCGCTCGGCCTGCGCGAGGCGGACCCCAGCCATCCCTACCCGGTCGAACTGCTGGCCGAATGCCACGCCGCGCTCGGGGAATGGAACGAGCTGCACGGCCTGCTGACCCACACCGAGAAACTCGGCACCCCACCGCCGATGCGCCGGCGCGAACTCCTGGTCCGCGCCCTGAGCGAGCGCCTGGACGGTGCAATGGACGAGGCCCGGCTGGATGGCCTGAAGCAGGTCTGGCAGGCCGCACCGGCAGCGCTCAGGAACGACCCGGACCTGCGCCTGAAATACGCATCTGGCCTGGCCCGGCTGAACGCGCACGCGGAGGCTTCCGCGCTCATCGCCTCGACCCTGAGCACGCAGTGGGACGCGGACCTGGCCAACCTGTTCGGGCAGCTGCATGCGGCCGACCCGCTGGGGCAGCTCGCCAGCATCGAGCACTGGCTCACCCAGTACGGCGAGAAGCCCGAGCTGCTGATCACCGCCGGCCGCGCCTGCCTCGCCAACAAGCTCTGGGGCAAGGCGCGCAGCTACCTCGAAGCGGTGATCCGCCTGCATCCCACGCCGGCCGCGTACCTGGAACTGGCGCGCCTCGCCGAGCAAACCCACAACGCCGAGGAAGCCACCCGCCTGCACCGGCAGGGGCTGGAGCTGGCCTCGCGCTGAGCGCACGCGCGGCGCCCGTCGTAGCGCCTGAGGCCCGCAGCGGACAAAAAAACGGCCGGGGGATGCCCGGCCGTTCTCACCGCATTGAAGCCTCTTACTTGCCGGCGTCCTTCGGCGGCTTGCCCACCGACAGCAGCTCCACTTCGAAGATCAGCGTCTGGTTGGGCCCGATCTTGGCGCCGGCACCCTGCTGGCCGTAACCGAGCTTGGCGGGGATGAAGAACATGTACTTGGCGCCCGGCGTCATCAGCTGCAGGCCCTCGGTCCAGCCCGGGATCACGCGGTTGAGCGGGAAGGTGGCCGGCTGGCCGCGGGCGATGGAGCTGTCGAACTCCTCGCCGTTGATCAGCGTGCCGCGGTAGTGCACGGTCACTTCGTCGGTGGCCTTGGGCGGCTTGCCTTTGCCCTCGCTCAGTACCTTGTACTGGAGGCCGCTTTCGGTGGTCTTGACGCCTTCCTTGGCGGCGTTGTCGGCGAGGAACTTCTCGCCCTCTGCGGTGGCCTTGGCCGATGCCTCTGCACGATCCTTCATCTGTTGCTCCTGCATCTTGTCGGATACCGTTTTCTTGATGGCTTCCCGTCCCGCGTCGTCCAGTTTCACGCCGGGGCGCTTCTCCGCGTCTTCCAGTGTGGTCTTGAGCGCTTCGTTCTCGGGGTCTGCCGCGAGGGCGGTCTTGGCTTTCTCGATGGCGGCGTTGGAGGCGGTGGCGTCATCGATCCCCTTCTTGAGCGCGGCCACGTCCACGTGCGCCGCGACCGGCTGAATGGACAGGCCGATGTCCACGCCCACCGCATAGCCGAACTTCTGCGGATCGGTGGTCAGTTCCACGGGTGCAGCGCTCTGTTCTTTCTTGGCGCAGCCAAACATCAGGCCGGCGCAGGCGCAGACGGCCAGCAGGCGAAAATTCTTGGGCATGAAAACTTCCTGGTGTGGAGAACGCCGGCGGCGGCCGGCCTGTCGTTCTGAAAGGGGTTGCCCGCGAGGGCGCGCAATTATACCGGAGCCGTTTCGATCGCCGGGGTGGCGCCCGGGCGACGTGAAATGAGCTGGAGCAAGGTCTGACGCGACTCGTCGGACAAGAGTTCCAGCGATCGCTCGGCAATTTCGCCGATGCGGCGGTCGATGACCAGGGTCTGCCCGTCGCCCACGGCGATCAGGCTCATGTCGATCAGGGTGTCGAGGTAGCCCTTGAACAGGGCCTTGTCGAAGAATTCCGGCGAATCGCGGCCGGTGAGCACGGCCATGCGCTCCGCCAGCAGGCGGCAGTCCTCCTCGAAGCCGCCGCGGGCGATGCGCGTGTTCTCGCGCTGCCCGAAGGCCAGCAGCCAGGTGGTCATGCAGTAGCGCTCCAGGGTTTCGCCCATGATGCGGCCGAGCATGGACAGCGAGGAGAACTGCGGCGAGGTCACCTCCGGCCGCAGCAGGAAGCCATCCTCGCGCCGCGTGAGCAGGCCCAGCTCGGTCATCACCTGCAGGGTTTCGCGGGTCACGTCGTCCGCTTCGGCCGGCTCCCAGCGCACGAAGAACTCGGTGCGCAGGAACGGGTAGAGCGAACGGCAGCCGTCCAGCACCACCGCCTCGGACAAGACGCTGCGCGTGCGGAAGTAATTGGCGATCAGGCTGGGCAGCGCGAACAGGTGCTGCAGGTTGTTGCGCGCGTAGGTGAGCAGCACGGCGTCGCGGTCGGCCAGGGCCAGCAGGTCGCCCCAGGAATGCGGCACGCGCGCCACGCGGGCGATGGGCGCGGCCCAGTCGACGATGGCGCGCGGCGACATCTCCGGAATGGCGAAGGTCTCGCTGTACGGCCGGCCCTTGAGCAGCCACACCAGGTGCCCGATCTGCTCCATCAGCTCGGCCTCCGACACCGCGCGCTGCGGGCTGGCCAGCAGCGCCACCGCGGTGATCCCCACGGGGTTGGCCACGGCCGAAGCATTGATTCGGCGGTGATTGGCCAGCGTCAGCCGCTGCACGAAGGGCTTGAAGTCCCGCGGCGCGCGGTCCGGCGACTCGCGCAGGCTCTCGCGCCAGCCAGGCAAATGCTTGTCCGCGTAGTCCTGCAGGTGCAGCGGCTCGCCGAAGTTGATGTAGACCTTGCCGAAGGACTTGATCAGCAGCTTGCCGGCCTTGATGAGATCCGCCGCGGATTCCTTCTTTTTCTGGCCACCGCGCAGTTCCTTGAAGTAGCTCGACAGCTCCCAGACCTTGTCGTAGCCGATGTACACCGGCACCAGCGCCACCTTGCGCGCGGTCTGGCGCAGCGCGCTCTCCGCCACCATGCCCAGCATGCCGGTCTTGGGCGACAGCAGGCGCCCGGTGCGGCTGCGGCTGCCCTCGGGGTAGAAGCTGATGGGATAGCCGCGCGCGATCAGCCCGTCCACGTAGCCGCGAAAGACCGCCGTGTACAGCTTGTCGCCGGAAAAGCTGCGGCGGATGTAGAACGCCCCGCCGCGGCGCAGCAGCCCGCCTACTGGCCAGAAATTCAGGTTCACCCCGGCCGCGATGTGCGGCGGCGCCAGCCCGGCCTGGAACAGCACGTAGCTCATCAGCAGGTAATCGGCGTGCGAGCGGTGCGACGGCAGGTAGACCATCTCGTGCCCCTGCGCCCATTCGCGCAGGCGCTCGGCACCGTAGACCTCCACGCCGCGGAAGATGCGCGTCCACACGTAGCTGAAGATCTGCTCGAGGATGCGGACGGTCACCGCCGAATAATTGGCCGCGATCTCGTTCGCGCACTTGCGCGCGCGGCGCGTGGCCTCGTCCAGGGTGATCCGGGAATCGCGCGCCTCCTGCTCGATGGCCGCGCGCACACCGGCCGAACCGAGCAGCTGCTGGATCACCACGCCGTGGGCCTGCAGACGCGGGCCCAGCGCGGCAGAGCGCGCACGCAGGAAATACAGGTGCAGCAGCCGGCCCAGCTTGCGCACCGCCACTTCCGGGGCCGGCTCCTTGCCGACGAATTCGCGGAAGCCCATGGGCACCGCGAAACTGGCGTACACGAAGCGCGCGTTCACCAGCATGATGAACAGCTTGCGCGCCATGCCGGCCTGCACGCTGTCGGCGAACAGCAGCTTGAACAGCGAGGTTTCCTGCCCCGGATTGCGCCCCCAGAACACCGACACGGCCACGATCTGCGCATCGAACGTGAGGTCGGCCGCCGCGCGCTCCACCACGCCGCTCAGCTCGGTCTTGCGGATGCGCGTCTCCAGCAGCGCCGTCAGGTACATCACGCCGGGGCGGTCGGGCCTGGGGTAGGCCCTGCCGGTGCGGCGCGGAACGGGCAGGCCCTCCTTGCGGCAGATGTGGTCGAGCATGAACAGGTCGCCCCACGAATGGGTGGGGAGCACGTACACGACGGGCCGGGCCGGGTCGAGGGCAAGCTGCTCGCGGATCGAAGGCGGCCCCACGCGGTACTTGATCAGCCGGTTCAGCGGCAGAAAAAGCAGCCACGCAATCCAGTAGAAAATGGAAACGAGCACCCTCATCTGTCCGCGACTCTCCTCCCAGGGTTGCGCCGTGGTCGGCACTTTTGCCCCAGTCTAAAGAAATCCTGACGTCCGGTTCGGGAAAGGGCCTGGCGGGTACCACGACGCGCGCGCCGGGTGAACCGGGCGGATTTCACTTCGTCCCCCGTGCACGCTAAGTTGCCGCGCACAACCTGGCGCGATAGGGCAGTACATGGCGAAGAAAACGAAGAAGGACGAAGCGGGCGCAGAGATCGACATCGGCATCGACAAGCACCAGCGCAAGGCCATTGCCGAGGGCCTGTCGCGCCTGCTGGCCGACGAGTACACGCTGTACCTGAAGACCCACAACTTCCACTGGAACGTGACGGGGCCGATGTTCAACACCCTCCACCTGATGTTCGAAACCCATTACACCGAGGCCGCGCTGGCCGTGGACCTGGTGGCGGAACGCATCCGCGCGCTCGGCTTTCCCGCGCCGGGCACGTACCGCCAGTACGTCGCGCTGTCGTCGATCCAGGAGGACGACGGCGTGCCGCCGGCCATGGAAATGGTCCGCCTGCTGGTCAAGGGCCACGAGGCCTGCGCGAAGACGGCGCGCTCGGTGTTCCCGCTGGCCGACGAGGCCCACGACGAGCCCACCGCCGACCTGCTCACCCAGCGCCTCCAGGTGCACGAGAAGACGGCGTGGATGCTCCGCTCGCTGCTGGAATGAACCGACCCAAGGCACCACCGGCGCTGCTGGCCGTGCGCCACCTCAAGGTGCATTACGAGGTGGACGCCGGCTGGCCGTGGAGCGAGAAGTGCCTGCTCAAGGCGGTGGACGGGGTGGGCTTCAACCTCGCCGCGGGCGAAACGCTGGGCATCGTGGGCGAATCCGGGTGCGGCAAATCCACCCTGGCGCGCGCGCTGGCGGGGCTCCAGCCGGTGACCGCGGGCGCCATCGAGTTCGACGGCCGCATCATCAGCGGCCTGGATGAGAAGGCCTGGCGCCCGCTGCGCCGCGAAATCCAGATGGTGTTCCAGGACCCGCTCGCCAGCCTGGACCCGCGCATGACCATTGGCGCCAGCATCGCCGAACCGCTGGAAGCGCTCTGCCCGGAACTGGGCCGCGCGGAACGCGAGGCGCGCGTGGGCGCCATGCTCGACCGGGTGGGCCTGTCGGCCTCGCAGTACAACCGCTATCCGCACGAGTTTTCAGGCGGGCAGTGCCAGCGCGTCGGCATCGCCCGCGCGCTGGTGGTGCGGCCGCGCATGCTGATCTGCGACGAGCCGGTGTCCGCGCTCGACGTCTCGGTGCAGGCGCAGATCGTCAACCTGCTGGCCGACCTCCAGGCGGAATACCAGCTCGCGATGATCTTCATCGCCCACGACCTGGCCGTGGTGCGGCACATCAGCCGCCGCGTGATGGTCATGTACCTGGGCAAGGTGATGGAGCAGGCCGACCGCGACACCCTGTTCAGCGGGCCGGCCCACCCCTATTCGCGCGCGCTGCTGGCCTCGGTTCCGGGTGTCCCGGGGACGTTGTCACGCGAGCCCTTGCGCGGCGAGATTCCCAGCCCGTCGAACCCGCCCTCCGGCTGCGTGTTCGTCACCCGCTGCCCGATCTCCGACGATCACTGCCACCGGCAGGTCCCGATCCTGGCGCGGGCCATTCACGGCGGCTTCTCGGCCTGTCACTTCACCGCGCAGGAAACGGCCTGATCCGGGAGCGACACTGCATTCCGGCCGGGCAGGGCGCCAGAAAATCCCGTCCCCGCATCGACTCTCGGTTACGTGCGCGGCGGCATTTCGGCATGCGTGATGGCCACCCGTCCGACGCGCGACCCGACCAGTTCTGCAGGCTTCTCGCCACGCCGCGCACGCGGCCCGGATCGACGCGGCCCGCACGATCTACATCGCGGCGCGGGTGAGCCCGCGGTCGCGGGCTTGTACCATGCCGCCCTTCGATCGAGCCCGGACCATCCAGATGGAGCCTGCGCGTCATCCCATCGGCGGCGCTTTGCTTTTCGTGTGCGGGCTGTTCCTGTTTGCCTGCATGGACACGACGGTGAAGTACCTCACGTCATACTACCCCGTGCCGGTGATCGCAGCGCTGCGGTACATCATCCACTGCCTGCTGATGCTGGCCCTGTTCGCGCCGAGGCATGGCCGCCAGCTGGTGCAGACGCGCCGGACCGGCTGGGTGCTGGTGCGTGGCGGTTGCCTGGCCGCCGTCACCCTGTGCGCAGGATTCGCCCTGCAACGCATGCCGGTTGCCGAAACCACGGCGATCCTCTTCGCCTCCCCGCTGCTTGTCGTCGTGGCCGCGGGGCCCCTGCTCCAGGAACGCGTGGGACCCGTGGAATGGATCGCGGCCATTGTCGGGTTTGCGGGAATTGTCCTGATCGCGCACCCCGGTGGTGTGATGGACCCCGTGGGGATCGCCATCGCCCTGCTGGGCGCCGCCGTCATGGCCGCCTACCAGCTGCTGTCGCGCGTGCTGGCGGCCACGGAGGGCACCATCGCCATGCTGTTCTACACCGCGCTCGTCGGGTCCGTCATCTTCGGGCTGGCGCTGCCGTGGTTCTGGGAGGGTCCGGTCCCCGGCCTGCAGCACTCGCTGCTGTTCCTGCTGGTGGGCGCGTCCGGCGGGCTGGGACACTTCCTGTTCACGGCGGCCTACCGCCAGACCACTGCCTCGGCGCTCGCGCCGATGACGTATTTCCAGCTGCTGTGGGCCAGTCTCCTGGGCTGGCTGGTCTTTGGGCACCTTCCCGATGGAATCAGCACCCTCGGCATGTGCGTGGTAGCGGCGTGTGGCGTCATCGTGGGCCTGAAATCGCACCTGGCCGCGCGCAACGCAAAAGCGATGCTCGACCTCGCCCCCTGAGCGGCTGGCGACGCATCCAATATGCGAACGCTCGCGTCGGGTGATTGCCCAGGCTTCCGTGAGCATCGAGGGATAGAAAGAGGAGACGCCCGCTTCGGCGCCTGCATGCACCCGGCGCTGGCGTGACTGATGCAAGCTTCTCGGCAAAAAAACGCCGCACGAATGCGGCGTTCTATCTGCAACTGTGCAGTCGGTCAGGCCAAAATCTTGGTGACCACGCCTGCGCCGACGGTGCGGCCGCCTTCGCGGATGGCGAAGCGCACCTGCTCTTCCATGGCGATGGGGTTGATCAGTTCCACGGTAACCTTGACGTTGTCGC
>JBQTJW010000010.1:0-61468 GCA_052386745.1 Panacagrimonas sp. | reverse complement strand
GCCGCTACCGGTGCCGGCAAGGATGACGCTTAGGGTATAGCGGCTGGCAGGTTCGAGTTCGAAGGCGCCGATGTCGCAGGCCGGACCTTGCGGGCGGATCACGCCGCGCTGGTCGGTGCCGGTGCAGGCGGACGCAATCCCAGCATCGATCGCGGCGCTGCCCGCCAGCAGCGCGTAGGTCTGGGTAGGGCCGCCGTTGTCCTGCAGCGGGCCGAGATTGGCGATGGCGTTGCTCAGCGAAGTGAGAGCGGTGAAGCCGCAGCTGCTGCCGTCGTCGAGGTTGCCGCCGTCGTCGGTGGGTGTCCCCCAGCAGTTGCTGCCATTGTTGGCGAGCAGACTGTTGGCGAGAGCCGGGGCCATAGGGGAGGAGGTGAAAATGCCGCCGCCGTTTCCGCCGCCGCCGGAGCCCAAGGCGCCGCCGCCGCCAGCGCCGGTCCGATTGTCGCTGAGCGTGCTGTTGGTCATGCTCAGCGTGCCGGAACTGGCAATCGCGCCGCCGTTGCCGCCGCCGCCGCCGTAATAGTCGCCGTCGCCGCCGTTGCCGGCCTGGTTGGCACTGAGCGTGCTGTTGGTGATGTTCAGCGTGCCGGAACTGGCGATCGCACCGCCGTCGCCGCCAGCGTCTCCTGTAGGGTAATCGTGGCTGCCGTTGCCGGCCCGATTGGCGCTGAGCGTGCTGTTGGTCATGCTCAGCGTGCCGGAACTGGCGATCGCACCGCCGCCGCCACCGCGGCCGTCCCTTAAGTCGTTGTGGCCGCTGTTGCCGGCCTGGTTGGCGCTGAGCGTGCAGTGGTTGATGCTCAGCGTGCCGGCGCTGAGAATCGCGCCGCCGGATTGGCCCGATGCTCCGTATGAGCCATCGGGCGCACGGCCGCCGGTGAGGGTCAGATCGGCGAGGCTCAGAGTGCCGGAGGCCGCGACGTTGAAAATGCGGCTGCGGTCGTTGCCGCTGACGGCCAGCACCTGCGCGCCGGGGCCGACGATGGTGACGTTGTCGGTCACCTCGATCTCCGTGCCGTTGAGCGTGATGGTGCCGGCGATGCCGGTGGCGTCCACCACGTCGTCGCCGAGATTGAGGTTGGCGTTGTTCACCGCGCCGCGCAGCGTGCAGTAACCGACGGAACAATTGTCATCGTCGTTGAGATTGGTGACGGTGAAGGTGGATGCCTGCGCGGCGGTGGACAGCCCCAGCCCGGCCAGCAGCAGGGCGCCGGCGCCGGTTCTCGTGATTGGGTTCATGGATACGCTCCTGACGATGTGGTTCATGTGAGGTTCCGGTGCGCCCGCGCCTGCGGGCGCCCTATCCCGGTTTACTGTTCGCAGCCCGTGCGGGTCTCGGCGGTACAGGTGTCTGTGCCCTTGCCGCCATCGGCGCTGTCGCTGCCGAGGCCGCCGTCGAGGGCGTCGTTGCCGTCGTCGCCGAACAGACTGTCGCCGCCGACCGAGCCCAGCAGCCGGTCGTTGCCGCGGTTGCCGCGCAAGGTGTCGTTGCCGCGTCCGCCACAGAGCAGATCGTCGCCGTTGCCGCCCATGAGGGTGTCGTTGCCGTCTCCTCCCAGGACCACGCTGCGGCCATTGCCGGCGACGATGATGCTGTCGTTGCCCGCGGTGCCTACGCAGAGCTGGTTGGCCACGCCGTTGACGGTGCAGCCCTGGGTCGGGGTCAGACCCTTGCAACTGTCGTTGTCCTGGATCGTCAAGCTCAACGCGGCGGGGCTGCCAAGCATGGCGTTGGTTGGAGTACCGAGCGTCAGCACCAGGGTTTCGTCGTCTTCCTCGATCGCGTCGTCGGTGATGGTCAGCGCGAGGGTCTTTTCAGTGATCCCCGGCGCAAAGCTGAGCGGCGAGGCGGTCAGGCCGGAGTAGTCGGCCGCGCTGGCGCTGCCGGATGCGCTGAACGGCACGCTGACCGTCTGCCCGCTGGCGCTGGAAAGCCGTACGGTAAAGCTGAGCGCGCCCGCGCTCTCGGGCACCGTGCGGCTGGATTGGGTGAAGGCGACCGTGGGCAGGCTGCGGTCGTCGTTGAGGATGGTGCCCGCGCCCTCGTTGGTGCCGATGCTCACCGAGTAGAGCTGATTGAGCAGCACCGAGACGTCGTCGCTCGCGAAGTTTGCTACCGCCAGGTCCACCCGGCCGTCGCCGTTGACGTCGCCCATGGCGACGGCGCGCGGATTGTCACCGGCCGGAAAATTCATCGCGTTGGTGTAGCTGGGGCTGATGTCGCCCGGCGCCGTGGTGTTGAGCAGCACCGACACGTTGGCGTTGCCGGCGATGGCGACCGCGAGGTCCGCCCGGCCATCGCCGTTGACGTCGCCCATGGCCACGGAGTACGGAAAGTTGCCCACGGCGAAGTTCGCTGCGGCCGCATAGCCGAGGCTGGCGTCGCCCGGCGCGGTGCTGTTGAGCAGCACCGAGACATTGCTCGTGTTGGCGTTCGCCGTCGCCAGGTCTGGCCGGCCATCGCCGTTGACGTCGCCGATGGCGACGGAGGCCGGACTGAAACCGACGGGGAAGCTGCTCGCGATGGCGTAAACGGGGGCGGTCGCACCCGGGTCGGTCATGTTGAGCAGCACCGAGACGTTGTTGCCGGAGAAGTTCGCCGTCGCCAGGTCTGGCCGTCCGTCGCCGTTGACATCGGCGATGGCGACGGCGATCGGAGCGTTACCCACGGCGAAGTGCACCGCGTCGGCGTAGCTGAGCGGATCGCCCGGCCCGGCCGTGTTGAGCAGCACCGAGACGTTATTGCTGTTCGCGTTCGCGACCGCCAGGTCTGGCCGGCCGTCGCCATTGACGTCGCCCACGGCGACGGAGCTCGTACGGTTGCCTGCAGTGAGGTTGACCGCAGCGGCGTAGGTGGGGGCGCCGTCCCCCGCAGCGGTGGTGTTGAGCAACACCGAGACGTAGCTTGCATCCAGGTTCGCGACCGTCAGGTCCGGCCGGCCGTCGCCATTGACGTCGCCCACGGCGACGGACTGTGGACCGGCGCCCGTGGGGATGTTCGCTGCAGCGGCGTAGCTGGGGTTGGCCGCACCCGGCGCGGCGGTATTCAGCAGCACCGAGACGCTGGCGCTGCGGTAATTTGCCAGCGCCAGGTCGGGCCGGCCGTCGCCGTTGAAGTCGGCCACGGCGATGGAGCGCGGACCAACACTCGCGCCGAAGCTCGCCGCGGCGGCGTAGTTGGCGCTGGCGACACCGACGATGGTGGTGTTGAGCAGCACCGAGACGTTGTCGCTGACGCTGTTTGCCAGCGCCAGGTCGGGCCGGCCGTCGCCATTGACGTCGCCCACGGCGACGGAGAACGGACCGGTGCCCGCAGCGAAGTTCGCCGCGGTGGCGTAGCGGGGGCTGACCGCGCCCGGCGCGGTGGTGTTGAGCAGCACCGAGACGTTGGCGCCGGCGTTGTTCGCCACGGCCAGGTCGGGCCGGCCGTCGTCGTTGACGTCGCTCAGGGCGACGGAGACCGGAACGGCGCCCGTGGCGAAGTTCACCGCGGCGGCGTAGCTGGGGAGGGTCTCGCCCGGCAAAGTGCTGTTAAGCAGCACCGAGACGTTGTTGCTGTCCTGATTGGCCACCGCCAGGTCCGGCCGGCCGTCGCCGTTGACGTCGCCCACGGCGACGGAGCGCGGACTGCTGCCCGCGGACAAATTGGCCGGTGCGGCGTAATTGATGGCCGCGCCCGGCGCGGCGGTGTTGAGCAGCACCGAGACGCTGCCGCCGCTGCCGCCCTCGATGCCGCGGTTCGCCACCGCCAGGTCCGGCCGGCCGTCGCCGTTGAGGTCGCCGATGGCGATGGCGTTCGGACCGGTGCCCGCGGCGAAGTTCGCCGCGGCGGCGTAACCGAGGGGCGCGCCCGGCGCGGCGGTGTTGAGCAGCACCGAGACGTTGTTGCCGAAGAAGTTCGTCGCCGCCAGGTCCGGCCGGCCATCGCCGTTGAGGTCGCCCACGGCAATGGAGGACGGAAGGTTGCCCGCGCCGAAGCTCGCCGGTCCGGCGTAGCTGAGGGGCTGGCCCGGCACCGTGGTGTTGAGCAAAACCGAGACGACATTGTTGCTGTCCTGGTTCGCCACCGCCAGGTCCGGCCGGCCGTCGCCGTTGATGTCGCCCACGGCGACGGAGAACGGAAAGCTGCCCGCAGGGAAGTTCACCGCGTCGGCATAGCTGGCGTTGGCGTCGCCCGGCGCGGTGGTGTTGAGCCGCACCGAGACGTTGTTGCTGCTGCCGTTGGCGATCGCCAGATCGAGCCGGCCGTCGCCGTCGAGATCGGCGACGGCGACGGAGCGCGGACGGCTGCCCGCGCTCAAATTCGTCGCGCCACCAAAGTCCGGCGTCGGCCCGGCGTTGGTCGCCGAAAGCAGATGCACCAGGAACTGTTCGTCGGGCTCGACGGCGGTGTCGCCGTTGACGGCGACGGGCAGATTCACGCTGCCGGCGCCGGCGGGCAGCACCGCGGCGCCCGCCGTCACGGCCACGTAATCGGTGCCCGCGGTGGCAGGGTTGCTGGGACTCTCGTCGGTCCGGAACTCCAGCCCGATATTGCCGCCGAGGTCTCCGCTGCGCGTGACCGGCAGGTTGAGCGTGGTGGTCCCGGAGTTGCCTTCAGCGATGGAGCCGTTGCCGATACTGATGGCCGGATCGGCGGCCAGCGCGTTGGAGCCCAGGCCCAGGCCAAGCAGCAGGCCCAGTGCGCAGGCCCGCCACCCTCGGCGAGTCAGCGGTCGCGGGTTTTGGATGCTCCGACCAGGACCGCAAGCTCTCTCGAACGTGTTCGTCATCGCACTTCCCCTTGAACGAAAATCCTGTCCCGCAAGATGCGCTCAAGGAACTGTTATTCCTACTTAATTCTTGTTTCAAACCTTGCAGGCGCAACGCGGTTTTCTTGCATTTCCTGCGTTTTCTTGCAGGCGGCGCGGGTCGGCTGGCAGGGGCGGGATCGAGACCCGATTTACGGCTATGAATTTCACGATCGAGAAATCGTCCTCCAGCGGGTCGGCGATCTCCCTGGCCCTTCAGGCTCACGCGTCACTTGAAGGGGATCCGGCTGGATCAGCCTGCGCGGATCTGCAAGACTCGCGGCCGTTTAAGTCAGGCACGCGAATCACGCCCGCGATGATGAATGCAAGTGCCGAGCAGCGAGGGGGCGCCCTCTGGATCCGCGTCGCGGGACGGATCGATTCCGTGCACGCGCCGGAGTTCGAGAGAAGCGTGATGCCGGCGATCGAGGCGGGCGACGGACAGATCGTTTTCGAGATGGCCGAGGTCGACCATGTCAGCAGCGCCGGCCTGCGCGTCTTTCTCCGTGCCGCCAAGCGCGCCCGCGTGCACAGCGGGCCGATCCTGTTCCATTCGATGCGGGCGAACGTCCGCGAAGTATTCGAACTGACGGGACTGGACAAGCTCTTCACATTCTGTGCGTCCGTCGAGGAGGTCCGCGCGCGTCTGTCTTCGCACCCCGCGGCGTAAGCCTCGTGGCGGATGCGGGCGTCGCGCCCCGAGACACCCGACGCTGGCTCGCCGGACGCGGCCGCGCCGTTCGCCGATAGAATCGGGCGACGATCGCCCATGTCGGCGCGAGATTCGCTCAGAGATTTTCACGGAGTGCGCCGATGCATTTCCATCGAACGCCGGACGGAAGTTCGAATCGATCTTCGCGTGAAAGAAGGCATCGTCGCGATCGCCGTGTGCCACCGCGAAACCGGGCCTTAGCGGCGCAGCGCGTCCGCGCTTGATCAGCCGGGCCCCATGGAAACCTTGGCAGACATCTCGGCCGGGCTCGGCCTTTTCTTCATCGGTGTCCGGTTGATCGGCAACAACCTGAAGGAACTCAGCGGCCCCTGGTTCCGGCGCGTCGTTGCGCGAACCACCGACAGCCCGTTTCGCGCCGCCTGCGTCGGGATCCTGTCGGGCGCGCTGACGCAGAGCAGCAGCGCCATCACCTTCGTGGCCGTCAGCCTGACCTCGGCCGGCGTGCTCCGGCTCCCCCGCGCGGTGCAACTGGTGGTGTGGAGCAACGTCGGAACCTCCGCGCTGGTGCTGCTCGCCGTCCACGATCTGCGCCTGGTCGTGCTGTACATGATCGCGGCAACCGGATTGGGGTTTTTTCTCAATCTCGATCGCTCGCCGCGCTGGCGCCACCCGCTGGGTTCCGCACTCGGTATCGCTTTGCTGTTTCTCGGCATCGCGCTGATCAAGGAAAGCGGCACGCAGCTTCGCGATCTGCCCGAGGTGGCCGAGGCGTTGACGTCTGCGGCCGTCTGGCTGCCGATGGCCTTCGTCGCCGGTGCCGCATTCACCGTCGTGGCACAGAGTTCGGCCACCGTCTCGGTGGTGGCGGTGACCCTGACCGCCGCCGGCCTCCTCAGCGTCGACCAGACAGCAATGATCGTGTTCGGCGCCAGCATCGGATCGGGACTCAGCGTATGGCTTTTTTCGGCGAGCCTGAAGGGCAGCGGCCGGCAGGTTGCACTGGTCCAGGTGATGGCGAAGTCGGCCGGCGTGGCCCTGCTGCTGCCGGTCTACATCGCCGCTCTGGTCGTCGGGTCGCCGGGAGCCGAGGCCTTGCACGCGGCAGCGGCGGCGGCGCCGGAGCGCGCGGTCGCGCTGTTGTATCTGCTGCTCCAGGTGGTTTCGGCGCTGGCGCTGTCCCTGCTGAACAGGTCCGCGCTGGCACTGGCGGCGCGGGCCGCGCCGCAAGACGAAGAGGAGCGGCTGTCACTTCCCCGCTACCTTTACGACCAGGCGGTGGAGGAACCGCAGACGGCGATCGATCTCGCGCGTCGCGAGCAGGCGCGCATCTTCGGTCATCTTCCCGAGCTTCTGGACATGGCGCGCCCGGAAGCGGGACCGCCCCGCGACCCTGCGCCTCTGCTCGAGGCGAGCCGCAGCCTGGTCCTGCGCTGCGACGTTTTCCTCACCGAGCTGCTGGACGCCACGACCTCGCGCGAGCTGACGCTCGCGGTGGTGGAACTGGAGAAGTGCAACCAGATCCTGAACGAACTGGTCGCCACCGTCGGCGAACAGCTCGGCGGTCCCTGGCGCAGCCTCGGGAGCGGCGGCGCCGCGAACGAACGCCTGCGCGCGCTGCTGATGGCGTTGATCGAAAGCGAGCACTTCCTGCTGCTGACCGCGGCCGACGCCGCGCAAGCTCACGCCAACGATGGCGATGCCGCCGACGTCGAACTGCTGGTGACGGTGAGCGGCGACCGCTCGAAGGCCATGGATGCCCTGCGCCACCGGGTCGCCGGCGAAATCCACCTGACGGCCGCACAGCACAGCTTGCTGTACGCGGCCACGGCGCTGTTCGAGCGCGCGGTGTGGCTGGTTCACCGCTACGCGCTGCTGCTTGGGGGAAACGCGAAGCCGCGCATTGCGGGAGGCAGGATGGCGACCGGCGCGGTGGATCCGGACATCGGCCGCAGTTGAGCGACCCGAAAGGCTTTCAACGCAAAGGCGCAAAGGATGAAGATGAGGCAAAGGACGCAAAGAACATCCACTGGGAAAGCTCACCCGACGGGTGAGAAGGTGTTGTCAGAAAATCCTTTGCGCCTTTGCGTTGAACTGCTTTTCTAGGTTCAAAGCTCGATCTTGATGATCGAGAAATCGTCCTCCAGCGTGTCGGCGCCGCGTGTGTGCCGCGCAAACGCGAGCAGGTCATCGAGCGAGTGCGACACCTCCGGCGAGACCAGCGCGCGCTGGAAGGCCGGGGTGTCGAGCATCGTGCCGTCGGGCCGGGCGATCTCGAACACGCCGTCGCTGAACAGGAACAACCGCGACGGCCGGACGATGCTGCAGGTCTGGCTCTGGTACCTGGCGAACGGCAGGATTCCCAGCGCTGGCCCCTTCGCCGGCAAGCTGCGCGCCTCGACCGGGCCGGCCGCCGGACCCTGGACCAGCACCGGCGCCGGATGGCCGGCGGAGGCGTAGCGCAGCCGGCCGCAGCCCGGCTCGTAGACGCCATACCAGAGCGTGAAGAACAGCTCGTTGTGCCGGTCCATCTGGTAGACCTGGTTCAGCGCGTCGAGCACGGCGTCCGGCTCGCGGAAATCCACGCCCGGCAGCGCCTGGACGCGCAGGGTCTGGTTGGCGGCGACGGACAGCAGGGCGGCGCCGATACCGTGGCCGCAGACGTCCAGCAGGTAAAAGGCGAAGTGGGTGTCGTCGAGCCAGTGATAGCCGAACGAATCGCCGCCGAGCTCGGCCGTCGGCACGAACAGCCAGTCGACCGCGAACGGTTCGCGGATCGGCGCCGGCAGGCAGGCGCGGACGTAGCGCTCGGCCTCGTGCAGCTCGGCGCGCAGCCGGTTGTGGGTCAGCAGCAGCGCCTCGCGCGACTCGGCCAGCTCGCGATGCGCGCGCACCAGCTCGGCGTTCGCCGCCTCGAGCTGCGCGATCAGCTTGGCCTCGCGCTCGCTCAGCAAGGTCATGTCGTAGGCCTTCTGCTGGAGCTTCTGCGTCTCGTCGTGCTCGGCGGTCATGTCGATCAGGACCACCCAGACCCACTCGCCTTCGGCGAAGAAGTGCACGTCCGCCACGCGGCCGCTCGGCATCTCCAGCGAGCGCATCAGGAACGGCGTTTCGGGCAGCGGCAGCATGCCTTCCATGAACGGCAGTTGCTCCGCGACCGCAAGGCCGCATGCAAGATCCCCCAGGCCGTAATGCGCGAGCTGCCCGCCGCAGCGCACGACGATCTGCGCCTCGTCGACGACGAAGTGCGCCGAGTGGCGCTGGACGGTGACGAGCTGGACCAGCGATTCAGCGACCTTGGCGGGAAGCTGCTGCATGCCGCGGTCCTACGCCAGGATCCTGCGCGCCAGATCCGCGAACGCGGATTCGACGCCGATGCCGGTTTTCGCGCTGGTGCGCTGCACGTTCCAGCCGCGCGCCTGCAACTCCTCGACGCGCGCCTCGGCGAAATCCCATTCGTCGATGTCGGTCTTGTTGAGCAGGCACGCGAACGGGAGATCTCCGATTTCGCGGGTGACGCGATCGCGGATCGAACAGGCGATGTCCAGCGTCTGCGCGCGCGTGACGTCGACCACCAGCAGGTATCCGGCGGCGCCGCGCAGGTAGCTGGTGCGGATCGTCGAAATATCGTCTTCGCCGGCGATGTCCCAGATCAGCAGGTTGACCGTGTTGCCGTCGACACCCACCTGCTTCTTGTCGATCCTGACCCCGACCGTGGTCAGATAATGGTCGGAAAAGATGCTGCTGACGAAGCGTCGCGTCAGGCTGGTCTTGCCGACGCCGAAAGCACCCAGCATGCAGATCTTCTTTTGCAGCACGATCCTTACTCGCTCGTGTCGATGGTGAAAGTGACGACCCGGTTCGACGACAGGTCGGGCGCCGTCTCGCCCGCTGCCAGCGGCTCCAGCGTGCCGGTGCCGCGCACCGACATCAGTTCCGGCGCGATGCCCCGCGAGCGCAGCAGCGAACGCACGACCTCCGCCCGCGCGATGCTGATGCCGAGATTGTCGGTCTGGTTGCCGGTCGTGTCGGCGTGTCCGATCAGCGACAGGCGCACCGAGAAGCCCAGGCGCCGCGCCACGTCCGTGATCGTCCGTGTGTCCTGCGCCAGCTGGTCGAGCGTGGCCTCCTGGCCCTTGGCCGGGTCCGGCGCGCCGGAGTCGAAATAGATGTGGACCGACTGGATCTGCTCGCGCAAGCGCAGATACTCGGGGTCCTCCACGCCGGTGATTTTGCTCAAGTCGACCGTGGGCGCGCCGGCCGGCAGCGCGCGCACCAGCGTGTTGATCCGGTCCACCCAGTAGGGCGGCGCGCTGCCGCGGATGTGGATCACATCGCCCTCCAGGCTCAGCTCGACCGCAGGCAGCGCGGGCAGGCTCTCGCGCAGACGCTTGAGCACGATGGTCGGCTTCAAGGTCACGTACGGCTCCCAGTTGCCGACGACGGTTTCCGGGGCTAGCCCGGCGCTCAGCAGCAGTGCTTGTGGGTCGGCGGCGAGCGGATCCCGCAGGCCCCCGACCAGCCAGCGCCCATGCGAACGCGCCGCGTCGGTGACGACGATCCCGGGCTCCGCGCGCAGCGCATCGACGTAGGCGTCGAAGCGCCGGCCCTCGAGATAGCGGCCGATCAGCCACCAGCCCGCCAGCAGCACCAGCACGAACGGGATCGCCCACGTCCACAGCGCCGCGCGCCGCCGCTCGACCGGTTGCTGCACCTGTTCGCGGACGCAGGCTTGCAGCCGCAGCCCCAGTTCGCCGAGCGGCGCGCTGTCGCCGTCGTAGTTCTCCAGCGGGCCGCCCAGATCTTCGTGGATCGATCTCACCGTCTCGCGCATGAGCGCCCGCAGCGACGCGGGCGGATCGCCGCGGATGACCGCGGCGAGGTAGGCCTGCGGGCCGGCCTCGCACCAGAGCAGCAGGTCGCCCAGACGCAGGCTGTCGATCGCGCTGTCCTCTCCCGGCGCGTCGAACGAATCGCGCACGAAGTCCTGGATCGCCGTCAGCATCGCGGAGACCAGTTGCGGATCGCGCGCGGCGGCATTCTCTGCGGCCACGTGTTCGAGCAGCAGGCCGCTACTGCGGTGGATCAGGAACAGGTGCTCGACGCGAAACACCAGGGTGTGCTTGAGCACCACGTCGCCGAAGCTGCTGCCGCTGCGCAGCGCTTCCAGCCGCCAGCGCAGGCCGCGCAGCGAGAACGCGTGGCGCAGCGCCTCGTTGAGGCCCTGCAGACGGTCGTTCATCGACTCCGCAATGGCCTTGCGGATCGCCGAGCCCATGACCGGATAGAGGACGTTGACCAGGGTTCCCGGGTCCTTGCGGATCGTCGCCTGCGTCGCTTGTACCAGCGCCGGCGTCAGCGACTGGATGAGACGCTCGTCGCTCGCGCCGGACAGCGTGATCGCCTCCGGCAGTACGCGGCTGACCGCCCCGGCGAGCTGGGCGGGATCGGCTATCGTCTCGTGCAGGCGATCGAGGACCTCGAGCTCCTCGCGCAGCATCACGGACTTGACCGCGGCCAGCCCCGGATCGGCGTCGAGCCGCGGCGGCAGGACCGCCGCGACCTCCGGATCGATCGCGCGCGCCAGCTCCACCAGCAGATCGGCGAGCCGCTGCCGGCGTTCGGCGTCGAGCGGCGTGTCCGCGGCCTCGGGCGGGAACATCGCCGGCATCAGCATGCGCCGACCGCTCAGCCGAGCTGCGCGTCAACGGCCGTCTGCACTGCCTTTGGCTGCGCCGCGCGGCGGCGGCGCATCCTGCTTCAGGCAGCGGGCGATCTCGACGAACAGTCCGGCCAGCAGGTTGCGGTCGGTCTTCACGCCGTTGAGCTCGGAGAACGTCCGCTCCAGCGTGCCCTGCAGGTCCTCGCCGCGCTTGCGCATCTCTTCGCGCAGCCCCTGGGAGAGGCGCTCGATGCGCTCCATGAACTCGCGTTCGAACCTTCCCAATTGCTCGGCGGTCTGGCCGGCGCGCTTTTCCAGCGACTGGATGTTCTCGCGCAGGCTGCGATCGAGGGTCTTGTCCGCCTCGACCAGCACCTCCTTGTCGCCGCGGAACTGCGCCGCCAGCGATTCGACCTGCTTCTTCAGCGACGCCTCCAGATCCGCCACGCTGCGCACGGTTTCCGCCTCGAGAGCGCGCAGGCGCTGCTGGAAACGCTCTTCCATGACTGCGAAGCGGCGGTCGTAGTCCTGCATCTGGTTGCCGAACAGCAGTTCGCGGATCTTGTCGACGCCGGGCGCGTCGGCAGGACCGGGCGTGCCCAGGGCTTCCGCCGCTGCGACTGCCGCCTTGGGATCAATCGAAACCGCCTTGTTATTGCCTGACATCTCTTTATCTCCCAAAAAATGCTCCGGTCATCCGACCGTGCAGGATCGTCTGCGTGCGTTCTTGCGCACCTCATGCGGCCGACGGCCGCGGATGGAAAACCAAGGTCAGACGGTTGTGCCCGTCGACGCGACGGTAACGGATCTCGTCCGACATTTTCCGGACGATGCACAGGCCCCAGCCGCCGATGCGGTCATCGGCCATCGTCACCGGCGGCGGCAGCACGGCCTCGGTGGGATTGAAGGCGAGACCGCGATCGGCGATCTCGATCGCCACGTCCGCACCCTGTCCGAGAACCTCGAGCTGGATCTCGCCCGTCTGCGCCTCTGCCAGGCCATGCGTGACGACGTTGGTCAGGACTTCGACCAGGCACAAGTCGATCCGTTGCGCGATCGCCTCAGGCATGCCGTGCTGCTGGGCCAGTGAATCGAGCCACGCGGTCACATCGGATACATCCGCGAGATCGCTGCGCATACGGAAGGAAGCCGACCAGGACATGACACCGGGTCACGCCGCCAGCAGGGCGGCACTGGCCTGATCGAGATCCGTATAAATCGGAATCAGGGAATCGATACCCGCCGCGAGCAGCGCTTCCCTGACCAGGCCCCGGGGATTGACCAGCGCCATCGCGCCGCCGCGTCCCATCAGCGCGCGCGCGCTCGACACCAAGGTGCGCATGCCGATCGAGGCGAGAAACGAAACATCGGACAGATCGACCGCGACCTGGCCTTTCTCGCTCACCGCTGTGCTGGTGAAGCGCAGGTCGATGGCCTGCGTACCAGCCATGTCCATGCGACCGGTGAGTTTGATGATCCTCACTCCTTCAGATGTCTGCTGCGTGCTGAATTCCACGGAACGATCTCCCTAATTGCCAGAGCGGTTTGAAGGTCACAATAGTCTCGTTGCTTGCGTTACGTTTTCGTTACACGCCGCATCGCTCTCATTCGTTCCGCCTCGATCGGGCGGACCGTGCCCGCCGGGCGGGCAATGCATGGCAAGGCGCGGCGCCGGCCAGAACCAGCGGCCGTCATATTCATCGTGTTTCCCCGGGGGAACGGTTGGGACTGTCGCCGGAGCGGCTCCAGTTGCGTCGCAAGATACGCCTGAGGAACTGCTTTGACCGCTTACAAATTCTGGCAATTCTTACGCTGTCTTGCGCGCGGTAGAGGCCGTCGACGCCGGCAAGTCGGTCGCAGCCAGCATCTCGGTCGGCAGCAGTACGGTGAGCACCGCGCCGCCCGATTCGGCGTTGTCGGCGCGTACGCGACCGCCGTGCAGTTCGACGATCCGCCGCACCATGTACAGGCCCAGACCCACGCCAGGCTTGCGGCGCACGGTGCTGGCGCGGTAGTAGCGCTCGAACACGCGATCGACGTCGGCCGCGTCGAAGCCCTTGCCGCAGTCGCGCACGGCAACGACGACGCCTCCGTCCTGGCACCGCGCGGTCACGTCGATGGCGCCGCCGTCCGGCGAATACTTGATCGCGTTCTCGATCAGATTGTCGAAGACGATGTGCAGCAGGCGCTCGTCGGCGTGCACGCGCAGGTCGCCGGAAGCCTCGAAGCGGATCTCGCGCCGGCTGCCGAGGGTGTGGTCTTGCGCGCGCTCGGCGAGCAGATCGGCGAGATCGACGTCGCTGCGATGCAACTGCACCGCGGAGGAGTTGAGCCATTCTTCGGCGAGCAGGGTTTCCACCAGTCCCAGCATGCGCTGCTTGGCGCGACCGATCTTGGCCGCCTCGCGCTGCACGTCATCGCGGCCGGAGGTCAGGCGTTCGTCAGTGATCATCTCGGCCGAGGCGCCGATGACGGACAGCGGTGTGCGCAGCTCGTGCGAGACCATGGACAGGAAGTTGCGCTGCTCGACCATCGCGGTCTGCAACTGGGCCTGGGCACGCTGGCGCTCCTCGACTTCGACGCGCAGCTCGCGCGTGCGCGCCGCCACGTTGGCTTCCAGACGCACGCCAGCTTCCTGCGAAGCCGCCAGTGCCTGCCGCTCGCGGCTGCGCACGCGCAGGCCCAGGCTCAGGAAGATCGCCAGCATGTGCACGATGACGCCCGCCGGGTAACCAGCCTTCGTGAGGTAGGTGATCGGCAGCAAGTTGAGGGCCGAGGCGAAGGGCAGCAGGCCGAGCAGGAGATAGGCCAGGTAACCGAGGAGGTTGAGCCGGGCGCCTGGCTGGCCGCGCCGCACGAGAACCCCGCACAGGACGACGATGGGTGGGGCCAGCAATATCCGCAGCAGGTTGACTTCAGGCGCGATCGCGCCGTAGTACCCGGCGAGCGCGGCCAGACAGGCGACCGCCGACAGTCCCGCGAGGATACGGAAGACGGCTCCGGTCCGCGGGAACTGCACGGGCATCTGCAACAGGCTGCGTGCGAACACGATCGAGGTGAACAGGTTCAGGCACATCGCGAGGTTGTGGGTGCGCACGGCCAGCAGCGGACGATCCGGCAGGAGCAGGGCCGCGAGCATGTCCTGCGAACACAGCATCATCAGCGCGCCGCTGCCGAGATAGGCCGAGTACCAGAGGAACGTGCCATCCGGCAGCGCAACGCCGAGCGCCAGGGCAACCATGGCCATGATCAGCATCATGCCGATCAAGCCGGCGGAATTGACATTGAACATCTGAATGTAATCGGCCATGGCATCCAGCCGAAAGACGTGGCCGGTGAGGCTGAGCGTGCGTTCGCTGGCGAGGCGGATCCAGATCCAGCGGACTTCACCCTGCGGCAGCGGCGGCAGGCGCAGCATCGTGACCGCCGACGGCAGATCGCGCGCGGACACCGGACGCAGACCGCCCAGAGCACGATGCCGCAGCGTTTCGCCACCGGCGGTGCGCTCCGGCAACCATACGTCCACGTAATCGATATTCGGCGGGCCCAGATGCAGCCACCAGTCGCCGGCGCCGGACGGAGCGGCCTGAATCTCGAACCGCAACCACCAAGCCCCTTTCCGCGAGTAGCCGCCGTTGAAGTAGCCGGGCATAGGCGCGAAGCGCTGCGCATGGGCAGCGGACGAAACGTCTTGTTGCGTCAAGCTGCCGGTTTCATCGTGGAAGGCTTCGAGATGCCCGGCCAGCGAGAATTCCCGAGCGGTGTCGTCGAGCAGCATCGGCGCGGACTGCGCGAGCGACGCGAATCCACACAGCAGGACCAGGCATAGCCGGACGACGGACCTCTTCAAATCCTGCACGCTCCGACCTCCCACACTCCCTGGAACCGGCCCTGAGCAATCATCGCACGAGCTGCAGAAGCGTCTAGGCGCCCGAACGCTGTCACCGGTTGCGGCGAACCTCCCGCATGGAGCCGTTATGCGTTACTGGAGGTGGCGAGCGGCGTTGTCTTCGACGTCGCCACGCACGTAGTTTCATTGCGCGCCGCAAAATTGCGCGCACCATCCAGGAGTTCGGACTTTTATCCTTCCGGGCGCGCCAGTCCCACGGCCCGCTCTGCGACGCAGATACCGACGGCGCAGGGCGGGCCGAGCTTCGACCCTGGCGGGGGAAATCGGCTGGCGGCTAGCCGCCGAACTTCAAGTTCGCAGCGTTGGACTCGATGGTCTTGTTGCCGACTCCTTTCACGCGCTTCTTCAGGTCGGCGGCATCCTTGAACGGCCCGTTGGCGCGCTCCTTGACGATCGCGGCGGCCGTTTTCGGGCCGACGCCGGTCAGTTCCTTGTCCAGCGTTTTCTCGTCGGCCGTGTTGACGTTGACCGGCCCGGCTGTGGCAAGCGCCGGGAGAATGGCAAGCAGGGCAGCAGCAATCAATTTGCGCATCGGAATCCTCCACACGTTCAACCCCGAAACGGGGTGCAGCGATGATGCGTCGGCTCGTTTCCGCGGAGCAGGGCGTACCGGGGGTCGAATGTGCGCTGGATCACGTTTGCGCCTGCGGAACCCGCCCATGCCGTCGGCGATCCGGCGCCGCCCGCTGTCTTCGACGTTGCATGCCGGGCCCGGCCCCGGCCGCTTCACGGCGGCGGCATCCAGCCGATCCGTATAATCAGGCCCCGCCGTTGTTCGCCCGCGCAGAGATCTGATGTCGTCCCCCAAGCTTTTCGTCCTGACCCACGGGTGTCAGATGAACGAGTACGACTCGACCAAGATGGCCGACGTGCTGGCGCGCTCGCACGGCTACGAGCGCACCCTGAACGCGGACGATGCCGACCTGCTGCTGCTCAACACCTGCTCCATCCGTGAAAAGGCGCAGGAGAAGGTGTTCTCCGAACTCGGGCGCTGGCGCGAGTGGAAGGACGCCATCCCTGGCCGCCTGATCGGCGTGGGCGGCTGCGTGGCCAGCCAGGAGGGCGAGGCCATTGCCCGCCGCGCGCCGCAGGTGGACCTGGTGTTCGGCCCGCAGACGCTGCACCGCCTGCCGCAGTTGCTGGACGAGTCGCGCCGGCACCAGCGCACCGCGGTGGACGTGAGCTTTCCCGAGATCGAGAAGTTCGACCGCCTTCCGGAGCCGCGGGCTGAAGGGCCGACCGCCTTCGTCTCGATCATGGAAGGCTGCTCCAAGTACTGCTCGTTCTGCGTGGTGCCGTACACGCGCGGCACCGAGATCAGCCGCCCGCTCGACGGCGTGCTGCTGGAAATTGCCCGGCTCGCGGAGCAGGGCGTGCGCGAGGTGACGCTGCTCGGCCAGAACGTGAACGCCTACCGCGGCCCCATGGGCGACGCTAGCGACACCGGCGAGACCTGCGACCTGGCGCTGCTGATCCATTACGTGGCGCGCATTCCGGGCATCGCGCGCATCCGATTCACCACCTCGCACCCGGCCGAGTTCGGTGATGCGCTGATCGAAGCCTTTGCCGAAGAACCCAAGCTGTGCGCCTACCTGCACCTGCCGGTGCAATCCGGCAGCGACCGCATCCTGGGCATGATGAAGCGCGGCTACACGCGTGCCGACTACCTGAAGAAGATCGCCCGCGTGCGCGCGGCGCGGCCGGGGCTGTCGCTGTCCACCGATTTCATCGTCGGGTTTCCGGGCGAGACCGAGGCGGACTTCGAGCAGACGATGGACCTGATCGAGCAGGCGCGCTTAGACTGCGCGTTTTCCTTCGTCTACTCGCCGCGCCCCGGCACGCCGGCCGCCAACCTGCGTGACAGCGTGCCGCTGGCGCTCAAGCAGGAGCGCCTGGCCGTGCTGCATGAGCGCATCCGCGTGCTGGACGACGCCTTCAAGCTCGCCTGCGTCGGCACCACCCAGCGCGTGCTGGTGGAGCGGGCCTCGCGCCGCGGCGTGGGCCAGATCGCCGGCCGCACCTCGTCCAACCGCATGGTGAACTTCGACGGGGACACGTCCCAGGTCGGCCGGCTTGTGGACGTCGAGATCACCCAGGCCATGCCGAACTCGCTGCGTGGTCGGCGGGTGGGTGGGCCGGACCTTTCCGCTGCCGAAGTCCACTAGCGCGCGCCGCGCCCAGGAGAACCCATGAAGCTCGCTCCCGCCATTGCCCTGCTCGTTGCCTGCGGTACCGGCGTTGTGCCGGCCGCTCACGCCATCGACGACAACGATCGCGCCTATGGCTACATCAGCAGCCTGATGGCCTGGAAGCTCGGGCCGCACGTGCTGATGCAGCAATGCGAACGGACGCACCCGGAAGGCGTCGCGGCGCGCAAGACATTCACCGAGGCCTGGGGCAGGAAGAACATCGAGCTGTTCCGCCAGATCGACGACCACGCGCGCCGGGTGCTGCCGCGGCTGTTCCCGGACCTTGCGGCGCACGGGGCCGATCCGGTGGACTACTTCGACGGCAAGGCGCAGATGGAACTGACGCAGGATCTGGCCTATGCCAAGCCGGAGGAAATCCTGCCGCTGTGCACCGACTACACCGAGTCGCGCCTGTTCAACGACAAGGTGACGGCGAAGCTCACCGAGGAATCCTTTGCCTTCCTGACCGAGTGGGAGAAGAACAATCCGGTGGCGCCCGAGGCGGGCCAGCCATGAGCGAGGGTCGTTTGTGAGGCTTCAGGGCCGGCCGCGGCGTCCATCGTGAGCAGTCCCGATACGGGTTCCTCCGCGCTCGATCTGGAGCTGGAAACCGAGGACCACGCCCGCATCGCCAACCTGTGCGGGCCGTTCGACGAGCACCTGCGACGGATCGAAGTCCGCCTCGGCATCGAGGTGCGCAATCGCGGCAACCGGTTCCGGCTGGTCGGCAACCCGGTGGACACGGCCCGCGCCGAGTCGGTGCTGCGCGAGCTGTTCCATCACACCGCCACCGGCGCGGTCACCGGCGAGGACGTTCACCTGGCGCTGCTGGAAGCGGGCGGCGAGCGCCGGCGCGGCGAGGTGGACGATGCGCCGCTGGATCGCGACGAGATCGTGGTGCGCACCAAGCGCGGCGTCATCCGCGGCCGCGGCGTGCTGCAGAAGCAGTACCTGAAGAACATTGCGCGGCATGATCTGTCATTCGGCATCGGCCCCGCAGGGACCGGCAAGACCTACCTTGCCGTGGCGAGCGCGGTGCAGGCGCTGGAGAAGGATCGCGTCCGCCGCATCGTGCTGACGCGGCCCGCGGTGGAGGCCGGCGAAAAACTGGGGTTTCTGCCGGGGGACATGTCGCAGAAGATCGACCCGTACCTGCGCCCGCTCTACGACGCCCTGTACGAGATGCTGGGCTTCGAGCGCGTGGCCAAGCTGATCGAGCGCGCGGTGATCGAGGTGGCGCCGCTGGCCTTCATGCGCGGCCGCACGCTTAACGAGTCCTTCATCATTCTCGACGAAGCTCAGAACACCACGCTTGAACAGATGAAGATGTTCTTGACCCGCATCGGCTTTGGCAGCGTTGCCGTCGTCACCGGCGACGTCACGCAGATCGACCTCCCGCGCCATGAGAAAAGCGGCCTGAAGCACGCCATCAAGGTGCTGGAGGACGTGCCCGCCATCAGCTTTGCGCACTTCCGCAAGGAGGACGTGGTGCGCCACCCGCTGGTGCAGGCCATCGTCCACGCGTACGAGCTTTACGACGCCAGGCAAGCCCCTGCATGAGTGAAATCCTGGTTCAGCGGCGCGTGCCGCCTGGCAGGATTCCATCGGCCGCGAGCCTGCGCCTCTGGGCCACCAAGGCCCTGGGGGACGTGGCGGGCGACCTGACCATCCGCATCGTGGACGAAGCCGAGATGCAGGCGCTCAACCAGCGCTACCGGGGCAAGGACAAGTCCACCAACGTGCTGTCGTTCGGCTACGACGGCGAGGGCCTGGACATTCCCATCCTGGGCGACGTGGTGATCTGCGCCAGCGTGGTGGAGCGGGAGGCCACGGAGCAGGGCAAGAGCCTGCGCGGGCACTGGGCGCACATGATCGTGCATGGCTGCCTGCATCTTCTGGGTTACGATCACGAGAATGACCGCGACGCCGACCGGATGGAATCGCGGGAAAAAGAAATGCTGGCGGACCTGGGATTTGCCGATCCATACCGGATCGAGGCCGCCGGGGGAGCGTTGAACGTCGATGAGTGAAGAGGAGCCAAGGCCGGAGGGCGACCACTACGCCAACCGCTGGCTGCAAAAGCTGGTGCGCCGCTTCGGGGGGCCGCGCACGCGCGAGGATCTGCTCGCGTTCCTGCACGAGGCGCGCAACCTGCAACTGATGGACGCGGACGCGCACACCATGTTCCAGGGCATCCTGGAAACCGCGGACATGCAGGTGCGCGACATCATGGTGCCACGCGCGCAGATGATCGTGGTGGAGCGCACCTGGCCGCTGGAGAAGCTGATCGAGGTGGTGGTGGAGTCGGGGCACTCGCGCTTCCCGGTGATCGGCGAGTCGCGCGACGAGATCGTGGGCGTGCTGCTGGCCAAGGACCTGCTGCGCTTCACCACCGCCAGCGCGGCGTCCACGTTCGACCTGTCCAACTGGCTGCGCCTGGTGCAGTTCGTGCCCGAATCCAAGCGCGTGAACGTGCTGCTCAAGGAGTTCAAGCGCGGACGCAACCACATGGCGCTGGTGGTGGACGAGTACGGCGGCGTGGCGGGCCTGGTGACCATCGAGGACGTGCTGGAACAGATCGTCGGCGAGATCGACGACGAGTACGACGAGGCCGAGGGCGCGCACATCCTCAAGCAGGACGAACGCCGTTTCCTGGTCGCCGGCCTCGCCCCGCTGGAAGAGTTCAACGCCTATTTCGACGCCGACTTCTCCACCGAGGAATTCGACACCGTGGGCGGGCTCATCACGCAGCGTTTCGGCCACATGCCCAAGCGTGGCGAGAGCCTGCGGATCGAGAAATTCAGCTTCAACGTGCAGCGGGCGGACCGGCGCCGGGTTCACCTGCTGCAGGTCACGCTGTCGCCGGGCTAATCCGGCGCGAGGGCGGGCAGTCCTGCTCAGGGTGCCATCCGCTCATCATTCGTCGCTGACTGCAACCCGAAATTCGCTCATTGCGGTCCCTGCATGACGGCTAGCCGTTCCCTCCTTCGATTCGACTGGCTGCTGGCGCCCCTGCTGGGGGCGCTGGCGACCTTGGGTTTTCCGCCGTTCGACATCTGGTATCTGCCAGTCCTGGCATTGGCCGGCCTGTTCGCGCTGTGCGCGGATCGCGGCTGGAAGCGCGCATTCGGGCTGGGCTGGGGCTTCGGATTCGGCCACTTTGCCAGCGGCATCTACTGGGTAGTCATCAGCACCCACGTCTACGGCGGCGCGGCGCTGTGGCTGAGCCTGGGGCTGGCGACGGTGCTGTTCGCCTATCTCGCCGTGTACCCGGCGCTGGCCTGCGCGCTGGCCTCTGCCGCGCGGGTGTGGCATTCGCGGGCAGGGTGGCTCTGCGTGGCCGCGTTCTGGCTGCTGGGCGAGTTGCTGCGCGGATGGGTCTACAGCGGTTTTCCCTGGCTGTCGCTGGGGTACGCTGGACTGGATATGCCGGCGGCACGGCTCGCGCCGCTCATCGGCGTGCACGGGCTCTCGGCGCTCCTTGCCTTTTCGGCCTATGCGCTGATGCGGGCACTGGGTGCGCGCGGCGCGAATCGATCCATCGCCGTGCTCGCGGCGGCGCTGCCCCTGGCCGGCGGCCTGCTTCCGGCCCCGACGATCTGGACGCAGGACGTGGCCGGGCCGATGTCGGTGGCGATCGTGCAGGGCAACGTGCCGCAGGACCAGAAATGGGACCCGGCGCGGACCGACGCGGTGCTCGAACGCTACCGCGAGATGACGCTGGCGGTGTCGGACGCGCAGCTCATCGTGTGGCCGGAGGCGGTGCCCAACGCCACGCTGGACGAAGTGATCCCGTATTTCCACGACCTGCGCGATCAGCTGGGGGCACGCGGGGCGGCGCTGCTGGCCGGCGTCCTGATTCGCGGCGACACCGGGACGGTCTACAACAGCATGATCGCGCTCGGTGCCGCGCACGGCCGCTACGACAAGCGCCACCTCGTTCCCTTCGGCGAGTATTTCCCCATCCCCGACTGGCTGCGTCCGGTGATGGTGGCGCTGGATCTGCCCTATGGCGACATCAGCTCCGGCGACGCCGACACGCTGCCCCGCATCGAGATCCACGGGCAGGTGATCGGTGTTTCGATCTGCTTCGAGGATGTGTTCTCGGACGAATTTGCACGGGCATCGCGCGCTGCCAGCGTCCTGGTCAACGCCACCAACGATGCCTGGTTTGCCCGGTCCTCGGCCGGACCCCAACACCTGCAGATTGCCCGCATGCGCGCGCTGGAAACGGGCCGCTGGCTGATCCGCGCGACCAACACCGGAATTTCGGCGTTCATCGCGCCGGATGGCCAGGTGCGGGCGCGCTCGGGCCAGTACACCACGGAATTGATGCGCGGCCAGATCATTCCGCGTGGAGGGCTGACGCCCTACGCGCGCTGGGGCGACCAGCCGCTGTGGATGCTGTCCGCGCTGGCGCTCGTCGGCGGCCTGTTCCTGAAACGAAAACGGGCGGCGCGGGTGAGTTCGCCGAGCTGAGCCTTCAGCCGGCAGTCAGATTCGCACCAAATACTTGAGTGCCGATTCACATGGCCCCCAACGGAGTAAACAATGAAAACCACAATGATTGCGGCTGCGGCCGCGTGCGCGCTTTCGGTCACGGCCCTTCCGGCCTCGGCCACCAACTACATCGACGGTTATTTCGTGCCCTGGGCAGAAGCCGATTTCGGTCCTGGCGATGCGGATGGTGACGGCTTCGGACTCAAGGGCGCGTTCCAGGTCGGGAGCACCGTCTTCCTGACCGGCGAATATGAAAGCGTGGATTACGACGACATCAACACCGACATCGACCAGCTGCGCCTTGGCGCGGAGCTGGGTCCTGGCGCGGGCCTGGGTACCGGCATCTACGGCCGCGGCGAGTACGTGAGCCTGGACGACGACGAAGACGATCAGGACGGCTTTGCCGGCCACGTCGGGTACGGGTTCCCGATGAACAAGCAGATCCGGCTGCACGGCCAGATCGGCTATCTGCTGCTCGATGACGTGGATGGCCCCGAGCTGAGCTTCGGTGGAACGTACCAATTCACCTCCAACCTCGCCGCGTTCGGGGATTACCGCAGCAGCTACCTCGACGTCGACGGCGGAGGCGACCTGGACCTGAGCGAATTCCGCATCGGTGCGCGATTCCTGTTCTGATCGCCAGAATCATCGGTCTCGCAGAAGCTCAACTGACGCAGAAAGGCCGGGCAATGCCCGGCCTTTCTGCTTGTGCGCGATCAGAGTAGGGTCGCGACGTCCTTGCCAATGGCTTCCGGTGTGTCCGTTGGCGCATAGCGCTTCACCACCGCGCCGGACTTGTCGACCAGGAACTTGGTGAAGTTCCACTTGATGAAATCCATTCCAAGCACACCCCCCTGCTCCTTCTTCAGGTACTTGAAGAGCGGATGGGCATCGTCGCCATTGACCTTGATCTTGGCGAACATCGGGAAGCTCACGTCGTAGTTGAGCGAGCAGAAATTCCGGATCTCGTTTTCGTCGCCCGGCTCCTGGTGCCCGAACTGGTCGCAGGGGAAACCCAGCACCACCAGGCCCTGGTCCCTGTACTGGCGATAGAGCGCCTCTAGGCCCTTGTACTGCGGCGTGAAGCCACACTTGCTCGCCACGTTCACCAGCAGCAAGGTCTTGCCGCGGAAGTCCGCCAGGCTCCTGGGCGTCCCGTCAATCGCCAGCGCTTCAAAGTCATAGATGCTCATCCGCCACCCCCCGTTAACCGAATCAGCCCCAAGCATGAGGAGATTCGGCGGCTGATGCACGCGGCGGCCCATGAGCCTGGACGCTGCATGGTTCCTACCGGCCGGACTCCTGGCGGACCATGAGGGCAACCCGTTCCGCCAGCGCCAGGGATGAGGTGAGCCCGGGCGATTCGATGCCGAACAGGTTCACCACGCCGGCAAAGCCGTGCTGGGCCGGGCCCTGGATGACGAAGTCCGCGGCGGGCTCGGTGGGGCCGGAGATCTTGGGGCGCACCCCGGCATAGGCGGGAACCAGCGCGCCGTCCTTCAGGCCGGGCCAGTAGGTGCGGATCACCGGGTAGAAGCGCTCGCAGCGCCGCGGATCGACCGTGTAGTCGGGCTTGTCCACCCACTCCACGTCCGGGCCGAAACGCGCCTGCCCGGCCATGTCCAGGGTCAGGTGCACGCCGAGCCCGCCCGGCTCGGGGATGGGGTAGACCAGGCGCGTGAACGGCGCCTTGCCTTGCAGCGAGAAATAGCTGCCCTTGGCGAAGCTGGCCTTGGGCACGAACGCCGCGGGGAAGCCCTCGATGGCGGACGCCAGCGCAGGTGCCTCGAGCCCGGCGCTGTTGATCAGCCAGTCGGTGGCCAGAACGGGCTCGGGATCGTCGCCGAAACCCAGTTCCAGGCCGTCGAGACCGCGCCGCACGGAGCTGACGCGGGTGCGCAGGACCAGCGTGGCGCCGTTGTCCTCGGCCTCGCCCAGCAGCGCCAGCATGTAGGCGTGCGAATCGAGGATGCCGGTGGACGGAGAGACCAGAGCCGCGACGCAATGCAGCTGCGGCTCGCCTTCCAGCGCCTGGGCGCGGGTGATGGGATACAGATCGGTGACGCCGTTGCGCGCCGCGGCCTGGCCGATCTTTTCCAGCGCGTCGAGCTGGCTCTGGTGCGTGGCGACAATCCACTTGCCGCTGCGGCGATGCGGCACCCCGCGCGTGCGGCAGAACTCGTAGAGCAGGCCGCGGCCGCGCACGCACAGTTCGGCCTTGAGCGAGCCCTGCGGATAGTAGATGCCGGCGTGGATGACCTCGCTGTTGCGCGCGCTGGTCACGGTGCCGAACGCGTCCTCGGCTTCCACGATCAGCACCGAGCGGCCGCCCAGCGCCAGTTCGCGCGCAATCGCGAGCCCCACTGCACCCGCGCCCACCACCACGCAATCGAATTTATCCACGGGCTGACTTGTGGCTGGTGCTACGCGGGATCAAGCAACGAATCACGCCGCGGGAAACAGGGCGTCCTGCTCGGCGCGCAGACGGTCGATCAGGCGGCCGGCCGGCACTTCCACGTCGTCATAGGTCAGCACCTGGTCCTTGGGGACGGCGCGGATCACGCGGCATTCCTCCGACAGCCCCATGGGCAGCATGCGGCCGGCGCGCGAATTCGCGTAGGTCTCGCACTGGCCGTAGGCCTTGTAGCCGCCGAGGGCATCGACCGTGTCGCCCGGATTCAGGTCCACCTTGGCGGTGGCGACCACTTCCACGCGCGGTGGGCCATCCAGCGGCTGCATCACCGGGTCGCCGAGCAGGATCAGGCGCGCCACGGACATCGGCACTTCGAAATGGCACAGGTGGTACGGCGTGTAGAAGCTGTACAGCGGGCCTTCGCCGAGCTTGTAGAGGTTCAGGTAATGGCGCTGCTTGGGGTCGTCGTGGGTGGCGAACACGTATACGCCGGGCCCCGGCTTGGAGCCGACGACGTAATCGACCACGCCGCCCAGGCGCTTGAGTTCGTCGAGGTCGTAGGTCTTGGTCAGCTCGTCGATGTGGCCGGCGTGGTTGGCGCCGACCATGCCGCGCCGCGCCACTGTCATGCCGGTGGCGTTGGCGACGATGGCCTGCTCGAAACTGATCTTGGTGCCGTCGGCGAAGCTGGTCACCATGTAGGGGTTCTGGCCCCATTTGGCGGCGAAGCCGGCCTGGGTGGTGGGGTTGCGATACGGGTCCTGCAGGCCCTTGATGTTGCCGCAGACCAGCGGCGTGAGACCCAGCGAGCGCACGAAGCGGAACAGGTTCATCTGCACGCCGGGCTGGTCGCCGTCGCTGGCGGTGAAGATGACCTTGGCCGCCTCGGCCTTGCGCTTGAGCAGGGGGCCGATGGTGGCGTCCAGCTCCGCGTTCATCGACACCATGTTCTTGCCGCAGGCAAAGGCCTTGAGCGTGATGGCGGCGCCGAATTCCAGCGCGCCGGTCACGTCCACCAGGCAGTCGATGGACTCGGCCTCGCACAGCAGCTCGGCGTTGGCCGTCACCGCGGCGCGGCCGGAGCGGATGGCATCTTCCAGCGCGCCGACGCGCGATACGGTGGCGATGTCGGTGACGCCGGCCTCGTTGTAGATGCCGATGGCGCGCTCCACCGAGCGGTTGGCGATGGCCACCAGCTTCATCCCCGGCACGGAGTTGACGATCTGGTTGGTCAGGCCGCGGCCCATGAAGCCGGCGCCGATGAGACCCACACGGATGGGCTTGCCTTCGGCGGCACGCTTGCGCAGCAGGGTGTCGATGATGATCACGCGTAATCCTCAGCTGATGCCGCGCAGGCGTTCGACGCCATGAAACTGCGGGTCGAACAGGGGCCAGTTGCGGTCCTTGTCGGAGACTTCCACCGGCGCAATCGGCCACTCGATGTTGAGCCAGGGGTCGTTGTAGCGCATGCCGCGCTCATGCTCCGGCGCGTAGAAGGCGCTCACCTGGTACATCACCTCGGTGTCGTCGGTCAGCGTGAGCAGGCCGTGGGCGAAGCCGCGCGGCACGTACATCATGGTGCGGTTCTCGGCGGTGAGCTCGGCGCCGAAGGTCTTGCCGAACGTGGGCGAATCGGGGCGAAGGTCGGCGATCACGTCGTACAGCGCGCCGCGGATGCAGCGCACCACCTTCACCTCGGCCGAGGGCGCGAGCTGGTAGTGCATGCCGCGCAGCGTGCCCTTGGTGGCGCTCAGGGAGTTGTTCATCTGCACGAAGCGCGTCTCCAGGCCGGCCGCGCCGAATTCCTTCTCGCAGAACGCGCGGGCGAAGAACCCGCGGCTGTCGCCACGGCGTTCCAGCTCGATGGTGCAGGCGTCTTTGAGCGGAGCGAAATTAAATTGCACGGGCCTTGCCTCCGGCCGGGGCGTTCGCGGCCCAGCTCAGGTCTTCCTTGAGATTGCCGCTGTCCAGGTGCCGCTCCAGCACCTTGAGGCGCATGAGCTGCGAGGTGCGGAAATCCTTGTCTGCGAATCCCAATGCGCCGAGCCCGTCGCGCAGGCCGGCCACCGCGGTCTCCAGCGTTTCCAGCGGCTGGTGGTCCGGCGCGAGCTTGCGGTAGAGGCCGAAGTCGACCTTGTACGAGCGCTTGTCGGGCGGCGCATCGGTGTTGATGGAGACGCGCGTGCCGGCGATGGACTTGCCCACGGCCTGGGCGAGGTCCGACACCTGGTAATTCCAGGCGTCGCTGCCCACGTTGAGCTTGAGGAAGCGTCCCGAGGGCTCGGCCTTGCGCTGGATGGCCCACTCGATGGCGCGCGACATGTCCTTGACGTGGATCAGCGGGCGCCACGGCGTGCCGTCGCTGAGCACCGTGATCTGGCCCGAGGACATGGCGCCGGCCACGAAGTCGTTGAGCACCAGGTCCAGGCGCAGGCGCGGCGACATGCCGCAGGCCGTGGCAAAACGCAGGCAGGTCACGACCATGTTGGGGAACGCGGCCGCTTCCAGCGACTGCTCGGTGGCGATCTTGGAGCGCGCGTAGGCGGTGAGCGGGTTGACCGGATCGGTCTCGTTGCGCGCACGCGGGTCGGCGGCGTAGCCGTAGATGCTGCAACTGGACGCGAACACGTAGTTGCGCACGCCGGCCTTGGCCGCCTGCTCGGCCACGCGCACGCTGGCGCGGTGGTTGATGGCGTCGGTCACCGCTTCGAAGCGGTTGCCCATCGGGTCATTGGAAACGGCGGCGAGCTGCACCACCGCGTCCACACCGGCGAAATCCTCGGCCTTGAGCGCGCGCACGTCGCCGAAGCGTTGCTCATCGAGCGCCAACTCCGGCAGCGTGCCGTTGGTGGTGAGGCAGTGGGCGAACCAGCCGCTGTCCACGCCGATGAGGTACGCGCCGGGGAAGACGCGCCGCAGGTGGGCGCCAAGGATCGGGCCGATATAGCCCATGTTTCCAGTGATCAGAATGCGCATGAATTTTTTCCTTACCAGACTTTCCAGGGAGCCTTGTTGCTGGCCCACAATTGTTCGAGGCGGTTCTTGTCGTGCAGTGTGTCCATGGGCTGCCAGAACCCGGCGTGGCGGTACACGGACAGCTGGCCTTCCTTGGACAGGCGCTCCAGCGGTTCGCGTTCCCACACGGTGAGATCGTTATCGATATAGCTGCCGACCTTGGGGCTGCACACGAAGTAGCCGCCGTTGATCCAGCCGCCGTCGCCATCCGGCTTCTCGCGGAAACCCTTCACCTGGTTGCCTTCCATCCACAGCGCGCCGAAACGGCCCGGCGGCTGGGTTGCGGTGACGGTGGCCAGGCGCCCTTCGCTGCGGTGCAGTTCCAGCAGCTTGGTGATGTCCACGTCGCCCACGCCGTCGCCGTAGGTAAGGCAGAAGGCTTCGTCGTTTTCGACGTAGGGCAGGATGCGCTTGATGCGACCGCCAATTTGTGTCGCTTCACCCGTATCGACAAGGGTGACGCGCCATTTTTCGGCACCTCCGCGATGCACCGTGCGCGTGTTGTCGCGCAGGTCGAAGGTCACGTCCGACATGTGCAGAAAATAGTTGGAGAAATACTCCTTGATCACGTAGCCCTTGTAGCCTAGGCAAATGACGAAGTCATTGATGCCATGCGCGCTGTAGGTCTTCATGATGTGCCACAGGATCGGCCTGCCGCCCACCTCGACCATCGGTTTGGGCCGCGTTCCCGTTTCCTCGGACAAACGTGTTCCCAGGCCACCGGCCAGTATCACCGCTTTCATCCCTGCTCTCCTTGTTACTTGAAGGGGTTAAGTACGCGGACCGAACAAGGCGCATCCAGTCGTCTCACGGCCTTCTGGATCATGCGACCCAGCGTTCCGGCCGGCCCGAGTCTGCCCTGCATTGCAGGGATCGCGCCATAGCTCCGCAGAGTCTGCCTCCGTTCAGCATCTCGGCGACTCAACTGCCCACCACGCAAGGAGAATCAGATTTCGCGCACCAAAAAAAGGCCGGCAAAGCCGGCCTGGATTTCACAACGATGGCACAAGGCTACTTGGCCTTGTGCTCCGGAATTTTGGGAGTGTACAGAGGGCTTGCCTGGGTCGAGAAGTACAGCGCCAGTTCCTCGATCTCGGGGTCCGACAGTCCCGCAGCCTGCGCGCCCATCACCGGATTCTTGCGTGTCCCCGCCTTGTACTCGTGCAGGGCATGCGCGAGGTAGGTCGAGTACTGGCCCGCGAGAATGGGATATTCCGGCATGATCGGCTTGCCTCCGCCCGCGCCGTGACACGCTGCGCAGGCCGCGGCCTTTGCGGGAGCTGGTGCATCGGCAGCGACGGCGGAGAGGCTCGCAAAAGTGAGCGTTGCAACCGCGATGAAGTGCTGAATTTTCATGATTCCTAATCCCGTGTTCATCACTTGTGCGGAGCGGTTGCGAGGTAGGACGCGACGTCCGCGATATCCTGGTCGCTCATGTCCGCCGCCTGCGCATGCATGGTGGCGTGCGGACGTTCACCGCTGCGATAGGCCTTGAGGGCCGCTTCGATGTACTTGGACGACTGCCCGCCAAGCTTGGGAACCCGGAACGACGGATAAGCGTTGTTGTAGCCGGGAATGCCATGGCATCCCATGCAGGTATTGGCTTTTTCCATCCCGACTTCGGTGCCTCCTTCCGCCCACGCAGAGTGGGTGGTGAAGGCGGATGCGGCCGCAAGGGCGACGATCGCGCCCAGACGTGCTGGTTTCATGTTTGGCTGGCTCCCGGTGCTTGCTTGGCCGGACGGATCTAGAGGCCCGCGGCGGCGCGCTATGTTCAGGGAATGAGGCGCCGGGGTCAACGCATCGTGCGCGCGGCCCGATACAAGGCTTGGGTATAGTGGGCAGGTACCGGCTTGTTCTGGTCGTTTGCCCTTGCGTCCTCCCGTTCGCCGCACCCATGCCGACCCCGCGTTCCCCTGCTCCGGCGACTGATCTTTCCGTGGATGTCGCTGCCATCGATCTGGGATCGAACAGCTTCCACATGCTGGTTGCGCGCGCTCAGGGGTCAGACTTGCTGGTCATTGATCGGCTGCGCGAACCGGTGCGCCTGGCCGGCGGGCTCGACCCCGATCACCGTCTGCGTCCCGATGCCCAGCAGCGCGCGCTGGCGTGCCTGCAACGCTTCGGCCAACGCTTGCGCAGCCTGCCGCACGGCCGGGTCCGGGCCGTCGGAACCAACACCCTGCGGCGCCTGAACCGGGGTGCCGAGTTTCACGCAGCCGCGGAACTGGCGCTGGGACATCCCATCGAGATCATTTCCGGCGTCGAGGAAGCGCGGCTCGTCTACGGCGGGGTGACGCACGGCATGCCCAAGGGGCGGGCGCGCCGCCTCGTCGTGGACGTCGGCGGCGGCAGCACCGAGCTCATCATCGGCCGTGGCGCGGAACCGCGCCTGCTGGAGTCGGTGGGCCTGGGCTGCGTGGTGCACCAGGCGCGTTTTTTCGAGGACGGCATCATCACCCGTGCTCGTTTCCGCGAGGCGCGGCTCGCTGCGCGCGTCGAACTGGAGTTCCTGGAACACCGGTACCGAAAGACGGGCTGGGAGGCGGCCATCGGCGCCAGCGGCACCGTTCGTGGCGTCTGGCGCGTGATGCGTGAGCAGGGATGGGCAGACCAGGACATCACCCGCAGCGGACTCGAAAAGGTGGTGTCGCTGGTGATCGAGCGCGGGCACGTGGACCGCATCGACTTCCCTGCCCTGCGCGAAGACCGCAGGCCGGTATTCGCCGGCGGGCTGGCGGTGCTGGCGGGGGTATTCGACTCCCTGGGCATCGACACCATGGCGACCTCCGACCGGGCCCTGCGGGAGGGCCTGATCTACGACCTGCTCGGCCGCCTGACGGATCGCGACGTTCGCAACCAGTCGGTTCAGGCGATGGCGACGCGCTACGACGTGGACGTCGCGCACGCCAACGCGATCGCGACCACCGCGCTCAAGCTCCTCAAGCAGGCGCTGCCGGGGTGGCCACTGGAGGCGAAACTGGCAACGGCCTTGCTGGGCTGGGCAGCGCAGTTGCACGAGATCGGGCTCGTCATTGCGCACGCCCAGTACCACAAGCACGGTGAGTACATCCTGCGTCATGCAGACCTCCAGGGGTTCTCCCAGACCGATCAGCGCCTGCTCGCGGCGCTCGTTCGCCTGCACCGCAGCCGCCTGAGCACGAGCGCCTGCGATGACCTGCCGGGCGCCCATGTCGAAACCATCCAGCGCCTCGCGGTCCTGTTTCGCCTGGCGTGCCTGCTGCACCGTTCCCGGACGCCCGGCCTGAAGCCTCCCGTGCGGCTCACCGTGAACCGTCGCGCGCTGGACCTGCGCTTTTCCGGCAAGTGGCTCGCGGCGCATCCGCTGACCCGGGCCGATCTGGAGCAGGAAGCGGAATACCTGGAATCCATCCAGATGCGGCTCCAGTTTGGCTGAGCGGACTGCGTCGTTCCCGGAAAACGGGCAGACTCTGCGGCCGGGCTGTGGTCAAAGGCTTTTCATGTGACGCGCAGGTCCGGAGAATCTTGGAGTACTGAAGTCTGGCGCCACCTCCGCCTGCAGGCCGGGCGCCAATCGCGGTCCGCGCCCAGGAGCCTTTTTTGAACGACAAGGCAGCATCGAACACGCAGCCCGGTTCCGCCCCAGCGCGCGGTCCAGACGAAGGCAGCGCGAAGCTGGTGGATGAACTTCGCAACCTCACGAGCGACGTCCTTGGCCGCGGCCTCGATCGCATGTTCGACGGCGCCGACGACATGCTGTTCGAAATGGCCCGCCGCGCCACGAACAATAAGGACCAGCGGGTCTTTTTCGACACCATGCGCGTGGTCCGCCTGGGCCGGCCGAAGATTGGCCGGATCTTCAGGGACGAAATTGCGGCTGGGTTCTCGCCACGACCGCGGTCGGGCGACGAGGCCCAGCGCGATATCGCCTACGAAAACCTGACCATGCAGGAGTCGCGGTCGCTGGAAGAATCCATCGCGATCACCAGCATGGCGACCAAGGCGGAGAACCTCTACAAGACGCTCCTATTCGAGCTGGGACGGCGGTTCGACTGGCTGATCAAGGAGAAGAACGCACCGCTCGAACCCCGCGCACTTTCGCCGGCGACCATCTCCGAAGCCTTCCGGCGCAGCGCCGAGGCACTGGACGTGGAGTTCGACGTCGAACTGGTCATCTTCAAATTGTTCGATCGCCTGGTCATCAGCGACCTGGGCGAGCTCTACGCCCTGGCCCTGCGTTTCCTCGACCAGAACGGCGTCAAGGCGGCGGGCATCGGCAGCCCCAAGGCCGCGTCCGCCACGGCCGCGGGCGAGGAGGGCAATGCACTGGCGGGCAACTCCGGGCAGTACGGATTTGCGGTGCCCCCGATGATGGATGCCACCACCCTCAATGCCCTGCGCCAGCTCAGCGCTGCCGGGCTCAACATCATCCCCATCGGCACCCTGCCTGGCGCCTACTACGGCGACGCGCACCTGAGCACCGATCTCGCGCGGGCCGCGTCGGGCCACGTGGTGAGCGGCTGGGACGCACCGCGGGCCTACGCCTACGTCCAGCGCGCGGGCGTCGTCGGCAAGATGTTCAATGAACTGCTGGAAGACCCCACGCTGCCGGCCACCCTGAAGCCGAGATTCGACCAGCTGCGCTTTGCGGTCATCAAGAACGCGCTGGCCGATTCGAGCTTCTTTGCAGACCGGACGCACCCGGTCCGCAGCCTGATGCACGAGCTCACCACTCTGGCCGCAGGCGCGCGTGCCTCGGGAATGGAGTCGTTGCGCCGCATCGAACAGCTGGTGGCGGAAATCCAGAGCCAGTTCGATGTGGCGGCCGAGCAGGTGCGCTCGCAGATCGACCTGCCAGGCCCGGTCGACGAGCCGACGCTCGAATCCTTCTTTGCGCAGCAGAAGGAGGAAGCGCGACAGCGCCGACAGGCCATCGTGGAGAAAACCCGGCGGGTCGTCGCGGAGGAATTGCAACTCCAGACGCTGGGCAGGAGTCTCCCGGACGCCGTCTGGCCCCTCCTGAACTCCGGCTGGGCGCCGATGATGGCGTTGCGCCTGCTCAAGCAGGGTGCCGATAGCGAGAGCTGGCGCGACGGCATCGAGGTACTCCGGCGGATTCTGGATACCGTCGATCCTCGCCGGCCGGCGTCACGCACCGACGATAATTGCGACCGCCTGGCCCGGGATGTGAACCAGCGCCTGGCCGATATCGGCATGCAGAACGAGCGCGTTGGGCTGCTGCTGCGGAGCTGGCGCGAGGCCTTGGTCGAAGTCGATAAGACCAGCCTGCTGCGAGGTTCGAGTCGCCGTGGAGACCCAGCAATCCGGTCACCGCATGATCCGGCCACCCCCGGCAGCGATGTCAGTGCGGACGCGGATACGGCCGCGCTCGTCGAACTTTCCGGCACCCCGGTGGATATCGAGTTCGAGCCCGGCGCGTACCAGGAGCTGGGGGAGGCCCGCGAAGAACCGCCGGATTCGCTGGCGCTGCTGGACCTTCTGATGGTGCTGAGCAGCTGGTTCCGCGTCTACGACCACGATCGCGGCGCCAGCCGCTGGCTCAAGGTGATGGCCCACAATCCGGCGGACGGCACCGTGACCTTTGCCGAGTTCAACGGCCAGAACAAGCTGCAGATGCGCACGCAGACGTTCCTCGACGACATCGTCGCCGGTCGCGCCGAGCCCATCGATCTGGGCCCCGCCGCCCGGCGGTCGCTGGACGCCTACCTCAGGGCCCGCCGGGCGGAACCGGAGGCCGCATAGAGCGCTGCCTGATTCTTGCAGGCTCACGCCCGTCTCCGCGCAACCCCCTGTCATGATGGTCATCGAGATCGCCCTTTGTGTGCTGTCCTTGCCGTTTTTCCTGGCGGCAACGTACCTGTTCGTGCTGACGCTGCTCAGCAGCCGGCTGCCGGAGCGGATCGAGCCTGAGCCCCGCCTGCGGTTTGCGTTTGTAGTTCCGGCGCACAACGAGTCGCCGGGCATCGTCCGCACCATCCACAACCTGCTGGCCGTCGATTGGCCGCAGGACCTGCGCAGGGTGATCGTGGTGGCGGACAACTGTACGGACGATACCGCCGCGGTGGCGGCCTCCGCGGGCGCCGAGGTGCTGGTCCGCAACGATCCGACCCGGCGCGGCAAGGGCTATGCCCTGCATCACGCTTTCCAGCACGTCATCGGGGAAGCCTGGGCCGATGCAGTGGTGGTGATCGATGCGGACACCTTCGCGAGCGCCAATCTCCTCAAGGCGTTTTCGCCTCTGCTGGAACGCGGCGCCGGCGCCGTGCAAGGGTTTTACGCCGTCAGCAATCCGCACGAGAGCTGGCGGGCCGGACTCAATGCCATTGCGTTCACGCTGGTCCAGGGCCTGCGCCGTCGCGGCCGGGAACGCCTGGGTGGCACGGGGCTGGTCGGCAACGGCATGTGTTTCGCCACCTCGACCATCCGCAAAGTCCCGTACAACGCCTACTCGGTGGTCGAGGACCTGGAGTACTCGATACACCTGGGCCGCGCAGGAATCCGTGCGGCCTACGCCGATCACGCTCGGGTCTACTCCGAAATGGTCTCGAACGAGGGGGCAGCCCGGGTCCAGCGGCAGCGCTGGGAATCCGGTCGAGGCGCGGTCGCCAGGCAGCATGCGCTGCCCTTGCTGCGCGACGCGGTACGCAAGGCTGACCCCTTGCTGCTGGATCTCGCGGTGGACCTGCTGGTGCCCCCCCTGGCCAAGGTCGTGGTCCCTTCGGTCGCGTTTGGCCTTGTCGGCGCCTTCGGCATGCTCGCGGGCTGGCTGTCACGACCCACGGCGGTTTTCCTGATGGTTCCCACCGTGTTTCTCGTCTGTTACGTCCTGCGCGGAATCGTGATGAGCGGCCTGGGCTGGCGCGGCTTCGGTGTCCTGGCCCATGTGCCCGGGTACCTGCTCTGGAAGCTGAGCCTCCGAGGCACGCCGTCCAGGGCCAGCGAGTGGGTACGGACGACGCGCGAGGTACCGCCCAAGTAAGCTCGGTTGTGGCACTCTGGGCGATTGCCATGATGCGAATCCCTGCGCTCGACTCCGCCCTTTAAGCCGATGCATTCACTCCCCACTCGTGGCCTGATGGCCAAGCTTTTTGGCAGTGCGGTCATTGATCAGGCCATGCTGTCCGGCGTCAGCCTGATCATCGGCCTCATCCTGATCCGCAATACCACGGCGGCGGAGTACGGCTACTTCGTCCTGGCGCAGACCGCCATCCAGTTGATGGTCATGGCGCAGGACGCCTGGGTGGGCGGTCCCCTCACCATTCTGGCCCCCAAGCGCGAGCGTGGCGACGCGATCGCCCTGCTGTCGGACGTGCGCAAGGATCACCATCGCTGGTCCTGGTACCTCTTTCCGGCCGGGCTTGCCGCGTCAGGCGCTGGCTGGCTGGCGGGATGGGTCGACGTGCATCAGGCCGTTGTCCTGGCCATCACCTGCTTCACGCTGTGGGCGGTCGCGCGGCGCGAACTGCTCCGCACGGTGCTCCTGATCAATCGCCGCCAGCCGATCCTGCTCGCCATCAACCTCATCTACGTCGCCGTGCTGCTGTCGTTGATCGGGGCGGCCATTTTTCTGGACATGGCCAATGCCCCACTGGCGATTCTGGCCCTGGGGGTGGCCTCGGTGTGCAGTTACCTCGCGGCGCGCTACGTGGTCGGCAGGATGGAGGGCTGGGACCAGTCGATGACGGCGGACCAGCGGGCAAGCTACTGGAAACAGGCGCAAACCCTGGGCAACTGGGCCCTGTTCGGGGCCGTGGTGTACTGGCTGTACGCCCAGGGCTACAACAACCTGGTTGCGTTCAAGATCGATGCGGCCGCCGTCGGCATGCTGGCTTCGGCCCGGCTGCTGATGACGCCCCTCCTGCTGATGACGCACGGACTGCGCGGCGTCCTGATTCCGATGTCCGCCGGCTGGCTGCGGCACGAGGGTCCGTACCCGGTCATCCGCCGCATTTCGATCATCCTCGTTGGCGGGACACTGGCTGGCGCCGGCTATCTAGGCCTGATCTGGGTTCTGCGCGACTGGCTGTTCGCCGAGGTGCTGCGGACGGAGTTGCCGGACCGCGACACCCTGCTGCTGTACTGGGGGGCCATCATCCTGATCGGAGTGGTGCGGGACTTCATCCAGATCGTTCTCCTGGCAATGGAGCAGTTCAAGCCCCTTGCAGGACTGACCGTGGCGAGCGCCGTGACGGCGCTTTCGACCATGTGGTTCGCACTGGACCATGCAGGATTGGTGGGCGCACTCTGGGGTATAGCCGCGGCGGAGATCATCAGCCTGGTCGGTTCGCTGGCGCTGCTGGTCTATGCGGTCCAGAACTACCGACCGCATGCCGAGAACACGGCCGCCACCAGCGCGTCCGGCTAGCGCTTTGCCGTTCCCAGAACGCCGTCGGCGCCTTCCAGGCGGGCGATGGTGACGGCACAGCAGGAGTCGCCGAACACGTTGACCGCCGTGCGCGCCATGTCGAGCACGCGATCCACCGCCAGCACCAGGCCGATGCCCTCCAGGGGCAATCCCACCGCGCCGAGAATGACCGCGATCGCCACGAGGCTGGCCGACGGAATTCCCGCCACGCCGATGGAGGTCAGCAGCGCGGTGGACACGATCAGGAACTGCGCGCCAAAGCTCAGATCCACGCCGTAACACTGGGCGATGAACATCACTACCGCCCCTTCGTACAGCGCCGACCCATCGGTGTTGACCGTGGTCCCGATCGGCAGGACGAAGCTGGTGACCTGCTTGGGGACATGCGCCCCGACTTCCATGCACCGGATCGTCACCGGCAGGCTGGCCGCGGACGAGCTCGTCGAGAATGCGGTGGTCAGCGCCGGCCACATCGCGCGGTAATGCCTGAGCGGCGAGACCCGTGCGACGAAGCGCAGCACCAGCGGCAGCGTCACCAGCAGATGGGTCAGCAGGCCGAGAACCACGGCCAAGACGAACTTGGCGAGCGGCCCCGCAGCCGCCCAGCCGGTCTGCGCCACGATGGGCGCCACCAGGCCGAAAACGCCCAGGGGGGCGAAGTGCATGATGAGGCGCGTGATGGACGTCATCACTTCGTAGAGGCCGCTCCAGAACGCTCGCTGTGTCTGGATCAGGGACTCGGGCAAGCGGGTGACGAAGACGCCGAACAGCAATGCAAAACAGATCAGGCCCAGCATCTGGCCTTCGGCGGCTGCGGCCACGATGTTCGGCGGGAACATCAGTTCGAACACCTTCAGGAATTCGCCGGCCCCTTTGCCTTCGACTTTTGCCAGGACGCTCTGCGAATCGTGGGTGAGGCCGATGGCGGGGCCGGCCGGTTCCCCATCGATGATCCCCGGCTGCAGCAGGTTGATGTAGATCAATCCAACCAGAATCGCCAGCAGCCCCGTTCCCAGGTAGTACGCCAGCGTCTTCAGTCCCATGCGCCCGAGGCCGCCGGCATCGGCAACGCTGGCCAGGCCGCTGATGATCGCCGCCACGATCAAGGGCACCACGACCATCTTCAGGGCATTCAGAAACAGCTTGCCGACAAACGCGCAGGCGGCCAGGAATTCCGGCTGCGGGCCCAGCGCAACGCCCGCCACGATGGCCCCGACGAGGGCAATCGCGACCTGCCAGTGCAAGGCAGGTAAACGCAGGCCCCGGATGCGTTCGGATTTGGGGGCCTGGGTCATGGGCTAGGGCTCGTCCGTCTCGCTCGACGCCTGGGGTGTCTCGACCCTCTTCACCGTCACGACCTGTTCGATCGCCTTGCGGTATCCCAGAAACTCCGCCCCCGCGAGACTATCGCGCATTCTTCTTGCCGCTTCGTCGGCAAGCAGCTCGGGTTCGGGCTTCGGCGGGTCCTGCACCTCGCTCAATGCGACGACCACGACATCGCCCCCGCGCACCGGAACCGCTTCCACGCGGACGGCGCCAGCCGGCGGCCGGGCCATGCGAAAGGCTGCACGCGTGACCGCCGGGTCCAGCTTGGTGTCTGTGCGAACCACCTCGCCATCAAATCCGATGGTCAGGTTCCTGGACTGCGCCGCAGTCGCCAAAGATTGCCCGCCCCTCACCCCGGCCACCAATCCGTCGGCGGTTTCCTGCGCGAGCTTGGCCATGTTCTCGTGGGAAACGATCGCGCGGACCAGTTCGCGGACCTCTTCCAGGGGCTGCTGCCGCGCCGCTTCGTAGTCGACCTTGCGCAACACCACCAGCGCATCGGCGCTAACCGGGACGGGCTTGCTGTTCTCGTTGTCCGTGAGAACCTCGTCGGAGAAAGCCGCCGTCCTCAGGCCCTCGTTGGCCAGGATGCCCGCACCACCGGCGCGGGTGAACCAGTCGCTCGTCTGGATCTCGAGCCCGAGGTCCGAGGCAACCGGCTCCAGGCTGGTGTTCTCGAATGCCAGCTGCTCCAGGCGGGCGGACAATTCCTGGAAGCGCTTCTCGTCTTCCCGCTTGCGGTAGACATCCAGAAGCTCGCTCTGCACGGCAGGCTCGCCGAAAGCGCGGACACTGGGTGCCTTGATCTCGTCCAGGCGGATCAGGTGCCATCCGAAATCGGTTTCCACGGGACCCACCAGCTCGCCTGCATTCATGGCGAACAACGCGGCTTCGAAGGCGGGAACCATCATCCCTTTCCGGACCCAGCCCAGGTCGCCGCCCTTGTCCTTGGACCCGGGATCTTCCGAATGCGCCTTTGCTTCCGCAGCGAAATCTGCACCGGCCTTGAGCCGGGCGAGAATTCCTTCGGCCGTCGACCTGGCTGCGCTCTTGTCCGACCCGAATCCGACCAGGACATGGCTTGCGTGGCGCTCCTCCACCGACGAGAACCGCTGCTCTTTCTCCGTGTCGTAGATCACCTTGAGAATTTCTGCCGCTGGCGCCTCGGCAGGCTTGAGCTTGGTCCGGTCGAGCTGGACATAAGCGACCCGGATGCGCTCCGGGGACTGGAAACGGGCCTTGTCCTGTTCATACCGCTCGGCAAGCTGGGTATCGGTGACCTCGGCCCTGGCCTCGAACGATTTTGCCGCCACCACCACGGTGGACAGCTTGCGCACCTGCTTTTCCAGGCGCCGTGCCTGCCAGGCATCGGCTTGCGTCAAGACCGCCGTTTCCTGCACCGCGCTGCGCACCTGGTCGATGACTAGGGATTCACGCAACTGGGACTCGTAACGGTCGACCGGGAGCTTCCGAGCGGCGAGCAGCGACTGGTAGGTTTCGGAGGAAAATTTTCCGTCTTTCTGGAACGCGGGAATGCTGGTCAGGTAATCGCGCAGCGTCGCGTCGCTTGCCCGGTACCCGGAGTCGCGCGCGAACTGCCGCAGGGCGGATTCCTGGATCAGCGCGTCGAGTGTCAGCTCGCGAAAATGGTTCTGGTCGAACAGCTCGGGACGGAAGTTGTCTCCAACGAGCTCGCGGTACTGCTGATAACGCTGGTCGTAGGCCTGCTTGAGTTCGCCCTGGGTGATTCTCTGATCGCCCACCTTGGCCACCAGCGGATCGCCTCCCCCGGTGCTGAAGCTGTCGATGCCCCAGAATGCGAACGGAATGGCAATCAGGCCAACCACGAACCATACGATGGGGCCGACAAGACGATCACGAATGGATTGCAGCATGGTGTGGACGTTGTATTCGGCTCTGCGAGAATCCGGCAACCACACAGAACGCCGGAAACGAATGAGGCACCTTCCGGTGCCTCCGTCGTATTCGCCGACATGAGTCGCCGGCGTCGTGGCATCTTCAAAGTTGGCGGAGCGGACGGGACTCGAACCCGCGACCCTCGGCGTGACAGGCCGATATTCTAACCAACTGAACTACCGCTCCATGAAAACTTCTGGTGGGTGCTGACGGGCTCGAACCGCCGACATTCGCCTTGTAAGGGCGACGCTCTACCAGCTGAGCTAAGCACCCGTTGGCGATGATCTGGTCAAGCCAGCCCCACGCAGTCCGCTACTTTATCGCGTCCTTGAGCGCCTTGCCAGCCTTGAACGCCGGCGTTTTGCTCGCCTTGATCTTCAGCTCGGCGCCCGTCTTGGGATTGCGACCCTTGCGGGCAGCGCGCTCGCGCACCATGAACGTTCCGAAACCGACGAGTGCGACCTTGTCCTTCTTCTTGAGAGCCTTGCCGATCACCTCCACCAAGGCATCCAGCGCGCGTCCGGCGTCGGTCTTTGACAGCTCTGCCTTTCCGGCGACAGCGTCGATCAGTTCAGATTTGTTCATTGCGTAAGCGTCTCCTCGATTCGTGAATCCAGCGGGAAAATGATGATGCGAAAAATGGACCGGCCCCTCGGATTGCGGCGCAATCCAACGCGCGATGCACAGAAGCCTTCCGGCGCTTACATACGGGCAGCGGGGCCGCTTTATAGCAAGCGCTTCCGAAAATCGTCAATTGAACGACGCCGTCCGATTCCCCCCGGGAAAGCCTTGCGCTGACAGGCTTTTCGTGCGTCGAGCCGCCAACCTAATGCGGGCGCACCGCTTCGGCTGCCGGCGCTGATACCGGCGCGGGGGGCTCGGCTGCCCGCGGCTCGGGAACGCGTTCCAGGGCCAAGCGCAAAACGTCCTCGATCCAGCGCACGGGCTCGATCCGGAGCTCGGCCTTGACTTCGGCGGGAACGTCTTCCAAGTCCTTCATATTTTCGTGAGGAATCAGGACGGTACGGATGCCACCCCGGCTTGCGGCGAGCAGCTTTTCCTTCAGGCCGCCGATGGGCAGCACCTCGCCACGCAGGGTGATCTCGCCGGTCATCGCCACCTCGGCCTTCACCGGGATGGAGGTGAGCACCGACACCAGCGCCGTGCACATGGCGATGCCCGCAGAAGGCCCGTCCTTGGGCGTGGCGCCTTCGGGGACGTGCACGTGCAGGTCGTTCTTGGCGTAGAACTCGGCGTCGATGCCCAGCGCCGCGGCTCGGGCGCGCACCACCGTGAGCGCGGCCTGGATGGATTCCTGCATGACGTTGCCCAGCGACCCGGTCTGCGTGAGCTTGCCCTTGCCCGGTGCAAGCGCCGTCTCGATGGACAGCAGTTCGCCGCCCACCTCGGTCCAGGCGAGCCCGGTCACCTGGCCGATCTGGTTGCGCTCCTCGGCGCGGCCGTAGCGGTACTTCTGCACGCCCAGAAACTGGTTGAGGTTGGCCTCGTCCACCTGGATGACGTTCGCATCCGGCTTCAGCAGGATTTCCTTGACCACCTTGCGCGCGATCTTGCTGATCTCGCGTTCAAGATTGCGCACGCCGGACTCGCGCGTGTAGTGGCGCACGATGCCGCGCACGGCGCCGTCGTCGATGCGCAGTTCGCTGGCCTTCACGCCGTTGTTCTTGAGCTGCTTGGGAATCAGGTACTGGCGCGCAATCGCCATCTTCTCCGGCTCGGTGTAGCCCGGCAGGCGGATGATTTCCATGCGATCCAGCAGCGGCCCGGGGATGTTCAGCGTATTCGCCGTGGCCACGAACATCACGTCGGACAGGTCGAAATCCACGTCCAGGTAGTGATCGTTGAAGGTCGAGTTCTGCTCCGGGTCCAGCACCTCCAGCAGCGCCGATGAAGGGTCGCCGCGGAAGTCCATCGACATCTTGTCGATCTCGTCGAGCAGGAACAGCGGATTGCGCACGCCGATCTTGGACATGTTCTGCAGGATCTTGCCCGGCATCGCCCCGATGTAAGTGCGGCGATGCCCGCGGATCTCGGCCTCGTCGCGCACGCCGCCCAGCGACATGCGCACGAACTTGCGGTTCACCGCGTCGGCGATCGAGCGCCCCAGCGAGGTCTTGCCCACGCCCGGCGGCCCCACCAGGCACAGGATCGGGCCGCGGAGCTTCTTCACCCGGCTCTGCACCGCCAGGTATTCGAGGATGCGCTCCTTGATCTTCTCCAGGCCGTAGTGGTCCTCGTCGAGCTTGGCCTGCGCCGCGGCAAGGTCGATGGTGGCCTTGGTGGCCTTCTTCCAGGGCACGTTGGTGAGCCAGTCCAGGTAGTTGCGCACCACGGTGGATTCGGCCGACATCGGCGGCATCATCTTGAGCTTGTTGAGCTCGGCGCGCGCCTTGGTCTTGGCGTCCTTGGGCATGCCCGACTTCTCGATCTTGCGGGCGTACTCTTCCTGTTCGTTGGGCGCGTCGTCCCCTTCCCCGAGCTCCTTCTGGATCGCCTTCATCTGCTCGTTGAGGTAGTACTCGCGCTGGTTCTTCTCCATCTGCTGCTTGACCCGACCGCGAATCTTCTTCTCGATCTGCAGAACGTCGATCTCGCTTTCCAGCTGGCCGAACACGTGTTCGAGCCGCGCCCTGGGGTCGGCGATCTCGAGCACCTGCTGCTTGTCTTCCAGCTTGAGATTCAGATGCGCGGCGATGGAGTCGGCCAGCCGTCCCGCGTTGTCCATGCTGGTGAGCGAGGGCAGCAGTTCGGACGGCACCTTCTTGTTGAGCTTGGAATAGCTCTCGAACTGCGCCAGCGTCGAGCGCGTCAGGGCCTCCACTTCCTTGCTGTCGGGCATCTGGTCGGGCGGAAGCGTCGTGCACTCGGCCGTCATGTACGGCCCGCTCACATCGAGGCTCATGATGGCGGCGCGATGCTGGCCTTCCACGAGGACCTTCACCGTGCCGTCGGGGAGTTTCAGCATCTGCAGGATGCTGGCCAGGGTGCCCACCGAATACAGGTCGCCGGCACCGGGGTCATCGGTATCTGCCGTCCGCTGGGCGATCAGCAGGATGCGCTTGTCACCCTGCATGCTCGCCGCCAGGGCCTTGATGGATTTTTCCCGGCCCACGAACAGTGGAATTGCCATGTGCGGGTAAACGACCACGTCCCGCAGCGGGAGCACGGGTGTCGTCTTGTCTGGGGCGATGGGCACGTGAGGTTCCTCTGGTTCGCGCCGGATCGGCGACGAATTATTGCAGATGCGGCTGGCACCGCCCGATTCAAGGGCGCGGCCCGTCAGGCAGGGGCGCAGCCAGCGCTGATGCCGGATCGACACCCCGATCGGAGCCCGCGACGCGGGCTGCCTCCAGGGAAGTGGTGCCATAGCGCAGGTGACGTGGCGATGCGGTGAAGCGCCGCCGGACTGCTGGTGCACACCTTGATGCGCACCGCCTTGATCACGTGCCTGGCGATCGCTGGCGCTTGAACCGGCCCGACGCCGGATGACCCGGAGCCGGGCCGAACCCGGACGCGCCGCGTTCCTGAATGCGCCTCAGATTGGCTCGGGTCCCAATTCCGGCTCTTCGTCGGACTCCACTCGATCGAGCCCGACAAGTCGATCACCGTCGCCCGGCCGCATCAGGCGCACGCCCTGGGTGTTGCGGCTCATGGTGCGCACGTCGGTGGTCTTGAACCGGATGAGATTGCCGGCTTCCGAAATCAGCATGACCTCGTGGCCGTCGTGGACTTCCACGGCGCCCACCAGGTTGCCGGCCTTGTCGGACAGCGACTGCGCGATCACGCCCTGCCCGCCGCGCCCGCGCCGCGGGAACTGGTCGATGGGCGTGCGCTTGCCGTAGCCGAACTCGGAAACGGTGAGGATGTCGCCCCCATCGGCCACGATGAGCGCGATGATCTGCGCCTCGGCCGCCAGCGGCGCCAGATCGTCGAGGGTTTCGCCCGCGGTATCGGCGGCCTCCACCGCCTCATCGGCCGCACCTTCCTCCGCGTTTTCGCCGCGCCTGACCAGGCGCATGCCGCGCACGCCCGTGGCGGTGCGGCCCATGCTGCGCACGCCGGCCTCGTTGAACCGGATGACGCGGCCGGCATCGCTGAACAGCAGCACGTCGCTGGCGCCGGTGGTCAGCGCCACGCCCACCAGGGCGTCGTCCACGCGCAGGTCCAGCGCGATGATGCCGTTGGACCGGATGTTGGCAAACGCGCTGAGCGGGGTCTTCTTGACCGTGCCCAGGCGCGTGGCCATGAAGATGAAGGGCCCCGGCGCCGCTTCCGCCGCTTCGATCTCGGCGCCCTCTTCCAGCGCGTCGACACGCCCGAACGTCTTGATGGGCAGCACCGCGCTGATCTTCTCGCCCGCCTCCAGCGGCAGCAGGTTGACGAACGGTCGGCCGCGCGAGCCGCGCGAGCCCACGGGCAGTTCGAACACGCGCAGCTTGTAGACCTTGCCGGTGCTGCCGAAGCACAGCAGCCAGTCGTGCGAGTGCGCCGACCAGATGCGGTCGATGAAGTCCTCCTCCTTGGTGCCCGCCGCCAGCTTGCCGCGGCCACCGCGCTTCTGGGCCTGGTACTCGGCCAGCGGCACGGACTTCACGTAGCCTTCGTGCGAGAGCGTCACCACCATGTCCTGCGGCGGAATGAGGTCCTCGCGCGCCATGTTGAGCGCGTGGTCGGTGATCTCGGTGCGGCGCTCGTCGCCGTACTGCTCCTTGACCGCGAGCAGCTCGGCGCGGATCACCGACAGCAGCCGTGCCTCGGAGCCCAGGATGTCGAGGTAATCGATGATCGCGGCCAGCAACTCCTTGAATTCGTCGTGGATCTTGTCCGACTCCAGCGCGGTGAGCTTGGACAGGCGCATGTCGAGAATCGCCTGCGCCTGGGCGTCGCTCAGGCGATAGCCGCCTTCGACGATCCCGAACTCCGCCCCCAGGTCCTCGGGCCGCGAGGCCTGCGAATCGGTGCGCGCCAGCAGCGTGGTGACGAGCCCCGCATTCCAGCTGCGGCCCATCAGCCCGGTCTTGGCCTCGGCGGAATTGGGCGAGCGCTTGATCAGCTCGATCATCTCGTCGATGTTGGCCAGCGCCACCGCCAGGCCTTCGAGGATGTGCGCCTTCTTGCGCGCCTCGCGCAGCAGGTAGCGCGTGCGGCGCGTGACCACCTCGCGCCGGTGCCGGACGAAAATCTCCAGCATCTGCTTGAGGTTCATGGTCTTCGGCTGGCCGCCCTCGAGCGCGACCATGTTGATGCCGAACGTGACCTGCATGCCGGTCTGCTGGAACAGGTTGTTGAGCGCGACCTCCGCGTTCTCGTTGCGCTTGAGCTCGATGACCACGCGCATGCCGTCACGGTCGGACTCGTCCTGGATGGCGGTGATGCCTTCGAGCTTCTTTTCCTTCACCAGCTCGGCGATGCGCTCTTGCAGGCGCGCCTTGTTCACCTGGTAGGGCAGCTCGGTGATGATGATGGCCTGCTTGTCGGCCGATACATCCTCGAAGTGCGTGCGCGCGCGCAGCACGATGCGGCCGCGGCCGGTGCTATAGGCGTCCACCAGGCCGTGCGCGTCGAGCAGCAGGCCGGCGGTGGGGAAATCCGGCGCCGGGATCAGCTTCATCAGCCCGGCGATGTCGATGGCCGGATTGTCAACCAGGGCCACGCAGCCGTCGATGACTTCGCCCAGGTTATGCGGCGGAATGTTCGTCGCAAGACCCACGGCGATGCCCGCCGAGCCGTTGACCAGCAGCTGCGGGATGCGCGTGGGCAGCACCACCGGCTCGACGTCCTTCTCGTCGTAGTTCGGGACGAAATCCACCGTGTCGCTGTCGATATCCGCAAGCAGCTCGGAGGTGAGCCGCGACATGCGGCACTCGGTGTAGCGCATGGCCGCCGGCGGATCGCCGTCCACGCTGCCGAAGTTGCCCTGGCCGTCCACCAGCGGGTAGCGCAGGGAAAAATCCTGCGCCATGCGCACCAGCGCGTCGTAAGCCGCGTTGTCGCCGTGCGGGTGGTACTTGCCGATGACGTCGCCGACCACGCGGGCGCACTTGATGTACGGCCGGTTCCAGACGTTGTTGAGCTGGCTCTGCGCGTACAGGATGCGGCGATGCACGGGCTTGAGGCCGTCGCGCGCATCCGGCAGGGCACGGCCCACGATCACGCTCATGGCGTAATCGAGATAGGAACGCCGCATCTCGTCTTCGAGATTGACGCTGAGAACTTCCTTGGCGAAATCGGTCATCAACAAGCCCTATTGGCCGCAGAAAAGACGGGGCCGGGTCAGAGGTTTTGTAGGGGTTTGGCAGGTGGGCTAAATGCGAGCAAATTCTAGCACATAGCATGCTTTCCATCGTGCCTCCGGACAGCCCCTGGAAGCGCGGCGGAATCCCTGTGAAAATTGCACGATCGGGGCCGGTCACGCAGCTTCCGAAGCACTACCGGACGGGTCGCCCGGCGGTACCTCGCGACACCACCAAAGCCAAGGCGATGCAAGGCGCGGTACCCCAGCCCGCGCCCGCAACTAGGTTTTCACCGCCTTGCGCAGGGCGGGCGGCAGGGCGAACACGATGCTTTCCGTGCGCCCCGGCAGATCGATCGCCTGTACGCCGCCGAAGGCCTGGAGCCGGGCCACGACCTGTTTCACCAGCACCTCGGGCGCGCTGGCGCCGGCGGTGACGCCAACGCAGCGGCGGCCCTCCACCCATTCCGGGCGGATGTCGTCCGGGCCGTCGATGAGGTAGGCCGGCGTGCCGTGGGTCTCGGACAATTCGCGCAGGCGGTTGGAGTTGGAACTGTTGCGCGAACCCACCACCAGCAGCGCATCGCACTTGGCGGCCAGTTCCTTCACCGCGTCCTGGCGGTTGGTGGTGGCGTAGCAGATGTCGTCCTTGCGCGGCCCCAGGATCAGCGGGAAGCGCTGGCGCAGGGCGTCGATGACCAGGGCGGTATCGTCCATCGACAGCGTGGTCTGGGTGACGTAGGCCATATGGTCGCGGCGATGCACGTCCAGCCGCGACACGTCGTCGGGGGTCTCGACCAGGTGGATGCGCCCGCCCTGCGACACGTCGAACTGGCCCATGGTGCCTTCCACCTCGGGGTGGCCGGCGTGGCCGATCAGCACCACCTCGCGCGCCTCGCGCGAATAGCGCTTGACCTCGATGTGCACCTTGGTGACCAGCGGGCAGGTCGCGTCGAACACGGTGAGCTTGCGCGCGGCCGCGGCGGCGCGCACCGCCTGCGACACGCCGTGCGCGGAGAAGATGCAGGTGGCGCCGGAGGGGATCTCGTCGATCTCCTCCACGAACACCGCGCCCTTGAGGCGCAGGTTCTCCACCACGAAGCGGTTGTGCACCACCTCGTGGCGCACGTAGATGGGCGCGCCGAGCACGTCCAGCGCGCGCTCCACGATGTCGATGGCGCGGTCCACGCCGGCACAGAAACCGCGGGGGTTGGCGAGCAGAATGTCCATCAGGCTTTCACCGCAGGCGGCCTGCGCCGCGAGTCCAGCAGCATGTCCAGCAGGAGCAGGCCAGCGCCCACGGTGATGGCGGCGTCCGCCACGTTGAAGGCGGCGAAGTGCCAGTTGCCCACGTAGAAATCCACGAAGTCGGTGACATGGCCCAGGCGCACGCGGTCGATCACGTTGCCCAGCGCGCCGCCGAGAATCAGCGACAGGCCCGCCGCCACCAGCCGCTGCCCGCTGGGGTTGCGCCGCAGCCACACCAGGATGCCGATGGCCACACCCACGCCCAGCAGCACGAAGAACCAAGGCGGCATCTGGTTCATCATCGAAAACGCGGCGCCGGTGTTGTGCATGTGCACCAGGTTCAGCATGGGCACCACGGCGATGGAATCGAAGCGGTCGATCTCGCGGATGACCAGCTGCTTGCTGATCTGGTCGGCCACCATCACCGCCGCGGCCAGCCACAGCCAGTGCACGTTTCGATATTGGAAACCCATCAGCGGCTCACTCCGTTCGGCCCGTGCGCGAGGTCAGACAAAGTGCCGAACCTCACCCGCACCCTCCACATTGTCCACGCAACGGCCGCACAGCGCCGGGTGCGCGGCGTGCGCGCCCACGTCCGACCGCTGGTGCCAGCAGCGTTCGCACTTGGCGTGGACGGACGGCGACGCCACCAGGCTCAGCACGCCGCCGCCTTCCAGCTCGAAGCGCTGCGCGTCCGCGGGCGCCTCGCTGCCCGCCGCGACGCTGGCCTCCGAGGTCAGGAACCAGAAGCGCAGCTCGGACCCCAGGCCTTGGAGTGCCGCCAGCAGCGAGCCATCGGCGAACAGGCGCACGTCCGCGTTCAGGCCGGAGCCGATCCGGCCGGCCGCGCGCAACTGTTCCAGGGCCTTGCGCACGCATTCGCGCGCGGCGAGCAGCTGCGTCCAGTCGGGCGCGTCCACGCCAGTATGGTCCGCGGGAAACGCGTGCCAGCGCTGCGCGAAAACCGAGCCCGCGCCCACGCCCACGCCCACACTGTTCCCCGGCATGAGCTGCCAGATCTCGTCTGCCGTGAACGAGAGCACCGGCGCAATCCAGCGCACCAGCGCCTGCAGGAGGTGCCACATCGCCGTCTGCGCCGATCGTCGCGGCAGGCTTCTGGCGCCGGTCGTGTAGAGGCGATCCTTCAGGATGTCCAGGTAGCAGCCGCCCAGGTCCACCACGCAGTAGTTGTGCAGCTTCTGGTAGACCACGTGGAACGCGCAGTCGTCGTAGGCCTTGCGCAGTTCCAGCTGCAGGGCCTGCGCCTGCGACACGGCCCAGCGGTCGATGGCCACCATCTGCGCCGGCGCCACAGTATCGGTCCGCGGATCGAAGCCGTGCAGGTTGCCCAGCAGGAAGCGCGCGGTATTGCGGATGCGCCGGTAGGCGTCGGCCATGCGCGTCAGCAGCTTGTCGGAGATGGCAATCTCGCCGGAATAATCGCTGGCCGCTACCCACAGCCGCAGCACGTCCGCGCCCAGGGTCTTGGTGACCTGCTGCGGCGCCACGACGTTGCCGAGCGACTTGGACATCTTGCGGCCCTGCTCGTCCACGGTGAAACCGTGCGTGAGCACCGCGCGATACGGCGCGCGGCCGTGCATGGCGGTGCTGGTGAGCAGGGACGACTGGAACCAGCCGCGATGCTGGTCGGAGCCTTCCAGGTACAGGTCGCCCACCGGCGCGTTGCCGTGCGCGTCGAGCGTCCCGGGTTCCAGCGCCTTGAACGAACACTGGTGCACCACGCCGGAGTCGAACCAGACGTCGAGCGTGTCGGTGCACTTCTCGTACTCGCCCTCGTCCACGCCCCAGTCGGCCGGCGCGGAACCGAACCAGGCTTCCAGCCCTTCGCGCTCCACGCGGTCCGCGATGCGTCCCAGCAGCGCGGCGGTTTCGGGATGCAGTTCCTGGCGCGCGCGGTGCACGAACACCGCCATCGGCACGCCCCAGGTGCGCTGGCGCGAGATGCACCAGTCCGGCCGGCCGGCCACCATCTCGCGGATGCGCGCCTCGCCCCAACCGGGAATCCACTGGGTTTGCGCGATGGCCTTGAGCGCCTGCGGACGCAGTTCGCGCGCATCCATGGAGATGAACCACTGCGGCGTGGCGCGGAAGATCAGCGGCGTCTTGTGGCGCCAGCAATGCGGAAAGCTGTGCGTGAGCGAGGCCTTGCGCACCAGCGCGCCGCGCTCGTCCAGCGCCGCCAGGATGACCTCCTCCACCTTGCGCACGTGCATCCCGGCCACCAGCGGCGTGTTCGCCGTGTAGAGGCCGCTGGACTGCACCGGGTTGTCCACCGGCAGGCCGTACTGGCCGCCCACCACGTAATCCTCGACGCCGTGCGCCGGCGCGGTGTGCACCAGCCCCGTGCCGGCTTCGAGCGTGACGTGCTCGCCGCAGATGACGGGCACCACCCGCTCCGCGAACGGATGCCGCGCCTTCGCCCCTTCCAGCGCCGCGCCCTCGACGGTTGCGATGACCTGCGCGCTGTCGTCCCAGCGCCGGGCAATGGCCTCGACCATGTCGGCGGCCAGCACCACCAGCCCCGCGCGCGCCATGCGCACCAGCGCATAGCGCAGGCTGCGGTTGATCGCGATGGCCTGGTTGGCCGGCAGGGTCCACGGCGTGGTGGTCCAGATGACGAAACCCGCACCGTCGGCGTTCGCAACGCCGAAGCGCTGCGCGAGGTCGGCCACGTCGGCCGCCAGGAACTTCACGTCGATGGCGAAGGACTTCTTGTCCTCGTACTCCACCTCGGCCTCGGCCAGCGAGGAGCCGCAATCCAGGCACCAGTGCACCGGCTTGAAGCCGCGCACCACGTGGCCGCGATCCACGATCCGGGCCAGGCAGCGCAGCTGCTCGGCCTCGAACAGCGGGTCCATCGTCAGGTATGGGCGCTGCCAGTCGGCCAGCACGCCCAGGCGCTTGAAGTCCTCGCGCTGGCGGCCGATCTGCTCGTGGGCGTACTCGCGGCAGCGGGCGCGGAACTCGGCGGCATTGAGTTTCTCGCCCACCTTTCCGAATTTCTTTTCAACCTGGAGCTCGATCGGCAGGCCATGGCAATCCCAGCCCGGCACGAAGGGCGCGTGACGGCCGTCGAGCCGCCGCGATTTCACGATGATGTCCTTCAGCACCTTGTTGACGGCGTGGCCGATGTGGATGTCGCCGTTGGCGTACGGCGGGCCGTCCACGAAGCGGTAGGGCGCGTTGCCGGCGGTGGCGGCCTGCACCTGCGCGTACAGCCCGTCGGCCTCCCAGCGCGCCAGGGTTTCGGGCTCGCGCTTGGCGAGGTTGGCCTGCATCGGGAACGCGGTTTCCGGCAGGTTGAGGGTGTTCTTGTAATCCACGATCGTCGCTTCTGGTTTCAGGAATTCAGCAATCGCCGGGCGTCGCTCGCGTCGGCGTGCATCTGCTGCTTCAAAGTTTCAAGCGACCCGAAGCGCAGCTCTGGCCGCAGGTAGTGCCGGAACTCGACTTCCAGCACGCGCCCGTACAGGTCCACGTTGGTGTCGAACAGGTGCGTTTCCAGCAGGCACTGGGTGAGCCCGAGGGTGGGGCGAACGCCCAGGCTGGCCACGCCCGGCCAGGAGCGCCCCCCGCAATGTCCGACCACGGCAAATACGCCCAGGGGTACGGCCAGGCGCTTGCGGATCGAGATGTTGGCGGTGGGCATGTCCAGCGTGCGACCCAGCTGCAACCCCCTGCGCACGCGCCCGGTGACGATGTAGGGATGGCCCAGCAGGCGCTCGCTGCGCGGAAAGTCGCAGCCCGCCAGCGCCTCGCGCACCGCGCTGGAACTGCATCGGTCGCCTTCCACCTGCACCGTGTCCACGGCCACCACGGCGTAGTCCAGCTCGGTGGCACGGCTCAGCAGGTACTGGATGTCGCCGGCGCGGTTGCGGCCGAAACGCAGATCGTCGCCCACCACCAGCAATCTGGCGCCCAGCCGGCGCAGGAGGATGTCCTCCAGGAAATCGGCTGGCGGAATGCGCGCCATGCGCTGGTTGAAGCGCGCTAGCACCAGCCGCTCGATGCCGCAGCGCTGGAGTGCCAGCAGCTTGTCGCGCAGGGTACTGATGCGCGGCGGCGCCTTGTCGGGCGCGAAGAATTCGCGCGGCGAAGGGTCGAAGCTCAGCACCGTGGCCGGCACGCCGAGCCGGCGCGCGTGTTCGCTGGTCTGCCGCAGCAGTGCCTGGTGGCCGCGATGCACGCCGTCGAACTTTCCCACGGTCATGACGCAGCCGCGGTGCCGCTCGCGCAGGTTGTGCAGTCCGCGGACCAACTCGATGCGCAGGGGCTCAGTCATCGCGCAAGTATATCGGCCGGCGCTGCGCGAGCCCTTCACGCCTGCATGCGGAAAACCGACAGCCGCACGCCCGCCAGCCAGAGCAAGGCGAAGTAAGTGGCCGCGGCAGCACCGATGAGGCTGGCCAGGCGCAGCACGCGCGCGTGCAGGGTGGCCTCGGTCCAGCCCTGCAGCGGGCCCGCGCCGAACCAGAGCAGCGCGCTCATTACGCCAACCGCCAGCCCGAGCTGGACGAAGTAGCGGCCCCAGCCGGGACGCGGGTTGAAGATGCCGTCGCGGCGCAGGCGCCGGTACAGCAGCCCCGCGTTGAGCAGGGAGCTGGCCGACGTGGCCGACGCCACCGCCACGTGCGGCGCCGGCAGGTGCTGCCACAGGCACAGGCCGACCAGGCTGACGCTGGTGGCCATGCCGGCCACCAGCGAGACGATGCCGTAGCGCATCGGCACGGCCGTCTGCTGGCGCGCGTAGAACGCCGGGATCAGCACCTTGACCAAGGAGATGCCCAGAAATGCGAAGGCATAGGCCATCAGCGCCCAGCGCGTCATATCCAGGTCGTGGACGCTAAATTCACCATGCAGGAACAGCGTGCTCACCAGCGGGCCGGCCAACAGGATCAGGGCGGCGGTGGCCGGCACGCCCAGCAGCAGCATCACGCGCAGCGCCCAGTCCAGCGTGGCGCTGAAGCGTTCGGTCGACTGCGCCACGTGCTGGGCCGCAAGACTCGGCAAGACCACCGTGGCCACCGCAATGGAGAAGATGCCCAGCGGGAACTCCATCAGCCGGTCGGCGTAGTACAGCCAGCTGAGGCTGCCGGCGAACAGCAGCGAGGCAATCACCGTGTCCAGCAGCAGGCTGATCTGCGCGACCGACGACCCGAACACGATCGGCGCCATCAGCCTGACAATACGGCGCACGCGCTCGTCCGACCCGCCCCAGCGCGGGCGCGGCCACAAGCCCACGCGCGCCAGCCAGGGCAGCTGGAACAGCAGCTGGATGATGCCCGCCACGAACACCGCCACCGCCAGCACGCGCACGGAATTGGCGTCGATGAACACGGTGCCGATCAGGCACAGGTTGAGGATCACCGGCGTGATCGCCGGCACCGCGAAGCGGCCGTAGGTGTTGAGCACGCCGCCGCCGAGCGCCGTGAGCGAGATCAGCATCAGGTAGGGAAAGGTCCAGCGCAGCAGCTCCGCGGCCAGGTCATGGCGCACCGGGTCGCTGGCGATTCCGGGCGCGAAGATCCACACCAGCAGGGGCGCGCCCAGGCAGCCCACGAGGGTGACGACCGCCAGCACCGTGCCGAGCGTGCCGGCCACCACGTCGAACAGTTGGCGCACCTCCTCGTGCGTGCCCTTGGCCTTCACCTCGGTGAACACCGGGACAAAGGCCTGCGACAGCGCCCCTTCGGCAAACACGCGCCGGCCGAAGTTGGGAATCTTCAGCGCGAGCAGGAACACGTCCATGGCAGGACCGGCGCCGAATGCGGCGGCAAAGAGGATGTCGCGCACGAATCCGAGGACGCGCGACAGCAACGTCATCAGGCCGACGATGCCCGTCGATTTCAGTAATCTGGATGAAGACATGGAGAGAGTGGCGGCGCGGCCCGCAGGCTTTGCGAGCGTTGACAAGGTGGGCGCGCCTCTCAATACTACCGCGCTTTTTTTCGGCAGTGATTCGCGCATTTCGCGGTCCTTCGCCGGAAAACCCACGTCACTTCAGTCTGTTTGGAATTCTTCAGGAGCTTACTTTTGGCCAACACCGCCAGCGCGAAAAAGCGCGCCCGCCAAGCCGTCGAGGCCCGCGCCCGCAATGCCGGTCAGCGTTCGATGATCCGCACCACCATCAAGAAGGTCGTCAAGGCCGTTGAAGCCAAGGACAAGGCTGCCGCCCTGGCCGCCTACGCCGACATGGTGCCCGTGATCGATCGTTACGCCGACCGCGGCATGATCCACAAGAACAAGGCCGCTCGTCACAAGAGCCGCCTGACTGCGCGGATCAACGCGCTCGCCTGAGTTTCTCGACGGCGTTCCAGGCGCGGGCACCTGCCCGCGCTTTTTGTTTGTGCGGCCCGTTCTTCAGCGGCCGCAATCCAGCAGGAGCCTCGACGGCCGGCAGCCGGCCTCGTGGCTGGACCTGACACCGCGAGAGCATTCCAGCGGCACCGTACGCAAGCTCGGTGGCATCAGCAAACGCGGTGATCGCTACGCGAGGATGCTGCTGACCCACGGCGCCCACGCCGTGCTGCTCAGGGCCGGACAACTCCAGCGGGCAGGCCAACCGCTCAATGCCCTGCGGCGATGGGCGCTCGCGCTCAGGGCAAGAAGTAATCACAACCAATCAACCTGTGCCCTGGCCAACAAGGTCGCGTGCATCGCCTGGGCCACCTCGAAGCACGGCACCGTGTTTGACCCCGATCAGGCGGCGATGGCCACCCGATCGGGACGCAGCAAGCAGCGCAGCAGTAGAAGACCCCACAACGGTTGCGCATGAGTAGACAGCAGATCATGGCGTAGACGGTCGGTACTGATGCGGGTCGGGATACATCCAGCGGTCAGCCGGGTCGGTGCTGAATACGAGGGTCAGGGCCGCAATGACGGCCTCCTCATCGGCGGTCGTGGCGGACTTGATCGTCGGCATTGTCATGCTTGTCCTCTTTCTTGGATCACCCTTCCGAGAATTTGATCAATTGGCAAGGCTCGAACTATTTGCTGAGGTCAGGAAAGTCGAGCCCGACCTCTTTTGACGCTGTGGCCCCTATTGACCCTGCGCTGGCGGCATACCGTGAAGCGCGGACGTCGCGTAGACATGCAACGTGCAGCGTTCATGGAGAACCACTCGCCGTCGTCCTGTTTCGGCTGCACGCTCGATTGCCAGCTCGCTGAGCGTACGCGCGACACCGTGGCCGCGGGCCGCCGGCCTCACATAAACAGCAAAGATTGCTGCGGTATCTTCGACCCCGCGATACGACAGATAGGCTTTGCCTACCGGCTGACCGTCCCGGTAAGCGACCCATCTGACTCCCCGGTCGCCCGATTCGAAAACCCATCTATTCATCGCAAACACGTAAGGGTAGCTCTGCTCGGGAAGCTCCCAGTAGTCGGCGATCAGCTCTTCGAACGCGCGCATGTCGGGTTCGTCTTTCACCTCCCGATAGGTGATGGGTCCCTGCGACGCGCTTCGGCAGCTGCTCCACGACCTCAGATCCAGCGCCATACCGGTTGCGTGCTCGACTAGCGACAACCCCTGCGCGGTCAGACGCTCCGCGAGGTTGTGGGGCTTGGCTGTAGGGTGGACGAGCCATAGAAACTGAACGCGGCGCTCCCGGAAATGCCTTGTCACCTGATCGATGCGTTCTTCGGCATTCGATCCGAGACGAGTTCGGAGCACGACGTTGTATGGAAGTTGGGACACAGGCGCTTCTGTCCAGACCAGGTCGCCGTCATCGTGAAACACCCCACCTGGGGCTTGTCCGTAATTGGTCCAGTGAGCGACAAATGCCTCTTCAATGGCTACTACGTCGATATGCACCTGGGTCGTCATCTCCGACTCCAATCTGAGTGAAAGGGACGAGGCTCGAATTCCTTGCTGAGCTAATTAACGTCGAGCCTGGTCCCTCTGATCTCCACGACACCGGATTTCATTCGGCTAGCCTTGCTGCATGACGGATTCGATTGGCCGGGCCGTCGTAATGGGATCCGCGTGTCGATGCACGATTTTCCAGGCGCCGTCTTCAGGTCGAAGGACGGTGGTGACCCGCAGCACCACACAGCCGGCGTCCTCGCTCCCGACAAATTTGGCCCTGAACCGCTCTATCTCCACGACGTACGCCAGCTCAGGCGTGACGAGTTTCGACACGTTCTCGAATCCGGTGGCCTCTCCACCCCTGTACAGCGATGCCGCGCGGGCCATCGTTTCCGAAACCAGTTTCCATCCGCGGACCGCAGGGCCAAACGGGTTGGCGAGGCTGACGTCCTCTCGATGCGAGAAAATCGCCTGTAAGGGCGCGGGGTTTCCTTTCACGAGCTCGCCAAGCGCGAGATGCCATTGCTCGATGACCGCATCGACGTCTTCCGCCACAATCCTCGAACGCTTCACAGGGTTTGCGTGTGTGTCCATGGCTTCATCTCTCTGCTCTTTGTGGGTGAAAGGGGCCACTTTGACCCTTGTGGCGTAGGCCGGTGTGCCGTCGGAATCTCAGCGCACCACCGCCGCGATCAGGCGCTCGACCGCGAACGGCCTCAGGCCGTCGCTGCGTTGCGCGAAATAGCGATCGTGCAATGCGTCGCGACTGAGGTCTTCGGCGACTTGCAGTCCGCAGCGCTCGACGAGCACCTGTATCTCGGCCGGCGCGAAGACGCTCTGGAATCCCTCGCCGGATTCGACGGCAACAGCGGTGAAGATGTCCCAGAATTTTTTACCGTTATCGTCCAGAAACGCTGGGGTAACCTGGTACGTCGCGACGATTTCCGAGCCCGCTGCGCCCGCGGCGACGGTGCGCAGCAAGGTCTGGATCGCGTCCGCCTTCAGATAGATCAGCACGCCGAGACAGGAGTAGAACGTGCGCTGCGAGGCGTCGAAACCGACGGCGCCCAGCCCTTCGCGCAGGCTGGTGGTCTCGAAGTCGATGGGCGCGAAGATATGCTGATCGCTGAGCGGCAGCGCCAGGGTCTGCGCCCGCTCGCGCTTCCAGGCCTGTGAGGCCGGATGGTCCACCTCGAACACGCGCAGCGACTTCAGCAGGTCCGGACGTCGCCACGCGAACGAGTCCATCCCCGCGCCGAGAATCACGAATTGCGTGAACTGCCCCGCAGCCAGCCGTTCCTCCACGTGGCGGGCGCGGCAGCATATGCCGCCGAGCACTTCCTCGAAGATCGTCTCGCCGAACAAGGCGAGTAGTTGCGCATGAATCTGGGGCCACGCGGGACCGACCAGCGACAGCGCGTACGGATCGTCGAACACCCAGGGCCGTGCATGACGCTGCCGGTGCTGGCCGCGCAGGGTGGCGGTGAACATCGCGGTGCGGCTCGCTCGGTTGGTTTCCATTTCGACTCCCGGAATTTTCCCTGACGACGATTTTTTGCCGCCCCGCTCAGCAGAGCGTCATGTTGTCGCGGTGGATCATCTCTTCCTCGCCCGGGTAGCCCAGCCGCTCCAGCAGGTCGGCGCGCCGCGCACCCGCGATCTTTCGCGCGTCAACCGCCGAGTAGTTCGACAGGCCCCGCGCCACCTCGCGCCCGTCCGGGTCGATGCAGCTCACCAGGTCGCCGGACTCGAACGTGCCTTCCACCTGCCGCACGCCGACGGGCAGCAGGCTCTTGCCGTTGCGGCGCAGAACCTCGGCCGCGCCGGCATCCAGAAGGAGCTTGCCGCGCACCTGCAGGCGACCGGCGATCCAGCGCTTGCGCGCGGTCATGGGGCTGGCATCCGGCAACAGCAGCGTGCCGATGGATTCGCCCTCCGCCAGCCGCAGCAGCACCTGGTCGGCGCGCCCGTGCGCGATCGCCGTGTACGCGCCGGAGCGGGCCGCGATGCGGGCCGCCGACAGCTTGGTGCGCATGCCGCCGCGACCGAGTTCACCCTTGCTCTCTCCTGCCATCTCGGCGAGCTGAGGCGCAGAAAGTGCGATCTCGGACACCAGCCTGGCATCGGGCTGCACCCGCGGGTCGGCCTCGAACAGCCCGTCCTGGTCGGTGAGGATGACCAGCAGGTCGGCCTCGATCAGGTTGGTGGTCAGGGCCCCGAGCGTGTCGTTGTCGCCGAGGCGGATTTCATCGGTCGCCACCGTGTCGTTCTCGTTGACCACCGGCACCGCGCCAAAACCCAGCAGCGCGCTCAGGGTGGCGCGGGCGTTGAGGTAGCGGCCGCGATTGGCCACGTCCTCGTGCGTCAGCAGGATCTGCGCGGCGCGCGTACCGTGCGTCTCGAAACCCAGCTCCCAGGCGCGCACCAGGCCCATCTGCCCGACGGCGGCGGCGGCCTGGAGTTCGTGCAGCACGCCCGGCCGCTTCTTCAGACCCAGCCGCGCCATGCCTTCGGCCACGGCCCCGGACGACACCAGCACGATCTGCCGGCCGCCGGCGCGAAGCTGGGCGATCTGGTCGCACCAGTCGCGGATGGCGGCGTGGTCCAGCCCTTGCCCGCGCGCGGTGAGCAGCGAGCTGCCGATCTTGATCACCCAGCGGCGGGTATCGCGAAGCTTTTGCCGATTCATGCGTTCCCGGATTCCTGCGAGGTCTCCCCGCCCTCGGGGCCCGGTGAACCCGTGGGCTCCGGCGACTCCGAAACTTCCACTTCGGGCTCGCGCGGCGCCTGGGCCTCGATCCAGAGCATGGCCTCGCCGCATAGCTTGTCGCAGCCCTGGCGGGTCACGGCGGAGATCGCAAACCAGCGGCCGGCCCAGCCCAGTTCCTTCAGGGTGGCGGCGATCAGGGCATCGGCCTGGTCCGGCGGCAGCAGGTCGATCTTGTTGAACACCAGCCACTGCTCGCGCGCGGCGACGTCGGGGCTGAAGGCCGCCAGCTCGGCCTGGATGGTGCGGATGTGCTGTTCCAGCGGAGCCTCGTCGGGCGGCAGCACGTCGATCATGTGCAGCAGCAGGCGCGTGCGGCTCAGGTGCTTGAGGAAGCGGATGCCCAGCCCGGCGCCCTCGGCCGCGCCCTCGATGAGGCCGGGAATGTCGACCATGACGAAGGACTTGTGCAGGCCCACGGACACCACGCCCGGCTGCGGGTACAGGGTGGTGAACGGGTAGTCGGCGATCTTGGGCCGCGCCGCCGAAACCGAGGCCAGCAAGGTCGACTTGCCGGCATTCGGCATGCCGAGCAAGCCCACGTCGGCCATCAGGGAGAGTTCCACCCGCAGTTCGCGCTGCTCGCCCGGCGTGCCCGGCGATGCGCGTCGCGGCGAGCGGTTGGTGGAAGACTTGAACCGCGTGTTGCCCAGGCCGTGGAATCCACCCTGTGCGATTTTCACGCGGGTACCGGCGCGGGTGAGTTCGCCGATCTTCTCTTCGGTTGCCACGTCGAAGATCAGCGAGCCCAGCGGCATCGGCACTTCGATGTCGGCGCCGCCATGGCCGCGGCAGTTGGCGCCTCCGCCGGCTTCGCCGTGACGGGCGCGGAACACGCGGTTGAAGCGGAAGTCGGCGAGCGTGTTGAGATTGGGATCGCCCACGGCGTACACGCTGCCGCCGTCGCCGCCGTCGCCGCCGTCGGGCCCCCCGAACGGGATGGCGCGTTCGCGCCGGAAGCTCACGCAGCCGTTGCCCCCGTTGCCGGCTTCGACGCGGATACTGGCTTCGTCAACAAATTTCATGGGGCCTTCATCAACTCGTGGTGACCCAGACGAAAAAGGCCCCGAGCGGGGCCTTTTCGTTACCGGGTCTGCAACCGCTTCAGGCCGGGATGACGTCCACGTGCGTGCGGTTTTTCGGGCCGCGCGTGGAGAAGGTCACCTTGCCGTCCGCCAGTGCGAACACGGTGTGGTCCTTGCCCAGGCCGGCGTTCAGACCGGCGTGGTAGCGCGTGCCGCGCTGGCGCACGATGATGTTGCCCGCAATCACCGACTCGCCGCCGAAGCGCTTGACGCCAAGGCGCTTGGACTTGGAGTCGCGACCGTTGCGGGTTGAACCGCCTGCTTTTTTGTGTGCCATTTCAGTGCTCCGGCTTTACGCCACGATCTCGGTGATCTTCACCTGCGTGAAGTTCTGGCGGTGCCCCATTTCCTTGTGATAGTGCTTGCGGCGGCGATGCTTGACGATGCGGATCTTGTCGCCGCGACCGTGCGCCACCACCTCGGCCTTCACCGAACCACCCGCGAGCAGGGGAGCACCCACCTTGATGGAATCGCCCTCGCCGACCAGCAGCACCTCGTCGAACGACACCGTGCTGCCCACGTCGGCAACCAGCGTCTCAATCTTCAGCGTTTCACCGCTGGCAACGCGATACTGCTTGCCTCCGGTCTTGATGACAGCGTACATCGGCTTTCGCTCCCGCAACGGCCCTCCCGAACGGGGCAGGCCTAAAAAAGGTCGCGAAGTTTATGGGGACCGCCCCCGGTCGTCAACGAAAATATCCCCCTTGCAGCCCCGCGTTGACCCACGCCCGGTGCGTCCCTAGCATCGCGCGCTCAAAAGCTCCCGCCCATGGACATCAAGACCCTGCTCGCCCCGATCGCCGACGACATGCGCGGCCTGGACAGCGTCATCCGCTCGCGCCTGTCGTCCGAGGTTGCACTGATCAACGAGATCGGCGGGCACATCGTGGCCTCCGGCGGCAAGCGCCTTCGCCCGGCGCTGGTGCTGCTGGTGGCGCGGGCGCTGGGTTCGCGTGACGAATCCATTCCCCGCCTGCTCGCCGCCGTGGTGGAGTTCATCCATACCGCCACCTTGCTGCACGACGACGTGGTCGATCACTCCGACCTGCGCCGCGGCCGCCAGACCGCCAACGCCGTCTGGGGCAATGCCGGGGCCGTGCTGTCCGGCGACTTCCTCTATTCGCGCAGCTTCCAGATGATGGTAGACGCGGGTCGCCCCGGCGTCATGCGCGTGATGGCCGACACCACCAACGCCATCGCCGAAGGTGAGGTGCTGCAGCTGATGAACCAGGGCGATCCGGATGTGGACGAGGCGCGTTACCTGCGCGTCATCGAACTCAAGACCGCGGTCCTGTTTCGCGCCGCGGCTCGGCTCGGCGCCATCGCCGCCGACGCCACGCCCGAGCAGGAGCATGCGCTCGGCATTTACGGGCACGCGCTGGGAACCGCCTACCAGCTCGTCGACGATGTGCTGGATTACACCGGCGACCCGGCCGTGAGCGGCAAGGCCGTCGGCAACGACCTTGCCGAAGGCAAGCCCACGCTGCCCCTGATCCACGCCATGCGCACCGGCACGGCCGAGGAATCCGCGCTCATCCGCGAGGCCCTGCGCCAGGGACGCGCCGAACAGATTGGGCCGATCATGAAAATCGTTGAACGGACCGGGGCGATCCCCTACACTCGCGCGCTCGCCGAGCAGCACGCAGCGTCGGCAATCGAAGCGATCAACGGATTGTCCCCCTCCCCGCATCGTTCGTCGCTTCTCGATTTGGCCTGGTTTGCAACGAACCGGTCCAGCTAGTTTCACGGCCCGTCGGGGCGTAGCTCAGCTTGGTAGAGCGCTTGCTTCGGGAGCAAGAGGTCGCAGGTTCGAATCCTGTCGCCCCGACCATCAAATACCGAGAAAAGACTGAAACTTAAGACGCCGCCGCAAGGCGGTATTTTTTTGTTCTAGTGCCGTGGATAATTCTTTGGGTAAGGGGTGCTCAGAGTCGATGGATATCGCTATCCGGACCATCCCAGTCGGTACTTGAGATAACAGCGCCTGCCTCTTCCTCGCCTTCGACCAAAACCGCAGTTGCAACTACATCGTGATTCCCATCACGAAGCCGATCACGAGTCCAAGGGCAAGCGTGAACGGCAGCGACTTGAGGAGCCGACGAGGACGGACGCCAGGCCGCGCTTCTGACCCGGCTGGTGCATTCGTAGCGTTGCTGCCTACGGAGCGGGTCTCTACAAACGACTGAACAAGTGACTGGACTTCGTCGACGAGATCAGCTGGGATGCGGCGCAGATTCACCTGCTTGAAGCCGGAGGCTTCTTCCTGCTTTCTGGCCTCACGCATCTGCTCGCGGTGCTTGCGCTTTTTCTTTTCGATCTCGGACTCGCTGCTCCGCGCCGGCACGTACGCGGTGACGGGCTCAAGTCCGATCTGCTTGGCGGCAGTGTGCAGAGAATCCATACACGCCTTTCGAGCTTGTACAACGTATTTCTCGGGCCATGTCTCCTCAACTGATGCAATCCCCGGCAGATCCAATCCTGCCGATTCAGCGAAGGAGCTTTGGTGGTGACCCATCCGGATCTTCTGTCGCAGCTGCGGCAGACGCAGCAGGTTCATGTCGCTCATGGAACGCTCCTGAACGACGCTGCCCGGCCCGGGGGGCACCCGCGGCGGACCTGCGGGGACTATGCGTCATTGACCTACGTGCGTCATTGACCTACTATAAATAGTATGATCTTTCAGGAAACGCCGGTCTTCACCAAGCTCATCAAAAAGCTGATGGATGACGACCTGTACCGGCAACTCCAGAACTTCCTGATCGAGCAGCCGGATGCCGGCGACCTCATCGAGGGAACCGGCGGGCTCCGGAAAGTTCGCTGGAAGCTGCCCGGCACTGGCAAGCGTGGCGGCGTCCGGGTGATCTATTTCTGGCGAGTGGCCGAGGCGCAGATCCTCATGCTGCTGGCCTACGCGAAGTCAGAAGCCGACGACCTGTCGCCGGCCCAGAAGAAGCAACTCCGTTTGATTGTGGAGAACTGGTCATGAAGAAGGCGCTGTTCAACGAACTGCTCAAAAGCGTGCAACAAGCCGACGAGATTGTGCGCGGCGAGCGCCAGCCGTCTCGCGAATTCTTCCTCGATGCGGCGAAGGTGAAGGAAATCCGAGCGATCACCAAGCTGAGCCAGGCGAAGTTCGCTGCCGTGCTTCAGGTGGACGTGGGAACGCTGCGAAATTGGGAACAAGGCCGTCGTCAACCAACCGGCCCAGCGAAGGCTCTGCTTCGTGCTATCCAAGCTGATCCGGCAAATGTCCTACGGGCTTTGCTAGTAGCGGCCTGAACCCAGGCCCGGCGAGTACCGCGGTGGCGCAAATCGCCAGGCCGTTCAATCCTGCCTTGAACAGCGCATCGAGGCTGGCGCAAAGCGGATGGCGTGAGGGCGATCCGCGGAATGTACCTAAGGAAACCCTGCACAGGTTCAATTTGAGCGTGGCGGTGGCGATGCAGAGGCGCGGGGTGTCGGCGACGGCTGCCGACCGACCTGATTTCGGAGGTTTCTGATGCGATCCGGACTCGAAACCCGGATCG
>JBQTJW010000009.1:0-16349 GCA_052386745.1 Panacagrimonas sp. | reverse complement strand
TGGTGGACGTGCTGTCTTCACAGGCGGATTTATGGTGGTATTGTGTGGACCCGGTGTTCCTCGCGCCGCTCTTATAATGGGCGGGCCCGCGGGCGCCAACCTACCCGGGGCCCGCCGTTCCAGATTGTGGTTCCCAAAATTTTCGGCGCGGCCGCACAGGAGACGGCCGCGCGAGCACGACACTGGAGTTGGCAGGTGAAGATCGAAACCGGTTTGGACGGAATGCAGGATTCCCTTCGTCGGCGCCGTGCCGGCAAGCGCCCGGGCATGGCCGGCCCGAGATGGTGGCCGACGGCCGCCCTGTCGCTGTGCGCCGTCCTGGTGCTGAGCGCCTGCGACGGCGGCAAGCCGGCGGGCAAGTCGGCGGCGGCGAACAAGCCCGCCGCCCAGGTCACCGGCGAGCGCATCGTCGCGGCCGACTCGGAGCCCGGCTCCTGGATGAGCCATGGCCGCACCTACAGCGAACAACGCTTCAGCCCGCTGAACAAGATCAACGCGGAGTCCGTCTCCAAGCTGGGGCTGGCCTGGACGTACAAGCTGGACGTGGATCGTGGAACCGAATCCACTCCCATCGTCGTGGACGGCGTCATGTACGTCACCGGCGCGTTCTCCATCGTGTCCGCGCTCAACCCGGTCACCGGCAAGGAGCTGTGGAAGTTCGATCCCAAGGTTCCGCGCGACAAGGGCCGCGATGGCTGCTGCGACGTGGTCAATCGCGGCGTCGCCGTCTGGAAGGGCAAGGTCTACGTGGGCGCCTACGACGGCCGCCTGATCGCGCTCGATGCCGCCACCGGCGCCAAGGCCTGGGAAGTCGACACGGTGGCCGACCCGGAGCGCAGCTACACCATCACCGGCGCCCCGCGCATCATCAAGGGCAAGGTCATCATCGGCAACGGCGGCGCGGAGCTCGGCGTGCGCGGCTACCTCACCGCTTACGACGCGGCGGACGGCAAGCAGCTGTGGCGCTTCTTCACGGTGCCGGGCGACCCTACCAAGCCACCCGAAGGCAAGGCGATGGAAATTGCCCGGCCCACGTGGAAAGGGGACAAGTACTTCGAACAGGGCGGCGGCGGCACCGTGTGGGATGCGATGGCCTACGACCCGGAGCTGGACCTGCTCTATTTTGGCGTGGGCAACGGGTCAACGTGGAATCGCCGCCTGCGCAGCCCCGGCGGCGGTGACAACCTGTTCCTGTCGTCCATCGTGGCCATCAAGCCCGACTCCGGCGAGTACGTGTGGCATTACCAGACCACGCCCAGTGACACCTGGGACTACACCGCCACCCAGCACATCATCCTGGCGGACCTGAAGGTGGGCGAGGAAACCCGCAAGGTGCTGATGCAGGCGCCCAAGAACGGGTTCTTCTACGTGCTGGACCGCGCCACCGGCAAGCTGCTGTCGGCGGACAAGTATTCCAAGGTGACCTGGGCCTCGCATGTCGATTTGAAGACCGGCCGCCCCGTGGAGACCAAGGACGGCGACTGGACCAGGAAAGCCAAGCTCATCTACCCGAGCCCGCTGGGTGCCCACAACTGGCAGCCCATGTCCTTCAATCCGACCACCGGCCTGGTCTACATCCCCATGCAGGAAGCGCCGGCACTGTACGAGCCGGACAATGCGCGTTCCTTCCGTGGCAAGGGCACCTGGAACCTGGGCATGACACCCATCGCGCTGCCGGAATCCGCCAAGGAACTCCAGGGCGTGCAGGACCTGTACAAGGGCTTCCTGGTGGCATGGGACCCGGTGGCCAAGAAAGAGGCCTGGCGCCAGCCCTATCCCATGCTCTGGAACGGCGGCACGCTCAGCACGGCGGGCGGACTGGTGTTCCAGGGGACGGCCGACGGGCGCCTGGTGGCGTACGCCGCGGACAAGGGTGACAAGCTGTGGGAAGTCGCCGCCAACACCGGCGTGATGGCGGGCCCCATGACCTACGAGATCGACGGCGAGCAGTACCTCACCGTTGCCGCCGGCTGGGGCGGAGCCCTGCCGCTGGCGGTGGCCGGACTCTCCACCATGACCAAGGTCCAGCCGGAGTCGCGCGTCCTGACGTTCAAGCTGGGTGGAACCGCAAAGCTGCCCGCGCCGAAGAACGCCCCCGCTCCGCTTCCGGAGCCGCCGGCCGTCACGGCTAACGCCGCGACCATCGACAAGGGCCGCTACCTGTACAACGACAACTGCGGCGTCTGTCATGGACCCAGCGCCATCGGCGGCACCGTGTTGCCCGACCTGCGCTACATGACGGCAGAAAAGCACACGATCTTCGCGGGGATCGTCGCCGGCGCCTATCGCGAGCGTGGCATGCCCAACTTCATGAACGTGCTGAAGGCCGAGGACGTGGACGCCATCCACCAGTACCTCATCAAGCGCGCCAACGACCTGAAGGGCGAACTCGCTCTGGCGGAGAAGGCGACGGCGGAAAAGCCGGAAGGCAAGTAGCGTCAAGGCAGCCCGGCGAGCAGGGGCTCGCCGGGCTTTTCATTTTTCAGACACGCAAGAGGGCGACACCAGATGACGGTCAAGAAGGGTTGGGAAGGGCGCTATTTCGAGGACTTCGAGGTGGGTGACGTCTACCCGCACGCGCTGGGGCGCACCATCACGCAGAACGACAACATCTGGTTCACGCTGCTGACGCAGAACACCGCGCCGCTGCACTTCGACGTGCACTACGCCGCGCAGACCGAGTTCAAGAAGCCGCTGGTGAATTCCTGCCTGACCATCGCGCTGGTCACCGGCCAGAGCGTGGCCGACGTGTCGCAGAACGTGTTCGCCAACCTGGGCTGGGACGAGGTGCGCCTGCCGCACCCGGTGTTCGAGGGCGACACCATCTACTCGCGCTCCGAGGTGCTGGACAAGCGCAACTCCAAGTCGCGCCCCGACGTGGGCATCGTCACCGTGCGCACCGAGGGCCTGAACCAGGACGGCAAGATCATCATCAGCTTCCGCCGCACGCTGCTGGCCTACCGGCGCGGCAAGAAGCCGCAGAGTTTCCAGCCCGGCTCCGCTGCCTGAGGGCGGCCGCCGCGCGGCGCGCATGCAGCTATCGAACTACCTGTTCTTCACCACCGACTGCGAGGCGGCGCTGGCGTTCTACACCGAGTGCGGCCTGGGCCGGGTGGTGGAGATGCAGCGCTGGGGCGTGGACGGCATGCCCACGCCCAGCGAGGCCTTTCGCGGGAAGGTGCTGAACGCGCGCTTCGAAGGACCGGGGCTGCTGTTCCACGCCTCCGACAACGACGACGCCGAGCCCATGCGCGGCTCGGCGCACTTCCTGCTGATGGATGACGCGGCGCAGACCCGCGAGCTGTTCCACCGCCTGGCCGCCGGCGGCACCATCACCACGCCCCTGGGCCCGCAGTCCTGGGGCTGGTTCTTCGGCAAGCTGACCGATCGCTTCGGCGTGCAGTGGATGTTCCGCTGCCGGCAGGCCGAAGATTAGCTTCTTGCCGCACCCGCTCTGATTCCCCTCATCACCCGAGATACACGATCCATGGCACGCAACGCTTTCAACTGGGAAGACCCGCTTCTGCTCGACCAGCAACTGACGCAGGACGAAATCATGGTGCGCGACACCGCCCGCGATTACTGCCAGGAGCGCCTGCTGTCACGCGTGCGCGACGCGCACCGCAACGAGACCTTCGACCGCAAGATCATGAACGAAATGGGCAGCCTGGGCCTGCTCGGCGCCTCGCTGCACGGCTATGGCTGCCCGGGCGTGAGCCACGTCAGCTACGGCCTGATCTCGCGCGAAGTCGAGCGTGTGGATTCCGGCTACCGCTCGGCCATGAGCGTGCAGTCCTCGCTGGTCATGTACCCCATCTACGCCTACGGCACCGAGGCGCAGAAGCAGAAGTACCTGCCGAAGCTCGCCAGCGGCGAATGGGTGGGCTGCTTCGGCCTCACTGAGCCCGACCACGGCTCCGACCCCGGCAGCATGATCACGCGCGCGCGCTCCACGCCCGGGGGGTATCTCGTCAGCGGCGCGAAGATGTGGATCACCAATTCGCCGATCGCCGACGTCTTCGTGGTCTGGGCCAAGGACGATGGCGGCGTGATCCGCGGCTACATCCTCGAAAAAGGCATGAAGGGCCTGAGCGCGCCCAAGATCGAGGGCAAGTTCAGCCTGCGCGCCTCGGTCACCGGCGAGATCGTGATGGACCAGGTGTTCGTGCCGGAAGAAAACCTGCTGCCCCACGTCACCGGCCTCAAGGGCCCGTTCGGCTGCCTCAACAAGGCCCGCTACGGCATCGCCTGGGGTGCCATGGGTGCGGCGGAGTTCTGCTGGATGTCGGCGCGCGAGTACACGCTCGGCCGCAAGCAGTTCGGCCGCCCGCTGGCGGCCAACCAGCTGATCCAGAAGAAGCTCGCCGACATGCAGACCGAAATCACCCTGGGTCTGCACGCGGCGCTGCGCGTTGGCCGCCTGATCGACGAGGATCTCGTCGCCCCGGAGATGGTCTCGCTGATCAAGCGCAACAACTGCGGCAAGGCGCTGGACATCGCCCGCGTCGCCCGCGACATGCACGGCGGCAACGGCATCTCCGACGAATACCACGTCATCCGCCACGTGCTGAACCTCGAAGCGGTCAACACCTATGAGGGCACGCACGACGTGCACGCCCTGATCCTCGGTCGCGCCCAGACCGGGATCCCCGCGTTCGCGGGCTGAGAGGGCAACCCCGGCGCGGATCGCAGGATTCCGCGCCGGGGCCTTTCTCCAGCGGAGAACCGTCGCCGCGCGGGCTTCAGCCCACCGGCCGGAACTTCGGCAGCGTGACCTCGGGGGTGACGTCGTCGAATTCCAGCTGCACGCGCTGGCCGATGTGCACCGACTCCACGTCGGCGGTGACGATGTTGCTCATCATGCGCGCGCCCTCGTCGAGGTCGATGATCGCCACCACGTAGGGGCAGTCGGCCTTGAACGCCGGGCCGGCCGGGCGCCGCGCCACGGTGTAGCTGTAGATGCTGCCGGCACCGGAGGCCGGCGCCCAGTCCAGCGCGTCGGAGCCGCAGTGCGGGCACAGCTCGCGCGGGTAGAAGTGGTGGCGCGAGCAGTCGCGGCAGTGCTTGAGGATGAGCTTGTGCTGCCGGAGCGCGTCCCAGTACGGCGCGCTTTCCGGGTCGATGGTGGGCAGGGGTTTGTCGTACATGGATCAGCTCCGCGAGAGGATGCAGGTGGCGCCGCTGGACAGGGTGCCGCCGGTGCCGTGGACCAGGGCGGTGCGGGCGTTGGCCACCTGGCGCTCGCCGCATTCGCCGCGCAGCTGCCGCACCGCCTCGATCAGCAGGAAGATGCCGAGCATGCCCGGGTGCGCGTAGGACAGGCCGCCGCCGGTGGTGTTCATCGGGAAGGCGCCGCCGGGCGCGGTGCGCTGGCCGCTGACGAAGGCGCCGCCTTCGCCGCGCTTGCAGAAGCCCAGCGCTTCCAGCGTGAGCAGCGCGGTGATGGTGAAGGAGTCGTAGATCTGTGCCACGTCGATGGCGTCGTGGCCGATGCCGGCGCGCTGGAAGGCTTCGCGGCCGGAGATTTCCGCCGAGGTGATGCGCGTGAGGTCGGGCATGGCCGCGATGGTCCAGTGCGTGTTGGCCTCACCGCAGCCGCGCACGTAGACCGGCGGCTTGCCCAGAGCGCGGGCGTGCTCGGCGGTGGTCATCACCACCGCGCCGGCGCCGTCGGTGACCAGGCAGGCGTCCAGGATATGCAGCGGGTCGGAGATCATCGGGCTCTTGAGCACGTCGTCGATGCTCAGCGGCCCGCGCATCATCGCCGCCGGGTTGAGGCGCGCCCAGGCGCGCGCGGCGACGGCGATCTCGGCCAGGTGTTCGGACGTGGTGCCGTACTCGTGCATGTGGCGCTTGGCCGCCATGGCGTAGCCGCCGATGGGCGTGGGCATGCCGTAGGGCGTCTCGTGCTGCATGGTCAGCACCGAGGGGCGGCCGGCGAGGTTGCGGCTCTTCTCGCTCTTCTGGACGCTGCCGTAGGTGATGAGCGCCACCTCGCAGCGGCCGGCCTCGATGGCCGAGGCCGCGTGCGCCACGTGCGCCTCGAAGGCCGCGCCGCCAATGTTGGTGCCGTCGGTGTAGCGCGGGGCGATGCCGAAGTACTCGGCCATGGTCGGCGTGATGAGCTGGCCCGGGCCGGGCACGCCCCACATGCCGGAGCAGGCCAGGCCGTCGACGTCGCGCATGCTCAGCCCGGCGTCGCGCAGCGCGTCGCGCGCGGCGCGGGCCTGCACCTGCAGCACCGACAGGGGTTCCAGCACCATGCCGTCCTTGAGCGGCAGGTCGCCGACGCCGACGATGACAGCTTCACGTGTGTTCATGCGGATTTCTTTGGGTTCCAGTGGAAAGGATTCATTGCAGCCGCGGCGGGCCGCCCAGGCGCGCGGCGCCGGCCGCCACCAGCCTGGCGATCTCGTCCTCGCCGTAGCCCAGGCCGGCCAGGATGGCGGCGCTGTGCTCGCCCAGGCCGGGCGCGCGCGCGATCTGCGTGATGCTCTGCATGCCGCGCTGGGGGCGCACCGGGAACTCCGGCAGCGGCTGGTTGGGCACGTCGGGGTGGTCGGCCAGGCGCGCGCGCAGCACCGGGTCGCCGAGCATCTCCGGCACGGTGTTGACCGGGCCGGCCGGGATGTCGGCCCGCTCGAAGGCTTCCAGCCAGGCGGCGGCGCTGCGGGTGGCGAAGATCGCTTCGAGTGCGGCCAGCAGTTCGGGCCGGTGCTGGATGCGCGCGTCGTTGGTGGCGTAGCGCGGCTCGGCCGGCCAGCCGGGACGGTCGATGAGCGCGCATAGCCGCACGAAGGCCGCGTCGTTGATGATGGTGACGGCGAACCAGCGGCCGTCGCTGCCCTGGAAGTGGCGGCTGGGCGCGACGATGGCGGGGTTGATGTCGCGCGCGCAGGCGCCGTCGATGGCGGCCTCGGCGATCTTGCCGCCGAGGAAGTTGAACATGGTGTCGATCAGCGTCAGTTCCACGGCCTGGCCGCGGCCGCTGTGCTGGCGCTCCATCAGCGCGGCGAGGATGCCGGTGACGCCGCACATGCCGGCCGACACGTCCACCACGGGCAGGCTGTAGCGGATCGGCGGGTCCTTGTCCTCGCCGGCACCGTAGAAGGCGCCGGACACGGCCTGGATCACGCTGTCCACCGAGGGCTTGAGGCGGTAGGCGCCCTCGCTGCCGTAGGCCGACACGGCGTAGTGGATCAGGCGCGGGTTGAGCGGCGCGAGGTCCTCGTAGCGCAGGCGCTGGCGCTCGGCGAAGTCGGGACGGAAGCTGTGGATCAGCACGTCGGCGCCGGCGACCAGGCGTTCCAGCACCTCGCGGCCGGGGCCGCGGCGCCATTCCAGGCTCAGCGATTCCTTGCCGCGGTTGGTGAACATGAACAGCGAGGCCAGCTCGCCGCAGAACGGCGGGCCGAAGCCGCGGCCTTCCTCGCCGTCGAGGCCCTCCACCTTGATCACGCGCGCGCCGTAGTGCGCCAGCACCATCGCCGCGTAGGGGCCGGCGACCAGGCGCGACAGGTCCAGCACGGTCACGCCGTCGAGAATGTTCATGCGGCGGCCGGCGGCATGAACAGCACGGTTTCGGTGAACTCGCCGATCAGCTCGTCGCGCTGGTTCTTCAGCCGGTGCAGGATCTCCAGCAGGGTGTAGCCGCGGCTGGTCTTGGGCTTGCGGCGCGCCTCGCCTTCCACGTAGATGGTGTCGTTGGGGAACACCGCCGCGTACAGGCGCAGGTTGACGCCGGTCATGCCGCCGAACTTGCCGGCGCCGGCGCCTTCCAGGGCGCGCCCGATCACATCCTGGATCTGTGTGGCGACCAGGCCCATGCCCAGGGACATGAGCATCGGCCCGGGCGCGAAGCGCTTCTGGTGGCTTTCGTCGAGGTTGTCGCGGATGTAGTCCATGTCGATGAAGAAGGGCTCGTGCAGCCCCACCACGTTGACGAAGGTGACGATGTCGGTTTCGGTGATGGTGCGGCGGTGGCTCCTGAAGCGGATCACCGGGAAGTCGTTGTTCGATTCTTGGCTCATTGGGGCACCTTGAAGTAGTCGGGTTTGCCGGCGGTCCAGGCCTCGCCCCAGAGCGTGCCGCCGCCGTCCACGCGCAGGGTTTCACCGGTGATGAACTTGCCCGAGGGCGCGCTCAGGTACACCACGCACTCGGCGATGTCCTGCACGTCGCCGTTGCGCAGCATCGGGTTGGAATAGCGGAATTTCTCCGCGTTCTCCGGCGAGTAGTTGTTGAAGCCGTTGCTCTCGATGGTGCCCGGCGCCACGCAGTTCAGGCGGATGCGGTGCGGCGCCCATTCCAGCGCCAGCGTGCGGGTAAGTGCGATCACGCCGCCGCGCGCCGCCGCGCTGTGCGCGATGCCCGGGTTGCCGCGCTCCAGCACGATGACGATGTTCACCACGCAGCCCGGCGCGCCGGCCTGCACCCAGCGCTGGCCGGCCGCCTGCATCATGTTCCAGGAGCCGTTGAGATTGGTGTCCACCACCGCGTTGAAGCCGTTGCGGCTGATGTCCAGCGCCGGCTTGGGGAACTGGCCGCCGGCGTTGTTGACCAGCACGTCCAGCCCGCCGAACTGCGCCCAGACGCGGTCCATGAGTGCGGCGACGGCCTCGGGGTCGCGGATGCTGGCCGGCTGCACCAGCACTTCCGGGCTGCCCAGCCTTCGCAGCCAGGCGGCGGTGTCTTCCAGCGCCTCGGGCTTGCGGCCGCAGATCACCAACCGAGCACCGAGCCGCGCGAACAAAAAGGCGATGCTCTTGCCGATGCCGCTCCCGGCGCCCGATACGAGCACGCGCTGACCAGCGAACAGGCCGGGCGCGTAGACGGTGGGCAGGGCGGCGAGTTCCTCGTCGGTGTAGCCGAACTTCGGCCGGGGCGGCGCGGCGGCGGGGTCCTGGCTCATGGCCTTCAGCGTCCCTTCCACTGCGGCTTGCGCTTCTCGGCGAAGGCCTTGGGCCCCTCGATGGCGTCCTCGCTGGCGTAGACCGATTCGTAATGCTTCCAGGCATAGGCCAGGCCCGGCTCGCAGCCGCTCGTGGTGGCCTGCTTGAGCACGTGCTTGCCGGCCATCACCGACAGCGGCGCGGCCTCCGCGATCCGGCGCGCCAGTTCCATCGCGCGGGCCAGCACCGCCTCGGGCGTGGCCTCCACGTAGTTCATGAAGCCGACCCGGTGCAGGCGTTCCACCTCCAGCATCTCGCCGGTGAGCACGGTTTCCATCAGCAGCGCCTGCGGCATCATCCACAGCAGCGGCACCGCCCACGGCGAGCCGCGCCCGACCTTGACCTCGGTGACGCCGCCGCGGGTGCCGGCCAGGCCGACGCGCAGGTCGCAGTTCAGCGCCAGCAGGATGCCGCCGGCCGGGAAGTGGCCGTTGACGGCGGCGACCAGCGGCTTTTTCATGGCGCGCATGAAGTCGTTGCGCACGTCCGTGAAGAATTCGAGCACGTCGCGGCCGGTCTCGGCCTTCAGGCGCGCGGCCTCGCGCAGGTCCATGCCGGCGCAGAAGGTGCCGCAGGACGTGGAGGTGAGCACGGCCACGCGCACCTCGGGGTCGGCCTCGATGCGCTGCCAGGCTTCCAGCAGCAGGCGGGTGAGCGCGGGCGACAGCGAGTTGCGCCGTTCCGGGCGGTTGAGCGTGACGGTGGCGATGCCGTCTGCGACGCTGTAAAGAAGTTCCGGGGACTCGCTCATCGGGTGAAGCTCCTCGCAATTCGATGGAGATCAGGGCGACCGCAGCCCTGCAAGGAAACATGAAGATGAAGAACTGGTTGCGCGCGATGCCGATGGTGGACCGGGTGTTCTGGAGCGTGGGCCTGCTGCTCGCGGCCGGCGCCGTGGCGTTCGCCGTCAACCTCATGCACTGGGGCGATGCCAACGAGGCCGCCGATGCGCGCTACGCCAGCGCCGCCGGTGCCAGTGCCGAGTGCGCGCTGGGCGCGCGTGAAGGCCGCGCCGGGCGCTTCGAGCGCCGCACCCCGGGCGGTGTGCCCTACACCGTGGTCACGCCGCGCAACTACCAGCCCGGCCACGTGCACCCGCTGCTGATGGTGTTTGCCCCGGCCAGCTTCAGCGCCGGCCTCACCGAGCGCTACGCCGGCCTCACGCAGCTGGCGACGCAGGCGGGCTTCGTCGTGGCCTACGCCGGCAGCCTCCAGCTCAGCCTGCCGGCGGTGGAGAAGCTGTCCGCCGTGCCGGCGGAGGTGGTGGCCGGCTGGTGCATCGATCCGGCGCGGGTGTTCTCCACCGGGCATTCGGACGGCGGCACCGTCACCATCGCGCTCAGCGCGCTGCCGCAGTACCAGGGCCGCTTCGCCGGCATCGTGGCCAGCGGCGTCGGCTGGAACCAGCAGGATTTTGCCGACGTGAAATGCCCCGCGCCGCTGCCGGTGACGATCCTGCACGGCGCCGGCGATACCCACTTCCCCGGCTTCGGCCGCGACGCCGCCCAGTGGTGGGCGGCCTGCAACCGGTGCACCGGGCAGGGCGCCGTGGGCGCCGATGCCTGCCGCAGCTACACCGGCTGCGCGGCGGAAACCGTCTACTGTGAACCCGACCGCAGCCACTGGCACTGGGCCGGCGACCCGGAGCAGGTCATGGCCATTTTGGAGCGCTGGGCGAAGGCGCCAGTCCCAGCCCCGGCACCGGCCACGAAGTGAGCCGCCGGCGCGCCGCGGGGATTCGGAGGCGTGCGTGCTGAAGGGGCGTGAAGGAGCGGCGCTCACGGGCGCTCAGTAGCTCTTCGGCAGCCCGAGCACGTGCTCGCCGATGTAGTTGAGCAGCATCTCGTTGTTGACCGGCGCAATCTCCAGCAGGCGCAGCATCGGCCACAGGGTGATGACGTCGTAGTCGCGGTCGAAGGCGTAGCCGCCGTGCACCTGGATCGCCGCCTCCACCGCCGCCACGCCCGCGCGCGAGGCGAGCAGCTTGGCCATGTTGGCGTGCGCGCCTGCATCTTCGCCGGCGTCGAAACGCTCGGCGGCGTGGTAGGTCATCAGGCGGGCAGCTTCGAGTTCGGCCTTGGCCAGCGCCATGCGGTGCTGCAGCGCCTGGTAGCTGCCGATGGGCTTGCCGAAGGGCTTGCGCTCCAGCGAATAGGCCACGGCCTTCTTCAGCGCGTACTCGCCGATGCCCAGCGCCGCGGCCGCGGCCAGCAGGCGCTCGGAGTTCAGGCCCTCGAACATCAGCTTGGCGCCCTTGCCGGCCTCGCCGATCAGGGCATCCGCCGGCATGCGCACGTGGTCGAAGAACACCATGTACTGGCGCTCGGCCGTCTCCACCTGGATGTTGAGCGGCTGCAGCGTGATGCCGGGCGTCTTCATGTCCACCACGAACAGCGACATGCCCTGCGTGCGGTGCGCCACCTCGCTGGCCTTCTGCGTGCGCGCGATCACCAGCATGATGTCGGCGTCGCGCGCGCCGGAGATGAACACCTTCTGGCCGTTGAGCACCCAGCCTTCGCCTTCGCGCGTGGCCAGGGTGCTCATGTTGAAGCTGTTGGTGCCGGCGTTCGGCTCGGTGATGGCAAAGCACAGCTTCAGCGAGCCGTCGCAGGTGGGCGTGACGTACTTGGCGATCTGCGCCGGCGTGCCGTTGCGCACGATCGGCACGCGGCCCAGGCCGGTCACCACCAGGAACAGGGTCGGCACGCCGCCCAGCGCGAGGGCCTCGGCCAGCGCGGTGATCTCCACCACGCCGCCGCCGGAGCCGCCGTGTTCCTCGGGGATGGACAGGCCGAGCAGGCCGAACTCGCCCATGGCCTTCCACATTTCCTCGGGAAAGCGGTCGTGCTTGATGCAGTCCAGGATGTAGGCGCGCGGGAAGCGCTCGGAGATGCCGCGCGTGGCCTCCTGCACCTGGCGGATGCGGTTGGCGAGCGTTTCCGCGGCGGGCGTGTGCAGGTCATTCATGTCAGGCAATGGCAGTGGAGATGAAGGGCCGCGGCGCGGTGCCTGGCAGCGTGGGCGACGGTCAGGCGCCCGGTGCCGGGACGTGGCGGGCGAGGAAGTCGATCACCGCCTCGCCGAACACGTCGTTGCGGTCGCCGGCGACCATGTGGCCGGCCTCGGCCACGTCCACCAGCTCGGCCTGCGGAATCAGCTCCAGCAGGGCGCGCGCGCCTTCGAGGCTCAGCACGTCGCTCTGCGCGCCGCGAACCAGCAGGGTAGGCACGCGCACGCCGCGCGCGGCCTGGATGCGCCGGGTTTCGAGCGTGAGCGCCTCGCCGTCGACCACGCGGTTGGCTTCGTCCAGATAGCGCGGGTCCCAGTGCCAGTACCAGCGGCCGTTGTCGCGCAGGCGCAGGTTCTTGCGCAGGCCCTGCGTGCTGCCGGCGCGCTTGCGGTGCGGGTTGTACTGGTAGACGGCCTCGGCGGCATCTTCCAGCGTGGCGAAGCCGTCGGGGTGGCCGCGCATGAAGTTGAGGATGCGTGCCACGCCGTCGCTTTCCAGGCGCACCGCGATGTCCACCAGCACCAGGCCGCGGGCCAGCACCTCGTGGGTCTCGCCGAGCACGATGAGCGAGGTCATGCCGCCCATGGACGCGCCGATCAGCACCGGCGGCGCCGACAGCGTCTGCAGGACGCAGCGCAGGTCGGCGGCGAAGGCGTCGGCGCGGTAGTCGCCGGACTCGGACCAGGCGCTGTCGCCGTGGCCGCGGGCGTCGTAGGTCAGCGCGTAGTAGCCGGCGCGGGCCAGGTGTTCCGCGGTGCCGGCCCAGGCGTGGCGGGTCTGGCCGCCGCCGTGCAGCAGGATGACCGGCGGCGCCGCGCGGTCGCCGGCCTCGTCGCCGGCCAGGCGGATGCCGTCGAACCCGCGCAGCGCGATGGGGCGCAGCGCGTGGGGGTTCTGCGGCGGCGTCGTGGGCGAACTCATTGCGCCGTGGCGACGCCGGTGTAGAGGTAGGTGAGGAAGCGCGGGCCGGGGTGGTAGCGCTGGTCGATCTCGTCGATCCTGAAGCCGGCGCCCTCGATCAGGTCCGGGATCTTGCGATTGAGGTTGCAGCCGCCGGCCAGCGGCTTCCAGTACGGCGTGATGCGGTCCTGCCAGCCTTTCACGCCCGCGTCCGGCGCCGCGCCGTGTTCGAGGAAACGCAGCGTGCCGCCCGGCACCAGCACGCGGCGCATCTCGCGCAGGGCGGCGCTGACGTCCGGGATGGTGCAGAGCGTGAACGTGGAAACCACGCAGTCGAAGCTGGCGTCCGCCGCGGGAATCTTTTCCGCCGACAGCGGCATGGGCGTGACCGTGACGCCGGCCGCCTGGGCGCGCTTGTGCGCCTTGGGGTGCAGGCCGGGATCGACGCCACACAGGCAGCTCAGGTTCTGCGGCTTGTAGTAGGGCAGGTTGCGGCCGGTGCCGATGCCGACCTCCAGCACGCGCCCGGCGGCCTGCGCGCAGACCTGCCTGCGCCCGCGCTCGAAGGTGGGAAGGCCGCAGATCCAGTCGATGGCATGCGGCAGGATGTGCTCGTCGTAGAAGTTGCCCATGCGGCTGTCCCGGAAAAACGAATGTACGGAGCGGAAGCGTTGCGGCGCACCGCGGTGGCCGCAACGCTCGCGATGCCGCTTATTTCTGGTACTTGCGGAAGTCCGGCTTGCGCTTCTCGTTGAACGCGCGCACGCCTTCCTTCGACTCGTCGGTGTCGTAGTACAGCGCCAGCGCCTGCAGGCCGAGGTTGCCGATGCCGCGGATGTGCTCGGTGCTGCCGTTGAACGAGCGCTTGGCGATGGCGAGCGCGGTGGGGCTGCGCTCCATCAGTTCCTTGCACCACTTGGCGATTTCGGCGTCGAGCTGGTCATGCGGCACCACCGCGTTGCACAGGCCCATGGCCAGCGCTTCCTGCGCGTTGTAGCGGCGGCACATGTACCAGATCTCGCGCGCCTTCTTCTCACCCACCACGGCCGCGAGGTAGGCCGTGCCCCAGCCCGGATCGACCGAGCCGACCTTGGGCCCGACCTGGCCGAACTGCGCCTTGTCGGACGCGATGGTCATGTCGCACAGCGTCGCCAGCACGTTGCCGCCGCCGATGGCGTAGCCCTGCACGCGGGCGATGACCGGCTTGGGCACGTCGCGGATCAGCGTGTGCAGCTCCTCCACCGGCAGGCCGATGGTGCCGCGGCCGTCGTACTGGCCGGAGTGCGCGGACTGGTCGCCGCCGGTGCAGAAGGCCCGGTCGCCCGCGCCGCCGAGCACGATCACGCCAATCTTCTTGTCCCAGCCGGCCTTGCTGATGGCCTGGATGAGTTCTTCCACGGTCTGGCCGCGGAAGGCGTTCATCACCTCCGGCCGGTTGATGCTGATGTGCGCCACGCCGTCGGCTTCGGAGTACAGGATGTCCTGATAGCTCATGCTTTGATTCTCTTTGTTCTGAATGAGGTCGCCGGCTTCATCAACCGATCATGCTGTAGCCGCCCGACACCGACAGGATCTGCCCGGTGACGTGGCCGGCGGCGATCGGCGAGGACAGGAACACCACGGCATTGGCGATGTCGCGCGGGCGGCCGACCTTCTTCAGCGGCAGCGCGGCGGCGACCTTCTCCAGCTGCTCCGGCGTGAACAGCGGCTTGGCCCACATGCTGGTGCCGCCCACTTCGTCGTCGGTTTCCGGGATGGTCACGCCCGGGCACACGCAGTTGCAGCGGATGCCGTAGCGGCCGTTTTCCTTGGCGATGGTCTTCATGAAGCTGTTGATGGCGGCCTTGGTGCCGCCGTACACGGCCTCGCGCGGCTCGCCCTGGCGGCTGGCGTCCGAGCTGATGGAGACGATGCTGCCGCCCTTGGCCGGGATCATCAGCTCCAGCGCCGCGGCGGTGCAGTTGAGCACGCCCACGTAGTTGATGCGGATCACCTTCTCCCAGAAATCGGGGGTGGACTGGGTGAAGAACATCAGCTGGTCCCAGCCGACATTGTTGACCACCGCGTCCAGGCTGCCGTAGGCCGACTTGGCGGCACCCATCAGCGCCTTGACCTGATCGAGATTGCTCACATCGGTCTTCAGCACCTGCACGCCGGCGGCGCCCTGGGCGCGGGCGAGTTCGGCGGTCTTGTTGGCCTGGCCCTCGTCGATGTCGCCGATGGTGATGTTGGCGCCTTCGGCGGCGAACGCGAGCACGATGCCGCGGCCGATGTTCGAGCCGCCGCCGGTGATGACGACTGATTTACCCTTGAGTCCCAGATCCATGAATTTCTCCGTGAGGTGCGTGGTAGACGACGGTGCGGGAACCCGACCCCTTGACAGTTCCCGAGATAATATAGAATTCTACCAAGCGTTAGTTGTAAAAAGATAGAGTTGGCGCTGGTAGTGCGAGTCCCTGCTCACAGAGCATGTCGGGGCTCGCCGGCCGGGGCAAGTGAAGCCCGCCGCGGCGGCCCGGCGGGCAGCAGGCGGACATCTTCCCGGTTTTTCCACCTTCATGCAGATCGCGGGAACTGGCTGGACCCATGGCGAAAAAGCAGGGCATCAAGGCGGCGGTTCCGGCGGTGCAGACGCGGGCCGACGTCACGCGCGAACTGATCCTCAGCGTCTCGGCGCGGCTGTTCCGCGCCCAGGGCTATTCCGCGACCACGCTGCGCCAGATCGCCAAGGCCGCCAAGATCAAGGCCGGCAGCATCTACTACCACTTCGAGTCCAAGGACGAGGTGCTCCAGGAAATCCTGGACACCGGCGTCAACGACGTGCGCGAGGCCGCGCAGAAGCGCCTGGACGCCCTGCCGCCGGACGCCAGCCCCAAGGCCAAGATCGAGGCCGTGATGCTCGGGCATCTCGAAGGCCTGCTGCGCCACGGCGGCGAGTTCAGTTCGGCCAGCATCCGCGTGTACGGGCACTTGCCGCCGCATCTCAAGAAGCGCAACCAGGAGTTGCGCAAGGGCTACGGCAGCTTCCTGGACGAGCTGTTCCTGGCGGCGGAAAAGGCCGGTGAACTGCGCCCGGGCCTGAGCCTGGGCATTGCGCGCCTGGTGATCGTGGGCGCCATCAACTGGACACCGGAATGGTTCGACCTCAAGCACGGCAACTTCGACGAGGTGGCAAACCAGATCGTGGTGATGCTGTCCGAGGGCATTTTCAGGAAGCCTTCGGACGCAATCCTGGCCGCGCCGCTCGAACCGGCGCGGCGCGAGCTCAGAAGCGCCTAGAAGAGGCGCGTAGAAAAAAGCGCCTGGTCGAGGCGTGATCGGTCCCTGGGCCGCCCTGCGCGGCGGCCATCAATCAGCAAAGGAAATCGCATGAAAGCACTGGTGAGCGTGAAGCGTTCGGTGGACTACAACGTCCGGATACAGGTCAAGGCGGACGGGAGCGGGGTGGTAACCGAAGGGGTCAAGCACTCCATGAACCCGTTTGACGA
>JBQTJW010000008.1:0-21362 GCA_052386745.1 Panacagrimonas sp. | reverse complement strand
CTGGAACTCCACCAGCGACAGACCACGCTGAAATTGCACCCGGTTCATCGCCATCGCCGTCCCTCCGTCAGCCACCTTCTGCCCACATTATAAAATGATCCGGCTGAGGATTATTTCTAATCAGGTTTAACTTTGACTGATGACGTCCAGTACGTCGGGATCAGTCCCAGAGAAATTGAAGAAATCGTCTCCGACATGTTTGATCCGGTCGCATTTCCGGCGTCAATTTCGAAATCAATTCTATTGATTTTTCCATGATCAAATGGTTTACAGAACTCGATATTCTGCAGTTCCATACGTCGAATGTCTTTGAGTTCGCCACTGATATAGGCCGCGCAGCTCGACAGGCTGAGCAGCATTGCGACCGTCGAAGCCATTCGCAGGAACATGTTTATTGATACATCGGGGCAACATTCGGATTGTGAGATACGATTGACTACTGCTTAATGCATGGTCAACGCTTCTTCAAGCAAAGACCCGCCCGACGGAGGCCGTCGGGCGGGCTTGGGGCGCAGCAGGAAAACTCAGGCGGCCTTTTCCAGGCTCTTGTCCCACTGGCCGAGACTGGCCAGGCCGTTCATGCGCGCGCGGTGCAGGTGCGCGGCCTTGCCGGCTTCCACGTTCTTGCCGCTCCAGGCCTTCTGCGCCGCCGCCTGCAGGGCGCGGCCGTAGGAGAAGGTGAGCTTCCAGGGCAGGCCGCCGATCTTGTTCATGGCGTCCAGGTGCGCGGTGGCGAGCACGTCGCTCTGGCCGCCGGAGAGGAAGGCGATGCCGGGCACCGCGCTCGGCACGCAGCGCTTGAGCACGCGAATGGTGCGCTCGGCCACCTCGTCGATGCCCGCCTGCGTGGGGCACTTGATGCCGGACACGATCATGTTGGGCTTCAGCACGATGCCTTCGAGCACCACGTTCTGGAAGTACAGCTGCTGGAACGTCTCCTTGAGGATCCAGGTGGTGACTTCCTCGTTCACGGCGGCGGTGTTGTCGCCGTCCATCAGCACTTCGGGCTCGACGATGGGAACGATGTCCGCTTCCTGGCACAGCGCCGCGTAGCGGCCCAGCGCGTGGGCGTTGGTCTGGATGGCGTTGTAGCTCGGCGCGCCGTTGCCGATCACGATCACCGCGCGCCACTTGGCGAAGCGGGCGCCGGCCTCGCGGTACTTCACCAGGCGCTCGCGCAGGCCGTCGAGGCCCTCGGTGATGGTTTCTTCGGGCTTGCCGCCGGGCAGCGGCTTGGCGCCCGCGTCCACCTTGATGCCGGGGATCACGCCCTTGCTTTCCAGCAGCTTCGGGAAGGCCTGGCCGGCCAGGCTGGACTGGAACAGGGTCTCTTCGAACAGGATCACGCCCGAGGTGTGCTTCTCGAAATCCGGCGTGTTGAACAGCAGGTCGCGGTAGGCGCGGCGGTTGGGCTCGGTGTTCTCGACGCCGATCTTGTCGAAGCGCTTCTTGATGGTGCCGGTGGATTCATCGGCGGCAAGCAGGCCGCGGCCGGGCGCAACCATGGCAACTGCGGTTTCATTCAGGATTTTTTCGTTCACAAGGACCCTCTGACGTGACTGGATTGGAGTGACAGCGCCCTGACGGCAGGCATCAAAGCTCGCATTGAGCAAGCAGATCGACGCAGTATGGCGGAGAGGGAGGGATTCGAACCCCCGGAACCTTGCGGTTCAGCGGTTTTCAAGACCGCCGCAATCGACCACTCTGCCACCTCTCCGCTGCGTCGGACTGCGACTCGCGGCGACCCTTATGAATGCCTCCGCGATCTGGAGCGCGCGGCCTCGAAGGGTAATCCATGAGGCTGGCCCGGTCCATGGAACGCGCTCCGGGGAAGGTCAAGCAGACCAGGACATTGGCGGCTCGCCCGCGCGCCGCAGATCGACTGAAAATTCGTCAGGAAATATCACCGCGGACGAACATGTGCGCCGCCCTGCGTGGCGCGCCGATCATCGAACGCCTTTACGCGAGGCAACGCGTGAAGCAGTTCCCTACTCGATATCGAGCATGAGCCCTGCGATCAATCCGACGAGTGTCCTGTCCCTGAGCATCAGGGGGAATCATCAGCACGCCGTGGCGGACGTCGTCCCGCGCGCCGGACGGTTCACGCGGAGTTCTTGATCTCGCGCCGGGCTTCCGTGTTCTCGTAGACGATGAAGGGCTTGGACTGGCCCAGCACCACCGCCTCGTCGATCACCACCTTGCTGACGTGCTGCATCGAGGGGAGATCGTACATCACGTCGAGCAGGATATTTTCGAGGATGGTGCGCAGCCCGCGCGCGCCCGTCTTGCGTTCTTTGGCCTTGACGGCGACGGCACGCAGGGCGTCCTCGCGGAACTCAAGCTGCACGCCTTCCATCTGGAACAGCTTGGCGTACTGCTTGACGAGCGCGTTCTTGGGCTCCTTGAGAATCTGCATCAGGGCCGCTTCGTCGAGTTCCTCGAGCACGGCGGTCACGGGCAGGCGCCCCACGAACTCCGGGATCAGGCCGAAGCGGATGAGGTCGTCCGGCTCGATCAGCGACAGCAGCTTGTTGAGCTGCTGCGAGTCGGTCTTGGACTTCACGTCTGCCGAAAAGCCGATGCCGGCCTTCTCGGTGCGGCCCTGGATCACGCGCTCCAATCCGGCGAAGGCGCCGCCGCAGATGAAAAGGATGCCCGCCGTGTTGACCTGCAGGAATTCCTGCTGGGGATGCTTGCGGCCACCCTGCGGCGGAACCTGGGCGATGGTGCCTTCGATGAGCTTGAGCAGGGCCTGCTGAACGCCTTCGCCGGACACGTCGCGGGTGATGGAAGGGTTTTCAGACTTGCGCGCAATCTTGTCGATTTCGTCGATGTAGACGATGCCGCGCTGGGCCTTCTCGATGTCGTATTCGCACTTCTGCAGCAGGCGCTGGATGATGTTCTCGACGTCCTCGCCCACGTACCCCGCCTCGGTCAGCGTGGTGGCGTCGGCGATGGCGAACGGCACGTCCAGCAGGCGGGCCAGCGTTTCCGCCAGCAGGGTCTTGCCCGAGCCGGTCGGGCCGATCAGGAGGATGTTGGACTTGGCCAGTTCGACCCCGTCCTGGCCCTTCACCGACAGGCGCTTGTAGTGGTTGTAGACCGCCACCGACAGCACCTTCTTGGCCTGTTCCTGGCCAATGACGTACTCGTCGAGCACCGCGCGGATTTCCTGAGGCTTGGGCAGGCCCTTGGTCTGCGGCTTGGCGTGCACTTCCTCGCGGATGATGTCGTTGCACAGGTCAACGCATTCGTCGCAGATGTAGACCGAGGGGCCCGCGATGAGCTTGCGGACTTCGTGCTCGGACTTGCCGCAGAAGGAGCAGTACAGCACTCGCCCGTTATGGGAACCGCCGCGCAGATCAGCGCTCATTGAATCAATCCTCCGCCGTCGTCAGAACGACCGGTCCGGCCTGTATACCATGCCGGGTGGCGTTGATGAAATTGTGCGACGCCACAATCAAACGGCCGGCGGGACAATGACGCGCTTGTCCAGAATCTGGTCGATCAGCCCGTAGTCCTTGGCCATTTCGGCGCTCATGAAGTAGTCGCGCTCCACGTCGCGGGCGATGCGCTCCAGCGGCTGGCCGGTGTGCTCGGCCATCAGCTTGTTGAGGCGCTCGCGCAGGAACAGGATCTCCCGCGCCTGGATTTCGATGTCCGTGGCCTGGCCCTGGGTGCCGCCGGAGGGCTGGTGGATCATGATCCGCGAGTGCGGCAGCGAGTAGCGCTTGCCCTTGGTACCGGCCGACAGCAGGAACGCGCCCATGCTGGCCGCCTGGCCGATGCACATGGTCGCCACGTCGGGCTTGATGAACTTGATGGTGTCGTAGATCGACAGACCGGAGGTGATGACCCCGCCCGGCGAGTTGATGTACAGGTGGATGTCCTTGTCAGGGTTTTCCGACTCCAGGAACAGGAGCTGGGCCACCACGAGGTTGGCCATGTAGTCGTCGATGGGCCCGACGATGAACACGACGCGCTCCTTGAGCAGGCGCGAGTAGATGTCGAACGCACGCTCGCCGCGGGCCGTCTGTTCGACCACCATGGGAACGAGCTGGGAAACGCGGGACCGGGAGTCGGACATGGACGGGTTCAGGTCAGTCGGAGGGCAGATTAGGATCAGGCCGCGGCCTTGGGATTCAAGAGCGCTTCCAGGCTCATTTCCTTGTCGATCAGCCGGGCGTTGGCCAGCAGCAGGTCCACCACCTGGTCTTCCATCACCATGGCGCGCACGCCGTCGAGCATTTCCGGCCGGGACTTGTAATAGGCCTTGACCTGCTCGGGCTGTTCGAAATCGCGGGCGATGGCGTCCAGCGAGGTCTCGACGCGCTCGGGGTCCAGCTTGACCTGCTTGAGCTTGATCACTTCGCTCAGCAGCAGGCCCAGTGCCACCTTCTGCCGCGCGCCGGACTCGAACAGCTGCGCCGGCAGCATCTCGGCCAGCTTCTCGGGCGGCATGTTCTGCATGTTCATGCGCCCGGCGGCCTGCTCGCGCATGCGCGGGATTTCCTGGTCGACCATGACCTGGGGCACCTCCACCGGGTTGCGCGCGGCGAGCTGCTCCAGCACCTGCATCTTCTGGCGGCGCTTGATGGCCTTCTCGCGCTCGTTTTCCAGCGCCTCGCGGGCCTTGACCATCAGGGCATCCACGGACTCAGCGTTGTGCGCTTTCAGGAACTCGGCCTCTTCGATGGCCGGCAGGGTGGCTTCCTTGACCTCTTTCAGCACCACCGAAAACTGGGCGGTCTGGCCGCGCAGGGCCTCGGCCCGGTAATTCTCGGGGAAGGACACCGCTACCTCGAAGCTCTCGCCGGCGGAGTGCCCGGCAATGCCGTTTTCCAGATCCGGTAGGAACTGGCCGGTCCCCAGTTCCAGCTCCACGTCCGCGCCCTTGCCGCCGTTGAAGGTCTCGCCGTTGAGCTTGCCGTCGAAATCCACCTTCACCACGTCGCCGATGGCGGCAGGGCGGGTGACGTCGGCCAGCGTGCGGCGCCCCTTGCGCAGGTTCAGGATCAGGCGATCCACGTCGGCATCGCTCATGGGCACGATGGGACGCTCGATCTCCAGCGAGTCCAGGTCGTTCAGCACGATTTCCGGATACACCTCGAAGTGCGCCACGTACTCCAGCGGCTGACCCGGCGTTTCGGCCACCACATCAATGCGCGGCTGGCCGGCGGGGCGCACGCCGGCCTGGCCCAGTGCATCCGGGTACGAGCGCTGCACCAGGTCCGACACCGCTTCCATGCGCGCCGACTGCCCGTACTGCTGCTGGATGACCTTGAGCGGCGCCTTGCCCGGCCGGAATCCCGGCAGCTTCGCCCGCTGCGACATGGTGCGCAGGCGATCGTCCACGGCCTTGCTCACGCGGTCCGCGGGAATGGTGACGCGCATCTCGCGCTTCAGGCCACCACTTGCTTCGCCAGGGGTTTGAATGTTGACTTGCATTGATACGGACTCGTTATGAGATGGGGCACGCGCCGGCCGATCAGGGCCACAGTGGGTGAATTGCGCGCAGTTTAATGATCCGAACCCCGGCAAGGCGCGCTGGTGCGAACGGCGAACGCCCGACGACGACCGCTCTACGTGGAGCGAACGGAATCAGGACCTTGCGCCAAACCCGATCACCAGGCGGGACCACTGACCAGGATCAGTGGTGACCGGACGGACTGTCATTGTATCCGAGGCCGCAGGGGCGCGGTTCACCGGAGCCGGCACCCCGGGGCCAGGCCATCGCCGCGCTCAACGGGTCGCCAGGGGCAATGGACTCAAGGCCTCCGGGCTGCGCCCCATGGGCTCGAATCCCAGCGTGTGCGCCAGCGGGTCGAACGCAAATGGGTGTCCTGATCCCGGGTCCGTAAACTGGGACGAGGCCACCGCGCCCGCCATGCCTTCCGGCGGGATCTGCGAACGGGCCAGTTCCAGCTGCAGGCTCACCATGCGCTGCAACGCCAGCAGGTTGCACTGGCGGCCCAGGTACTCCAGGTGAATGTCGGTGCCGGCCGCCGTCATGTGGAGAATGCGACCGACGGGGTTGTACAGGTAGGCGTGCCACGGGAGGTCGGCGGCGGTCGGTGGGGGCCGGGTGGCGACTTCTTCCAGCCTGGCCTTGACCTGCACGCAGCCCGCTCGCTCGACGGCCAGCGTCTGTTCCAGGTCATCGTAGGACAGGTTGATGCTCTCGTTAGCTTTGGACAGGGCGCGCATCCACCACGCCGGCGCTTCCGGGAAGTCGATTTTCACGCTCGTGCCGTAGGGGTCCATCAGCCGCTTCAGGACTTCGCTCTGCGCTCGAAACTCCTTGGTCAGCGCGCCGGCGAGACTGCGTTCGTCCTCGGAAAGCGGGCGGATCACGGCCTCGATCGCCGCGAGTTGCGGAACTTCAAGCCGCTGAGTGCGGATGAGTTCGGACGCGAGCAGCGTGTGGGCTGCCAGCGCGCGCGAGGCCATCATCTTGTCGACCAGGCTGGCCTCCGTTGCACCGAGTACCCGTCGCCAGATCGTGGCGGAGTGCGCGAGGCTATCGATGGCCGTGCCCGGCGAACCCTCCGCCACGGCGAGCGCGATCATCGACAGCCTGAGCAGGGCAATATTGAAGGTAGTGGGATCGGGCGGAGGGTACTCCGGCAAGGACGGAAGGGGATTGGAAAATCTCGCGTAGTCTTCCAGGTCGCGGTACCGGTTCAGCAAGGGCCAGTACCTGGCGAACAGGGCCCTGAATTTTGCCGCCTGTTCGCGGCTGCGCTGCAGGCACTGATAAGCCCCGTCCCGGTTCCCCGGACTGCACAGGGCGGCGCCGTCGGCATCGAATACCGCGGTCGGGCGAGCAAGGGCCTCGGAAAAAAGCCTTGGACGCGGACCCGGATTCGCGAGCGCTTTCTGGAACGCCGCCAGCGCCGCAGCCCCCCGCTCGTGCGCGGGCTCGTCCCCCGCGATGGGGAGCGCGACCATCGCCAGGAAAAGGTTCTCACGGTCGGGAACCGCCTCCGGCGTCGCTTCCAGCGTGGCTTTCGCGGCAGCCTCCAGCGGCCAGTCAAACAGGTTGAACACCAGCCAGCCGATGATGGGCAGCAGGAACAGGAGGGCCAGCCTGGAGCGCGGCGCACGACGCTTGAGCAGTGTCCCCGGACGCGGAAGCATCATCGTCCCACCGGCAGACGCTGCAACACGTCCCGCAGTTCATCGGGCATCGCCGCGCTGAGAATGAGCTTGTCGAAATGACCCTCCGGCGCAAGCTTGAGGAAGTGCGAATGCAGGAACATGCGCTTCAGGCCCTGGTCGCGGATCAGCTTGTCGCCGCCCCGCTCGCCGTACTTGCGGTCCCCCGCCACCGAATGGCCCAGCGCCAGCGCGTGCACGCGGATCTGGTGCGTGCGGCCGGAAAAGATCTCCACCTCGCACAGCGTGGCGTCGCGGTAGCGAGCCTGCGGCGTGAAGCGCGAGCGAGACGGCTTGCCGTCCTCCTCGTCCACCTCGGTGAAGCGCTCGCCGGAACCGAGGGTGTTCTTGACCAGCGCCGCGTCCACCTCGCGCACCTCGCCCTTCCAGCGCCCCACCAGCAGGGCGAAGTAGCGCTTTTCCGTGGTGCCGTCCTGGAACGCACGCTGTGCGCGCAGCAGCGCCGGCCGCGACTTCGCCAGCAGCAGGATGCCGCTGGTATCGCGATCCAGGCGGTGGCACAGCTCGATGAACTCGTACTTTTCCCAGGCGCGGACGGCCTCGATGACGCCGAACGACAGGCCGCTACCGCCGTGGCTGGCATAGCCGGCAGGCTTGTCGAGCACTAGGTAATGCTCGTCCTCGTGGATCACCGCCGCGCGCAGGCGGTTCAGGACCTCGTCCGGCGGGCGGACCGCGTCGCCCTTCTCGGCCATGCGGACCGGAGGGATGCGAACGTCGTCACCTTCGGCGAGCTTGCGTTCGGGCTTGGCCCGGCCGCCATTGATCCGCACCTGGCCGGAGCGGAGCAGGCGGTAGACGTGTGACTTGGGCACGCCCGGGAGTTCCCGGAGCAGGAAGTTGTCGATGCGCTGACCCGCTTCCCGGGGGCCGGCGGTGACGTGACGCACGCCGGCTGCAGTCTGTGGCAAAATGTTGCAACTCCATGGCTTAAGTGATTTTGCCGCAGGAGTTTGCCACCCGGCGGTCGCGTTCGCGATGTGCCAGCCCTGGCAGAAACACGTACACATGGCTTCTAGCCCCCGCGAGCGCAGACCAGCTTAACCGCTTCGCGGCGGCGTCGAAACGCTGCGGACGTTGCCGGATTGCCTGCAACGCGCGGCGGCCACCACCAGAAACCTGGGCTCCCGCCAGGCTTCGGACCAAAACGAAAACGCGCGCCAGCAGCGCACGCACGTTGCATCCCTTGCCGGGCGGTCGAGCTTCTAACGAGACCGCAACTTCATCATGAAACGCATCCTGATCAACGCCACCCAGCCGGAAGAGCTGCGCGTGGCGATCGTCGACGGCCAGAAACTGCACGACCTCGACCTGGAACTGGCCAGCAAGGAACAGAAAAAAGGCAACCTTTACAAGGGCAAGATCACCCGGGTCGAACCGTCGCTGGAAGCCTGCTTCGTCGAGTACGGCGCCGACCGCCACGGCTTCCTGCCCATCAAGGAGATTGCGCGTTCCTGCGTGGGCGGCAGCGGGCCGATCAAGGAACAGGTGCGCGAAGGCCTGGAGCTGATCGTCCAGGTGGAAAAGGAGGAGCGCGGCAACAAGGGCGCGGCCCTGACCACGTTCGTCTCGCTGGCCGGGCGCTACCTGGTCCTGATGCCGAACAATCCCAAGGCCGGCGGCGTGTCCCGGCGCGCCGAGGGAGACGAGCGCGAGGAGGCCAAGGCGGCGCTGGAAGCCATGAACCTGCCCGAGAACATGGGCGTGATCGTGCGATCCAACGGCGTGGGGCGCACGGCCGAGGAACTCCAGTGGGACGCAGACTATCTCGTCGAGATCTGGACGGCCATCGAGAGCGCCTCGCGCGACAAGCCTGCGCCGTTCCTGATCTACCAGGAAAACAACATCATCCTGCGCGCGCTGCGCGATTACCTGCGGCCGGACATCGGCGAGGTGCTGGTCGACAACCCGGAGATCTACGAACAGGCGCGCTCCCACCTGGCGGCGGTGATGCCGCAGCAGCTGAACCGCCTGAAGCTCTACCGCGACGAAACGCCGCTGTTCTCGCGTTTCCAGATCGAAAGCCAGATTGAACTGGCGCACGAGCGTTCCATCCGCCTGCCCTCCGGCGGCTCGATCGTGATCGACCGCACCGAGGCGCTGACCTCGATCGACATCAACTCGGCCAAGGCCACCGGCGGCGGCGGCATCGAGGAGACCGCGCTCAACACCAACCTGGAAGCGGCCGACGAGATCGCGCGGCAGCTGCGCATCCGCGACCTGGGCGGCTTGATCGTGATCGATTTCATCGACATGAACAGCACGCGCAACCAGAAGGAGATCGAAAAGAGACTGGAACGTGCCTGCGAAATGGACCGCGCGCGCATCCAGTACGGCCGCCTCTCGCGCTTCGGGCTGATGGAAATGTCGCGCCAGCGCCTGCGTCCGTCGCTGGGCGAGCACACGCAGATCACCTGCCCGCGCTGCGAAGGCAGCGGCCAGATCCGCTCCGTGGAGTCGCTGGCGCTGTCCGTCCTGCGCCTGATCGAAGAAGAGGCCATGAAGGACCGCACCGGCCGCGTCATCGCGCAGCTTCCGGTGGACGTGGGCACGTTCCTGCTGAACGAAAAGCGCGCCCAGGTGCGCGAGATCGAGGCGCGCAACCGCGTCGGCATCACCCTGGTGCCCAACCCTAGCCTGCACACCCCGGCCTACGAGATCCGGCGCGTCCGCGGCGATCACATCACCCAGGACAACAACAACGCGCCCAGCCACCTGCTGGTCCAGAACTTCGACGCCGAGGCGCACGAAGACCTCGCCGAGCCGCGGGCTGCCATCAAGGCCGCGGCGGAAGCGGCCGTCAAGCAGATCCTGCCCTCGGCTCCGGCGCCCCTGGTCGAGCAGGCCCCGGTGGCCGTCGCAGCAGCACCTGCCATCACTTTCCAGCCGCTCCCGAGTGGCTTCTGGGCGCGCCTGCTCTGGCTGTTCGGTTTCATGCCGCGTCCTCGCGAAGCGAAGAAGCCCAAGCCTTCGAAGGAGGCCCCGACGGTTGCCGACAAGAATGTCCGCCCAGAGGGTCGCCGCAACGATCGGGCGAACGATTCCCGGCGGGATGCCCTGCGGCGTGACGATCGCGGGTCTCAGGAACGCAAGGCTGACCGCAGCCCGGATTCGCGGCGTGACGGGCGTGATGGGCGCGACGCCAACCGCGATCCGCGCGGTGGCGGGCGCGATCCGGCGCGCGACGCGGTGCGGGATCCTGTGCGTGATGCCAATCGCCAGAAGGGCCAGGATCAGTCCGGGCGTCGTCGCGACGAGCGCGATCCGGGGGATGCGGCACCGGTTCCGCAGCGCCAGATGCAGCAGAAGCCGCCCCGGCCACAGCAGAATCCACCTGCCGAAGTCGCCCCTTCGCCCACGCCTGTTCCGCTAACGCGCGAGCTGCAGCAGAACGGCGGCGGCGACCCCCCGCTTGCCGAGCGGTCAGACGAGCCCGGCTCTCCGCGATCCGGACGCGGCAGGCGAGGGCGTCGCGGACGGCGTCGCGGCGATGGGGCAGAAGGCACCCAGAACCAGATCAGGGAAACGGCCGACCTGGCCGATTCCGGCAACGAAGTGTCGCGCGATACCTTGCCGCCCGACCTGGCCGCGGCGCTTGGCCGAGGATCCCTGGTTCCGGTGCTTGCGGCGAGAATGGACAGCGGTGGAGACAGGACCGAACAGGCATCGTCAGGCCTCGTTGCCAACGACCTTCCAGCGGGCGAGATCGATCGATTCCAGAAAAACGAAGCCGGTGAACCGTCGCTCTCGACGCCCACCTCACCCACCTCGCATCCCGCCACAACGGAGGTTGAGCGGCCCGTCACACCGTGGCACGAGCAGGTGGCGGATGCGGACGGCAGTGCTGAGGCTCCCGTCCCGCCTCCTGGGGATTCCGCTGATACCTGGAGGAATACCGCAACATTGGCGCCACTCACGGCGGGGCGTTTCGAACAGGTCGAATCCCGCTTTCCCGTTCCGGCAGACGATGAACACCCGCCCGCAGCGCCTGAAGTGATATCCAGTGCGAGCCTAGCCATTGACCGGGAAGAAACCGAGGCCGAACCAAAGTCCGCCGTCCCGGCTGCCGAGCTGACGGCGACCGACGCGGCAAGGGAGCCGGCGGAACCGGAGAACTCGCGAAACACCTGAGAGTCTTCCGCAGGGCAAGCGGCTGACACCGGCAATCAGCCACGCCCTGCCGATTCTCCCGATGCCTGCCATAACAGTGCAATGGGAACTCTGCTCATCGGTGACGCGCCAACCTCCCGTTACCAGCACCTGCTCCATGAGCTCGCGGCGTGGCGGGCAGGGCCGCTGGCGGCACTGATCTACATCGATCTGCGCAATCTGCGCGACATCAACCGGATGGCCGGAGTCGCGGAGGGTGACCGGGTCATTCGCCGCGTGGAACAGCTGCTGCTGCAGTGGGGCGGACACGGTACGGTCAGCGGTCGCTTGTGGAGCGACGAGTTCATCATCGCAAAGGTGATCGATCACCCCGACGCGCTGACGGAAGACGCCATCGGCCTGCGTGACCGCCTGAGCACGCTGCGTTACGAATCATCGATGGGCCAGGCCTGCATCGCGGTCTCGATTGGCGCATCGCTCTATCGGCAGGGGGCAGACTGGGAGCGAGTCGTTTCCGAGGCGCAGCAGGCCAGCCAGCACGCGCGGCGCTGGGGCCTCAACCAGGTTGTCCGCTTCGGGCCCGTTACCGGCGGCGGCGAAGACCCGGGCGCCGGCCCGCAGGCCGTCCGCGAGTTTCGCGCCAGCCTGAAGGGCAAGGTGCTGCGCCTGTTCGCCCAGCCCATCATGGATATCGCCGGCACGGCTCCGCGCATTGCCAAGGCAGAATTCCTGACTCGAATGGAACGCGGTGGTCACTACATGCCGCTTCCCGCGGGAGTGATCGAAGCCCTGGAACGCTACGGGCTTGCGTCCGAGCTTGATCGCTTCAGCACGCGCTTCCTGCTCGATTGGATTGACGACCACCGCGACGTGCTGAACCGGGTTCACAACCTGTCCATCAACCTCTCGGGCGCGTCGCTGATCGACGCGCAGTTCGTCGACATTCTGTATGCCGACGTTCGCAGCGCGCGACTGCCGGCCGGAAAACTTTGTTTCGAGATCACCGAAACTTCGGCGATCCAGCACCTGGATGTGGCCGCCGAGGTCATCACGGCATTCAAGGCGCTGGGTTGCAGGTTCAGTCTTGACGACTTCGGCGCAGGCCTGTGTTCATTCGGTTACCTGCAAACCTTGCCGGTGGACGAGGTGAAGATCGACGGTCGATTCGTGCGCGACATTGCGAACAACCCGGTTTCGCAGGAGATCGTCCGTGCCATCCATCACGTGGCGAAGGTCACCGGCAAGAAGACCGTCGCCGAGTTTGTGGATGACGAAGCCAAGCTGGAGCGACTGAAGCGCATCGGGGTGGACTATGCCCAGGGATGGCTGTTCTCACCCGCCATCTCTCCCGAGAAGCTCCTCAATCTCCTCAAAATCGGTTGAGCACGCTTCCCACGACCTGGACGCGCGCAGAGTCTAGGCGACGAAGCATGTCCTTGCTCTGCCCCAGACTGCTATGGTCGAGGTGCACGAGAACGAGCGCCCGGCCGGCATAGGCCGACACCGCAAGCCCGTCTGAATAGTCCGCCACTGCCGGAGTATCCAGAATGACGTGCCGGAAACGGCGGCGCCAGCCGTGCAGCATTTCGCCAAAGATGGGATCGGACAGGGCCTCGAGTGCGGTCCCCGCCTTGGGCCCGGCCGTCAGGATCGAGAGAAACGGAAGTCCGGAAACGCCCTGCACCTTTGGAGCGCGTCCTTCCATCAGCGCCTGGGACAGGCCTTCCTCGTTGTCCGCCGAGAACAGTTCGTGCTGCGACGGTCGCCGCAGATCGGCATCCACGAGCAAGGTCGGCTGACTCAACTGCGAGAACGTGATGGCAAGCTCGGCCGCAAGTCTGGACCGCCCTTCCCTGGCGCCTGGACTCACGACGGCAAGGACGTTCCCGCCCTGGTCGGGCGCGCGGGCAAGCAATTCGGTGCGCAGGGCCCGGATGCTCTCGCTGTACGGATCGAAGGGATCATGCGCGGTCAGCAGCTTGGCAATCGGCTTGGCATTGGCATGAAGCGCGACATCGTGTCGCGCGCTGTCCCCAGCCACGGCGGCGTCGAGGTCCGACTGCGTGATGAGCCCCAGACGCATGCCGGCCTCGATGAATCCCAGGCCGAGCTGCTCCTGCACGACCGCAATCCGCTTGAGATCACCATCCGTCAACCCACACCGACGCGTCAGAATCTGCGCCAGGCGTCGCGGGTCATCCGGAGTCGGCTCCACTTTTCGGACAGGATCGATGTCCAGACTTGCAATCTTTGCGCTCATGAATTTTTTGGAGCACCCACAACACCACGGCCGGACCACGCTGCCTTGCATTCAAGGCGCGGCATAAACACAGGGAAATTCGCGACCGCAGAAGCGTTGCAACGCATCAGCTGGCTCCTCTGAGTTCGACCAGAACCGGCAGCCCGAGATCACGCTCGATGTCTTCGCGGCAGCGTATGCGGCGATTGAGAAGCTCCAGCAGCAGGGAGATGCCGATCCCGGCAAAAAGCGCAAGAGCAAACGCCAGCGCAGCATTCTTCTTCGCAATGGGCTTGATCGGCTCGGAAGATGGGGTTGCGCGTGTCACGATGCTTGCGCTGCTCGCTGCCATCTGTGCCCCCATCTGGGCGTTCTCGAACGCATCGAGCGCAGCTTGGTAGACCTTGGTGGCCGATTCCAGTTCTCGAATCAGACGCGCGCCCTCGTCCTGCTGGGAACGCGTCCCCAGCACCTTGCCGCGCTGCTCCTGCAATTCCTGAATCAGCTTGGCTTCCACGGCGCGGGTCGCTGCAACCTCTGCGCGCGCACCTGCTCCGTACGACGAAACTTCCCGATTCAACTGCTGCTGCGCAAGATTGATTTCGTCCTGCAATGCCAGGATCTGCGGATGACGCGAACCGAGGCTGGCATTCAGCTCGGCCATCCGGGCGATCTTCTGCTGAAGCGTGGTCTTGAGGCTTTGCACGAGGGACGAACCGAGGATCGCCGCATCCCCCTCGCCAATACTGCTCAATCGAAGCTCCGCTTCCTGCCGCCTGGCCGACGCTTCCGTCAGGCGCTTGTCCAGATCGAGCAGCCGGGCCGACTCGACCCCTTGCGTCTGGGCTACGTCGAATTCGATCAGGCCGGTCTCCTGACGAAACTCCGTTACTTTTGCCTGGGCTTCATTGACCTTCTTCTTCAGGTTTTCCAGCTGCGTGGAGTAGCGGCCGGTGCGCTCCTTGGCGGGGTCGGTGAACTGCCGGAGCTGCTCGTTGACATAGGAGTCCGCAATGGCATTGGCCATGGTCGCGGCAAACTCGGGGTCGCGGTCTTCAACCGACAAATAGATGAATCGGCTCAGGGTGCCTGTTCCGACCTCCAGCTTCTCGGCCAGGCTCTTCGCCGCCCAGCGGTCGACGCTGGCCTGGTTGCCGTCGCCGTCATAGCCTGTCCGAAACTCGTCAAGTCGCGACAGCTGAAGCTGCTCGACAACCGGCAACAGGACGCGCGAACTCTGGATGAACTCGACCTGAGTCGCCATGTAACTGTCTTCGAGCGTGTTCGAGAACTGCTTTCCCGAAATTGGATCGTCAACCTGGAATGCCACCAGCAGCGTGGCCGTCGATTGATAGATCTTGGGAAGCAACTTGCTCGCGATGCCGGCGCCCAGCCCCAGCGTGAGCGCGAACAGTGCAATGAAAAACCGGCGGGACCAGACCATCACCCCCAGCTGCTTGAGCGAGATGGCGGGCCCCATCAGATCCTGCGGAAGCGCGCCGTGCGCCACATCGAGTTCGGAGCTCATCAGAAAATGCGCTCGCGCACATTGACCACATCATCGGGCTGAACCGGATCGTCGGGATCGGCATCCAGTTCCACCAGACGGCCATCTTTCTGCTTGCGCTTGATCTCGACCCTGCGGCTTGAGCCACGGGCGGTCAATCCGCCGGCCACCGAAATCGCCTCGATGACCGTCATGCCCTTGGCCCGTACGGCGTACGAGTTGGGACGCTGCACCTCCCCGTAGATATAGAAGAGTTCCGCGCGCGGAACCACGACCGTGTCGCCTGCTCGCAGCTCGATCAGCTGACCGGAACCCTGCGACAGCAGGTCGCTGAGATCCACCTCGAACCGGTCGACCCCCGAAGTACCGCGGCGCAGGATGAAAGCGCGTTCGGCGCCCAGCTGCGTGACTCCACCCGCCTGCGCCAGGGCATCGAGAACGGAGGTGCGGGTGTCCATGGGAAACCGGCCCGGGCGGGCCACTTCACCGAGTACGCTGATCTGCTGGCTGCGAAACGCTGCCAGCACGATATTGACCTGGGGATCAATCAGATACTGCCCCTCACGATAAGCCGTTGCCACCCGCTCGGCGGCGACCGTCGGCGCAAGCCCGGCCACAGGAATGCTGCCGGCCAACGGGACATCGATGGTGCCGTGATCGGACACGTAAACCGTGGTTGTCAGCTCAGGACGGTTGAACACCGTGACCGTGACCACGTCCCCCGCCGCAAGCGTCATGGTCGAGGGACTGGAGCCCGCAGGTGGCGTGACGGGAAGCCGGGCCGGAGCGACGGCGCTCCCTCCGGCGGGCGCGGCCGGGAATCCGACCGGACCATCTTTTGACTGGCCTACGGCTCTGGTCACCGTTGCTACAGATCCTATTGCCAGGATGATCGCCAGCACCCACTTCGTCCACTCCTGACCCAATACGCCCAGCAACCCACTCATGAATTCACCTGTTCTGAAGAATCACCGCCGGTACCCCAATCGAGGATAACAGATGCGTTTCCCGTCTCCGGGCATCGTTTCCAGACTTTCAGCGGCCAGATATGACGCGTTACGTCCTTGAAAGACCACCTGTTAGCGCCATGTATCGCCTACTTTTTTGAGGAATGCCGCCATGCGTGCCGACAAGCTCACCAGCCGTTTCCAGGAAGCGCTCGCCAGCGCACAGAGCCTAGCATTAGGCAGGGATCATGCCGCCATCGAGCCGGCGCACGTGGTGGCCGCCATGCTCAACCAGGACGGCGGCACGGTTCTGCCGCTCATGCAGGCCGCCGGCGTCAACGTGGACGTGCTGCGCTCGCGCATTGGCCAGGCCATCGAGCGGCTGCCGCGTCTCGGGAGGGCCACCGGGGACATGCCGCCGTCGGCCGATCTTGGCCGCATCCTCAACCTCACCGACAAGCTCGCGCAGCAGCGCGCCGACCAGTTCATCTCGTCCGAGCTGTTCGTGCTGGCCTTGATCGACGACAACGGCCCGGCCGGCGAGGCCCTGCGTTCCGCGGGCGCGCGCAAGGAACTGCTGGAGCAGGCCATCGCCAAGATCCGCGGCGGGCAAAAGATGGATTCGGCCGGTGCCGAGGAACAGCGCCAGGCGCTGGAGAAGTACACCATCGACCTCACCGAACGGGCGCGCAAGAGCAAGCTCGACCCGGTGATTGGCCGCGACGAGGAAATCCGCCGCGTCATCCAGGTGCTGAGCCGGCGCACCAAGAACAACCCGGCGCTGATCGGCGAACCCGGCGTGGGCAAGACCGCCATCGCCGAGGGCCTGGCGCAGCGCATCGTCAACGGCGAGGTGCCGGAGTCGCTGAAGAACAAGCGCCTGCTGACGCTCGATCTGGGCTCGCTCATCGCCGGCGCCAAGTTCCGCGGCGAGTTCGAGGAGCGGCTCAAGGGCGTGCTCACCGACCTGGCCAAGACCGAAGGCCAGGTGATCCTGTTCATCGACGAGATCCACACCCTGGTGGGCGCGGGCAAGGCCGAGGGCGCCATGGACGCCGGCAACATGCTCAAGCCGGCGCTCGCCCGCGGCGAGCTGCATTGTATTGGCGCCACCACGCTCGACGAGTACCGCAAGTACATCGAGAAGGACGCCGCGCTGGAGCGGCGCTTCCAGAAGGTGTTCGTGGGCGAGCCGAGCGTGGAGGACACCATCGCGATCCTGCGCGGGCTCAAGGAGCGCTACGAGGTGCATCACGGCGTGGACATCAGCGACGGCGCCATCATTGCCGCCGCCAAGCTCAGCCATCGCTACATCACCGACCGCAATCTTCCCGACAAGGCCATCGACCTGATGGACGAGGCGGCCTCGCGCATCCGAATCGAGATCGACTCCAAGCCCGAGGCGCTCGACCGCCTCGACCGCCGCCTGATCCAGCTCAAGATCGAGCGCGAGGCGCTGAAGAAGGAAGCGGACGAGGGCGCGCGCCGCTCGCTCGCCGAACTGGAGAAGCAGATCGCCAAGTTGGAGCGCGAGGCCAGCGACCTCAACGAGCGCTGGAAAGCCGAGAAGGCCAGCGTCGCCGGCAGCGCCAGCGTGAAGGAGGACCTGGAACGCGCACGAGCCGAGGTCGAGGCTGCGCGCCGCGCCGGCGATCTGGCACGCATGGCCGAGCTTCAGTACGGAACGATTCCGGAGCTGGAAAAGCGCTTGGCCGCTGTCCCTCCCGATTCCCGGCTTCTCCGCACCAGCGTGACCGAGGAGGAAATCGCCGACATCGTCGCGCGCTGGACCGGCATCCCCGTCTCCAAGCTCATGGAAGGCGAGCGCGAAAAGCTGCTGCGCATGGAAGAGGCGCTGCACCAGCGCGTCGTCGGCCAGGACGAAGCGGTGGCATCGGTGTCGAACGCCATCCGCCGTTCGCGCGCCGGGCTGTCCGATCCGAACCGCCCCATCGGCTCCTTCCTGTTCCTCGGCCCGACCGGCGTCGGCAAGACCGAGCTGTGCAAGGCACTCGCCACCTTCCTGTTCGACACCGAGGAGGCCATGGTGCGCATCGACATGAGCGAATACGGCGAGCGCCACAGCGTCGCGCGCCTGATCGGCGCCCCGCCCGGCTACGTCGGCTACGAGGAGGGCGGCCAGCTCACCGAGGCGGTGAGGCGCCGGCCCTACTCGGTGATCCTGCTCGACGAGGTCGAGAAGGCACATCCGGAGGTGTTCAACGTGCTGCTGCAGGTATTGGACGACGGCCGCCTCACCGACGGCCAGGGCCGCACGGTGGACTTCCGCAACGCGGTGATCGTCATGACCTCCAACCTCGGCTCGCAGCTGATCCAGGACATGCTCGGCAAGGAGCACGTGCACGTGGACTACTCCGCGATCAAGGAGGCGGTGATGACCGTCGTCGGCACGCATTTCCGGCCGGAATTCATCAACCGCATCGACGAGGCCGTGGTGTTCAGCCCGCTGGGTTCGGCGCAGATCCGCAGCATCGCCCGCGTGCAATCCGAACGCGTGGTTCGACGGCTGAAGGAGCGCGGCATCGATCTGGTCTTCGGCGAGACTGCGCTCGACCTGCTCGCCCAGGCCGGCTACGACCCGATCTTTGGCGCGCGGCCACTCAAGCGCGCCATCCAGTCGCTGGTCGAAAACCCACTGGCCCGGTCGGTGCTCGACGGGCAGTTTGCGGCAGGCGATGCGATTACCGTCACGGCGAAGGACGGCCGCCTGGAGTTTGGTCGCACCTGATACCAAGCACCCTGCGAGCGAATCCGCAGACTGCCGAAGGCTGGTGAACGACGGGCGGGCCGATGGGCCCGCATGTCGCCTCCAGGCCGCCGTTTGTGTGCCGATGGTCGTACCGTCCGGCACATGCCCGCCTGCCTGCCATCCCTCAACCTCATCCTGCGGGGGCCAGACGCTGCTGCGGCCAGCGGACGGCCTGGAAAGCCTGCACGGAAGGCGCGTCCGTACCTACCCGATGCGGCCGTCAGTGCACCGTCGAGGCGTTTCCAGGCCTTTGCTTTTCGCGGTCAACCGACGTAGAAACGAGGCGTGAAACGATGGGCCCGATCATGAATCCGCAGCCAGCCACCACCCGCGCGCCGCTCCATGCCCTGTCCGAAGCCGTATTCCGCCGGGCGGTGGAAGGTTCCCCGATTGCCTGCATCCTGATCAATGCCGACGGCGTCATCGTTCTGGCCAACACGCAGGCAGAACGGTTGTTCGGGTACGAAAAGAACACCCTGCTGGGGCAGCCCGTGGAAGTGCTCGTTCCAAGGGCAATCCGCGGCAAGCATCCTGCGCTGCGGGATGGCTACTTCACCGAATCCAGGCCTCGGTTCATGGGCGTGGGCCGCGACCTGTCCGGCACGCGCAGGGACGGCACGGAGTTCCCGGTTGAAATCGCGCTCGATCCCATCCGTACACCCGAAGGCGACTTCGTGATGGCGGCAGTGACCGACATCACCGCGCGCAAGCGGCAGGAGGAAAAATTCCGCGCCGTGGTCGAGGCCGCGCCCACCGCGATGATCATGATCGACGCCGACGGCAAGATCGTGCTCACCAACGCCCAGGTGGAGCGCATGTTCGGCTACCCGCGAGCCGAGCTGCTGGGCCGGAAGGTCGACATCCTGGTGCCCGACTCGGTGCGGGCGGGCCACCCGCGGATGCGCGACGCCTTCTTCACCGATCCGCGGCCGCGCCAGATGGGCGCCGGGCGCGACCTCAACGGCCGCCGCAAGGATGGCTCGCTCATGCCGGTGGAGATCGGCCTGAACCCAATCGAGACGGCTGAAGGACGCTTCGCCATTGCGGCCATTGCCGACATCACCGAGCGCAAGCGCTCCGAAGAGCAATTGCGGGCCTCGTCCTACGCGCGATCGCTGATCGAGGCCTCGCTCGATCCGCTGGTCACCATCAGCGCCGAGGGCAAGATCACCGACGTCAACGAGGGCCTGATCAAGGTCACCGGCGTGCCGCGCGACAAGCTGATCGGCACCGACTTCTCCGACTACTTCACCGAACCGGAAAAGGCGCGGGCCGGCTATCTGCAGGTGTTTTCGCGGGGCTCGGTCACCGACTACCCGCTGACCATCCGGCACAGGGACGGTCGCCTCACCGATGTGCTGTACAACGCCTCGGTGTACAAGGACACGCAGGACAAGGTGCTGGGCGTGTTCGCCGCCGCGCGCGACGTCACCGCGCAGAAGCGGGCCGAGGCGGACGTTGCCGAGCAGCGCACCAAGGAACTGGAGCGCCTTGCCGATCTCGAACGGTTCCAGAAGCTCACCGTGGGCCGCGAACTGAAGATGATCGAGCTCAAGAAGGAGATCGAAGAGCTGAAGAAGCAGCTTGTGCCGGGGCGGTCCGCGCCGTGAACGACTTCACGGCGATGATGGATGTCGGCGAGCTCTCGCCTTCCGCCTACTCCCGCGCCGTGCTCAACATCCTGGAAGACTTCGTGGCCGAAAAAAAACGGCTGAACGATTCCAAGAAGGCTTTCCAGAACATCCTCGAAGACTTCGGCAGCGAGCGCGACCGGCTGGAAGCCATGCAGCGCGCGGTCCTCAACATCCTGGACGACCTCGCCACCGAAAAGCGCCGGCTGGAGGAAACCCAGCTGGCCGTGCTGCGGTCCGAGCAGGCCATCCGCGTCTCGCTCAAGGAAAAGGACCTGCTGCTGGGCGAGATCCACCACCGCGTCAAGAACAACCTGCAGGTTGTCCAGAGCCTGCTGGACATGCAGGCAAGCCTGACCACCGACGACGGCGCCGCCCGCGCGCTGCGCGACAGCCAGAACCGGATCCAGTCCATGGCGCTGATCCACCAGACGCTCTACCAGTCCCACGATTTTGCGAAGGTCGCGTTTGGAGTCTTTCTGGAAACGCTCCTGACCCACCTGCAGAACTCGTACAGCCGTGGCGATCTCACCCTGAGCAGCCGTTCGGATCCCGTGCGGCTGCCCATCGACCGCGCCATTCCGTGCGGACTGATCGTGAATGAACTGGTCACCAACGCCCTCAAGCACGGATTTCCGAACAACCGGGGCGGCAAGGTGGCGGTGGAATTGCGCCTCGTGGATGGCACCCACGTGGAAATCGCAGTGACGGATGACGGCACGGGCATTCCGGACGACTTCAACCTCGACTCGCTCGCGAGCCTGGGAATGCAGCTGGTGCAGGTTCTCAGCGAGCAGTTGGATGCAGACCTCAGCATCCAGCGCCGCGATCCCACCCGCATCGCGTTCACTTTTGGGAAACCCTGCACAGGTTCAATTTGAGCGTGGCGGTGGCGATGCAGAGGCGCGGGGTGTCGGCGACGGCTGCCGACCGACCTGATTTCGGAGGTTTCTGATGCGATCCGGACTCGAAACCCGGA
>JBQTJW010000007.1:0-226142 GCA_052386745.1 Panacagrimonas sp. | reverse complement strand
AGTATCGATTCAATCGGCGATACGACTTGGCAAAAATCCTCCAGCGCCTGATCCAAGCCTCCGCCACTACCCGAGCATATCCCGCACCCGTACTCAGATTGGCTGAGGATCGTTGCTAATCAGGTTCTGCTTAAAGCCGCAGTGAGGACACACCTCGGCTCTCTGGCTCTTCTCTTTCCCGCACTCTTTGCACTTAACAAGTGCCATAACTACCCTCTTAGCTCCTAACAAGCCTGTAGAAAAACCGTTCCAAACTGCTCGCATCGCCGATCCATCGTTGATGTGGTCGTTAGTCCCCGATTGATCGCGGTGATGGAGGATCAGAACCGATGCAGCTTCGCGATCGCGAGACTCGCGAAGCATGCGTGGCTCTGACGATACGGTGCTCCCGGCTGCTCTCCAAGTCGTCTCACGGGACTTTACCTTGCAGCTTCGTCAGTCGCGGACCTTGCGGCTGTTGCGGGCCAGGGTTTCGATCTGCTGCTCGCGCTGCCTCAGGGGATCGACGTCCTGGCCAGCACTCTGGCGACAGTGACTGTCGAGCATGTGGGCGATGGCTCCATCTTCTTTGCCGTCTTCGCCAGCTTGGCCCGCGGAACGCCGTGAGGCATTCGACAGCAGCTTGCAGCCGCCCACTGCAACCTCAGCCGTGGCCGCGGATGCGCAGCCGCCACAGTCCATCGAAGGCATATAGTGCCAGCGCCGCCCAGATGCAGCCGAAGCCGATCAGCTGGTCGTGCGAGAACGCCTCGTGGAACACGAACACGCCGGTGAGCAGCTGGAGCGTCGGCGCCACGTACTGGAGGATGCCGAGCAGCGACAACGGGATGCGCCGCGCGCCGTAGGCAAACCAGATCAGCGGCAGCGCGGTGATCAGCCCGGCCAGGATGAGCAGCAGGTCCTGGTAGCGGCCCACGTGGCCGAAGCCGCCCATGCCGCGGTACTCTGACCACAGCAGGAACCCGAACGCGGGGAGAAAGGCGATCAGGCTCTCCACGCCGAGCCCGGGGATGGATTCCACCGACACCAGCTTGCGGATCAGCCCGTAGGTGCCGAAGGACGAGGCCAGCAGCAGGGCGATCCACGGCGCGCGGCCCACGCTCCAGGTCAGCCAGATGACGCCCGCCGCGGCCAGTGCCACCGCCGCCCACTGGCGCGTGTTGAGGCGCTCCTTCAGCACCAGCACGCCCAGCAGCACGTTGACCAGCGGGTTGATGAAATACCCCAGGCTGGTCTCCACCACGTAGCCGCTGTTCACGGCCCAGATGTACAGCACCCAGTTGACGCTGATGAGCAGGCTGCTCGCGATCAGCATGGGTACGGCGCGCGGCCGTGCCAAGGTGGCCGGCAGCCAGCGCAGGCCCTGTTTCCAGAACAGGTAGCCGGCCACGAACACCGTGCACCAAGCGATGCGGTGCGCGGTGATCTGCAACGCCGGTACCGCGTGCAGTTCTCGCCAGTACAGCGGGAACAGTCCCCAGGACACGAAGGCGCCCAGCACCGCCACCATCCCGCGTTGGGTGCTGCTGGGCGCGGCGGGGGCGGGAGAAGACGACATTGGAACGAAGGGAAAAAAGGGCCGGCAGTCTGCGCGGCGTCACCGGCTTTGCAAAGCCGGGCCGACCCTTGCTCCCGAGCCTAGTCCAGGAAAAACGACAGCAGGCGCAGGTAGCCGGACTGGAACAGCAGCGAGGGCTCGGAGAGCGCAGGCGCCTTGTCGTGGAACGGGTCGCCGGTATCACGCCAGGCCTTCTGCGTAGGCTGGCCGGCCGGCGGAACGAGATCGGCCGGCACGCCGAATTCGAGTGCCGCGCGATTCGGCCCGCCCGGAAAGAATCCGGGCGGTGGACCGCACTCGGAGGTGCGCGCGTTGGCCCACTTCGTTCGCCCGGAAAACCAGGAGTGGTAGATCTCGTTGACCGAGTACGTGGCGCCGTAGCGGTACATGTTGGTCAGGTAGACGATGCCGAACGGATTGACGCCGTGCAGGTAGTGCAGCGTATCCAGCGCGCGGATGCGGAACGACTCCGGGTTGGCCGCGCCCACGTCGTAGCGCAGCACGTCAAGGTTGCTGTTGCCATAGTTGGTCCGGATGACGTTGCTGCCCCAGTGATACTGGTCGTAATGCAGAAAATTGCGGTAGAGGTCGTCGGCGTTGCTGCCGTAGACCTGGTGCCCGCGTTCGGCGTCCGTGCGCTTGGCGTCGAGGATCAGGCGCTTCAGGCCGGGATCCGCGTTCGGCAGGGTGGTGTAGAACAGCAGTCCTTCGCCCATGTGCGGCTCGTAGCGCGTCCAGCCGATGTCGCCCTTGAACGGTCGCATGGCCTTGTAATGGGCCTTGAAATAGGCGTGGAACCGTTCTTCGCCGGTGGCCGCGAACAGGTACATGGCGGCCAGCGCGGCCAGGGCTTCCTGCCCATCGGCCGGCACGTCGATGCTCGCCCAGATGATGCTGCCATCGTCGCAGTGCGTGTCCTTCACCGGCGCCTTCTCCCATGCGTCGAAGGCGGCGGTGGCGCGCTGCACCAGCTCGGGCACCTCGCCCTTGAGCTGCGGAAACTGGGCGAAGCTCTGCGCGGCGTGCGCAAACATGCCCGAGGCCGCGATGGTGGCCGAGCTGCACGCGGGAATGTAGAAGCGCTTGGCCTTGTCGGTGCTGGGCGGGTCCGACGGCTCCCACTTGCGCGCGCCCACCTTGGCGGCGGAGGTGCCGTCGGCGTACTGCATCTTCCTGAGCCATTCCAGGCCCCAGCGGAATTCGTCGATGACGTCCGGAATGCCGTTGCCGGACTCGGGGATGTTGAAGTCGTCGGTGAAGGCCCTGGGGTTGTCGCGGTACGACATCAGCAGCTGGTGCATGGGCTGCACGATGTTGAGCACGTACTTGTTCATGTCCCCGGCATCGAACCAGGCGCCACTGAGGTCGCGCGCCTTGGCCGTGTTATTGGGATCGGTGATGTCGCGCGCCTCGCGGTCCTGGCCCGCGCCGATGTGCGCGGCCCCGTCGGCCCAGCACGCTTCGGCATACGGCACCTTCTTCTCGAACGCGCTGCGCTGGTAGTAGTACATGCGCATCACGGACTTGAACATGTCGCGATACACCTCGCGATCCACGCGGAACGTGGCCGAGCGCAGCTTCTTTTCCACGTCGTACACGTAGTACTTGCCGGGCTTGTCCACCGCCGAGAAGTCGAACCACCAGCCCACGTCGCCCGAGGATTCCTCCACGGCGCCGCCGTTCCAGGCGGCCAGCTTGCCGGCGAACACCGGGGCGTGATCCTCCACCCGCCGCACCTCGTAGGCCGCTCCGGGCGCAAACACCATCGCCGCGTCGAAGCCGATGCGCGGGCTGCGGATGACGGCCACCTTGGGGTCGCCCGGCCGGTAGCCGAACTGGTCCACCAGGATGTGCAGGTCCAGCGGCACTCCGAGCGTGTCCGGCAAGGGCAGGCCCACGCCCGCCGCCGGACCCAGCACCGCCGCCTTGGGCCGGGAGTCGGCGCCGTTGCTGTCTGCCTTGCAGGCAGCGGTCGCGGCGATCAGGGACACCAGCAGCAGGACACTCTTTCGGATCATGACGGTTCCGGGTCCGAGGGAACGTGGTGGCCGTGCGCGAATGCACGGCTCGATTCAGGTCCGCGCAAGGGCAAGCCAGACCTCACGAAACAGGCTTCATCTCACGCCGGCCGTACTCCGGCCCCCAGATGGCTTCTTCCACGAGCGCGCAGATCGCATGGCCCACCAGGATGTGACATTCCTGGATGCGCGGCGTGTGCGTGGAGGGCATGGGCAGCGCGTGGTCGCAGATCTCCTTGAGCCGCCCCGCCGCGCCGCACAGCGCCACCGTGGTGATGCCCAGGGCCTTGCACGCATCCACGGCCAGGATCACGTTCCTGGAATTCCCGGACGTGGAAATGCCGATGAAGACGTCTCCCCCGCGCCCGTTGGCCTGAACCTGGCGCGCGAACACGTGCTCGTACCCGTAATCGTTGCCGATGGCGGTGAGCATGGAGGTATCCGTGGTCAGCGCAATCGAGGCCAGGCCAGGGCGGTCGAACTCGAAGCGGCTCACGAACTCGGCCGCGATATGCTGGCAGTCGGCCGCAGAACCTCCGTTTCCGGCGAGCATCACCTTGTTGCCGGCCCGCAGGGCGGCCTCCACGACCGCGGCGACCTTCAGGATCGCCTGCTGCAGGGCCTGGTCTTCGAGCAGTTTCTGGTGCACGCGGATCGACTGCTCGATCATCGTCACCAGGGCAAGCGGGCTGGGCGTGGGGTTCATTGCTGATCTCGAATGAGGGCCTTGCGGACGTTGCAAACCACGAGCCTACCGGCGGGCGATGCGCTCGCCACCACGGAATCCGGCCATGGTCACGGCACCCGCCCGATCGGCTTCCCGCTGTGGCGCACCCAGTCCGCGGGCAGGGTGACATCCTCGTCGTGCGAATCGCTGGCGGCCGTACCGGCAGGAGGTGCCGATCGGGTGGCAGGCCTACGTTGCGACAGAAGCCGGATTTGCAATAGCTGCCTGCTGACGGCCAGGGACGAGAACACCACGACCACGTGGGCGGCATTGGCGGCCGAAAACCAGGCGGTTTCCACGCAGTTCAGGATCAGGAAGTACACGAAAATCCCCAGGTGCAGGGCAAACTGGGAACGATCGACGAGCGCAAGCCGGGCCAGGTCCCGCCCGTGCCGGACCAGCATCGCCGTCAACAGGGCCAGTCCGACGACGCCCAGTTCATTGAGCTTGTCGAGGTAGCCGTTGTGCCCGTGCGACACGATGGACCCGACCTTCTTCATCACCTCGTCGGACGCCGAGCCCAGGCCGTTCCAGAAGCTCGCGTAACCGATGCCGATCCAGGGATGCTTCTGGATTTCGTCGATCAGCGCGAGCCACAGCAGGCTGCGTCCGCTGAACGTCGCGTCCTTGCCGAACCAGCCCGAGACCATGGTCGCCAGCTCCAGCCGGTAGCGCAGGAACAGAAAGACGCTGACCGGGATTACCGTCAGGCCAATGGCCATTGCCACCACCAGCTTCGCCCGTCCCAGGGAGATTGGAGGGGGGCGCAGGATGCCGATGACGAGCGAACAGGCCATCACGCAGAGCAGCAGCGAGGTGGAACTGGACGACATCACCAGCGTGAACAGCCCCAGCGCCGCACCGGCGAGCGCCTTGAGCCCCGACATTCTTCGCGACGCCCAGGCGTGGCACACCAGCAGGATCACGAACGACGACACCGCGCCGAGTCCATTCTTGTGGGCCGTGACGCCGCGCCAGGTGCCGCCGATCCCGTAATCGAGTTCCGGGTGGATGGCGTACGACGGTTTGACGGCCACCGACACGATGGAGGCGATCACGATCGCCAGCAGCATGGGCAGGAACACCGCTTCGAACCGGCGTGGATGCCAGGCCACCAGCGCAAAGGCGATCGCCATGATCGTGACGCCGGTGATGATGACGGATTTGCGCAGCACCACCGCGGCGTCCGGCGCCCACATCGCACTCGCGAAGCACCACGCCAGGAACGCCAGCATCCAGGGGTTGACGTGGGCCATCAGCCGCGTAAGCAGGCGAAAGCGCAGCGCCATGACAAAGGCGGAGAGCACGATGAACGCCATCCACCCGTTGCGGAACAATGACGAGGGCTCGATCGGCTTGCTGGTGGCAACGACCGGCGGATTGGGGTTGAACTGGATCAGGCACAGGCAGTACGGCGCGATCAGGAACAGCGCCATCAGCCAGCCGAAACGGCGATCGCTCATCCACGCCGCGGCTCCGCTCGACGGGAGACGGGACGCAGGCTGGGCGGTGAAGCGGGACGGGTGAATCCGGGCGGCGGGCATGGGTGGGTTCCTCAAGCTGCCGTTCTCCCATCAAAAGTCAGGCCGATGCGCTCAGCGATCAAGCGTTTCGAGCGCCTCGCGCACGTACGTCGGCAGGGCAAACGCAGCCCGGTGAGTGTCGGCGTTGTAGAAACGCGCTTCAAGTGCCCGGATCGCGCTCGCGTCCAGGCGCTCCGCCAGCGGCGCGGCGGTCTTCATGGCAATGGACCCCGACCACCAGCCGGACGGGTAGATCACCTGAGGAAAGTGCAGCAGGTGCGTCTGCGCGAAGCCGGCCTCGCGCATCGCGGCGTGCATTTCCTTGATGAGCTCCAGGTGCAGCAGTGGCGATTCCGACTGCTGCACCAGCAGGCCGTCCGGCTTCAGGGCCTTGATGCAGTCGCGGTAGAAGCGCTTGCCGAACAGCCCTTCCGCCGGCCCCACCGGGTCGGTGGAGTCGATGATGATGAGGTCGATCGACCCCGGCGCCGCGTCCTTCATCCACTGGATGCCGTCGCCGAAGAACAGCGTGGCGCGCGGATCGGCGTTGCGCGTGCACAGCTCGGGGAAATATTTTTCCGACAGGCGCGTCACGCGCTCGTCGATCTCCACCTGCGTGGCGGATTTGACCTCGGGATGCTTCAGCACCTCGCTCAGCGTGCCGCAGTCGCCGCCGCCCACGATCACCACGTTCTGCGGATCGGGGTGCGAGTTGAGCGCGGGGTGCGACATCATCTCGTGGTACAGGAAGTTGTCGCGCGTGGACACCATCGTGCAGCCGTCGATGGTCATCAGGTAGCCGAACGTGTCGGTGTCCCAGATCTCGATCTTCTGGTACGGCGTCTGCTCCTCGTGCAGGCGGCGCGCCTTGAGCGAGAACGCGGTGCCGGTGGCATCCATCGGTTCGGTGAACCAGGTTTGATCGAGCGACATGGGCAGCTTGCGGCAAGCGGGATTGGAAAGCGCGGGATTGTAGGCGATGGGTGTGACCGTCACGAGTCGGCCGGCGCTGCGTATGATCGCGATGGGAGGATCCTTCATGACCGCAGCTCACAACGATCACTCGACACTGGAAGACCTGCTCGACCGCGGCAAGTTGCGGAGTCTCTTGCTTGAGCAGGTGTGCGGGGCTGCGCCGGAGATGTTGCCCCTGGTGTTCGGTCTGCATGGCGATTGGGGTGCCGGCAAGACAAGCTTCATGCAGCAACTCCGACGCGATATCGAACGGGGACCTCATGGCGAAAGCGTCGTGACGGTTTGGTTCGAGGCCTGGCGATATCAGCACGAATCTGCGCCCATCGTCGCTTTGCTGCACGAGATCCGGCAGCAGATCACCGGGCACAGGAAGTTGCTCGAGAAGGCGGGTAACGTCGTCATGGGGGTCCTTAATTCTGTGATGCCCCAAATGGGGACGGTCATCACCGCACTCGCTGAAAACGCCATTCCTCTCGACTTCTCCGGAGTGCGTGGACAAATGGAGGCGCGGTCGCATGGCCGAATGGAATATCCACTTACTACCGAGCACATCCGGAGTCTTCTGCAAGAAGCAATTGGAGCAACCCTCAGCCGAATATGTGACGGGCCCGTTAACCCCCGCCTCGTGATCTTCATCGACGATCTTGACCGCTGCGAGCCAGAGGCCGTCTTCCGTACGCTGCAGAGCATCAAGGTCTACCTTAGCCTCAGCAACTGTGTGTTCGTTCTGGGTATCAATCAGCAGGCCATCATCGAGGCGCTGGCCCGGCACTACGGCGCCAAGAGCGAGGACGAGCACCGCCGGTATTCGAGCAAGGCTTCCTCCTACATCGAGAAAATCTGCGGTAACGTCTACTCTCTGCCGCCTCCGGAAAACGTCGAGGCCACCTTCGTCAAGGAGTGGATCAAGAAGCTCGCGCAGCCAGTTCTGGGCGAACAACTCGAGCTGGCCTTGAAGGACAACGGAACCTGGGTCCGCTGCCTGCCACCGAATCCGCGGCGGTTAAAGATGCTCGCCAACACCGTTGTCAGGGCCTGGACCCGGTTCAGTGCGTCGCCGGACTGGATCAATTCACAAGGCAACGATGCGCAACGGCTCCGCATGATGCGGGCACTGATCTGCCTGACCTACTGCTTCCAGTTCCATCACGCCTGGTTCCTCAACTGGCGCGGCGAGGTCGAGGCCGGTCTCGGCTTGCTGGATGAGTGGCTGAGTCACGACAGCTCGCCGAAACTCAATGCCGCTGGCCGCCAGAAGTTTGAACGCGACTACTGCCTTCACCTGCCGAAGCCGCGCCTCGCGCACACTGCGGATGAACCCCTCCACGTACCGGACCGCGCAGACCCCGGCTTTTTCTGGATCGCGCCCCTGTACGAGCTGCTGCGCACGCCCCTGGCGACCACGGCGCCCAGCGCCCCGGCCCCCACGCCAGCTGCTACTCCAGCCTCCACGCCCTCGTCCGCGCTCGGCGCATCGCCCGACCAGGCGCTGCCGATCTCATCTGCCATGCCCACCAGCCCGGCCCCTGCAACGCTCAACCCGCGGGTCGCCGCCTTCGAAGTCGCCTTCCGCCACGTGTACTGACCGCGCATGTCCGCCACGCTCACCCAGGCCCAGTACGAATCCGAGGCCCTGTACTGGTACCGCCAGCAGCTCTCCCGGGCCACGGAGAAGATCACCCTGCTCGGCCTGCCCACCCTGTGGATGGAACTGGCGCGCACCGACGACCCGCTGCTGCGGCAGTTGTTCGTCACTCCGGCCGTTTCGCCCCTCGCGCAGGAGGCCAAGGCAGAGGAGCCGGACGCCACCGGCGCCCTGCACCCGCTGGACGCGCTGCACGAGCATCGGCAGGTGGTGTTGCTGGGCGCGCCGGGCAGCGGCAAGAGCACGCTCGGCCAATGGCTGGTGTGGTACGCGTGCCAGCAGTCCGGCGAGGCGCCGGACTGGTTCCGCCCGCTGGTGCCGGTGCTGCTGAGCCTGCGCGACCTCAAGCTCGGCGGCCTGCCGGGGGCTGCGGAGCCGGGGGAGGCCGCGGCCAGCCTGAAAGACCTGCTGGACCGTCACGCCCAGGTGCAGAGCACCGCGTCCGGTGCCTACGCGCAGGTGGGGCCGGTGGTGGACGCCGCCATTGCCGCCGGCCAGGCGCTGCTGGTGGTGGACGGCTACGACGAGGTGCCCGCCGACCAGCTTCCCGCACTGCGGGCGCTGCTGCGCCGGGCGCTGCGGCAGGACCCGGGCAATGTCTGGGTCATCACCTCGCGGCCGGTGGGCTACGACGCTGCGCCGCTGCACCGGCGGGATCGACCGGAGGATCGGTCCGCCACGCCCGAGGCGGCGCTGCCGGCCTCCGCGGTGCTGCACCTGCAGCCCTTTGACGATCGTCGCATCCACAGCTTCGCCGACGCCTGGTATCGCCTGATGAGCCCGGGCCCGGAGGAGGGCCGCGGGCTCAGCGAGCGCTTCCAGCGCACCGTCGCCGACCACCCCGGCACCCGCACCCTGGCCCGCACGCCCAACCTGCTGGCGCTGATGGTCATGGTGTTCCGCCAGCGCCAGTTGCTGCCGGACGGCCGCGCCGAGCTGTACGGGCTGATCACCGAGGCCTACCTGGAATCCATCGACGCCGCGCGCTTCGGCCGCAACCGCGGCGAGGTCGGCGACGAGGTGCCGCTCAAGGTCAAGCGCCAGTGGCTGGCGCGCCTGGGCTTCGAGATGCAGCGCCAGCGCCAGCGCGCATCACAGGCATCCGAAAGCCTGGTGTTTGACCGCGAAATGGTCCTGGGCTGGCTGCGCGAGGCGATCACCGCCACCCATCCGCAACTGGCCGCGCAGGAGAACTTCGTGGAGTTCTACCTGCGCTGGCTGCAGGCGCGCACCGGGCTGCTGATCGAGCGCGGGCAGAACCAGTTCTCCTTCGTGCACCTGTCGTTCCAGGAATACTTCTGCGCGCTGTACCTGGCCGCCGAGTTCTCGCACCGCGAATTCGGCCGTTGCCAATCGCCGGAAGAAGCCCGCGAGCTCGGGATGGACCCGCGGGTGAACCCGGTCACGCTGTGGCACTGGGCGCACCGGGCGGAATGGCAGGAGGTGTACGTGTTCGCCGCCGAGCACCTGGCCAGCCTGGGCCCGAATGTGCGGGCCTGGCTGGAAGCCTTTCTTGGTCGCCGGTTCTGCTGGCTGCGCGGCGGGCGTTTCGGCGGTGACGACCGGCGTGCGGGCCTGGCGGTCCGTCTGCTGCTCAACCCGCACGCCGGCTGCGAGCGCTTTGCGGAAGACCTGTTCGCGGCCACCCTGGGCTGGCTGGACGCGCTGGGACATGGCAAAAACGTCCGCTGGGCCGAGGTGCGGTCGCAGGTCATCGCGCGTCTGCTCGGCGCCCCGTTCTGGGCGCAGAAGTTGTGGGCGCACTGGGAGGGTCGCGCGCAACTGAGCCTGTCGAGGACGGGAATCACGGACCTGAGCCCGCTCGCCAGCATGGCGTCCCTGCAGTCGCTGGACCTGACGGAAACGCCGGTCACGGACCTGACCCCGCTCGCCGGCATGGCGTCCCTGCAGTCGCTAAACCTGACGGAAACGCCGGTCACGGACCTGAGCCCGCTTGCCGGCATGGCGTCCCTGCAATCGCTGAAACTGTGGGGCACGCCGGTCACGGACCTGAGCCCGCTTGTCGGCATGACGTCCCTGCAATCGCTGAAACTGTGGGGCACGCCGGTCACCGACCTGAGCCCGCTTGCCGGCATGGCGTCCCTGCAGACGCTGGTCCTGTGGGACACGCCGGTCAAGGACTTTAGCCCGCTCGCCGCCATGACGTCCCTGCAGTCGCTGGACCTGTCGTGGACACCGGTTTCGGACCTGAGCCCGCTCGCGGGCATTACGTCCCTGCGGTCGCTGGATCTGTCGTGGACGCCGGTTTCGGACCTGAGCCCGCTCGCGGGCATTACGTCTTTGCAATCGCTGATCCTGTCGGAAACGCCGGTCATGGACCTGAGTCCGCTGGCCAGCATAGCGTCCTTGCAGTTGCTGAACCTGTCGAGGACGCCGGTCACGGCCCTGGGTCCGCTGGCCGGCATGGTGTCCCTGCAGTCGCTGGTCCTGTGGCAGACGCCGGTCTCGGACCTGAGCCCGCTCGCCGGCATGGTGTCCCTGCGGTCGCTGGACCTGTCGAGGACGCCGGTCGCGGACCTGAGCCCGCTCGCCGGTATGGCGTCCCTGCGGTCGCTGGTTCTGTCGGGGACGCCGGTCGCGGACCTGAGCCCGCTCGCCGGTATGGCGTCCCTGCGGTCGCTGGTCCTGTCGGAAACGCAGGTCACTAACCTAGGCTCGCTTGCCGGCATGGCGTCCCTACAGTTGCTGAACCTGTCGAGGACGTCGGTCGCGGACCTGAGCCCGCTCGCCGGTATGGCATCCCTGCAGTCGCTGGTACTGTCGGAAACGCCGGTCGCGGACTTGGGCCCGCTCACCGACATGGCGTCCCTGCTGGACCCGCACCCGAGGCGGACGCCTGTCGCGGACCTGGGCCCGCTCGCCGGCATGGCGTCCCTGCAGTCGCTGGACCTGTCGGGGACGCAAGTCACGGACCTGAGCCCCTTGCTGCAACTGCCGGCGCTGCAAGGGCTGACACTGCCGGCCGCGATCGACGAACTCGCACTCTGGCCCCTGCATTCGCTGGTGGAACGCGGCGGCACCCTGGACTGAAGCGGCCCCTGACATCACCGCAGCAAGCTCTTGCGGCTAAGCTTCGCGACCCCCGCATCCCCGATCCCGGACCATGACCTGGACTCCCGCGCAGGCGCGCACGCTGTACAACATGCCCAACTGGGGCGAAGGCTATTTTGACGTGTCCGAGGCCGGGCACGTGGTGGTGCGCCCGTTCCGTGAGCGCTCCGCCGCGAGCATCGACCTGCACGAGCTTGCCACCCGCCTGCCGCGCGAAGGGCTGGACCTGCCGGTGCTGATCCGCTTCACCGACATCCTGCGCGACCGCGTCGACGCCCTGGCCGATGCCTTCGCCACCATCATCCGCGAGTACGGTTACGCCGGCCGCTACACCGGGGTGTATCCGATCAAGGTCAACCAGCAGCGCAGCGTGGTGGAGGCCATCCTCGGCCACGGCGGCGAGCGCGTGGGCATCGAGGCCGGGTCCAAGCCGGAACTCGCCGCGGTGCTGGGGCTGGCGCGGCCGGGCAGCGTGATCGTGTGCAACGGCTACAAGGATCGCGCCTACATCCGGCGCGCGCTCATCGGCCAGAAGCTCGGGCACCGGGTCTACATCGTGGTGGAAAAGCTCTCCGAGCTGCCGCTGGTGATCGCCGAATCGCAGGCGCTGAAGGTGGCACCGCTCATCGGCATCCGCGTGCGCCTGGCCAGCCAGTCGGACTCGTCCCAGCAGAACACGGGCGGGGAAAAATCCAAGTTCGGCCTGGCCACGCCGCAGGTGCTCGAAGCCCTGCAACTGATGCGCGACGCCGGCCAGCTGGACGCGGTGCGCATGATCCATTTCCACCTCGGCTCGCAGGTGGCCAACGTGCAGGACGTGGCGCGCGGCATGCGCGAGGCCGCGCGCTTCTACGTGGAACTGCGCCGGCTCGGCGCGCCGGTGGACGTGGTGGACGTGGGCGGCGGCCTGGGCGTGGACTACGAGGGCACGCGCTCGCGCAGCTACTGCTCCATGAACTACTCGGTGCGCGAGTACGCGCGCAGCATCGTGCGCACGCTGCAGGAAGTCTGCGCCGAGTCGGGCGAGCCCGAACCCAACCTCATCAGCGAATCCGGCCGCGCGCTCACCGCCCACCACGCCGTGCTGATCGCCAACGTGGTGGACAGCGAGATCATCGGCCAGGGCGTGCTCGCCGCGCCCGCGGCCGAGGCCCCGGCCGTGCAGCACGAGCTGCAACAGCTGCTGCAGGAAATCAGCGAGCGCGGGCCGCTGGAGAGCCTGTTCGAGGCGCGCACCCTGCTGTCGGAAGCCCATGCGCTGTACAGCGAGGGCAAGCTCTCCATCACCGCGCGCGCCTGGTCCGAGCAGGCCTATTACGCGGTGTCGCGCGCCGTGGTCCCGCTGCTGGACCCGGATATCCGCGCGCACCGCGAGACCTTGGACGAGCTTCGCGAAAAGCTCTCGTCCAAGTACTTCTGCAACTTCTCGGTGTTCCAGTCGGTGCCGGATGCCTGGGCCATCGACCAGGTGTTTCCCATCCTGCCCATCCACCGGCTCGACGAGCGTCCCGACCAGCGCGCGCGCCTGTGCGACCTCACCTGCGACTCCGACGGCCGCCTGGATTCCTACGTGGACCGCGAGGGCCTCACGCCCACGCTGGCGCTGCATGGCCTGCGCGAGGGGCAGCCCTACCTGCTGGGCATCTTCATGGTGGGCGCCTACCAGGAAATCCTGGGCGACATCCACAACCTGTTCGGCGACACCAATGCGGTCAACGTGGTGCTCGACCCCACCGCGCCCGAGGGCTGGAAGCTGGACGCACCCGAGCACGGCGACCGCACCGACGAACTCCTGCGCTACGTGCACCTGGCGCCGGAAGAACTGGCCCAGTCCTACCGCCGCAAGTTCGCCGCGTCCGACATCCCCGCCGTGGAACGCAGTGCCCTGCTGGCCGAGCTGGAAGCGGGCCTCAGCGGCTACACCTACCTGAGCTGATCCGGGGCTCGAACTGAAATCGGATGGCGGCCCGGGTCCGGGCCACGGTCCTTGCGCGGGCCGGCATCCAGCACCGCCGCGCGCCGTATTCACGAAGCTGCATACGAACGCAGGCAGGCTGCGGAATTCCACGGCGCGGAGGAGCATGAGGACACATCAGTGGCGGATGAGGGCGGCGCTCGCCGTCATCCTGGGACCGGTGGCGGGCGCGGCGCAGGCCGGCGGCGTGCCGGGCGTGGAGGCGCCGCCGACGCTGGCGACGGTGGAGGTCATCGGCCAGCAGCAGCCCGGCGAGGCGGCGCGTTCCTCGACCGAGGGTTACGTGACGGCCGAGCAGCTGGCCGAGCGCCCGCTGGCGCGTCCCGGCGAGCTGCTGGAGTTCGTGCCGGGGATGATGGTCACGCAGCACAGCGGCGAGGGGAAGGCCAACCAGTATTTCCTGCGCGGCTTCAACCTGGACCACGGCACCGACTTCTACACCGAGGTGGACGGCCTGCCGGTGAACATGCGCACGCACGCCCATGGCCAGGGCTATGCCGATCTCAACTTCGTCATCCCCGAGCTGATCGGCTCGCTGGAGTACCGCAAGGGGCCGTACTACGCAGACGTGGGCGACTTCGGCGCCGCCGGCTCGGCCAGCCTGCGCTACGTGGACGAACTGCCGCGCAGCCTGGTGCGCGTGACCGGCGGACAGTTCGGCTACGCCAGCGCGCTGGCCGCGGCCTCGCCGCAGGTCGGCGCCGGAAAATTGCTGCTCGGCGTCCAGGGCACGCGCTACGACGGCCCCTTCGAGCTGGACGAGAACGTGCGCAAGTACGCGGCCCTGGCGCGCTACAACGTGGGCTCGGAGCGCGAGGGGTACACCGTCTCGCTGGCCTCGTACGACATCCGCTACCGCGCGCCGGACCAGATCCCGCTGCGCGCGGTGCAGGACGGCACCATCGGCCCCGAAGGCTTCATCGACCCCAGCGACGGCGGCAGCGTGGGCCGCTACAGCGCCAGCGTCGAATGGCGCGGGCTGGCAAACGGCGGCACGGGCAGCTGGCGCGCCCAGGGCTACGCGCTGCGCTACCGCATGCAGCTGTTCTCCAATTTCACCTACTTCCTCACCGACCCCACCGACGCCGACGCAAGGCCAGACGACCAGTTCAACCAGTTCGACGATCGCCGCGTGTACGGCCTGAACTGGCGGCGCGTGTGGCGCCTGCCCACGGCCGTCCCCATCGACTTGGAAGCCGGGGTGCAGTCGCGCTACGACGACATCGGCACCGTGGCCCTGCGGCTGACGCAGGCGCGCCGCCGCACCGATGGCGGGCTCAACGGCGACGGCATCGTGCGGTCCGACGCCGTGCGCGAGTCCAGCGTCGGCGCGTACCTGAGCAGCACCCAGCAGTGGACCGGCTGGCTGCGCTCGCAGCTGGGCGCGCGGGTTGACCGCTACGACTTCGACGTGGACAGCCAGCTCGACGCCAATTCCGGCTCCGCCCACGACGCCCTGGCCAGCCCCAAGCTCGCCCTCGTGTTCGGGCCGTTCGCCGGCACCACGCTGTTCGCGAACTACGGCGAGGGCTTTCACAGCAACGATGCGCGCGGCACCACCCTGCGCGTCGATCCGCTGGACGGCACCAGCCCGCAGGACCGGGTGGACCCGCTGGTGAAGGCGCGCGGCGGCGAACTGGGCGTGACCAGCGAACCGCTCCCGGCGCTGAAACTCACCGCCTCGCTGTGGGCGCTGAATTTCGATTCCGAGCTGGTGTTCATCGGCGACGCCGGCGGCAGCGAGGCCAGCGGTGCCAGCCAGCGCCGCGGCGTGGAGGTCTCGGCCTACTACGCGCCCTATCCCTGGCTGGCGCTGGACGCCGATTACGCCTACGCCCGCGCCCGCCTCGACGCCGAAGAAGGCGACCGCATTCCCAATTCGATCGAGGACGTGTTCGGCCTGGGCATCACCGTGCCCGAGACGCGCGGCTGGAGCGCCGGCCTGCGCCTGCGGCACCTGGGCGCCGGGCCGCTGACCGAGGACAACCGCGCGCGCTCCAGGCCCACCACCGTGCTCAATTCCCAGGTGGGCTACCGCTGGCTGGCGCGCTACTCGGCCACCCTGCAGGTGCTCAACCTGCTCGACAGCCGCGACAACGACATCACCTACTTCTACGCCTCGCGACTGCCGGGCGAGCCGGCCGGGGGCGTGGAGGACTACCACTTCCACCGCGTGGAGCGGCGCCAGCTGCGACTGAGTCTCGGCGTCGAGTTTTAGCGCAACGGCGGCTGGTTGTTGCGCGCGCGGCGCCGGAGCCCGGCGCCGTGGTCAGCGGGCGAAGACCAGCACGCTGTTGGCCGGCAGCACCAGCGCGGCGGAGTGCGTCAGGCCGTGCAGCGGAACGGCGTCTGCCACCACGCTGCCGCCGTTGCCGGCGACGTCGGGGTTGACCCAGTTCTCGTAGACGTCGCTGTTGAAGCACTCGCGCCAGGTGCCGCCGCCGGGCAACCCGATCCGGTAGCCGGTCCGGGTGAAGTTCGCGAGGTGCACCACCACCATCACGTCCTGCCCCGCGCCCTCCACCCAGCGCTGGAACGCCAGCACGCGCTGCTCGTCGTCCGCGTGCACCACGCGGAAACCCTGTCCGCGCAGGGCGGGCAGCTGCCGGCGCAGCGCCAGCAGCTCGCGCGTGCAGCGCAGGTGGTCGAGCATCTTGCGGTCGCCCTGGTCGAGCCCGGCCCAGTACAGCAGCAGGTCCTTGTGGAACTCGAAGTTGTCGGACCAGGGCTTGTCCTCCAGGAACTCCTGGCCCATGAACAGCATGGGAATGCCCGGCGCGGTGAGGCTAAGGCCAATGGCGACGCGGGCGCGACTGCGGCCGAACCAGGAACGCGGGTTGGACGGGTCGCCCAGGCGCGCCATGCGCGGCTCGCGGCCCTGGTAGACGATATCGTGGTTCTCCGGCCCCTGCACGAAGCGCCAGTGTGCGTCGAACCCCTGCGGCCACAGGCTGGCGCCGAGCGCCGCCATGTTGAGCGGGCGCGCGTCCGGCGCGCTGGCGTTGCCGATGACGTCGCGCAGGGCAATGCGCAGGCCGTCGGTGAGCGAGGTGTCAAAGCCCGCGCCGCCCGGCGGCGGCTGCACGATGGCCGGGTTCACGCCCCAGTATTCGGCCTTGTTCAGCGCGCTTGGCCGGTGCGCGTGCAGCGTGCGGGTGAGGTCCTGGCAGAAGTGCCAGCCGTGCGGCGCACCGTCGTGGTCGATGACGCTGACCTGGTCGTAGCGGAACCCGTCGACGCGGTACTCGTCCAGAAAGTACTTGGCGTTGTGGATCAGGAAGTCGCGGACCTCGGGCTTGGCGAAGTCGAACACCAGTCCGCCGGCGTGGCCGACGTCGGTGGAGTAGAGCGAGTTGCGCTGCCCGTCGTCGGCCCGCTGGCGGTCGAAGAAGTACAGGCTCTCGTCGCCGAAGTCACCGCCCGCGTGGTTGTAGACCACGTCCAGCAGCACGGCCAGGCCGTGGACGTGGCACAGGTCGATCAGGGCCTTGAGCTGGTTCATCTCGCCGCGCAGGTCGGCGGCGCGGTAAGGCTTGAGGCCCTTGGCGGCGAGCAGGGCGTTGAGGGCGGCGAGGTAAGGCGGCAGCGCGGCCTCGTCCAGGCCCAGGTCCATTTCCGGCGAGAAGTAGTCAGTGCCGTTGTAGCCCAGGCTGAACTGGGTCTGGAACTCCTGGATGGGCAGCAGCTGAACCGCGGTCACGCCCAGCGCGACCAGGTGCGGAAGCTTGAGCGCCACGTCCAGAAAGGTGCCGCCCTTGTTCGGCAGCTGCGGCGTGTAGAAGGTGCCGACGTGCAGCTGGTAGATCACGAAGTCCGAAAAAGCAGGCGTGCGGTAGCCGGTCTCGTGCCAGGGGAAATCCGGCTTGCGGATGACGCAGTCGCTGGGGAACGGCGCCTGCAATTCGCGTGCGTAGGGGTCGCGCTTGGGGCCCTCGCTGCCGCTGCCGACCACGTAGAAGCGGTAGCGGTGATGGTTGCGCGCGCCGCGGATGAACCCCGCCCAGTGGCCCTGACCGATGCGGTTGAGCAGGCTGTCGGCATTGCGCGCGCGGCCGTTGAACTCGCCGATCACGTACACCGCCAGCGCATTGGGTGCCCACACGCGGAAGCTCGCGCCATCCGCCACCAGGTTGGCGCCCATGGGCGTGTCGGCGTGGATGTGGTCGAGAGAGGCTGGCATGGCGGGCTCCGGAAAGAATGAGCGGGACCGGCACTCGGCGGCAGGTCGTCGTCTAGTGAACGTTTCTGGCTATGGAACCGGGGCAAGCGGCGCACTTTGGCCTGCAACTTCCTTGCGCATCGGCGCCAGGCGCCATGCGCCGCGGGCAGTACACTGTCCGAAAGACCCGGTTTGTGCGGCGATGACACCCTCATCCATCGAATGGAACCAGCCAGGAGCGCCGTTTCCCATCCAATGACCTCCGATGCTCTGAAAGCCCGCGGCTCATGACCATGCCGCCGCATTCGCCCGTCCGCGTGTGGTGCGATGACGCCACCGCCCCCGACGTGGTGGCCGAGGAAGTGCCCGTTGCCCTGCTCTACAACGGTGCGCCGCATGTGGTGATGATGTGCACACCCACCGACCTCGAAGATTTTGCCCGGGGATTCACCGTGACCGAGAACATCGTGACGCGGGCAGATGACATTGCACAGGTGGCGATTCGCCACATTGGAGATCCGGCCGGGTTCGAGATCGACATCAGCATTGCGCAGGAGCGCGCGGCCATGCTGGCCGGGCGCCAGCGCAATCTGCCGGGGCGTAGCGGCTGTGGACTCTGTGGCGCGCAGGCGATCGACGCGACGATCCGTCCCACCCGGCGCGTTCCGGCCGGCACGCCAGTCAGCGTGACAGCCATCCGGCGCGCGCTCGACGCCCTGCGCCGGCAGCAGCCACTCAATGCCGCGACCGGCGCGACCCACGCTGCCGCCTGGGCAACGCCCGACGGCCTGATCGTGTCGGCGCGCGAGGACGTGGGACGTCACAACGCGCTCGACAAGGTGATCGGCCATCTGCTCGCGGGTGGCTTGGATCTTTCGCGCGGATTCCTGCTGATCACCAGCCGCGCGAGCTTCGAGATAGTCCAGAAGGCCGTCAGCGTGGGCATGCCCGTGATCGTCGCGATCTCCGCTCCAACAGCCCTGGCGGTGCGCGTGGCCGAGGAAGCCGGGGCCACCCTGATCGGCTTCGCGCGCGGCAACCGCCACGTGATCTACGCTTGCCCCGGGCGCATCGTGGGACGCACGGAACGGCAATGAACATCGAGCACCTCGTGGCCATGGCCAACGACATCGGCGGATTCTTTGGCGGCGAACCCGATCACCAGAGCCAGGTGGACGGCGTGCGCCAGCATCTGCATCGGTTCTGGCCCCTTCGCATGCGGCGCCAACTGGCGGGCTACGTCCGCAACGGCGGCGACGGACTCCTGGATCACGTGCGAGAAGCCGCGCTCGGGCTCGATCCCGGGCCGTAGATCGATCCGGTGCCAGCAGCGGTCCGGCCCAGATCGTCGTGCTGGAACCTGGAAACCTGGGGGCCCGCTCGATCACCCTGTCCGTCGCACGAGGCTGATCCGGCCCGGCGGAAATTCAAGGTGGATCGCGACACGAGATGCGCACTTGCCGCACCGGCCGCAAATGCAGATTGACGGGAGAGTTTCAGCCGTTAAAATGCGCGTCCCGTGCGGGAATAGCTCAGTTGGTAGAGCGCAACCTTGCCAAGGTTGAGGTCGCGAGTTCGAATCTCGTTTCCCGCTCCAAAGCTTGCCGGAACCCCGGGCCGCTCCCGGGGTTTTTCGTATCAGAGCCCGGCAGTCGCCCGGCGCCGCAGGCATCGTAGGCTGGGTGGCAGAGTGGTCATGCAGCGGACTGCAAATCCGCGTACGCCGGTTCAATTCCGACCCCAGCCTCCATTTGAACTCGTCGGTTTTCCTCCTGATGACAGAGGCTTAGCCGGCCGTGTGACCTGCCGAGCCGAAGCGGTCGATAGGATGTTCGAACTTCGCCGCCTCATGGCCAGTTAGCCGATCGACACCTGCAACTTTGAATATGCACTAGGTTTCGCGACCATCACACATCGGCAGCGGACGGGAAAGCACCACAAAATCGTTGTAAGCGACAATTTTCTCGGCTCTGCGGGACGTCACGCTCAAGTGAGTGATCGACCGCACCCCTTGCAGCTGATTTTTCGCGTAATGCCGACATGGGATCGCCATTTCACGGTCCGCATGTTGCATCTAGGGACGTGACGCTTCTAGCAACGCTGACTGGAGAGATTCTGGATGTCCAACAAATTGGTTGCGGGGCGACTTTCCAGCCTTGACTCAATTAGAGGAATCGCCGCGTTCAGCGTCGTTCTGCTTCATTTGGGGAGCGTTTACCTGCATACGTCGGTGTCAGAGTACTCGACCATCGAATTGGCCATCAAACTTCTTTTGGTCTCGCCGCTTGGGATCCTGATTGACGGAGCGCCGGCCGTTCCGGTTTTCTTTGTCCTCTCCGGATTTGTTTTGACGCTGATGCTTGAACGAGGAATGAACTACCGAGAGTACTTGGTACGCCGGGTAATACGGCTTTATATCCCATATATTGCATCGATCGCGTGTGCGGTCTCACTGATCGCTATAGTAGGGTCGCACAAGATTCCCGAACTGAGCGATTGGGCGAATATTTTCCTTGGCGTCGAGATAACATGGGAGTCAATTCTCGATCACGTGGTTTTCGTCGGCGTTTTTGATACTACTCGATATAATTTCCCCATCTGGACGCTTGTGCACGAGATGCGGATCTCGCTCTTCTTTCCTCTACTGCTCGCCGCCGTACTCCGATACGGATGGAAACGCGCGATTGCAGGGTTCCTGTGCCTCAGCGTAGTTTCTATTCTCGTTGGATACTACATCCGGACTGCCACGCCGTTCCCGCTCTGGCAATCGGTGGCCGATACAGGATTCTGGACCTTCTTTCTTGTGGTGGGCGCCAGCCTGGCCGTCAAACGAGATGCCGTAACTGCTTGGTATAAAGGATTGTCCAGAAATGCCCTTGCGGCAATATGGGTGCTCGCTGGCGCTATTTACATCCTGCCGGTCCGTGTCAGCATATTCTCAAGTGTTGGTCCGTTCTGGGCACTAATCAGCCTGCCCGGAGTCGCGTTTTTTATCATCGCAGCGTTTTCGTCACTGCACGCGATCGCTTTCCTCGAATGGAAGCCTCTCCGATTCTTGGGGAAAATTTCCTACAGCCTTTATCTTTGCCACGCCATTCTGCTGGTGACAGGATTGACACTTTTCTACGACGACGTGCCGACGTGGCTATTGCTCGTCGGCGTGTTCGTGGCCAGCCTATGTGTCGCCACCGTCGCATTTCATGTTGTGGAAAGGCCGGCCATCATGCTTGGAGCGTTTCTGGGCACGAGAGTCGGGAGGCTGACCCGCCGCCCGGAGTATCGAAGGTCGCCGGTGTGAGCCATCAAGTTTCCGCATGCAACGGATTTCCCTACAAGTCAACGGATTGCGTTTCGACGGGTATGGTGGCGACCAGAGGCTTCCAGGCGGAATCGTGATACTGCTCAATCGAAATTATGAGCAGTAAATGATTTGCTCAGACCGATAAATTTTTCCTTGTAGATTTTGCTCCGCGGGAAAAGTGCCTCCATCTCAACTAGAGTGAGCAGTCGGATTTCGTCTACGTACTGTGCAGCGAATGCCGTATTCCATATCTGACCTCTGCTCAAGGGGGTCTTAACCAGGATCTTGTACTGAAGGGAAGATGGCAGAAACTGGAAAAATGGCAGGAGGTAATGCGGCTCGATGAAGAAATGCCGGTTGGGCGTTTGTATAAAGTGATAGCGCCCGATCCGCACGACCTCCGCACTCATCTTTTTCTGATTGTCGTAGTTGTGGAGATGCTCGATAACAGAGTTGGAAAAAACGATGTCGAACTCTTCGTCCTTGTAAGCGCTGAAGTCGGTCGCATCTCCTGTCTCGCTGATGATGTTGGAATGCTCCGAGGCTTCTGCCTTCAAGTTCACCAGTGTGATGTGAAAATCCGGATCCTTATGAAAATCCCGATTGGTCCAATAGGAGACCAGGCCGCCGACATCGAGGATCCGTACTGGCAGGCTGCCTTTCGTCCGTTTTTCATTGGCGACCAAATCGAGGCGTTCTTTTAAGAACGCAAACCGTCGTTGCCGGAACCAATTCCCAAGAGACTGTTTTTCTTCGGAACTCGAAAGGAGTTTCATCGCAGGTTTACCTCAATCACTTCAAAGGGATATCAGAATTGAGCAGCGCGACCGCCGCGTTCGAGAACAATCGGTTCTTATTTCAAGCTGCCATGCACCGACTACCGCGCAACGAACTTGCGTGGCATTAATGCCAAGATAGTCGGAACATTCCGAGAGTCTCATTAATCTGGTTGAACTTTTAGGACGGCTTGGATGGAGATATCGCCACCAGCATCAGGTCAGATCTCAGCGGATGCCAGGTTCCTCCGCTTATCAAGCCAGCGTACCAACCCACCGCTCGATAAGGAGACGCAACGACACGCTTTTTGAAGCTGCCTTCGGTGACTCCATATTCATGGGCGGCGTCATAGGTTCGATAGAAACCCATATCCAAGCCCTGGTCGGATATCCACTGCTTGAGCGCACGCCCGGAAACGATCGGGCGAAAAGGGGTGGCAAAGGCGTCGTAATGTCCATCTCCCCGATCCTGTTTTCCGACCACGACACGGTAATACCAACGGTGGAATCCGATCGGCGTCATGCGCGTCAACCAGCCCTTCAGGCTGTTCCGATCCGGGCATCCCAGGAGTAGAACACCTCCCGGGGCCAGGACGCGCCGCATCTCGTTCAATGCCGCTGCGGGATCCGGCAGATGTTCGATGACATTGAAGCAAACCACCAGGTCGAAACTGCCATCGCGAACCGGCAAACGCTGAATGTCGCCCTGCACGCCAAGCCCACCGGTCTGGTTTCGCGCGAGCTGACCATGTTCGATATCCAGGACGTAGACATCTGCATCCGGCGGGACTTTGAAATGGGAAAAGCTGCCGCCGCCAGCCTCCAACACGCGTCTGATTGGCTTGGCGCGCTCAGCGTAGAGTCCTGCAAGAAACTGATTGCAGTCGTTCATCGTTTTGGCACCGCTCACCGTTGTAGGCTCCCTGACTGGTTCCACTGAATCATGCGCGAAAGCAGAGCAAGACTTACGCCCATGACGACGAGCCCTCGCGACTGCCCGTATGCGGGATTGAACAGCCCATTGAACAAGAACATCAGAATGCTCAGCAGCATCATGAGGGACAGCACCCTGTACTGGGGGTCGAGCGATCGACGAGCGAGTGCCCAGGCCTGGGCGAGCACCATCAGCACCCCGCCGACAAATACCGTCAGCCCAACGTGCCCGAGGCGCAACCACAGCCAGAAATAGAGGCTGTGAATGTTTTCAAGGCTGATCTGAAACTGTCCTTGCGTGATCATGTCGTTCCACAAGGGTTTAGGTCCGTACCCGAACAGCGGAATATCAAAAAAATGCTCTCCGAAATGGCGGAACAGCACGAGGCGATACTCGGTAGAAGCCTCCTCCGAGGTGGTCTGTCCGAGTCGGGTGGATACGGCATCGATCAAAACTGCGCCGGCCGGCGACAACAGCACTAAGGACCCGATCGCAAAGAAAACGGCCGCCGCAGCCACGACAAGGTATGTGCGCTTCGACCCCGGCATGAACACGAGCAAAGGTACGGTCGCCAGCGCCATGGCGCCCCACATCGTGCGACGAAACGAGACGAGCACGAACAGCACCATGAAGCAGCCCAGAATGCCCATCCACATGGTCTGGCGTCGGCTGAGCATTCCCTGTGACCAGGCGGCAATGACGTAAAACGCGATCAGGATAAATATCAGCACCGACATCGGATCAAAAAAAACCGGGATGGTCTGTGCCACCCATCCAGGGTGGGCCATCAACCGGAACGTGCCCATCGCCACGTAGATCAGTGCCGCCAAACCCACCATCCAGATGCATCGATCGAGCCCCGCCCTATCCCGCACGTACAGGAGTGTTGCGACGTACGCGATCATCACGAGCGCAAAGCTTTTGAACTGAAAAAACGCAATGAGCCTGGCCGCCCGATCATTGATTTCGACGTCGGTACCCAGCACTGACTGCGGTCCACTGCTTTCAAGCGGATTGCCCCGCACAAACGCCATCACCACCGATACCACCATGACCACGGTCACGGTCGCGAGCCAGCGCCCCACCCGGTCCCAAGGAAGATCGAGCGGACGACGCTCGATCAAGATGGTCAGGACGGCGAGTCCGATCGCGGTCATGAGTAAAAAATCGGGCATATAAAGGCCCGGAATGCCGACCGAGGTGGAATAGAAAGCCGTCCGGTTCGCCCGTTCGGCCACGTCGCCCAATCCGGCCGGAAATTCCTCGAATATCAGGATCGAAAGCAGGGCAGCCCAAAACACCGCATTCGGGCGCAGAATCAACAGCGGGATGACCGCGATAAGAACGGCAACCAACATGCCGAGTTTCGGTAAAAAACCGAAGGCAGCGGTCATCAGGCAACCGCAGACCAGCCCGATCAGCAGATCCACGCCTCCACTGCCCAACCCCTGCCTGGCAGAGAGCTCTGCACTCATGGCAATCGACCATTCAATTGCATGGGACTGCCCACGCCGGTTCAACGAGCAGGGCCGCCACCGAAAATGCGGGGAACTGGAAAGCGAAGGCGATTGAGCACACCGCCGAGCACCCTGGTACGCGCCTGACGAAGGCGCTCGACAAACGCCTGAACCTGCTCGCGGCTGGCCCCGCCATAGCCAACCACCAGCAGCGCGGCATCGGCGAGGCTTGCCATCGGGATCACATCGTTATTCCTGCCACCTGCAGGGGTGTCGACGATGACCCACTGGTATTCCTGTGCGGCTTCACGCAGCAGGCGAGAGTAGTGATTCTGCGACAGCTTGGCATGCCGCCAGCTCCACTCACCGGCGGCCAGCAGATCCAGCCCCGGAATTGGAGTGGCCAGGACCATTTCTTTCCATCTTTCGCCGCTGAGATTGAAAGAATTGAACCCTTCCTTGCCAGGCGCTAGCGACATCCGGGCGGCCAGTTCGCCGACGCCGAGAACGGCCTCCACCAGCAATACCCGTTTCGGAGAGCAATACGCCGCCGCAAAGCTGGCGAGCGTGACGGCCAGGGTGGAACGCCCTTCACCCTTGGCCGCACTGACCACAGCAAGATTCTTGGGGACGTCCCCCATGATGGAAAAAAGTTCGTTGTCGATGCTGCGGTACAGGTCAAAAGCATCCTGGTTTGACAGCAATTCCCCGAGTCTCCGATCGGTTTGCCCCGCACGCATGTCCTCCGACAGCGTCGGGGTACGTTTTTTCTTCAATGCACAGTCCTCGTGAACCTGACTCGAAAATATCTACGTGTGGAACAGCCGTCGGAATCAACGCACGACCTGCAGCGACCCGAGCACCTTCACGCCCAGGTATGATTCCAGATCGCGCGTGGTGCGCAGACTGTGATCGAAGTAGTGGCGGATCAACGCCACGATCACGCCGAGCGCGAGTCCGAAGATCGTGGCCACAGTCATTGCAAGCTGGCGCTTGGGAGACGCCGCACGACCGTCTGGTTCGGCTCGGTCCAGCACATTGATCACGGTGTTGTTGCGGGCCCCGGTAGCCGCCGCGGCCTTTGCCTTTTCGACAAGACGCTTCAAGGTGATGGCAGCGTCCTGATTGATCTCGAGGTTGCGCCTCAGCCGCACCAGATCAACTTCACGTTCCGGCAGCTTGTCGATCGCCTCGGTGTACGCGCGGATCTTCTCGCGAAGATCGACCACTGCCGGGGCGCGCTCACCGAACTCGGTGCGCAGCTTGCGCAGGTCCTCTTGCATCGACAGCACCCTGAGCTTGATATCCGTCTGGACCGCAGGGCTGTCCGTAATGCCCACGAGGCCGCTCTGGCGTGCAACCGCCACCTCCGAAGCATCGGGCACGTCCCCCGGGTCACGCGAAAAGCTGCTTTGCGATGCGCCCAGTGCAATGCGATCCGAACGCCGGAACTTGAGCATTTCCCGCTCGGTGCGTGCGAGTTCCTGGTTGAGTTCGGTCAATTGCGTTTCGAGATCGGAGATCCGCCGCTCAGCACGCTCTTTGTGCTGGTGGTTGAAGTAGTCCTGGTAGACCTCCACCACGGCATTGACGGTGTCGGCAGCCTCTATCGGATCATGCGCGGAGTAGCTCAGGTTGATGGCCTGATTATCGGACTTGCCTTCAATTTTCAGATTCGCGACAAGGGCGTTCAAGGCGCGGGCCCGATAGTCCTCCGCCTGCTGCCAGCTAGCGATTCCAAGCACCTTCCCGAACGGCCGTCGCTGGTCACGGACCCAGATCTTTGCCTTCTCGATGCGGCTGAGTACCCGCCGCTGGTCGAGCTTCAGTTTGTCGACCACCTTCTCAGCGACCTTGGTACTCCCAAGAACCGCTTTCTGGGTATGTAACGCGGCCTGTTTCTCGAACTCGCTGGGCGGCACGCCTTCCACCATGGGGACGATCAGCTCGCCAGAATTGATCAGCAGGGTGGAACTGGCCTCATAAGTCGGCGTCAGCACATAAAAAACCACGAACGCCGCAATCCCCACCACGCCCAAAAAAACCAGGACGATGCTGCGCATTCGCAGAAACAGGATCGACGCCACGTCCTGAAGCGGTTCTGCTGGAACCGGGTAAGGGCGCTCATGCAAGGGTTGTGGATTCATGGCATGCGTTGGGGTGCGTATTCGGAAATCGGGTTGATCGCTGTGCGGCGCGTAGTGTTCAAAATCCAACCCTTTCAGGTGGGGAGGAATGTCTAATCATGGGGGTGTTCGACTGCAAGCATCGGTTCGTTTTTTCAGGCTCACATGCCATTTCCGACGGTAAAGGATTCGGGATCTCACGGACGCATCCCGGGTACGCTTGCCGAGGTGGGCAAATCAGTTCCTTGCAGAATCACCGGGCGGCGTTCGACCGACGAACCAGATGGCACGCAGGCGGCCATCTCGACATCGGACTGAACGTTGGGACAACCGTTGTCCTGCACCCTGGAATCTGTTGAACCTCCACCATTGTTTTCGACATTACACCTGCTGACGTCGCCCCCGGAATCGAACAGCGCATTGGCGCCTACATCTTTCGAGATCACCAGGCCCGCCGGCCGGACCACGACCATTCCCGGGCCGATGTCTGAACGGGGATCGATGTCTGCCCTGGTCAGCAACCGGTTGAATCGTCCGATCACTCTAGCGATGCCATGCCACCCCCGCAGGTGCAGCAATCGCGAAATCCGGTAGAGAACAACACAGGCCTCCGCCCTGCTTTCGAATGGAGGGGCAGAGTTTCTGCCGCTCAGGTGCCACTCGCGGCGCCGGTGATCGTCCATCACCAGCCTATCCATCAGCCCGGCGAGCGTAGATGCCGGGCGCAACGGGCCTTGCGGCCACACTTGTGCGACCAAGCGAAGTGGCCGAAAAAGACCCATGACGATCAGAACGAGCGGATACAGCAGGCCGAGCGCGATGGCCAGCCCGGCCACCCCCCAGGCGTCAGTACCGGCCACGAAATGATGCACCAACCAAAGTGTGCCAAGCGCCAGCAGCACATGTCCGCACAGATCGCGGGCGCCCAAGAGCGGGCCGAAGCGCTGGCGGATCACCCGCAGGCGCACTCCGGCCTGGACCGCCGTTGCCAACCCCAGCGCTGCAACGGCCCCCACCCCGAAATGCCATGGCACCAGAAGCAGCAGGCCAGCGGCGTAGGTCAGGCCGCCGAAGGTCATTGCGCGAAGATCATGCCCCTGGTGGTCCGACGCATTCAGCATGGCTCCGCACAGCACATCGAGCCCTACCAGCGGCAGCGCCAGGACGATCAAGCTGCTCAGGACGACGGCATCCGGATACTGTTCGGCGAACAGCCACCGCACATACAGGTCGGACCCGACGTGTGCAACGATCGCGACGGGCACCAGCAGCGTGAGCGTTCCCAGCACCAGCAGGCGACCCTGATGGAGAAACCCTGACCGGTCACGGACGTACTGCCGCGACAACAGCGGGAAGGCCGCCGTGCCGAGGGCCGTCACCCCAAGCGTGAAGATTTCGAGCAGGCGGTAGGCGATGGCGTAATGGCCGAGGTCCGCAATGCCGGCATAGAGCGACAGCACAAAGAAATCCATGCGGCTCATGACCAGCATCAGCACGGCACCGGCCGCGAACACCGGCAGCACCGCACGCGCTTCGGTCAGAATGGCCCAGTCCAGCTTGACGCGCTGCGCCGCCCTGCCACAGATGAGAACAAGGTAGACCACCGCCCCCAGCATGCGGGTGGCGAATACCACCCACATCAGCTGCGCCACGTCCCCGGACCGCGTCAGGACGACCACACTGGCGACCAGGCGCAGGACGTTTTCCGCGATCGTGGTCAGGGCGACGGTGCGGGCCTGCCCGAGGCTGAAGAGAATGATCTCGCCGATGAAAGCCAGAATGCCGCCGAAGACGCAGTATCCCACCACGTAAACGCCCTGCCGCACGGACTCTGAATAAGGGGCGAATCCGAGCATCAGCCGGACGCCCGCGTTGACCACCAGTCCGACGACCAGTGCCATCAGGCCCAGCGTGACGAAATAGTTGGCGGCGGCCTGTGGTCTGCGCGCCACTTCGCGCATGATGAAGGGCGTCAGGCCCAGCAAGGGCAGGGTCTGCATCACGAAATAGAACGTCGTGACCAGCGCGTACTCTCCGAGTAGCTGGTCCGATTGCCGCCCAATAAGCACCAGGAGCAGGAAAGCCGCGACCGGCATCAGCAAGCGGCTGATCAGTACGTAGTTGGCCTGGACGAGCAGCATGTCAGAACGTGATCAGGGCGCCAGGAATGACACCGACTGCGCGGGCAAGCGCAAGGCGTAGGCGTCCGAGCCTTCGGCTCGTGTCAACGTCGCCACCACGGGCGCCGCCCATCGCAGCTGGTTGCGTTCTGCTCGCAGGGTCGTAAGGCTGAACTTTGCAGGGAGTTGTCCCCCCTCCCCATTCACCAACACCTCGGCTTCCCGGTCTGGCGAGCGGTTGACCAGGACCAGGCGCATCTGGCCGCTCACCTTCACTGCGATAGCATCGATCGCAGGCAGCTTGGCAAATTCAGGCACATTGCCATTGGCCGGGATCGGGAAACCATCCGACTCCACCCTGACCGCGACCCGCTGGGCGCCGGCAAACTCGCGCAGGCGGGCGTACACGTCAGTCCAGGGACGACGACCAAGCTTGCCATTGTCCCAGGTCAGCATGCCGAACATGCCATTGTTGAGCAGCGACCAGTGATTGGCGATGGTCACGCCGGGTTGGCGAATGAACGCCATCGTCAGCAGCGTGTTGAAGATCGCATTCTCGGTGCCCGAGATGCGTTCACTGAGGGTGACCGTCTCACCGAAGAACGTACCAAACTCGGTCACCGCGATTTCCAGTTCCGGATGCCCGTGCTCGCGGGCCTGCGCCAGAATGCGCGACACGGTGCGTTCGAATGTAGCCGGCCCGGCCCACACCAGGCGGTTGAGATCGTCTTCGCTTCCGAACTTGCCGAAAGGCACGTAGAAATGCACCGTCAGGAAATCGACCTCGGGCCCCAGCGCCTTGAGGACCCGTTGATTCCAGGTGGTGAGGTCGGGAATGACCGACGCCATCCACGCTGCTTCCTGAAAGGAGCCTTCCATCGTCGCCCCGATCTTGATCGTCGGGTCGCGCTTCTTCATGGCGACGGCGAATTCGTTCACCTTTGCCGCGTACGCTTCGGCCGTGAGGAATCCGGGGTGCCCCGGGGTATACAGTTCGTTGCCGATTTCCCAATGCATCGCGCGCGGTGGCTTGATGCCGGTGTTGGTCTGACGTAGACGGCCCCACCGCGTGCCGGGGGCGCCGTTCCAGTATTCCACCCAGTCCGCCGCCTCTTCGGCGCCTGCGCTCACGTTCACCGTGATCAGGGGCGCAGCGCCGGTTGCGGCCAGGAGCGCCATGTACTCGTCCGTTCCGAATGTCGACGCCATCGGCTGACCGCTGAATCCCAGCCCCTTGGCACGTCCACTGCGCTCGCCGATGCCCGTTTTCCACCGGTACGTATTGGCCAGCAGGCCGCCCGGGAAACGCACGCTCGTCGGCGCCAGGGTACGGACATCGGCGACCACCGCAGCAGGGAACTGGTTGCCACTCAGCCCGCGCAGCAACCCGTCGCCGTCGTTCTCCCACTGCAGGTTGGTCCCGAAGATTCCCGCGGGCACCACCCCTGCCGGCTCCTGCGGAAGGACGGTCACGCTGGCCTTGATCGCACCTGCAGCGGGTTTCTGGAAGATTCCCTTGAGCAGGTCCTTGAGCGGTTCATTGGCCTGGGGCTCGGCGCAACCCACCAGGGCGGAGAACGCGAGGAGCAATGCAAACCGGGTTTTCAGGTCAATTCTCCAGCAAGGGGGCGCGGCCGCAGCAGCGAAACCCAGGATTCGGCACAGCGCTCCCGCGTGAAACGCGCCTGATAGGTGCGGTATCCGGCCTGGCCCATGATGCGCCGTCGCTGCGAGTCTGCCAGCAGCGTATCGAGCGCGTGCTCCCATTCTTGGTCGGACGCGGCAAGAAATCCGTTCACGCCCTCCGAAACGACATCGCGGTTCATGCCGATTGGCGAAGCCACCACGGGCAGTTCAGCGGCAAAGTACTGGATGAGTTTGAACGAACACTTGCCCTGTTCGTAGGGCAGATCGGGCAGCGGCATGATGCCGATGTCGGAATCACGCAGCCACTGGTTTTCCATGTCTTCCCGCCACGCAAGGTGCTCGACATCAAAGTGTTTTCCCCTCACCTCGTGCACATCAGCGCCACCGATGAGCCGCAAGGTGAAACGACGGCGCGACGCCAACCGCTCAAGCACGGGAACCAGGTCCTGGAGGTAGAACGCGTTGCCGAGATTGCCAATCCAGACGACGACCGGAGTGTCCTCTGCGCGACGCCGTACCGCGGCATTGGCGGGGCAACTCGTCGGAATGATGTGCGTGCGCCCGCTGTGCTTCTGCGCATAGGCGTCCAGAAACCGGTTGCCCACCACCACGCACCGGCTGGCCTTCATGATCCTGGCGACTCTCGTGGGATCCCACAACAGTGCGCGCTGGTTGACGCTGTTGCTCGGCGGCGCCCAGATGGCATCGTCCAGGTCGAAATAGAGATTCGGCTGGACCCGCGCCAGCCACAGCTCGAACCACGGGGGGCCGAGCGGGAACAGCTCGCGATGGATGATGACGGCATCGAAGCGCCGGGCAAAGGGAATGCGCAGCGTCAGCCGCACCATGGCGACACCGAACAGCAGCAGCTTGATGGCGCTCCACAGGGGCCCAAACCGACGACGCACACGGTACAGCTGCGAATCCATGAAGGACCAGAAACTCAGGTCGACGCCATGACGCGACCAGAACTCCCGATAACCCCAGATGCGGTGCCGCACCGAGGGCCCTTCCACCGGGTAGGTCGACACGCACAGCAGGCGCAGCCGCTTTTCATTCATGCGACGGCCGGTTCCGGCATGAGCCTGGCCAGCGCCTGCACCGCCGCCTCGGGCAGGATGCCCTCCATGCATTCATTGTTTCGATCACACACCGACTTGAAGCAGGGGCCACAGGGGGTCATGTGATGCAGCACGACGTTGGGCGCGTTGACCGGCACCCAGACCAGGTAATTGAAGGCACTGAACAGGCTCACCAAGGGGGTGCCGACGGCATCTGCCAGGTGCATGGGACCGCTGTCCGTACTGACCACGGCCTCGCATAACGCCAGCACGGCGGCCGTTTCGATCAGGCTGCATTGCAGCACCAGATTCTCCACCCGCACCCGCCCCTCCGGTGCCAGCGCATCCATCACCCGCCGTGTCGGCTCCGCCTCGTGCGGGCCACCGATCATCAGGATGCGGTGCTCCGGAAACCGTTCGAGGGCGATTTTCAGGAAGCGGATCACGTGATGTTCCGGCCAGAACTTGGCCGGCTGCTTGGCTCCGAAGAACAGCGCCAGCATGGGCCGCCGATCCTGATCCAGGCGCAGCTTCGTGCGCATTGTCCTGGACACCGCCGCGGGCACGGCTTGGGCCTTGCGCCACTGGCGCTCGCCGGGTGCGCCCGCCACACGCAGCGTGGTGTCGATGATGTTTTCGGTCTGCAAGGTCGGCCTGTCAGGTACAGGAACGGCGTGGCTGAGATGCTGGGCCAGTTCAGGCACGGCAAAACCCACGCGGTAGCGGCACCGCGCGACGCGCATCAGCAAGGCGTTGCGCCGGAATACCTCCTCGTTGGTGCAGACGGTGTTCCATGTTGGCGTGTGCAGGTCCACCCACAGGTCCCAGCGACTCACCAGCAACCGGGCCATAAACCGGGCCTTCTCGATGCGCGAACGCCCCGGAAACGGCAGCACCTCGTCAACCGAGGCCTGCGCCTCCGCCAGTTCCCGCACCACGGGACGCGCAATCAGCGTCACCCTCGAATGCGGGTAGCGCGCCCGGAGTGCAGCCAGCGCGGGATAGGTCACGATCAGGTCGCCGATCTCCCCGATCATGAGCGCAACGATCCTGCGAACCTGTGCTGCATCCGGCAGATCGGGCATCGACGAAGCCCTGCCCGCCACACTCGACGTGGTCATCATGGGTGGAAGGTTCATGCTGCTGAAAAGGCCATCGCCCTGCGGCGCTGCCCGCTCATCGATTCTGACAAGGCCTCTGGCCAGGGCAGGAAACCCTGGCGAATCCACTTTGCCGCACGATCATCGATCCAGGCGTCACGCGGCGTCCCGGTGAAGCGCCGGTACCAGCCCAGGCGGCACGGACTCTTCCGCAGCGGCAGCCGGCTTGCGGCCAATGGCGTAGAAGCCGGCCGCGAGCAGGTGGGCATCCGGGTGATGGCGTACCAGGGGAATATCCAGGTACTTGAGCGGGAACGTAAGCCAGCGATACGCGCCGCTCAATCCGCTGCGCAAGGGGGCAAGGCGGGACGGAACCAGCATGTTCAAGGCGATATTACCGGCCTGAAGCATGGCTGACATCGGCCCGATGATGATCCCGATCTCGAGTTCGTTCAGCCCGCCAAACAGTCGGCGCATGCCCTCGCGGGTATAGCGGCGGAAATCGTTGGGATAGCCGTGAAAGAAGAAGAAGAACGGCACCTCGGAATACAGGACGCCGCCCGGCCGGAGCACGCGCATCATTTCAGCCGCCACCGTTTCCGGGTTGTAGACGTGCTCCAGCACCGCCACGCTGAACACCGCGTCGAAACTGGCGTCCGCAAATGGAAGATTGTGGGCATCGGCCACCATATCGACGTTGGGAAACGCATCGATATTGACCGACACCTCGTGCTCGCTGTACCGACGCGGTCCGCCACCCACGTTGAGCACCCTCATCCCGGGGCCCGCTCCCTCGAACAGGGCCTTCGTGTGGGGCGCCTGCAGGTCGGGATTGCTGTTGAGCATCACTTCGGGCGGACGCAGCACGCCCAGCAGACGCTTTTTCAGGCTGCGCCGGGTCGGCGTCGGGGCGGTGTATTCCTGGCGCATGGCATCGCCGGTCTTGCTATGCAGTTCACGCGCAGCGTCGAGCTGGCTGTCCACCGAAAGCAGGCGCGGCACTCCATTCATCACAGGGTAAGCCGCCCGGCAACTCCGGCAGACCAGCCCTTCACCCTTTTCTTCGAGCTTTACGGCGTGACATTTAGGGCAGCGCAAATCCGCCAGCAGGGGGCTTACCCGTTTACCCAGCACGTGCATTTTCACGGATTTCATCGTTCTCATTAGGGTCCGGCAGATCCTTGCCCACGGAGTTGGAAGGAGGAACCATAACAGCGGCCGCCTCGTGGGATTGATGGCCTGGCGCGGTCAACGTGTGCTCAGACGCGCGTGCCCAGTCCAGCAATAGCAATTCGTAGTCCCTGAGCACGCGTTGCCAGGTGAAACAGGCGGCGTGGCGCGCGTATGCGGCCGTTCGCATGTGGCCAAGTTCGGCCAGATCCGGAAGGAGTTCATCGAGCACGGAGTCAAACTCGGCCTCGTCCGTGAAGAACCGTGCCGCAAGATCACCGGCAACCCAGCGATTGAAGGGATTGTCGTGCGCAATGATGGGGTTTCCCGCACCAAGTGCTTCCACGAGCGTTGGATTGGTTCCGCCAACCCGATGTCCATGCAGATTCACCCGGGCAAAAAAGCGCAGGGCGGTCAGCACTTTCTTGTCGTAGATCGCGCCTGGAAAAATCACTTCCGCCGAAGCCGCGGCCGTCACCTTTTGGGCATAGGCGTTGCCGGGGTCGTACCGTCCCAGCACCATCAGCTTGCAGCCGCGGAACTTGCGCGACCAGGCCCGCACCATCTCGAGGATGGAATTCTCGGGCTCCGGCCGGGCCACCACCATCGCGTAGCAGCCGGGCACCAGCCCGTAGGGCTCGATCAGCGCGGGGTCGGCCTCATCGATCCGCTCGGCGCCATAAGGGATGGTCGCGATCTTGGACGCCGATACCCGCGTCGCGAGGTGCCGCTTGATTTCCGGGTGATCCGCAATCAGGTGGTTGCCCAGCCAGCAGCCGGCCCGCTCGTTGAGCCAGAACCACAAGCGGGCGAGACGACCCCACTTCTGGCGGCGTCACTCAATGCCATCCATGTTGATGAGATTGGTTACCCCGCACAGACGGAGCACGCTGCAGAATATTGCCGTGTTGTAGCCAAGCGTGAGCGCCAGCCCGGGCTCGCGTGCTGCGTGGAGGGTGCTCTTCCAGTCGAACAGGACCGTGGTCGCGGAGCCCTTTCCGGCAATAGGCATGCGAACTCTGCGGATACCCTCCCACCGATCTTCCACGACCGGCCCCGACCCGGTCTCCTGGCAGTAGACCGTCACGTCCCATCCGCGATCGCGCAGGAAGATCGCAAGTTTTTCCGCAAATGTTTCGAAACCGCCGTGACTAGCCGGCAATCCGCGTATTCCTAGAATACGCAGGTGCATCCGAGCCGGATTTCTCATACAGCCTCCCATGGGCACCCTTGCCCAAAATGACCGCCGCTGTACAACTCCCTTCAAGGCCATTCCCCCAGGTTCGGCCTTGAACGGTCTTCTACCTCAACTCATCAACTCGCAGCCGCTGGCTCGTTAGATTTGCTCGCTGCACGAATTTGTGATCCACGCCTCAGAACTTTACTACTTTCCGCAGTACGAGCCATCGCGATTCCGGGATTCAGTCCATCATTCTGCGGCCAATTTGTTGCAATTGAACGGCGCAACAACTCCCTTGCATGAGCAGTTTTTTACATCGATTCAGGGTTGTATCTCTCGTCAGCAAGATCTATGCACAAAGAAGGCACTCGGATGGTGCGCCGCTCCAGCCGACAAACGGCACCTCAATCGTGGATTGCGACAGCACTGACCAGAATTCCGTCCGGATCGGCGTACAGCCAGTGTCCCGGGTAAAAATTCACGCCGGCAAACCGGACAACACGATCCGCGTGGGCAGAATGCAGCCCTTTTTCGCTCTTGCGCGGATGGGTTCCCAGCGCCTTCAGACCGAAGCTCTGGGCGTTGATCTCCTCCGAATCGCGGATCAGACCGTTCACCACGACGCCGGACCAGCCGTTCTTCACGGCAAGCAGCCCTAGGTTTCCGCCGAACAGGGCACAACGAAGCGAGCCGCCACCATCCACGACCAGGACCCTGCCCTCGCCGGGAGTCTCCAGGGTTGAACGCACCAGGGCGTTGTCCTCGAAGACCTTCAGGGTCTTGATGGGGCCGAAAAACGCCCTTCGGCCACCAAAACTGGCGAACACCGGTTCGCAGATCTGGGCCTCTGGGTGTGCATCGGAAAGGTCGGTGGTGGCGGTGGACATGGCGATCTGAATGAGTTGCAGGAGGAGGAAGGTTGCAGATTCTGACGGGTCCGCAGGAACCATCAGCGCAGCTTCGGGCGGGCGGACAGCAGAGGCAGGATCAAGGAAAAAAGCGTCAGTCCCACGAACAGCACCAGGGTCCAGGTGGGGAGCGCGAGCCCAAGCCACGCGGCGTCGATCTTGGCGCAGTTCCCGTCACCTCTCAGCACCATCTGGACGACTTCCGACACCGGCAGCATGCCGAGCAGGTAGTCCAGCGTGGGTCCACAGGCCGGAACCTGGTCTGCCGGCAGATGCTGGAGCCAGACATGCCGACCGGCGATGAAGGCGCCAATCAGCGAGGATGCGGCAGCAAGCCCTGCATATACCCAGCGACCCCAGGCCACCGGGGCGTGAAGGGCGCCCAGCAGGAGGGCGATGGCTGTACCGCCCATGGCGACGCGCTGGAAGATGCACATCGGGCAGGGCTCGAATCCGCGGAAGTGCTGAAGGTACAAGGCAAACGCGAGTCCGGCGACGCACACGAGGAATCCAAGCAGGGCGAGAAATCGATAGCTGCGCATGGTTTGGGCGAGCCTCCGGGAGCGGTACGTGCGGACTGATTATCCAGCATGCTTCGGATGCGGGACCAATGAAGCCTCCGGCCGCGTGCACGCGGAACACGCCGGCAGCCCGATCAGGGTCTTGGATCGAGTCGCAGCCCCGGGCTCACTGAAACCACCTCTACATCGAGCGGAACGCATATGGCCGGCAAGGGATCGAGATTCTACTTGTGGGTACTTGCGGCGATCGTGACCGGCGGCCTCATCGGCCACTTTTCGCCGGAGACCGGGGTTGCACTCAAACCCCTGGGCGATGGATTCATCGCCCTTGTGAAGATGCTGATTGCACCGATCATCTTTCTCACCGTCGTCCTTGGCGTGGCCGGCGTGGCCGACGTGAAGAAGGTGGGGCGGATCGGCGCCAAGGCGATCCTGTACTTTGAAATCATATCGAGCGTCGCCCTTCTCATCGGGCTGGCGGTCGTAAATCTGGTCCGACCTGGCGAGGGGTTCAATGCCGACCCCGGGAGCCTGGATGCGGGCGCCGTTGCCAGGTTCGCCACGCAGGCCGAGGCGCAGACCACCGTGGGATTCCTGCTGGACGTCATCCCGGCCACGTTCATCGGCGCCTTCACGGGCGAAGGGCACCTGATTCAGGTCCTCCTGGTTGCGCTCCTGTTCGGGTTTGCGCTGGTCAGCCTTGGCGACAGGGCGGAGCCCACGGTGAAGCTGCTGGACGCCGTCGCCCAGGTGTTCTTCCGCATGATCGGCATGGTGATGAAACTCGCGCCGCTCGGCGCCGGTGGCGCGATGGCCTTCACGATCGGCAAGTACGGCGTGGACAGCCTCGGTCCCCTGGCCAAGCTCATGGGGGCGTTCTACCTCACCTGCCTGCTGTTCGTTCTCGTCGTCCTGGGTACGGTGGCACGAATGACCGGCTTCTCCATCCTGAGGTTTATCGGCTATATCCGCGACGAACTTCTGCTTGTGCTCGGCACCTCGTCGTCCGAGTCCGCGCTGGTGCCGCTGATGCAGAAGCTGGAACGGATGGGATGCTCGAAATCGGTGGTGGGACTGGTGGTCCCCGCCGGGTACTCGTTCAACCTCGACGGAACCAACATCTACCTCACGATGGCGGCCCTGTTCGTGGCCCAGGCGCTGAACGTGGACCTCTCGCTCACGCAGCAACTCAGCCTGCTCGGCGTGGCCATGCTCACGTCCAAGGGAGCCGCGGGGGTGACCGGATCGGGCTTCATCACGCTGGCCGCCACGCTGGCCGTGGTGCCGTCGGTGCCGGTCGCGGGTCTTGCACTGATTTTGGGCATCGACCGCTTCATGAGCGAAGCGCGTGCACTCACCAACTTCGTCGGCAACGGCGTCGCCGCGGTCGTGGTTGCACGCTGGGAGAAAGAGTTGGATGTCGCGCAGATGAATCGCATCCTGCTCGAAGGACCGAAGGCGGCGCCCTGAGCCATCACGCCGATCGGGACGCCGCCAGCGAACCGGGCTGCAACTCAGGCCCGCCCCTTGACCGCGTCGTAAGCCGCCAGCGCCCGCTCGCGCGAGGCCGCGAGGTCCACGATGGGCTCCGGGTAGCTCTGGCCGAGCTTCACGCCGGCGCCCACCAGCACGCCGGCCTTGGCCTGCCACGGCGCGTGGATGCCATCGCGCGGCAGGCGCGCCAGCTCCGGCACCCAGCGTCTGATGTACTCGCCGTCCTCGTCGAACCTGGTGGATTGCAGCACCGGGTTGAACACGCGGAAATACGGCGCCGCGTCCGCGCCGCTGCCGGCGCTCCATTGCCAGCCCAGGGTGTTGTTGGCGAGGTCTGCGTCCACCAGCGTGTCCCAGAACCAGCGCGCGCCGTCCTGCCACGGCACCAGCAGGTTCTTGATGAGAAAGCTCGCCACCACCATGCGCACGCGGTTGTGCATCCAGCCCGTCTGCCACAGCTGGCGCATGCCGGCGTCGATGAGCGGGAAGCCGGTGCGGCCGCGCTGCCAGGCCGCGAGATCGGCGGCGTACGCGTGGCGCGGGCGCCAGGGAAACGCGGCGAACTTCTCGTGCAGCGGCGCCTCCGGCGTGCGCGGAAAGTGGTAGAGCAGGTGATGCGCGAACTCGCGCCAGCCCAGTTCGCGCACGTACGCCTCGGCGTTGGCGTGCACGCCGGCCGAGGGTTCCGCCGCGCGCAGGCGCTCCATGCGCGCCACCAGCTGCAACGGGCTCAGCTCGCCGAAATGCAGCGGGGCCGACAGGCATGACGTGCCGTCCACCGCCGGCAGATCGCGCCGCTGGCGGTAGCGCCCCGCGGCGTCATCCGCAAACTGCTCCAGCCGCGCCAGAGCACCTGCCTCGCCGGGCGACCAGTGCGCTTTGAAGCCGGCGTCCCAGTGCACGCCGGGCAGCAGGTCCAGCCCGGCCAGCGGCAGCGATTCGGGCAGCGATTCGGGCGTAGCGATCCTTTCCGGTGCCGGCAGCGGCACGCGGCCGGATTGCAGCTGCGCGTGCAGCTTCACGCTGGCATTGCGCCAGAACGGCGTGAACACGCGGTATGGCTCGCCGCTCGCCGTCTTCATCGACCAGGGCTCCACCAGCAACGCGCCGTTGAAGCTCTCCGCGATCAGGCCGTCGGCACGCAGGGCGTCCTTCACCTGCTTGTTGCGCGCGACAAAGGCCGGTTCGTACAGGCGGTTCCAGTACACCGCCACCGCGCCGCTGGAATGGAGGAGGTGGCGCAGCTGTTCCAGCGTGTCTCCGGCGCGCAGCACCAGCCGCGAACCCTTTTCACGCAACTGCCCGTCCAGCGCGGCCAGCGAATGATGCAGCCACCACCGGCTCGCACCGCCGGGAGCCCAGGGCGCCTCGGCGTCGGGCTCGTGGATGTAGACCGCGATCACCCGCTCGTGCCGCTCCAGCGCGGCATGCAGCGCCGGGTGATCGGCCAGGCGCAGGTCGCGCCGGAACCATACGATTGCAGTGTCCATGTCCCATGCTAGCCGGACGGACGCACCAAGCACCGAACTGCCCGACGCTTGATGCGAGCCCTGCCGCCCCTATCGAGGCAAGCCGCGTGCGATCCCTTCTTTCGCCGCCCCGGCATCCGCCCGATAATTCACGCACATGACCAACTCTCCCCAGGACGCGCTGCTCATCGACGGCGTGGCCAAGTCCTACGGCAAGCTCCAGGCGCTCAAGGGCGTCAGCTTCTCCATCCGCCAGGGTGAATTCTTCGGGTTGCTCGGGCCCAACGGCGCGGGCAAGTCCACGCTCATCAGCATCATCGCGGGCCTGGCGCACATGGATCGTGGCCGCGTCAGCGTGATGGGCCACGACACCGTGCGCGAGTTCCGCCATGCGCGGCGCAAGCTCGGCGTGGTGCCGCAGGAGCTGGTGTTCGATCCCTTCTTCACCGTGGTGGACATGCTGCGCATCCAGGCCGGCTACTACGGCTGCGGGCGCGAGGTGTGGCCGTGGATCGACGAGATGCTCCAGCGCCTGGAACTGGACGCCAAGCGCAATACGTCCATGCGCGCGCTCTCCGGCGGCATGAAGCGGCGCGTGCTGATTGCCCAGGCCCTGGTGCACAAGCCGCCGGTGGTGATCCTGGACGAGCCCACCGCCGGCGTGGACGTGGAGCTGCGCCGCACCCTGTGGGCCTTCATGCGCGACCTGCACGCCAAGGGCACCACCGTAGTGCTGACCACGCACTACCTGGAGGAAGCGCAGGAGATGTGCGAGCGCATCGCCATTCTCGACAACGGCGAAGTGCAGGCCCTGGAAACCACCACGCAGCTGCTGGCGCGCCACCCGTACCGCTTCCTGCGCATCAAGCTCGCGGACGGGCGCGAACTGCCCGAAGCGCTGCGGCCGCTGGTGGCGAGCGAGAAGGCCGGCTCGGTGGAGCTGAAGCTGGAGACGGCCAGGCAGTCCATCGGCAGCGTGTTCGCCGCGCTGCACAGCGCCGGCGTCGCCATCGAGGACGTGCACACGCGCGAGCCCGACCTGGAAGACATCTTCGTGGAGCTCACCCAGTGAGCCCCGACCAGATGGGTTTCTACACGCTGCTGAAGAAGGAAGTGATGCGCTTCTGGTCCGTGCTGGCCCAGACCGTCACCGCGCCGGTGATCACCGCCGTGCTCTACCTGCTGGTGTTCGCGCAGGCCATGCAGGGCCGCGCGTCCATCTACGAGGGCGTGAGCTACACCCAGTTCCTGCTGCCCGGCCTGGTGATGATGACGGTGATCCAGAACGCCTTCGCCAACACCAGCTCCTCGATGATGCAGAGCAAGATGATGGGCAACATCGTCTTCCTGCTGATGTCGCCGCTCGGGCCCATGGAATGGTTCGGCGCCTACGTGATCGCGGCGCTCATCCGCACCGCGCTGGTCGCCGTCGCCATGCTCGCGGTGACGCTGCCGTTCGTGCACCTGCCGGTGGAAGCGCCGCTGATCCTCGTCGCGCAGTTCGTGCTTGCCAGCGGAAGCCTCGCGGTGCTGGGGCTGATCGCCGCCATCGTGGCGGAGAAGTTCGACCACGTGGCCTCGTTCACCAACTTCTTCATCACGCCGGCCTCGTTCCTTTCGGGCGTCTTCTACTCGGTGCACTCGCTGCCGCCGTTCTGGTTCCAGGCCTCGCACTTCAACCCCTTCTTCTACATGATCGACGGCTTCCGCTATGGCTTCTTCGGCCACTCGGACGTGTCACCCATGCTCAGCCTGGCGTGGAGCGGCGGCTTCTTCGCGCTGCTCTCGGCGGTGTGCATGGTGATGCTCGTGCGCGGGTATCGCCTGCGCCCCTGAGGCCTGCCGGGGGTGCGACACTAGCAGCCGATCCACAGGACGCCATTCATGACCAAGGAAGAAATCCAGAACCTGATCCAGGCCGGCCTGCCCGATGCCAATGTCACGGTCAGGGGCGACGACGGCCAGCATTTCGAGGCCGAAGTCATCAGCCCCGCCTTCACCGGCAAGATGCCCATCGCCCAGCACCGCATGGTCTACGCCACCCTCGGCGACCGCATGGGCCGCGAGATCCACGCGCTCCAGTTGACCACGCGCGCCGGGTGAACCTGGCTGCCCGATTTGGCACCGACACGGGCAAGCACCTGCCAGTCAGGAGACCAAAACGCGACGAGCGGGATTGGCTGACCTTGACCGCGACTCCTGCGGCGCGAACGCACTTGCGAGATTTGACGGAAACGATCACACGTGTCGACGAGGTCGTCAGCGTGTGAAAGGGGATGCGGCAGACAGGCCTCGCCACCTCGTGAAGGGAATGTCAGAAAGCAGAAAATTTCCCCGCCCCCCTCTCGTCACACGAGGCTGCCCGGAACGGCTCCAGCTTCGCCCATCTGCGTTCCAATCAGCGCAACCGGCGCCTGATCCGCGACCGTGGACCGTTCGCCGCCCGGCTCGTCGTTCAGGTAACGCGCAATGGCGAGCAGGCAGGCCAGGTCGCCCTTGTGGACATCGCCGCTCACGTGAATGGTCTTGCCACGGCCCCAGAGCCGGACGCAGGCATCGAATCCCGTGATGCCGTGGTCCGCCATGATCGAGTCAACCTGCGCAATCTCGTCGGCGCTGAGGAACATCGTATTCATCGGACTTCTCCCTTCGAGCCGGCAGTAGTGGGTGTTCGGGCCAGGGCCGCAGCCCCGGCGAGGAGCGCCACGATGGCCCCCGATCGCCACGGATAGGCGCGAACGAAACGGGCCGTTCGACGCGCAAGCGGCACCCCGCGTTCGAGGACCGCTTCAAGGCTCAGCCTGGAGGCCGCGGACTGGTGCACCCCATCGATCCTGGCTTTGGCCCGGGCATACAGCGCTTCGGCCGCGTCGTGCGCGCGGTCGGCAGCGAACTGCGTGAGAACGTTGGATCCTCGGCTGGAGCGGCCCGCGGGTGCGCCATCCATCCGGGTGGAACTTCGCATCTTGTCGTCGATCATCGCATCGCCCGCGTTTCGGTTCAGAGTGGTGTCCGTCGGGCAGGGTTGTGCTCGATTCGTGCCATCCGCATCGCCACCCCGGATGCAGCGCCAACGCGGTTTTCGCGGCGAGAGGTCGACACCATGGCCCGTGCCGTCCTTGCAATTTGCAGATTACCGGACGGCGAATCATGCGATCTGCATCGTCATCACAAAGGACCTTCTCATCCAAGAGCTTGGAATCAAAGCGATTCAGCTTCCGCTCAGTTTCGGCACGAAGTTCGCCTCGACGGTGGCAGGGAATGGCTTGGCACGACGGCTCCAACTTTGATGAAAGGAGTCCTTGCTGCCGCACCGGCGTCCAGCCGGACTGGGGGAATCATGGAAAGCTTGAGTGAGTCTGAACGGAACGCCAGGTTTCAACCGGACGGCAGCATGGGCGGCGGCGCATTCGGCGACTTTCAGAAGACGGCCGTGTGGTTGATGCTGTGCGCCCTGGCCAGCCTCCTGGCCGTGACGGTGGCGGCCAGCCCCCTTTCGCTCTACACCTTCCAGCCCCGATTCGCCGCAACCTCGGCCGCAGCCACCGAGCACTGGACCGCTGTGGATTCGGCGAATGGGAAAATGCAGGTCAAGACCGCGCCCGTCATCCTGCACGCGAATTCCATCCCCCGGATCGGGGATGCATCGCGGCCGCTTCCCGGGACCGCGCCCTGCCCCGAGCCTCCGGAGCAACGGACCGGCAGCGCTTTTCGCATTCCCGCCCCCTGCCTGCCCGCACGCCTGACCGCGCCGTAGCGAATCCGGCCGGCGCTTCAGCCGCGCTGGCCCAGCCACACCCCGGCCGCCGCCAGTCCGAAGCCGGCGGCGTCCTGCAGGCTGAAGTGCATGCCCAGGAAGATTGCAGCCAGCACGGCCGTGACCGGCGGCACCAGGAAGAACAGGCTGGCCACGCGCCCGGCGGCACCGCGCCGCAGCAGCCATAGGTAGAGCATCAGGCCCAGGCAGGAGTTGACGACGATCGCCCAGAGCATGCCGCCGACCACGCCGGCCGAGACCTGCACGCGCAGGCCCTCGGACCACCACGCCAGGGGCAGCAGCACGAGCATCGCCGCCGTGACCTGCACCACCAGCGCCAGGCGCGCGTCCAGGTTCCCGGCAAAGCGCTTCTGGTAGAGCGTACCCAGGCTGAGCGACAGCAGCGCCAGCAGCATGCAGGCATAGCCGGGCAGGCTGTCCGGCGAGCGCAGCTTGGGCCCGACCACCAGCAGCACGCCGACCAGCCCCACCAGCAGCCCCGCCAGCGCCGGCCAGCGCATGCGTTCGCCCAGCAGCAGCACGCCGCCGATGGCCGTGGTGAGCGGCATCAGGCCGGCCACCAGCCCGCCCGTGGAAGGCGGCACGCCCAGGTGCATCGCGGTGTAGACGAAGCCGAAGAACCCGCCCTGCAGCACGATGCCGCCGATGGACGCGTGCAGCAGTTCGCGCGGGCCCGGGCGCCTCGCCCCTTGCAGCAGCAGGAGCAGGCCAACGATCACCGCAGTGCCCAGGAAGCGCACCACCGCCAGGGTGATGGGGCCGCTGCCCTTGAGCGCGAAGCCGGCCGCGATGTACCCGGTGCTCCACAGCACGACGAACGTCAGCCCGCCGAGCAGGTCGCTGTCGGGGGCCGGGGTGGGAGCGGTTTGCGGCATGGGAAGTGGGATCGGCGAAGCCGCGCAGTTTACGGCGGCAAGCCGCGCCGCCCGCAGGCGGGTGATTCCGACTTGCCTCGCCGCGCGTTCAGTGCGCTCATACGACGCTCAGCGGCAGGAACGGGGTATGGGCAAGGTCATCAATCTCAACAAGGTCCGCAAGCAGAAGGCGCGCGAGGCGGCCGAGGTGCAGGCGGCCGAAAACCGCATCCGCTTCGGCCGCACCAAGGCCGAGAAGGCGCGCGATGCGGCCGCCGAAACCGAATTGCAGCGCAAGCTCGACCTGCTGCGGCGCGAGCCCGCAACCGGACCCACGTCGAAGCCGGAACCGGAACCGGAGCCGGGCGCCTAGTCCGTGACCGCACCGCGCGCCGCGCTCGACACCACGCGCGCGAACTTGGCCAGCACACCGCGGGTGTAGCGCGGCGCGGGCTGCTTCCAGGCCTTGCGGCGCTCGGCCAGCACGGCATCGTCCACGTTCAGCTGGATCAGCAGGCGCCTGGCGTCGATGGTGATGGAGTCGCCTTCCTGCACCAGCGCGATGGTGCCGCCGTCGAAGGCTTCCGGCGAGATATGGCCCACCACCATGCCCCAGGTGCCGCCGGAGAAGCGGCCGTCGGTGATGAAGCCCACGCTCTCGCCCAGGCCCTTGCCGATGATGGCGCTGGTGGGCGCCAGCATTTCGCGCATGCCGGGGCCGCCCCTGGGGCCTTCGTAGCGGATCACGAGCACGTCGCCGGGCTTGATCTGGTCGCCGAGGATGGCGGCCATGCTCTCCTCCTCGGAGTTGAACACGCGCGCCGGGCCGGTGATGACCGGGTTCTTCAGGCCGGTGATCTTGGCCACGGCGCCGTCAGGCGACAGGTTGCCCTTGAGGATGGCCAGGTGTCCCTGCGCGTACATCGGCCGGGTCCAGGGGCGGATCACGTCCTGGTCGGCGCGCGGTTCGGCGGGAATGCGCTCCAGCGCCTGCGCCATGGTTTCGCCGGTGATGGTCAGGGCATCGCCGTGCAGCAGGCCGTGCGCCAGCAGCATCTTCAGCACCTGCGGCACGCCGCCGGCGGTGTGGAAATCGGTGGCCACGTACTTGCCGGAGGGCTTGAGGTCGCACAGCACCGGCGTGCGCACGCGGATGGCCTCGATGTCGTCCAGCACGAACGGCACGCCGGCGGCGTGCGCAATGGCCAGGAAATGCAGCACCGCGTTGGTGGAGCCGCCGGTGGCCATGACCAGGCTGATGGCGTTTTCGATGCTCTTGCGCGTGACCACGTCGCGCGGGCGAATCTGCTTGACCACCGCCTGGTACAGCACGCGCGCCGAGTCGGCCACGGAGTCGGCCTTCTCGCCGTCCGGGCAGGCCATCTGCGAGGAGCCCAGCAGGCTCATGCCCAGCGCCTCGAACGCGGACGACATGGTGTTGGCCGTGTACATGCCACCGCAGGCGCCGGTGCTGGGGCAGGCGTTGCGCTCGATGCCGTCCAGGTCTTCCTTGGACATGGTGCCGCCGTTGTACGCGCCCACGGCCTCGAACGACGACACCACGGTGAGGGCAACGCCCTTCCACTGGCCCGGCTTGATGGTGCCGGCGTAGCAGAACACCGCCGGCACGTTCAGGCGCAGCATGCCGATCATGGCGCCGGGCATGTTCTTGTCGCAGCCGCCCACGGCCAGCACGCCGTCCATGCACTGCGACGAGACCGCGGTCTCGATGGAATCGGCGATGACCTCGCGCGACACCAGCGAATACTTCATGCCCTCGGTACCCATGGAAATACCGTCGGTGACGGTGGGAAAGCCGAAGGTCTGCGGCATGGCGCCCACGCCGCGCAGCGCCGTCTCGGCACGCGCCACCAGGGGCGCGATGCCGGCGTTGCAGGGGTTCATGGTGGAATGGCCGCTGGCCACGCCGATGATGGGCTTCTCGAAGTCGCCATCGCCAAAGCCGACGGCGCGCAGCATGGCGCGGTTGGGCGAGCGGGCCACACCGCCCGTGATGGTTTTCGAGCGGCGGTTCAGGGCTTCGGTCATGGCTTGGCGGTCGGCTGGGCGGCAAAAATGCGGCCGGCAGGATACCGCAGACCGGCGGATGACCGTCGCGAAAACCAGGTCGATCGCGGGCCCGCAAGGTCAATGACTCGCCCGCGTATCATTCCCCGAATGCCCCGCAAACTTTCACCATGAGCCAGATGCCTGCGGACGTCGTGATCGGCCCCATCCGCCTGGGCGTCAACGTCGACCACGTCGCCACCCTGCGCCAGGCTCGCGGCACGTCTTATCCCGACCCGGTGGAAGCGGCGCTGATGGCGGCTGGAGCGGGCGCGGAGAGCATCACCATCCACCTGCGCGAAGACCGCCGGCACATCCAGGACCACGACCTCACGCGCCTGATCGCCACCTGCCCGGTGCCGGTGAACCTGGAACTGGCGCTGACCGACGAGATGCTGGCCATTGCCAGCCGCGCCGCGCCGCGCTACGCCTGCCTGGTGCCGGAGCGCCGTGCCGAGATCACCACCGAGGGCGGCCTCGACGTGGTCCGTCACCTGGCGGACATCCGCGATGCCTGCGCCGAGCTGGCCGATGCGGGCATCGCGGCGGCGCTGTTCATCGACCCCGACCCGCGCCAGCTGGATGCGGCGCTGAAGTCCGGCGCGCCGCACATCGAGATCCACACCGGAAAATATTGCGAGGCCGAGGGAACCGCCGCCGCGCAGGAGCTGGAACTGATCCGCCGCTTCGCGCGATCCGCGTTCGAGGCCGGGCTGGAGGTGCATGCGGGCCACGGCCTGACCACGGCGAACCTGACTGCGATCGCAGCCATTCCCGAGATCGTGGAGCTGAACATCGGGCATGCGTTGATTGCGCGCGCAGTGTTCATCGGGCTGCCCGCGGCGGTGATGGAGTTCCGCCGCGCCATGAGCGAGGCACGGATGCCGCCCGTGGAATGAGCACCGTCGCGATGGCCCTTCGTTTTGCGCTCGCATGATCTACGGCATCGGCACCGACCTCATCCGCGAGGCGCGCATGGCAGAGATTCTGCGGCGACATCCGCGGCGCTTCGCGCAGCGGCTGCTGCATCCGGAAGAACTCGCGCAGTTTGAAAAATCCAGGCGTCGGGCCAATTTTCTGGCGAAGGCCTGGGCTGCCAAGGAGGCCTTCGGCAAGGCACTTGGCACCGGCGTGCGCGGCTACGCGAATCCGGACGTCGGGGTCGCGCGCGGCGAACTGGGACGGCCGCGCCTGGTGTACTCGGATGCCATGCGCGCGCGGCTCGAAGGGCTTGGAATTGGCGGCGGCCACGTGTCGTTCAGCGACGAGAACGGCCTGGTCATCGCCTTCGTGGTGCTGGAGACGCGCGACGCGGCCGGCGGCGGCTGAGCCCGCTCAGGCCGCTCAGGCCGAGAGCAGGAATTCCAGCAGTGCCATCTGCGCCCACAGGCGATTCTCCGCCTCGTCCCAGACCACGGACTGCGGGCCGTCGATCACCCCGGCCGAAACTTCTTCGCCACGGTGGGCGGGCAGGCAGTGCATGAAGATCGCGTCTGGCTTGGCAGTGGTCATCAGCGCTTCATCCACCTGGTAGCCGGCGAACGCGGCGAGGCGCCGCTTCTGCTCCGCCTCCTGGCCCATGCTGGTCCAGGTGTCGGTCACCAGCAGATCTGCGCCGCGCGCCGCCTCGGCCGGCGAGGCGCAGAGCACCACGCGCTCGCCCGCGGCGGCCAGCAACCCGGCATCGGGCCGGTAGCCTTCGGGCGCGGCGATACGCAGCGTGAAGTCGAACAGCGTCGCCGCTTCGATCCAGGAGTGGCAGACGTTGTTGCCGTCGCCAATCCACGCCGCCGTCTTGCCCGCGGGGTCACCGCGATGCTCGAACCAGCACTGCACGTCGGCCAGCAGCTGGCAGGGGTGATGCTGGTCCGACAGGCCGTTGATGACCGGCACCCGCGAATGCGCCGCCAGTTCTCCCAGCTGCGCCTGCGAGTCGTTGCGCATCATGATCGCGTGACACATGCGCGATAGCACCCGCGCGGTGTCCGCGATCGGTTCGTCGCGCCCCAGCTGGGTGGTGGCCGTGGTCAGGAACAGGGCGTGCCCGCCCAGGCGCGCCATGCCGGCCTCGAAGCTGACGCGGGTGCGGGTGGAACTCTTGGTGAACACCATCGCCAGCGTCTTGCCCAGGAACGGGCGAAAGCCTGGATCGCGCAGGTTCTTGAGCGCGGTGGCGCGCAGCACGATGGCTCTCGCCTCGGCGGCGCTCAGGTCGGACAGCTTCAGCAGGTGGCGAATCATGCGGCGCCTCAAAAAAGAAGCGGGCCGCACCTGCTGGTGCGGCCCGCGGTGCTGCGGAACTCGGGCTCTTGTCAGCCGAGATTCTTCTCGACGAAATCCCAGTTCACCAGCGCCCAGAAATGCTCCAGGAACGTGGGCCGGGCGTTGCGGTAGTCGATGTAATAGGCGTGCTCCCAGACGTCGCAGGTGAGCAGCGGCTTCTGCTTGGACGTCATCGGGTTGCCGGCGCCCTGGGTGGAGGTGATGGCGAGCGAGCCGTCCTCGTTCTTCACCAGCCAGGCCCAGCCGGAACCGAAGGTGCCGACGGCCGCTTCGGTGAACTGCTTCTTGAAGTCCTCGACGCCACCGAAAGCCTTGACCAGCGCATCGGTCACCTTCTTGCCGGGCGCGGCCTGCTTGGGCGTGAGGCAGTTCCAGAAAAAGGTGTGGTTCCAGATCTGCGCGACGTTGTTGAAGATCTTGCCGGACGACTTGAGCACGATGTCCTCGATCGAGGCGTTCTCGAACTCGGTGCCGGCAATCAGCTTGTTGGCATTGTCGACGTAGGTCTTGTGGTGCTTGCCGTAGTGGTAGTCGAGCGTTTCCTGCGACATGTGCGGTACGAGCGCGTCGCGGGCATAGGGAAGTTCGGGAAGGGACAGAGCCATGGAATCCTCGTCTGGCTGGTCAGCGCAAAGGCCGACTGGCGTGAATGTGGCAAGAGGCAAGCGTGAACGAAAGCAAACGATACGGCGCGTGCCTTGCAGTTTCAATACCGTGACGGGGACGGCGCACTCTTCTCCGTTGCGCGCTGGCACGAATGCCGCAGGTATAATCGCGGTCCCGAACACTCTTTCGAGGAGGCCAAATGGATACTCTCGAACGCATCAAGAAGCAGGTCACCGACAACCCCATCATCCTCTACATGAAGGGCACGCCGGAGTTTCCCCAGTGCGGCTTTTCGGCACGCACCGTGAAGGCGCTCAATGCCTGTGAAGTGGAGTACGCCTTCGTCAACATCTTCGAGGACGAGAGCATCTACCGCACGCTTCCGAAGTTCGCCAACTGGCCGACCTTCCCCCAGCTCTACGTCAAGGGCGAGCTGGTGGGTGGCTGCGACATCACGCTGGACCTGTTCCAGTCCGGCGAACTCAAGAAGATGCTCACCGAGGCCGTGGCCGCCAAGAAAGCGGCCTGAACCATCCGGCCGCCGCAAGCCCAGACGCCCGCTCGATGCGGGCGTCTGGCTTTGTGGCCTCAGGCGGCAAACAGTGCCGGCGCAGCCACCTTCTTGCGCGTTTCGGCGCCCACCAGTTTTTCGATCCAGGTCAAGGCGAATTCCACGGCGGTACCGGGACCCTGGCTGGTGATGCAGTGGCCGTCGATCACCACCGGCCGATCCACGTAATGCAGCAGCCGCTCGCGGAAATGCGGGTGACAGGTGGCCTGCTTGCCATCGAGCAAACCATGCGGTGACAGCGTGAGCGCGGGCGCGGCGCAGATGGCGCCGTACCAGCGATGCCCCAGCCGCTGCGAGGCCAGCTTCTCGATCAGCAGGCCATGCTGCGACAGGCGCTGCGCGCCGCGCTCGCCACCGGGCAGGATGATGGCGTCGAAGTCTTCGCCCGCCACGTCCGACATCGCCACGTCCGCCACCAGGCGGATGTCGCGGCTGCCGTTGATGACCGTCTCCGTCTCGATGCTGGCGATGCGAACCGGGATTTCGGCCCGCCGCAGCAGGTTGACCAGGACAACGGTTTCCAGACTCTCCGAACCATGCGCAACTGGAACCAGGACTTTCATCATTCTTTCTCCTCGCTGTGACCCTGGGGGGTGGCCGATGCTAGCGCGATCGCCGGCACGCCGCGGCCGCGCGATAGAATTCGCCCGCAGCCGCGCGCCGCAATTCCCCAGCACCTGCTGGTCATCCCGGAACACCCTCAGGCTGGAGATCAGGCGTGAAAGTCGGACTGTTCGTGATCGGCGACGAAATCCTCTCGGGCAAGCGCCAGGACCGCCACCTGTCCAGGGCCATCGAACTGCTGGGCGCGCGCGGAATGGCGCTGGACTGGGCGCGCTTTCTGGGCGACGACATCCATGACATCGCGCAGGCCATCACGCAGACGCGCGCGCGCGGCGACCTCGTGCTGTCCTGCGGCGGTATCGGCGCCACGCCCGACGATCTCACGCGCCAGGCCGCGGCGCAGGCCTTCGGCGTGCCGCTGGAACGGCACCGCGAGGCCGAGGCGCTGATCGTTGCCGAGTACGGTGAACGCGCCCTGCCCCACCGCGTGCTGATGGCCGACTTCGCCCGCGGCGCCGGCCTGATTCCCAACCCCGTCAATCGCGTCTCCGGGTTCTTTGTCGAGCACCATTACTTCGTGCCCGGCTTCCCGGAAATGGCCTGGCCCATGCTGGAATGGGTGCTGGACCAGCGCTATCCGCAGCTGCACCGCACCGAGCCGCCGGTCGAATTTTCCCTGCGCGTGCTCGGCTCGTCGGCCGAGAGCGACCTGCTGGAACTGATGGAACAGGTGCTGGCGCGCTTCCCCGCGGTCAAGCTGTCCAGCCTGCCCTCGCGCGGCGATGCCACGCGGCCGCGGCACATCGAGCTCGGCATTCGCGGCAGCGAGCGGCTGGCGGCCGAAGCATTCGCCTACCTGCACGCGCAGCTCGGGCTTCGCGACGGCGTGGCCGTGGAACTGCTGAAGACGCCGCGCAGCTGATTCGCCGCGACCGCGGCTCCGCCCTTCCATCACGGTTTCGTCGAGATCATGTCTTCCCTGGTTCTGCCCGCCCCGCTGTGGCGGCGCCTTGCTGCCGCGGTGTACGACGGGCTCCTGCTCCTGGGCCTGTGGCTGGCCGCGTCGCTGCTGGAGGTGATCGGCGGCGAGCAGTTGCTGGGCCTTGCCCGGCAGACATTCTGGATGCAGCTGTATTTCTTTGGCGTGGGGCTCGCCTTCTTCGGCTGGTTCTGGGTGCACGGCGGGCAGACGCTGGGCATGTACGCCTGGAAGCTGCGCGTGCGCCGGCTCGACGGCTTGCCGCTGCGCTGGCCGATCGCGGCGGTGCGCTTCAGCGCCATGCTGGCGACCTGGGGCGCGGTCCTGATGCCGGCCCTGCTCTCGGTGCCGAAGGTGGCCGCCATGCCCGCGGCGCGGCCGGCGGCGCTACTGTGCGCACTGGCGTCGGTGGCGGCCGCGGCCCTGATGCTGACCGAGGCGCGTCGGCGCGCGCCCTGCGACTGGCTGGCGGGAACCGAGGTGGTGGTGGTTCCACGCCCCGCTTAAACCTAGGCGCGGGCCGCCGCGTCCCGGTCCGCGCCCGGGCCAGCGCGCGGGTCAGCGCGCGCGCGACAGCTGCACGGTTCCTGCCACCAGCAGCAAGGCCGTCGGCAAGCCCGCGGCGAGCGGCGCCGACCATCCGTACAAAATACCGAGATTGGCCGAGATCTCGTTGAGCAGGTGGAAGCCGATGCCCACCAGCACGCCGATCAGCAGGCGCTGCCCGGCGCCGCCGCCACGCGTGGGGCCGAACACGAACGGGACCGCGAACAGCACCATCGCCATGACGGTGATGGGCGCGATGAACTTGCGCCACAGCTCCAGCCGCTGCTCGGTGGCGTCCAGGCCGTTGTCGTCCAGGTAGGCGATGAGCCGCATCAGCCCGAACGCCGACACGGTGTCGGCTTCGAGCACGTAGAGCTTGAGCACCTCGGGCTGAAGACCGCTGGCCAGGTCCATGCTGGCGTGCTTGACCACGCGCACGGCGCTGGCGTCGAACACGGTTTCGGACACGTCGCTGAGCTTCCAGGTCCCGTCCACGAAACTGGCGTTCCCGACGCTCAGGATGGAGCCCAGGCGCAGGCTGTCGTCGAAGCGGTAGATCTCGGCGTCGGCGAAGCGATCCTCGGCCTGGAGGCGGCGGATCAGGAACACGTTGCCGGCCTCGCGCAGCCAGACGGGTCGCGAGCGCACGCTCGCCTGGTCTCCGCCCGATCGCGCGGACGACTTCAGCCGCTCCGCCGCCTGCTGCCCTGCCGGCGCCAGGCTCTCGCCCAGCAGCACCGACAGCAGGCCCAGCAGCAGCCCGGCAATCAGCGCAGAGCGGCCGATGCGCAGGTTGGAGTAGCCCGCCGCGCGCATGGCAGTGAGCTCGCTCTGCGCCGCCAGCTGGCCGATGCCGAGCAGCGTGCCCAGCATCGCCACCAGCGGCATGAGCAGGTAGAGCCCGGCCGGCATGGTGAAGAAGGTGATGAGAAACACGTCCGACACCGTCAGCACCTTGGCGCCGCCCGAGTCGATCTCGGTAATGAAACTGATGAAGCTGTACAGCGTCACCAGTCCCAGCCCGACGATGGCGCTGAGCCCGAAAATGGCGGTGATGATGTAGCGGTCGAGCCGCCCGAGGATGTGGTTCATGCCGCGCGCCGCCCCGGCCACCAGCCCTGCTGGCGCGCCAGCATGGTCAACGCGCTCAGGCCGAAGATCAGGTGCACCCACCACAGGCCGATCACCGCCGGCACCTTCTCCTTGGCGATCCAGGTCTGTCCCAGGCCCATGAGATTGGAATACACGAGGTAAAGCACGATGCCGATCACCAGCTTGCCGTAGCGGCCCTGGCGCGGGCGCAGGTAGGCCAGCGGCACCGCGAGCAGGCCCAGGATGAACACCGACACCGGCGCCGCGACGCGCCAGGCGAGCTCGGCCTTGTCGTCAGGGTCGTCCGACTTCAGCAGGTCGCGCGTCAGGGCCAGCTTGCGCTTGCCGGCCATGTAGACGAACTCCGGCGGCGTGATGCGCGTCTCGAATTCGTCGAAGCGGATCACGTCGAAATCGGCGCGGCCCGGCTGCCCGGCGTAGCGCCAGCCATCGTACAGGGTGAGCTTGCGCTCGCCACTCGCGGTATCGGCAAGCTGGCGGCCCTCCCGTGCAATCACGACGCTTTCAGCGTTCTCGCCGGCGCGGACCTCGTCCATGCGCGCGAAAACCGTCGTCAGCTTCTGCCCGCCGGGTTCCATCTGCTCGGTGTAGAAAACGGCGCGCCCGCCCGCCACGCTCTTGAAGCGGCCCGGCTCGAACGGCGTGTACTGGACGAGCCGGCGCGCGTCCTTGGAAATGTAGTCCACCTGCCGCCCCGCCCAGGGCCCGGCATCGAATGCCAACCACGCGGTGATGATGGCCATCACCGCTGACAGGGCAAGAAACGGTCGGTACAGCCCGCCCAGACTGACGCCGCAGCCCATCATGGCGGCCACCTCGCTGTCCTTGTATAGGCGCCCCAGCGTGAGCATCACCGCCAGCAGCAGCGCCGCGGGGATCAGCAGCACCAGGTACTGCACGCTGGACAGGCCCACGACCATGGCCAGCACGTCGCGCGGCAGTTCGCCCGTCGCCACCGCGGCGAGGAACTTGGCGAAGCGGGCCGACAGCATGATCGCCAGCAGGATGAGCGTGACGGCGACGGTGGCGACCGCCGTTTCGCGCAGCAGGTAGCGGTCCAGGGTTCGACCGAGCATCGCGGTTCCGGATTGGATTCAGCGGGCATTATGCAGATGCGCCACCCGGCCCTGTCACGCAGGTCGCGATGCTTTGGAGAATTTGCGTAAAATATCCGTCTTCCGTCGTTTATCGCGTTCCCGGGAATTTATGATCGCCTCCGGAAATGGAACGAAAGTCGCGATGAACTGGTCAAGAGCTCCTCAGGCAGTACAACCGACAAATTAGGTCAAAAAACTAGAATCAGGATTCAGCTATGGAATACTTCGTTAAAAGCGGCAACCCCGAGAAGCAGCGCGTGGCCTGTGTGATCGTTGGCGTGTTCGATCGCCGTACGCTCACCAATACAGCTGAGATCATCGATCAGGTCTCCGGCGGTGCCGTCGGCAGTGTGATGCGCCGCGGCGACATGGACGGAAAGCTGGGGCAGACCGTCATCCTGCACAACCTGCCAGGGACGTTTGCGGATCGGGTGATGCTCGTCGGTCTGGGCCGGGAGCGCAGCTTCGACGAGGCGGCTTTCCGCAAGGTGATTGCGTCCAGCGCACGCGCGCTGCGAGGTACAGGCTCGATTGACGCAGTCAATTTTCTCACGCACCAGGAGATCAAGGGCCGCGATTTTCACTGGAACGTTCAGCAGGCCGTGTTGACGACGCAGTCAGAATTTTACCGATTTGACGAATGTCGCGGAGAGCAGGCAAAGGAAGACCTTCCGGTCTACAAGCTTGAGCGCCTCACGTTTGATGTCCCCCGCCGCTCCGACCTTCCCGCCGGGGAATCGGGCATGGCAGAGGCGCTGGCGATCGGTGCCGGGCAGGCACTTGCGAAGAATCTTGGAAACCTGCCGGGCAACATCTGCACTCCTGCCTACCTCGCCGAAGCGGCGCTGGGACTGGCAGCGGGTGGGGAACGCTCACTCGTCAAGGTGAACGTGCTGGAAGAAGCGGAGATGAAGAAGCTCGGCATGGGCTCGCTGCTGTCGGTCTCAGCCGGCAGCCGGCAGCCGGCCAAGCTGATCGTGCTGGAATATCTCAAGGGCACCAAGGGCGAAAAGCCGGTGGCCCTGGTCGGCAAAGGCCTGACCTTCGACGCGGGCGGCATCAGCATCAAGCCGTCCGAAGGCATGGACGAGATGAAGTTCGACATGTGCGGCGGCGCCGCCGTGCTGGGCGTGTTCAAGGCCGTGTCCGAACTCAAGCTGCCGATCAACCTGGTGGGCGTGGTCGCGGCGTCGGAAAACCTGCCGGACGGCCTGGCGGTGAAGCCCGGCGACGTGGTGACGAGCATGGCCGGCATCACCATCGAGGTGCTCAACACGGACGCGGAAGGGCGGCTCATCCTGGCCGACGCGCTCACCTACGTGGAGCGCAACTACGAGCCCGCGGTGTGCATCGACATGGCCACGCTCACCGGCGCCTGCGTGGTGGCGCTGGGCGGCTATCCCAGCGGCCTGTTCTCCAACCATTCGGGCCTGGCGCGCCAGCTCACCGCGGCCGGTGAACAGATCGGCGACCGCGTGTGGGAACTGCCGCTGTGGCCGGAGTACGACGACCACATCAAGAGCGAATGCGCCGACATCGCCAACATCGCGACCAAAGGCGGACGCCAGGGCGGCGCCATCATCGGCGCCACGTTCCTGCACCGGTTCACCAAGAAGATGAAGTGGGCGCACCTGGATATTGCCGGCACGGCGTGGGTCGGCAAGAAATCCACGGGCCGGCCGGTGCCGCTGATCGTGCAGTACCTGCTCAACGTGGTCGCCAAGAAAAACGAGGAGTGAGCTACAGCTTGGCTGCGGCATGACGCGCGTCGACTTCTACCTGCTGACCGCCAGCAGCGGCAACGCCGTGCTGACGGCCTGCCGCCTGTGCGAAAAGGCGGCGGCCGCCGGCCTGCGAATCTTCGTTCGGGCGCCGGACGTGGGAACTGCTGATGAAGTCGACGGCGCGCTCTGGAGCTTCCGCCAGGGCGGCTTCGTGGCCCACGAGCGCCACACCGGAGCGGCCATCGAACCGCCGCTGCCCCCGGTGCTGATCGGGCTGGCGGATCCACCGGAGACGCATCGCGCCATCCTGGTCAACCTGGGCGCAGATGTCCCGCCGTGGTTTTCGAGCTTCGAGCGCGTGCTGGAGGTGGTGCCGGAAGATGTCGCGCTGCGCGCTGCTTCGCGCGAGCGGTTCCGCTTCTACAAGGATCGCGGCTACGACATCAACACCTTTGAACAGAACGCCGCCGGGGGATGGCAGCCGCGCTGACTTCGTAGCTTGCATGCGCCTCGCGGCCTCAGCGGATCAGCAGGAACCAGAGCGGAGCGGTCACGAATGACAGCAGGATGCCGCTGCCCACCACCAGCGTGACCAGCGGCGGGTCCAGGCGACGCTCCTGCGCGAGGATGCCCGCGGTGATCATCGGGCCTTGAGCCGCCTGCAATACCCCTGCCAGTAGGGGTGTGCCACCGATGCCGCACAGCAGCGCGATCACCAGCGCGCACAGCGGCGCCAGCACCAGCTTCCAGGCCAGTCCCACATACAGGAACTTCGACCGACCGCGCAGCGCGCTGAACTGGAACACCAGCCCCACCGAGAACAGTGCGAGCGGCGTCAGGGTGTCGCCCAGGCGGTGCAGCACCAGGGCCACCGGCTCGGGCCAGGCACCCAGCTGTCGAACGAGAAGCGCCACCGGCAGCGCGAGAAACGGCGGAAACCGCAGCAGGCGCCGCAGCACGTCCAGCACCTCAACCCGGTCGCCCGCGTAGGCGGACGCAATCACCATCCCCACCGACGAGAACGCCAGGAAACTGCCGAGCTGATCGGCGATCAGCGCCGCACCCAGCACCTGCGGGCCTGCCAGCGCCTGCACCATGGGAAGGCCGACGAACGACGTATTCCCCAGGCCACAGGTCAGCACCAGCGCCCCGATGCTGCCGCGGCTCCATCCGAGCCGACGCCCGACCATGGGAATGAACAGCGCGGCGCCGGCCACGACCAGCCACGGCGTGAGCGCCGCGAACAGCAGCGCCGGCTCCCAGTGCAGGCGGGGCACCTGCTCCAGCACCAGTGCCGGTAGCGCCACCCGCAGCAGCCAGGCGTTGATGACGGCCGCCGCATTGGCCGGCATCCATTGACCGCGCGCAAACGCCCAGCCCAGCGCCGGACACGCGACCAGCAGCAAAAAGGCGCTCACGCCCCGGTCTGGACCGCACCCTTCCCCAGCCCGAAGCTGCGTGGCTGCAAGACGTGGTTGGGATCAAACCGCCGCTTGCGCTCGACCAGTGCCGCGAACCGGTCCGACGGCGTGCGCTGGATAAACTCCTGCGCCCACTTCGGGCCTACGCCGTGTTCCGCGCTGTAGGTGCCGCCGAACGCCGCGGTGATATCGAATACCCGCTGCGTGAGCAGGGCCGCGTCCGGTCCCACCGGGCTCTGCGCGCTGCCGATGAGGTGCAGGTGCGCGCCACCGACCCCGGCATGGCCGAAATCCACAAGCTGCACCGCGGGACGTAGCTCGCGCAGCTCGCGCGCAAGCCGATCGAGGTAATCGCCGAAGCAGGCCACCGGCGTGGCGGTGTCGAACGACAGCCGGCCGCCGCCGAGCGCGCGCATTTCCAGGTTGCTGGCCTCGGTGACCGAGTGGCGGACCTTCTTCAGCGCATGCAGCGGCCCGTAGCCGATGGCAGCGTCCGGCACGCCCGCGCGCTCCGAGCAGAACGCGTACAGCTTTTCGGCGAGTGCGCCGTCGGCGTCGTTGCTCTTGACCTGCAACAGCACCAGGTAAGGCGCATCCGGCACCTGCTCGAACGGCAGCCGCAGGTCGCCGCCCTTGCGCCGCAGTACCAGCTCCACGGCGCTGCGCGAAAGGAACTCAAACTCCTCGACATCGCTCCCGAATTCCGCCCGAGCTTTCCCGAAGATGGCCATGGCCTCCGGCATGCCGGACACCGCCAGCATCACCGCCTCGCGCGCCAGCGGAACGCGCTGCGTGCGCAGCTCCAGGCGCGTGATCAGGCCGAACACACCCTGCGACCCGACCAGCCCCCAGGCATCGGGCAGGCGAGTGGAATCGATGGCCAGCGCGGAGGGGTCGGGGCGCGTCCAGCGCTCCGCGGCGCAGGGGCCGGCGGCGCTGCCGTCGCCCCAGAATCCGCTCGCCGACACCGCCATGTGCGCCGCCGTGCCGTAGCACACCGCGTTGGCGCCGGCCGAGGCGTTGGCCACGCAGGCGCCGACCGTCGCCGAAGCGGTGGAACCCATCTCCATGGGGAACATCAGGCCCAGCGGCGCCAGCAGCTGGTTGAGCGCGTCCACTGCCAGGCCGGCCTGCACGCTGATGGTGGCGTCCTGCGGATCGGGCCTGCCGAGCCCGGACCACCAGTCGAAAAGCCGTTCGCCCGCCACGTCCAGCGTCTGCCCCGCTTCGAATTGAAACGCACGGCCGTCAGCCAGCGCGAATTCCAGCGGACGATTGAGCCGCTCCAGGCTCAGCACCCATTCGCCCTCCGGGCGCTGCGCTTCCACCAGCCCGGTGCGCCCGCTGCTGAGCACGAAATGCAGGCCCTCGCGATTGGCGATCTCCAGCGCCGCGTTCACCTCCGCCTCGGAATCGGGAAGAAGCACCCCGATGCAGTGCCCCGGTGCGCCGCGCTCGGGGTTCTCGTATGGGTGCCGCCGTTGGGGCGAAGTCAGAACGCGGCTTCCGAAGCGCTCGAAGAAGGCTGGCGGGAGTTTGGGTCGCCCAGGGTTATGGGCAGGGTTCTCGGACATCGGGGTGCAGTGAGAAAAGCGGGACAGGGGCGCTCAGATTAGCGGACTGCCCGGCGAACCGGATCACGCGACGTCTCAGTAGTCAGTCGTAGTCGGCATTCACCTGCCTGCTTTCATATGGCAGTGTGGTTCTTCAATTGTGACCTAGTTCACATTTTCTTCCCTGAGATGACAATCGCAACCTTCCGAAATTGTCAGTCGGTCCAAATGTTCTTTGACGGGTCGCGTATTCCCGCTGCTGATCGCTTATAGCGTCTCAAAATCAGGGAACTAGGCCCATCCGGTCGACGCGCCCAAGCGTGGACCGAGTCCGACCGGCCTTCTAGTTCGCCCCACCCCTCGCATGACTCCGCCCGACTGGAGCCATTTGGGTTGTCAGAACGTTGCAAAAATGTCAGTGCAAATTCCAACTTGCAGTTCATTGCACAGGATGCGCGCAGCTAGGGGTTGGTATAGATTTCAGAAGGTGCCGGCAAAATTCGATCCTGACCCAACCGTCGGGAACTGGGTCCCTGGACAGGCACGTTGGGGAGGCTTCAGTTCAAGCATGGTCCATTCGCGCGCGGATGTTCTGCTCGCAGCTCGGTGGACTGCGCGTGAGAAATCGGCTTGTGGCGTTGCGCGTCCTGCAGGCCGCAAGGCCGCCAATTGACGGCCGGGCGTTGCCCATTGAGATGCAGCGGTGGCAGTGAACGCGGCACGCCTCGGCGACGAAACCGTTCGCCGACACCATCAATGGCAACAACGGTAACGACATCATTGTGGCGGGTGCAGGCAATGACACCGTGGACGCGGGCAACGGGGAGGACACCGTTGACGGCGGCATCGGGGACGACTCCATTCTGGGCGGTAACGGAAATGATGTTCTCGGCGGCGGCACCGGTAGCGACAATATCAACGGCGGCACCGGCAATGACACGATCACCGGCGGCACCGGTGCGGACACGCTGACCGGCGGCAGTGGCAACGATATTTTTGTCTACAACGCCACTGCGCTTACCTCCGATTCCACCGACCTCCTCGGGCTTGGCCTGGGCCGCGACACCATCACGGACTTCGCAAAAGGTCAGGACAAGATCGATCTTCGACCACTGCTGGGGGCTACCGACCTCAATTGGGGTTTCAAGACACCGACCCCTTTCGGTGTGTGGTTTGTGCACTCCGGAGGCGATACCTACATCTATGCCGACGTCGATGGCGTCATTATCAATGTGCTCGGTCAACCCGTACTCCCGGATCTGGCGATTCGACTCACCGGGACAATCAATCTGTCGGTATCGGATTTCCTGGGCGTCAAGAACAACGCGCCGGTGGCGGTTGCCGACACCAACGCGGGAGATGCTGTGGTGGAGTCGGGCGTCAAACCGGGCAACACACCGTTTCCGGGCGACGCGACGGCAGCAGGCAATGTCCTGACCAATGACAGTGATCCAGACGGCGGAACCGTGCTGGCGGTGGGCAATCCGGGCACGTACATCGGCACCTACGGCACGCTGGTGCTCAATGCCAATGGCAGCTACACCTACACCCTCAACAACAATACCGCTACCAATGCGCTGGCGCAGGGCGCGACTGGCCTAGACGTCTTTGCCTACACCGTCACGGATGGAATCGCCAGCACGCCGTCCACGCTCACCATCACCATCACCGGCACCAACGACGCGCCGGTGGCGGTTGCGGACACCAACGGGAATGACGGCGTCGTTGAAGCGGGCGGCATCGCCAATGGCACACCCGGCGACCCGACGGCTAGCGGCAATGTCCTGAGCAACGACACCGACGTCGACACCGGCGCATCGAAGGTCGTGACGGCAGTCAACGGCGTTGCCGACAACGTCGGGATCCTGCTCACAGGCACTTACGGCACCCTGACGATCGGCGCCAATGGCAGCTACACCTACACCCTCAACAACAGCGATACCGACACCAATGCGCTGGCGCAGGGCGCAACGGGGACTGAAGTATTCAGCTACACGGTTTCCGATCAATTCGGAGCGACCAGCAGTTCCACCCTGACCGTCACCATCACCGGCACCAACGATGCGCCCACCGTCACCGCCTTCAGCGACGGCGTGCTCACCGAGGACGCCAGCGACCCGACGCTCAGCACCAGCGTGTCGGTCAACTTCAACGACGTCGATCTGACCGACCTGCTCACCTACAGCTTCGCCCCCGCGGCAACCAACACCCTGGGCGGCACGCTGTCCGCGCCGGTGGTCAACGACAGCGGTGTGGCCGGCGCCGCCGGCTCGGTCAGCTACACCTACTCGGTGGCCAACGCCGCCACCCAGTACCTGGCCGTGGGCCAGACGGTCACCGAGAGTTTCACCATCACCGCCGATGACAGCAACGGCGGCACCGTCAGCCAGCTCGTCACCGTCACCATCACCGGCACCAACGATGCGCCCGTAAACACCGTCCCTGCACCACAAACCGTGGCCGAGGATACTGCGCTGTCGCTGAGTGGTGTGAGCGTGAACGACGTAGACGGCAATCTCTCGTCCACGCAGCTTTCGGTCGCGCAGGGTGTGGTGACGGTGAGCTTGCTCGGCGGTGCAGTGATTTCAGCCGGCGCCAGTGGCAGTTCCACACTCACGCTGTCGGGCACGCAGGCGCAGATCAATACGGCGCTGGCGACGCTGAGCTATCTAGGCAGCCTGAACTTCAATGGTTCGGACACGCTGACGGTGGTTTCCACTGACAGCAACGGCGCCGCCGATACTGATACGGTCGCCATCTCGGTAACTGCAATTAACGACGCGCCAGTGGCAACGATCACGCCGCTTACTTACAGCGCGACGGAGCAGACCAGCCTCAATCTGAAGGGTACGGGGCTGAGCGTCAGCGATGTAGACGCTGGCACAGGCACCATATCGGTGACATTGACGGTGGGTGCCGGCGTGATCAACGCCACGGCCGGGGACAGCGGCGCCAGCGTTGCTGCATCGGGCACGTCAAGCGTGACGATCACCGGCACGCTCAGCCAGATCAACGCCCTGCTGGGCGCGGGTGGTACCAGCACGCTGTCATACATCAACAACAGCGACGCGCCGGCTCCCAGCACCACGTTGACCATGGTCGCGAACGACAATGGCAATGCCGGAAGTGGCGGCGCGCTGACGGGAACCGATACGGCGACGATCAACATCACTGCCGTCAATGACGCGCCAGTCGTCAGTGGCCTGGTCATTACGTCGACCGGACTCAGCTTTATGGCCAGCGACGTCGATAGCGTCGCATTGAGCTACGTCACTCCGTTCAATCTTCCTGCCCTGGGCACAGTCAGCAACGGCGGAACCACCACGTTGACGGCAGCGCAACAGGGCATTCTGTTGTCGGGCGTCCTGGCCGTGACGGACGGCGCATCGCAAGCGCCTGTCGGCGTCTTCCTTGCGCTCGGCACAAGTGCAGCCAATACCGTCGATGCGTCCGCGCAGTCGATCCCTGCCGCGCTCTACGGTTTCGAGGGTGACGACGTCCTAACCGGCGGTAGTGGCAACGATTTCCTGGTGGGCGGAAATGGTGCCAATACGCTGACCGGCAATGCCGGCAACGACACGCTGATCGGCAGTGCGGGAAATGACATCTTTGTGGGTGGTACCGGTAACGACACGACGATTCAGACCGGTAACAGCGTTGCGAGCGATGATATCTATCGGTTCGGACTGGACGCGGGTGTGGACACCATCTCCGACCCCAACGGCGCTATCGATACCGTTGAGATCCTCGCGGCCGGAGCCACACTGACAGAGTTGAACTTCAGGGATACAAGCACTGCGTCAGGCGGCGATCTGGCGATCAACTACCACGGACAGCAGATCACGGTCCTGTCCCATTTCCCCTTTGCAATCACGAACCTTACGTTCATTGGCGGAGCGACATTCGCCGGGTATCAGCTGGGCTCCAGTACCTATCTGGTCAGCATCGACGATAACGGGCCAAGGACTCCGACGGGTAACGCCAGCACCATCCTGCATGGCGACGATGTTGCCAACACGATCACCGGAGGCAACGGCGCTGACCTGCTCTTCGGCAATGATGGCAACGACACGCTCACCGGTGGCAACGGGGGCGATCTCCTGATTGGAGGCGCGGGCAACGATTCGATCAACGCGGATGGCAATGGGGATCAGGATGTGATCGCGTACACGTCGGTACTCAGCGGGTCCGACACCATCACTGGTTTCGACGCCAATGGTGGCGCGGGTAACCAGGACTTCATCAATCTGGACGTCCTGTTCGACAATCTCGGCTTCAACAACACGGATCGCGGGGCGGGGGCGGGCTTCACGGTGGTTGGCGGCCAGTTGCTCATCGACGCGGACAACAACAATGCCACGGGGGGCAGCGGGGGATACGAGTACCTGATCGCCACCGTCACCACGTCCCAGGGCGTGTTCGACAATTCGGATGTCGTTGCCGGCACCTTGTGAACGGTAGGTATGTGCCCGTGGTGCGTTTGACTGAACTGCGGCTGCGCCGGTTGGGCGCAGTCGGCAAGGGCACAACGGGACTTGGCGACGGGCGAGAGTCGCTGGTGACGCATGACGCGCTGGCATCGGCGGCACGCTGTGCGCTCGCCGATGCCCATGTTGGCCTCAATTGATGTATACACGCGGCGCGCCGAGGGCAGCGGGTGGGACAACCAGCGTGTCGGGGAATGGTTTGAGTGAACGACGGATCGTCGTTCGAGTTGGGCAGGTTGGCCGCAGGGCCTAATCCGCGATCGGCCGAGTTGATCGCCCCCAGGACGCCGAGTTACGCGTCACGCGCCGTACGATTGTCCGTCCGCGTCTGTCGCATTCATCGTCAGAACTACAGGAAACGGGGAGTGGTCGTGGTGGGGTGGAGCCTTCAACATCGTTTCCGAACGGGCCTGCGGGTCGTGGGTACGGCATGGGTGCTCGGCGCCGTCCCTGCGCAGGCGCAGATGCAAGGCGCATCAGCCGCGCCGCTGAGCCTGCGTGCGGCCGTGGTGGAGGCGCTGGCGTTCAATCCCGTGGTGCGTTCTGCTGGAGACGACCGTCACATTGCCGACGCGCAACTGCAGGTTGCCGAGGCGGGATACGTTCCGCGGCTGGACGTGCAGTACGGGCTGACGCGCGAGGAGCTGGACAACCGCATCCGGCGGCTGTCTGGGGTGAACAAGGATTCGTACTCGCACCGCGAGACGATTGCCACCCTGAGTCACACGCTCTACGACTTTCGCAACGTGAGCAGCCAGGTGGACCGGGCGGAGTCGCGTGTGCGCGCTGCCGCCTACACGGTGAACTCCACGGCTACGGACATCGCGCTGGAAACGGTGGGCGCGTTCTTCGAACTCATGCGCCGACAACAGACGGTGGCGTTGGCCCAGGAGAACCTGGACGCACACCGTCGCATCCGCGAAATGATCCGGCTGCGCAGCGCGGGCGGGGTGAGCAGGCCGTCGGATTTTGACCAGGCGGAGAGCCGGCTGTCCCTGGCGGTAGCCGGCCTGGTGCAGGAGCAGGCGGCGCTCGAAGCGGCTCAGGCGGCGTTCCTGCGCGTTTCCGGCCTGCGGGGCATTCATCTGGGGATGCCGACACGTCCGCAGCTGGCCCTGCCCGGCATCTGGGGCACCACCGCCTGGGAGATGGAGGGGCTGACAGGGGCGGATGCGGCGGTAGACCTTTCTCGACAGCCGGATGAGGAGTCGTCCCTGTCCCGCGCCGAGGCACCCTGCCACGGCTGGGTGGCGCAGATTCCGGTGGACCGCGACGGCCGGCCGCTCGATCTGGCGGCCGGCCTGTCCCCGCAGGAATCCACGGCGGAGGATGTGCTGCGGATGGACGGCTACGTGCCGGAATGTCCCGAGAACCAGGGCCAGACGCCGCAGGAACGCGCGGCCGCGGCCGCAGCGCGGGATTACGCACTGCAGGTGGCCCTGCCGCTGCATCCCGCCGTGCGGGCCAGCCGCGCGCAGGTGGAGGCGGCGCGCTTCCAGGTGCAGGTGGCGCGCAGTGCCTACGCGCCACGCCTGAACCTGGAGGTGAGCGCCTCGCGTTCCGACGATGTGGTTCAGGACGAGATCGAGGAGCTTTCCGCGGGCATCCGTGCGCGATGGAACCTGTTCAACGGTGGCGCGGATCGCGCGGGCGTGGACCAGGCCGGCGCCGAACTGGATCGCGCGCAGGAGCAGCAACGTCGCGTGGAACAGGCGGTGACCGAGGGCCTCAGCCAGGCGGGCATCCTGCTGCTCAGTTCGCGCGACCGCGTGGTGGTGCTGCGCCGCTACGCGCAGGCGATCGCCTCGGCCCGCACGGCATACCTCAAGCAGTTCAGCATCGGCCAGCGCAGCCTCCTGGACCTGGTGAATTCCCAGGACGAAACCTACTCCGCGCGCAGCCAGCTGGCGACCGCGGAAGTCACCGCGCGTTTCGCGGAATACCGCGTGCACGCGGCGATGGGGCAGCTGCTGCAGGCCCTGGAGATTGCGCTGCCCAAGGCGGCGCTGGTGCCGGAATGAGCGTGCGATCGGTGCTTGCCCGATGCCTGTGCCGGTGCGCTCGGCCGTTCGCCGTGTGCTCCGACGCCGCGCTGACGGCGAACGGGCGTGCTCCCAACCCTGCCTCTCTTCCCTGGGGAAAAAGCAAAGCCTTGCCGACTTTCTCCAGGCTTCGGAACGCATTGTCTTCTCCACCGGGACAAGGTGGGGTGCAGCGCCGGACGATGGAGCCGTTGCGGGCCGACATGCTCGCGAACGGTCGGGGTCACGACGTGGCCTTCACGTGCTGCTCTATTGCGCCATGAACAATCCCGATCCGCCGTCGTTACCCCCGCAGGACACCTGGTCCATCCCGCCCCCGATGCTGGGCAGCGACGACCCGCTGCTGGGCTGCCTGCTCAGCCTGGCGCGCCTGCATGGGCGGCCCAGCTCGCCCGACAGCCTGGTCGCCGGCCTGCCGCTGGTGGAAGGGCGGCTGACGCCCGACCTGTTCGTGCGCGCGGCCCGGCGCGTGGACCTGACGTGCCGGCTGGTGTCGCGGCCACTGGCCGAGATCTCCGACCTGGTTCTGCCTGCGGTGCTGCTGCTGAAAGGGCGTGGCGCGCTCGTGTTGCTGAAGAAGAACCCGGATGGCACGGGGCTGGTGATCCAGCCCGAAACCGGCAATGGCGAAGCGCGGCTGCCGCTTGCCGCCATCGCAGCGGCATACCAGGGCCAGGCCCTGTTCGCGCGGCCGGAACACCGCTTCGACGCGCGCACGGAGCAGAGCGCCGTGCCACGCGCACGGCACTGGTTCTGGGGCGTGGTCTCGCAGTCCTGGCCGATCTACTCCGAGGTTCTGGTGGCTTCGCTGCTCATCAACCTGTTTGCGCTGGTGATGCCGATGTTCACCATGAACGTCTACGACCGCGTGGTGCCCAACCGCGTGCTCGAGACGCTGTGGGCGCTGTCGATCGGCGTCGGCATCGTGCTGGTGTTCGAGCTGCTGGTGCGCGCGCTGCGCGCGTACTTCATCGATGCCACCGGCAAGCGTATCGACCTGATCCTGTCGGCCACCATCTTCGAGAAAATGCTCGGCATCCGAATGGCGTCTCGTCCGAAGTCGGTCGGCGCGTTCGCCAGCAACCTGCAGGAATTCGAGGCGTTCCGTGACTTCCTCACCTCGGCGACGATCGTCACCTTGGTGGACCTGCCCTTCGTGCTCCTGTTCGTGGCTGCGCTGTTTTGGATCGGCGGCGCCATCGGATGGGTCGCGGTGGTTGCGGTACCGCTGGTACTGGGCCTGAGCCTGTTCATGCAGCGCCCGATCAGCCGCCTGGTGGAACTGTCGCAGAAGCTCTCCGCGGAGCGGCAGGCGACCCTGGTGGAAAGCCTGGTCGGGCTGGAGACGATCAAGGTCGTCGGTGCCGCCGGGCCGCTCCAGGCGCGCTGGGAGCGGATCGTCGGACAGCTCGGCGAAGTGGGCCTGCGCTCGCGCCTGCTGTCCTCCATCGCGGCGATCTTCTCCACGACTGCGATCCAGGCCGCGAGCGTGGCCGTGGTCATTCTCGGCGTGTACCTGATGGAAACCGACCATCTCACGACCGGTGCGCTGGTGGCCTCCACCATCCTGATCAACCGCGCACTGGCGCCGCTGGGCCAGGCGGCGCAGCTTCTCACCCGTTACCACCAGTGCCGCACGGCGCTGAGCGCGATCGACCGCATGATGCAGCTGCCGGTGGAACGCTCGCCCGAACAGAGCTTCCTGGTGCGTCCTCGGCTGACCGGGGCTATCGAATTCCGCGACGTGGTGTTCCGCTACCCCGGGCGCCAGACAGAAGCACTGAACCAGGTCAGTTTCCGCATCAATCCCGGCGAGCGCGTGGGAATTGTCGGGCGCGTGGGTTCAGGCAAGTCCACGATCGAGAAACTGATCCTGGGCCTTTACCAGCCTGACGAGGGCGCGGTGCTGCTGGATGGCATCGATCTGCGCCAGCTCGATCCTGCCGTGATCCGGCGCAACATCGGCCACGTGGCGCAGGACGGCGTCCTGTTCTACGGCAGCCTGCGCGACAACCTCACCTACGGCGCCCCGTTCGCGGACGACGCCGCCATCCTGCGCGCGATGCGGCTCGGCGGCGTGGACGAGTTCGCCGACCGCTCGCCACAGGGGCTGGACATGGTGATCGGCGAGCGCGGCGAAGGGCTCTCGGGTGGGCAGCGGCAGGCCATCGCCATTGCCCGCGCCGAGTTGCTGGCGCCACCGCTGGTGCTGCTGGACGAGCCGACCAGTGCAATGGATTCGCGCTCGGAAGAGCAGTTCAAGGCGCGTCTGGAAGCCAGCCTGCCCGGGCGCAGCCTGGTGCTGGTCACGCACCGCCCGTCGCTGCTGACCTTGGTGACGCGACTGATCGTGATGGATGGAGGGCGCGTGATGGCCGATGGTCCGCGTGACACGGTGCTGGCGGCACTGCAGGGAGGCAAGGTCCATGCAGCACCCCGCTGAGCCACAGGGCATGCCCGTGCCCCTGCCTCCCGGCATGGCGCCGACGGACGCACCGCCGGATGCGCCTGAGGTGGAGCGTCGCTTTGGCGGGCGCTTCCTGGACCTGTTCCGTGCGCAGGTGCCGGACACGGAGTTCATGCGCGAGCGCTCCGCCGCACTGCTGCAGGGACCGCCACGGGCCACCCACTGGATTCTCTGGAGCGTGATCGCGTTCTTCGCCTGCGCGCTGCTGTGGGCGGCCCTGGCAGAGATCGACCAGATCGTCGTCGGCCAGGGTCGGGTCATTCCCAGCAGTCGCGTGCAGGTGGTACAGAACCTGGAAGGCGGCATCGTGTCGGTCATCCGGGTGAAGGCCGGTGACATGGTGAAGAAGGATCAGGTGGTGATGGAGCTGGACGCAACGCGTTTCAGCTCCCAGCTGCGCGAAGGAGAGGCCAAGGACCAGTTCCTGCAGGCGCGCATCGCAAGGCTGAACGCGGAGGCGGAAGGCAAACCCTTTGTGCCGCCGGCGGATCTCTCGGCGAAGAATCCGCGCATCGTGGCCGAGGAGCACGCGCTGTTCGAGGCGCGGCAGCGCGAGCTCAACACCAGCCTGCAGGTGCTGCGGGAGCAGGCCACGCAGCGGGCGCAGGAACTGGAGGAAATGCGCTCGCGCGAGCGTCAGCTCGTCTCCAGCGAGGCGCTGGTGGCTCGCGAGCTGGCCCTGACCCGGCCGCTCGCGGCGCAGGGCGCCGTTTCGCAGGTGGAGGTGCTGCGCCTGGAGCGCGCCGCCAATGAACTGCACGGCGACCTCGAAGCCAGCCGGCTCGCGATTCCGCGGCTGGAATCCGCACTGAAGGAGGTCCGGCAGAAGTTCGGCGGCTATGCGGCGCAGCACCGCGCCGAGGCGTCCAAGGAACTCGGCGAGACGCGCGCGGAACAGGCCATGGCCAGCGCCGGGAACGTGGAACTGGAGGACCGCGTGACCCGCACCCTGGTGCGGGCACCGATGGCCGGGATCGTCAAGCAGGTCAAGATCAGCACGGTCGGCGGCGTGGTGCAGCCGGGCATGGACCTGATCGAGATCGTGCCCATCGACGAGACCTTGCTGATCGAGGCGAGGGTCCGGCCGTCGGACATCGCGTTCCTGCAGATCGGACAGCCGGCCACGGTCAAGCTCTCTGCCTACGATTACACGATCTACGGCGGCTTCGACGGTGTGCTCGAACAGATCAGCGCCGATACGGTGATTCCCGAAACGCCGGCCGACCGCGAGGAAAATCCCTATTACCTGATTCGCGTACGCACCACGTCCAATCGCCTGAAAAGCCTGGATCGGCCAGTGAACATCCTCCCCGGCATGGAAGCAACGGCGGATATCCGCACCGATCAGCGCACCGTGCTGCAGTACCTGCTCAAGCCCTTGATGAAGACCAAGGACCGGGCACTGCGGGAGCATTGAAGCGGGCCTCGGCCTGGACACGGGGCTGCTCCGAACCGGCCCCCAAACGGGCACATCCCGGAACACGCGTAGACCGCCGAAAAATGCTGCGTGATGAAACGAGGGTTTCGCCATTCGGCCCTTCCATGGGCCTAAAGTTGGATGAGCACGAGGAGGCCACACTTCGCCATGGCTTGGCGTGACAACCAGTTCCGTTTATGGTGCGGCAGTCTATTGCTCATTGATCCCATAAATTGCGACACGTTTGCTCCGGCCTCTTACTCCTCTCGTGTCTGCCTGCGCATGCCGACTACAGCGGCAGCGCGCGTGCGGCCGAGTTGATGCAGGGCTTGGCGACGCAGGACGGCTTCAGCGCCGAAGAGATCCACGTGGTGCGGGACGCACTGGTGCAGGCCGAGCGCATTCCCAAGCTGGTGGAGGCGGAACAGAAATCGGCCGAACGCGTGGAAACCTGGACGATGTACGCGACCAAGCGGGTGGACGCACCGCGCATCGACCGCGGCGCACAGTTCATCGCCGACCATCGCGACCTGCTGGCGCGGGCCGAGTCGGAATATGGCGTCGCCCCGTCGGTGATCGCCGGAGTGCTCGGCCTGGAAACCAACTTCGGCCGCACGACGGGCTCGACCCGCGTGCTGGATGCCCTGGCGACGCAGGGCTTCGAACACCCTACGCGTTCCGATTTCTTCTTCAGCGAGCTTCGCCAGTTCTTCCTGTTCTGCCGCGACTTCGGCGTCAATCCGGCCGACCCCAAGGGCAGTTATGCGGGTGCGATGGGATGGGCGCAGTTCATGCCGAGCAATTACCGGCGGCTATCGGTGGATTTTGATGGTGACGGCCGTCGCGACCTGTGGCAGGCCGCGGACGCCATCGGAAGCGTCGCCCGCTACCTGAGCGAATACGACACCGGGCGCGGCTGGAGGCGCGGCGAGCCGCTGATGGTGAAGGCCCGGCTCACCAAGTCCCTGCCGCCGGAGGTCAGGATCAACTCCGGGCGCGTCTCCCACACCGTTGCGGCGCTCGCGGTGCTGGGCATCGAAAGTGAAATTTCCCTGCCACCCGAGACGCCGGTCGGCGTCATCGAACTCAGGCTCGACGACGGCTTCGAGTACTGGCTGGGCCTGCACAATTTCTACTCGGTGATGAGCTACAACCCGCGCGTCTACTACGCCATGACGGTGGGCCTGCTGGCCCGGGAAATGGCGCAACTCGAAGCCTCACGGAGTGGTGCCGAGTGAACATCCGGTCCCTCACCCTTCCCTTCTGCGCGGTTGCGGCGCTCGCCCTGGGCGGCTGTACGAGCGCCCCGCCCAAGCGGCCCGGCGCCGCCCCCACGCGCCAGGTGCTCATTCCCCCGCCCAAGAGCAGCGTGACCCGTCGCAAGCCGGTTTCCGAGGCGGTCGCGGATGCCTCCAGCGAGGCCCTGGCAGCGTCCCCGCAACTGCGGATGAGCGAAGAACTGCAGGGCATCGACGCCCTGGAAGATGTGGTGGTCGAGCGCGACGGTCCGCCCGACCCGCGCGACATTCCGCCCAATCTCGATCAGATTCCCGACCCGATTCCCACCCACGAACCGCCCAGCCCTGGCGGCAACCGGCCGAACTACGAAGTGCTGGGGCAGACGTACAAGGTGATGACTTCGGCCCGCTCGTTCAGGGAAACCGGGCTTGCCTCCTGGTACGGCACCAAGTTCCACGGCAAGAAGACGTCCAACGGCGAGGTGTACGACATGTTCGAACTCACCGCCGCGCACAAGCAGCTGCCGCTGCCAACGTATGTGCGGATCACCAACCTGGGCAATGGCAAGTCGGTGATCGTGCGGGTCAACGATCGCGGGCCGTTCCATCCGGGCCGCGTCATCGACCTTTCGTACGCCGCGGCAGTCCGCCTGGGCACGGTGGACCGGATTGCCATGGTCGAGGTGGAGGCGATCACGCCCGGACAGAAGCTGACACCCGCGCCCCAGCTCCAGGTGAAAGCGGTCGCGCCCGGACGGGCCGGGCTCCTGCAGGTGGCCGCCTATTCCGACCCCATCAACGCGCTGGCGCTGCGCGAGGAGCTGACCGGGCAGGGTTTCAAGCCCGTGCAGGTGCGCTCCGGCAGGCTCAGCAACGGGGACCCCGTGCATCGCGTGGTGATCGGGCCCTTCCCCCAGCCGAAGGGCATGGACAAGGTTCGCACCCGGCTGCGCGCAATCGGTTACGAGGCCATTGCCGTGGCCGACAGTGCCCCCGACAAACCTCGCCCGACCCGAACCGCGCGGCGATAATGCTTTCACTCCCGCTGTGATTTCCATGCGCCCCGAGATGACCCGTCACCTGTTTGCTTCTGCCCTTTTCGTGCTTGCTTCCCTGCCCGCCCTGGCGGCCAAGGTGCCGGACCCGCCGAAGGTCGATGCCAAGTCATTCGTCCTCATGGATTTCGCCAGCGGCGATGTTCTGGCCGAGCAGAATGCCGACGAGCGCGTGGAGCCTGCCAGCATCACCAAGGTATTGCTGTCTTACGTGGTGTACGAGGAGATCCGGGCCGGCCACCTGAAGTGGGACGATTCGGTGCTGATCAGCGAGAAGGCCTGGCGCCAGGGCATGGACTCCAAGGAGTCGCGCATGTTTCTTAACGTAGGCTCGCGCGTGGCGCTCAAGGACCTGATCGACGGCATCGTCATCCAGTCCGGCAACGATGCAAGTATTGCCGTGGCCGAGCACGTGGCCGGCAGCGAAGACGCCTTCGCGGAGCTGATGAACCAGTACGCGCAGAAGCTGGGGATGAAGAATTCGCACTTCACCAACGCCCCCGGCCTGCCGAATCCCGAGCACTACACCACGGCACGGGACATCGCCATCCTGGGCCGCGCGCTGATCCGCGATTTCCCCGAGGAGTACAAGGTCTACTCGCAGCGCGACTTCGTGTTCAACGGCATCAAGCAGGGCAACCGCAACATCCTGCTGGACATGGACCCGGGCGCCGACGGCATCAAGACCGGGCACACCAGCACCGCGGGGTTCTGCCTGCTGTCCTCGATCAAGCGCGACGATCGGCGCCTGATCGCCGCGTTGATGGGAACACCCAGCATGAAGTACCGCGCGCAGGCCAGCATGGAACTGATGAACTGGGGCTTCCGGTTCTTCGAGAACGTGAGCCTATTCGGGCCCGGCAAGCCGCTGGCGAACGTACGCCTGTGGCAGGGCTCAGCCAACGAACTCGCGGTGGGTGCGCCCGCGCTGGAACTGGTCCTCCCCCGCGGGACCAAGGACCAGCTCCAGTTCAAGACCCAGGTCAACGAGCCGGTGGTTGCGCCGGTGCTGCTGAACCAGAAGCTGGGCAGCGTCACGGTGTCCATGGAAGGCAAGACGGTGCGCACGCTGCCCCTGATCGCCCTGAGCGAAGCGCCGGCAGGGAGCTTCCTGGAGCGCCTCTCGGATCGGACCAGGATGTGGCTGGCGAAGTAATCGTTCGCCACCTCGGCCTTCAGCCTTACGTCGAAACGGTTCAGGCGATGCGCGAGTTCAGCGAGTCGCGAACCGAAAGCACCGACGACGAAATCTGGCTCCTGCAACATCCGCCGGTCTTCACCCAGGGGCAGGCCGGGCGCGCCGAGCACCTGCTGGATGCGGGCGACATTCCCGTCGTCCACACCACGCGCGGCGGGCAGGTCACCTATCACGGCCCGGGCCAGCTGATCGCGTATCCGCTGCTCGACCTGCACCGGCGTGCCCTGGGCATCCGGCAGCTGGTCACGCTGCTGGAACAGTCGATGGTGAGCGTGCTTGCCGGGTTCGGCATTGCTGCTTTCTCCAGAAGCGATGCGCCGGGCGTCTACGTGGCGCGGAACTTTGCCTCGGGGGGCTCGGGCACCGAGGTGCGCAAGATCGGCTCGATCGGTCTGCGCGTGACGCGGGGACGCAGCTATCACGGCTTGGCGCTGAACGTGGCGATGGATCTCGCGCCGTTCTCGCGCATCAATCCCTGCGGCCTGGTGGGCATGCGGATGACGCAGATCGCCGACCTCGCCGCATCGCCGGTCAGCCTGGATGAAGTGGGCCGCAAACTTGCTGCGACGCTGGCATCCCGCCTGGGGGAGACCGCTTCGTCGTACGCCCATTGAATTCGCCGCGCACCGGCAATCGGGGGTCACGTTGTGGGACCCGGACAGCGCGACCCGCCTGCCAGCTCGCGATTAAACCGTAGAATAGGATCATGACCCGCATCCCTCCGGCCGTTTCCCCTGGCGCCAGTACGGGTAGTCATAAGTCCCTGGCCGGCAGTCCCAGTGCCGTGCTGGTGAAGACCCGCGACCTGCATTTCGCCCACGGCTCGCGGGTGATCTACGGCGGGGTGGACATCGACATTCCGCGCGGCAAGGTCACGGCCATCATGGGCCCGTCCGGCACCGGCAAGACCACGCTGCTGCGCCTGATCGGCGGGCAGTGGCGGCCCAAGTCCGGCACCGTGGAATTTGATGGCATCGACGTCCACAGCCTGGGCCGCGGCCCGCTTTACGAACTGCGCAAGCGCATGGGCATGCTGTTCCAGAACGGCGCGCTGCTGACCGACCTCACCGTCTTCGAGAACGTGGCCTTTCCCCTGCGCGAGCAGACCCGGCTTCCGCAGTCGATGATCCGCGACCTGGTGCTGATGAAGTTGCAGGCGGTCGGGCTGCGCGGCGCGCACGCGCTCTACCCGCAGCAGCTCTCCGGCGGCATGGCGCGGCGCGTGGCCCTGGCGCGCGCCATCGCGCTGGACCCCGACCTTGTCATGTACGACGAGCCGTTTTCCGGGCAGGATCCCATTTCCATGGGCGTGCTCATGCGACTCATCCGCATGCTCAACGATGCGCTGAACCTCACCTCCATCGTCGTTTCGCACGACCTGGAGGAAGTGCTGTCCATTGCCGATTACGGCTACCTGATCGCCGACGGCAAGGTCCAGGCGCACGGCACGCCCGACCGCATCCGCGAGTCGGAGCATCCCTGGGTGCAGCAGTTCCTGCGCGGTGAGCCCGATGGGCCGGTGGCCTTCCACTACAAGGCGCGCGACTACGGCGATGACCTGCTGGGCCGGAACCTCAAATGATCCAGGCCTGGAATGTCATCCGGAATTTCCTGTCCGGGCTGGGACGGGCGCAGTTCTTTCTCATGGCGATGGTTGCCGCCCTGCCCGCCACGTTCGCGCGGCCGCGGCTGATCGTGCAGCAGCTGTACTACGTGGGCCAGCTGTCGATGGTCATCATCGTGCTCGCCGGCTCCTTCGTCGGCATGGTGCTGGCGCTGCAGGGTTACCGGACGCTGATTCGTTTCGGCGCGGAGGAGTCGCTGGGCGTGTTCGTTGCGCTGGTGATCGTGCGCGAACTGGGGCCGGTGGTGACCGCCTTGCTGTTCGCCGGCCGCGCCGGCTCGGCCCTGGCGGCCGAACTCGGCCTGATGCGGGCCACCGACCAGCTCTCGGCCATGGAAATGATGGCCATCGACCCGATGCGCCGCGTGGTCACGCCCCGTTTCGTTGCGGGCATCATCGCCATGCCCCTGCTGGCCTCGATCTTCGCGGTCATGGCCATCGGTATCGCCGGGGGACATGCGATTGGGGTCGAGCTCCTGGGCGTCGATGCAGGCAGCTACTGGTCGCAGATCCGCAGCAGCGTGGAGATCCGGGACGTCATCGACGGGCTGATCAAGGCCTCCGCGTTCGGCGTGGTGGTGACGTGGATTGCCGTGTACCAGGGTTACCACGCCGAGCCCACCTCAGAAGGCGTTTCCCGCGCCACGACCTCCACCGTGGTGCTGTCGTCCCTGTCGATCCTCGCGCTCGACTTCATCCTCACGGCCTTCATGTTCAAGTGAAGTTAAGCCCCTCGCTCTAGGTTCATCACATGCAATCACGCGCACTCGAAATGATGGTCGGACTGTTCGTCTGTGTGGGCGTGGCGGCCGTTTTCGTGCTGACCTTCCGCGTCGCCAGCCTCGACACTGTGGGCGGAGCCGGCCAGACCTACCGGGTGAACGCCTCGTTCGACAATATCGGCGGGCTCAAGTCCGGGTCGGCGGTGACCATGGCGGGCGTCAAGGTGGGCCGCGTTCGCGACATCACCATCAGTCCGGATACGTTCGAGGCGAACGTCACGCTCGAACTATCCAACACGTACAGCAATATCCCCGACGACTCCAACGCCAAGATCCTGACCGCGGGGCTGCTGGGCGAGCAGTACGTCGGGCTCGAACCCGGGGGGTCTGAAGCGGCGCTCAAGGAAGGCAGCACGCTCAAGCTCACCCAGAGCGCTCTGGTCCTTGAAAACCTGATCGGGCAGTTCCTGTCATCACAGTCAGGGGACAAGAAAGACGATCAGCTGGCTCAAGCCATCACCAAGCTGGCCGACTCCATCGGCAGCAAATCCCCAGACTCCCCGGAGGAGCCGTAACGTGAAATCAATCTTCCAGCGTCTTTGTTATCTGATCCCCAGCGTATTTCTCCTTGCGGGTGCACCGCTGGCTGGCGCCGCTCCGTCGAAACCCGCCGACGAAGTCATCAAGGCGGCGACCACCGAATTCCAGGCGCTCATCGGCGCCAACCACGAGAGCTATCGCAAGGACCTGGAAAGCTTCTACAAGGTGGTGGACGAAAAGGTCGTCCCGAATTTCGACACCAAGCAGATTGCGCAGCTGGCGCTGGGACGAAACTGGAAAACGGCTACGCCCGAGCAGAGAACGCGGTTTGAACAGGCGTTCAAGAATTCCCTGATCCGCACCTACGCGCGTGCGATGCTCGATTACCACGACAGCATCAAGGCCGAGTGGGCGCCGGTGCATGCAGCTGCCAACGCGGAGAACGTGACGGTCAATGCCAAGCTGCTGCGGAAGGATGCCCCGCCCATCGCCCTGGCCTTTTCCGTCCATGCAGTCGAGGACCAGTGGAAAATCTACGATATCGCGGTGGAGAACATCTCGCTCATCACCAACTTCCGCAGCCAGCTCAACAACGAAATCAAGGCCAACGGACTGGAAGCGGTCATCAAGAAGTTCGAGGCCAACAGCTTCTTCAAGAAACCCGGCGAAGGCTGATGGTCATTGACGGGGAACTGTCGTTTCCGCGGATGCGCGAGTGGCTGCAGCAGGCGGACGATCTCGCTGGACGTGGATGCATCGATCTGTCGGGCATCAAGCGTATGGACAGTGCGGGGGCCGCGTTCCTGCTCGAGATCACACGCAGGGCGAATCGCCGGGGCCTGGATCTGATTTTCATCAACGCAGGACCACAACCGCGCGGCCTGCTAGAGTTTCTGCAAATCAACAACGTGCTGCGTCTGGGCAACTGAAAGTCCCGTCTCGGCACCGGCTTTAACTGGGGAGTTTCCGTGCGTGCCGCCATCATTCGCCGAGTCGGGATCGCCGTGGGTGCTGCCTGCCTGGCAGCCCTGTCCGGTTGCGCGCATTTTCCCGCGGATGAGCCGTCCGACCCGCTGGAAACGGTCAATCGCGGAATCTTCAAGTTCAATCGTGGAGCGGACCGCTACCTGCTGCGTCCCGTCGCCAAGGGCTATCACGACTACGTGCCGGACCCGATTCGCCGGGGGATCGGGAACGTCTTGTCCAATTTTTTCTACCCCACCGTCATCGTCAACGACGTGCTGCAGGGAAAATTCTCCCAGGGTGGCAAGGACCTGGGGCGGTTTATCATCAACACCACGGCGGGCCTTGCCGGCATCATGGACGTGGCGACCCCGCTCGGGCTTCCTCCCAACAACGAAGATCTGGGGCAGACGCTGGGTCGTTGGGGCGCGGGCGAAGGCCTGTACCTGATGCTCCCGCTGCTGGGTCCGAGCGACGGCCGGGATTTTTTCGGGCGCGTGGGCGACGCGTTCACTTCGTCGACAGGCTACGTCGAGGGCAGAGAAGGATTCGTGCTGACCGGTGCCACCGCCGTAGACGCCCGGGCGCGCCTGCTCGGCGCCGACCACCTGCTGGACGAGCAGCTTGATCCCTACGTGTTCATTCGAACAACCTACCTGCAGCGGCGGCAAAGCCTGGTCTATGACGGCAATCCACCGCCCGAGGTTTACGATTTCGACGAATAGCGCGGCCGCGGCCATCAGAATTTATATGGGATATTGATGCTTGCCAGTCCGGCATGGGCGGAGCAAGCCGATTTGAGTGGCAGGCCATCATCCTGCGAGTCCCACACGGAGGAGCGTTGAAGCATGAATAATCGCGCAGTTTGGGTCGGGCTGGGCCTGGGGCTGGCCGTGATCGCGGGGGCGTTCTACTACCTCTACGGCGACTGGGACTATGCGGGCGAAGCGCCCGTCAGCGCCTGGCCGGCGGCCAAGGAGGTGCTCCCTCCACCGGAACTGGCGTCCGAGGATCCGCCGATCAAGCATCCGATGCCCGCTCCGTCGTCGTCCGAGCAGGACAAGCCGCTTCCGCAGCTCGAGGACAGCGATGGCAAGATCATCGCGGATCTGCGGCAGCTCTACGGCCCGGAGCCCCTCGATGCGATGTTCATTCCGCGGGACGTCATCCGCCGGATCGTGCTGCTGGTCGATTCACTCGACCGCGATCCGCTGCCGCTGTGGCTGCGCCCGGTCCGCTCGGTCCCCGGGAAGATCGCCGTGCAGAAGAATGGTGAGACCCTGGTCCTGGGCACCGACAACGCGCAACGCTATGCGCTGCTTGTGAGTGCATTTGCCGCGGTGGACACCGCCCGCTTGGTCGCCCTGTACCGGCACTACTACCCCCTGTTCCAGGACGCCTACGATCGGCTCGGAAATCCTCGCTCGCGTTACTTCAATGATCGTTTGATCATCGTGATCGATCATCTGCTCGACACGCCCGTCGTCGACGAGCCCATCGCCCTGACCCGCCCGAAAGTGCTCTACCAGTTCGCGGATGCCGATCTCGAGCGCAGCTCGTCCGGACAGAAGGCGCTGCTCCGCATGGGGCGGGCCAACGCTGACCGCGTCCGCGAGAAGCTGCGATCGCTGCGGGCGGAACTGGTTAGCCAGGCCCCGGCGCGCTGAGCGGCAGGGTTCGCGCAGGAGAAAAGCTGAAAGCCGATTCACCGCCAATCGGAGGACGTTCGCTATTCATCGGTCGTGACCCGGTTGAAGTGCCGTCGCTCAGTAGCATCCGGTCATCCACTCGGGAGTACTCGGATGTTCCGGCTCAGCACGAAGAAATCACCGCTGCATCTGTCGGCCGACCGGCATGCCGTTCCGGACATGATCGTCTACATGGGGGATGCGCACCTGCCGGACGTGGATCGGGCCAATGTCCTGCACCAGCAGCTGTCCAATGGCCGCCGCCTCGAACTGCGCGGGCTGCCTGCCAATTTTGATCGGGAATCCATCGAAAGCGACTTCGTGCTGGCGCTGTTCGTCGAGCCTTCCAAGCTGGACCCGCTCGCCGATGCCGTCCTCTCCGTACGGCGTGGCGGCAGCACACTCACGCTGATCATCGCCATCCGCCCGTCGCAACTCGTGTCCCTGGGCCGATGGCTGGACCGTCGTGCCGCCGATCAGCGCCTCGGCGGAGTCCGCTTGCTCGTTGCGGCGGACACCGCCGCCGTATCCGCCTGCCTTGACGATCGCATGCACCCCGTGACGGAGGACAACGTCATCCGCATGCCGACGACGACCGAAGTCGAAAACGCCAGCTACAAGAATTTCTTCGTGTTCAGCCACAAGCTCCAGGCCCTGGTGGCGCGTGTCAGGGCCTTCGCGCAAAACGGCATCCACCGCGCTTACCTGCTCGGCGGACCGGGCAGCGGCAAGACCTCGCTGGCCTATTACTATTTTCTGGTCCGCAACAAGGGCCGCTTCGTGTCGGTGAACCTTGCCGCCGAAAACACCGGCGACAAGGGTGCGGTCAAATCATTGCTGTGCGGGCACGTGGCGGGGGCATTTCCCGGCGCGGGGGCTCGTATCGGCGCCTTCACGCAGGCGCGTGACGGCGTCTGTTTTCTGGACGAAAGTCACGGCGTGATGGGCCCCGTCATGGAGGTGCTGATGGAAGCCCTGGACAACGGCCAGTACCTGCCTTTTGGTGCTGCCGCCAAGCAGAAACTCGAATGTGCGCTTCTGTTTGCCACCAACCGCGGCTGGAAGCATCTGCAGGAGTCAGTGAATATCGACGAATTCACTCGTCTTGGCGCCGCCACACTACAAGTACCGGAGCTTGCCCAGCGTGAGGAGGACATGATTGCCGTCTGCGCCACCACGCTCGCGCGGCTCTCGGAAGGCTGCACCAACTGGAAGGCACCGACCGGGCTGCAGGACGATGCCTGGGATCGAATCCGCGAATGCCGGTGGCACGGCAACGCGCGCGCGCTGGTCCGGACTCTCGAAGCGGCCTTCGTCGACTGCGCCTCGCGCGGCATCGACACGATGATTCCCGGCATGGATATCGAGTCTGGTATCGCGCTGTGGGAGCCCAAGGACCACCACAGCCACAAGATCTACGGCGTCAACAACTGAACTCGTTCGCCGATCTGCCTACCGCGACGGTTGCCGCTACGCGCCATCGCGCGGGGCGATCACGGCGTTGACCCGCTGTGCATCACATCGACCAAGCCATGCGCCTGCTGGTCGGCGTGGTAGCTGGAACGCACCATCGGACCGCTGGCGACGTGTGCGAATCCCATCTGCTCTCCCAGCACGCGCAGGCGATCAAACTCGTCCGGGTGGACGAAGCGCGCCACCGGCAGGTGGTTCCGCGACGGTTGCAGGTACTGGCCGAGCGTCAGCATGTCGACCTTGTGCGCGCGCAGATCGTGCATCACCTGTTCAATCTCTTCGATCGCCTCGCCCAGCCCGAGCATCAATCCGGATTTTGTCGGGACATCGGGATGCAGGGCCTTGAATCGCTCCAGCAGGTCCAGGCTCCAGTCGTAATCCGATCCGGGGCGCGCCTGCTTGTACAGGCGAGGCACCGTTTCGAGGTTGTGATTGAACACATCCGGCGGCGTGTCCCGAAAAATCGTCAGGGCCGGGTCCATGCGACCACGAAAGTCGGGCACCAGCACCTCGATCCTGAGCGCCGGACTGGCGGCGCGAGATTCCCGGATGCAGGCGGCGAAGTGCGCCGCACCGCCGTCGCGCAGGTCATCCCGATCCACGCTGGTGATGACGACGTACTGGAGCTTCAATGCCGCAATCGTCTGCGCCAGCTTGACCGGTTCACTGGTGTCCAGCGGCTCCGGTCGACCGTGCGCCACGTCGCAGAACGGGCAGCGCCGCGTGCAGACATCGCCCATGATCATGAAGGTGGCGGTGCCCTTGCCGAAACATTCGCTCAGGTTCGGGCAGCTGGCCTCTTCACAGACCGTGTGCAGGTTCTGCTCGCGCAGGATCGCCTTGATGCGATCCACCTCCGCAGAGCTGCCCAGGCGCGCACGGATCCAGGGGGGCTTGCGCGGCAACGTGCTGGTGGCTTCGAACTTGATGGGAATGCGCGCCATCTTCTCCGCACCGCGCAGCTTCACACCGGGAACGATCGCAGCAGGAGCGGAAGGGGTCGTACTCATGCCCCATTTTACGCTGCCCGGCGCCGGACGGCCGCTCCAGGCGTAGATTCACGCGCCATTTCAGGGGCCGATTCAGGCTCCGCTATCGCCTTCAGCGCTGACGCCCAGCGCACGGCAGATCGAGGCGCGCGCCATCCTGGCGAGCAGCTCGCGTGACCGCCCTGCCGGATCAATCGGCGGGCAGAAGATGACCTCGGCGTCCATGACACGATTGCGCAGCAGTCGCAGCAGGTGCGACAACAAATCGTCATCTCCGACAAATGGGGCCAGGGTGACGCCGCCATCGCCCTGACCGTAACGCAGGGCCACCGGCTGCACCCAGACACCGGACTCGATTGCCGCGGCAAACAGGCGCGGGTGAAAGAGCCTCACCCCGTCGCCCCCGGTCGTCGTGCCCTCCGGAAACACCACCACCGAGCCGCCGTTGCGCAGGTACGGCACCAGCTTGTTGAGCAGGGGCCGCGAGTCGTTCCTTCCGCGACGGATGTAGAACGTGCCGCAGCCTTCGGCCAGCCAGCCGGCCACCGGCCACTTTCGAACCTCCGACTTGGACACGAAGCGGGTCCTGGCGCATGCGAACAGCACGGAGATGTCCAGCCACGAAATGTGGTTGGCGACCATCATGCTGGCACCCTCGACCGCCTGCCCGCGTGCACGGACCCGGACGCCCAGTATGCGCAGCAGGTGGGACGACCAATGCTGTGCGAGCCGCTCGCGCCTCACCTTGCCGGTGAAGTCGAACAGGACCACCGCAGTGAGAATCAGCCCGTACGCGACATGCGGAAGGAGCTGAACTACACGCAGCGCCATGCGCAGCGACGCCGCCGGCGACCGGCCGGGGCCGAACTCGCGGCCCAGAGAAGCGGCGCCCTCGCCGCCCGATTCGGTTTCGCTCAGCAGATCGACGGTGGGACGCGGATCAAGCATGCCCTTGGACCGTCGTCGTCGCGGATCGCTCCAGGAAGTGACGGGTATAGCGAGGATTCAGGTCGCTGACGTTGAGCAGCATGAACACGTCCGCGCAGTTGAAATCGCGATCCCAGTAGGCGTCCCCGCAGGCCTTGGCGCCCAGGCTCAGGTAGGCCTTCAGCAGGGGCGGCAAACGAACCTTGTCTGACGGGCGTCCGTCAACGGCCGGGAGCGGATAGTACGGCCGCACTCGCTGATACTCGGGCACAAAGTGGCGGCCGCGGATCTGCTGGAGGATGGCGTGCGCCTGCGCACCGCCGTCCTGCAAGCCAATGCTCGCGCAGCCGAACAGGTAATCGAACCCCTCCGTCGTGACGTGCGCCGCAATGCCCTGCCAGAGCAGCGCGATCACCGCACCGTTGCGGTAGGCGCGGTCAACACAGGTGCGCCCGATTTCCATGCAGCGGCCCGGAAGCGAGTCGACCATCGACAGGTCAAACTCACCCGACGAGTAGAACCCGCCGGCATTGGGCGCCTGCTCGTCGGTGAGAATGCGGGTGCAGGCCACGACGTGGCCGGTGTCGGTATCGCGCACCAGCAGGTGCCGGCACCAGGGATCGTACTGGTCGCGGTCGACGCCTTCGCTGCCGCTGTCCAGCTGGGCCCCCATCTCTTCGGCAAAGACGCGGTAACGCAAACGCTGCGACTCCAGAATCTCCTGGCCATCGCGTGCGAAACTGACGGCGAACCGCTGCCTCGGTTCGGCACGCGGCTCACCCCGATCAACCTCATCCTGCATGATTGCCAGCATTGGATTTCTCGTGATTTGACGCTGAGAAATCTATGAAAGGCGCGTGGTACTGAGGTGACCGTGGGGTTAAGAATGGATGACAGCCCATCCCGCCGTCATCGCTTCGAAAATGCCGCGTTCGCCGCGGACAACGACTGCTTCCCGGCCACGATTCGATGCAAGCTTGACCCGTCCGCGCCATGGCCCGGATGTTGAATACCGCCCATCCTTCAGCGCCCTGTTCGCCAGCGACGCGCTTCAACCGCCAGCCCGATCATTCACGATGCTGCTGCATAACAAACCTTCGGATCATTTTTCCGTGCCCGCGAAATCCCGCGTCTGTATCGTCGGAGCGGGACCGGCCGGCATCACGCTCGCCTGCGAACTGGACGGCTGCGGATTCCCCGTGCTGCTGCTTGAAGCAGGCGGCATCAAGCACGCACCGCATGGGAGCGAGTACTACGACGGCGCCGTGACGGCCCCGCATCCCGCTGCGCGCGACTTTCGCAGGGTGAGCTTCGGCGGCACATCCGGAATCTGGGGAGGGCGATGTGTTCCCTTCGACCCCATCGATTTCGAGCCGCGCGGCTACCTGCCCGACAGCGGCTGGCCCATCGCCTACGACGAGGTCGCCCGGCACTACCCGCGGGCCATGGCGTACTGCGACGCGGGCGCTGCCGATTTCAGCACGTCCGGGTCATTGGCCACGCCTGGCGAGCTCATCGCCGGCCTCGACGGGGGCGGTGTCCTGAACACCGGCGCCATCGAGCGCTACAGCCTTCCAACGAATTTCGGCACGCGTTACCACGCGAAGATTGCCCGCTCGCACAACGTCACCGCCGTGCTCAACACCCGCTGCCTGCGGTTGCTGCGGCGGCCGGATGGAAGCGGCATCGCATCGATCGAGGTGGTCGGCCCGGACGGTGCACGCCATCTCGTGGAAGCAGACTATTTCGTGCTGGCCACCGGCGGCATCGAAACGCCGCGCCTGCTGCTGGCGTCCGACCCGGCGGGCATCGGCAATGCGCACGACCTGGTGGGCCGTTACTACGCCTGCCATTTCGAGAACACCATCGGCCGACTCTCCGCGCGCGGGCAGGCGGTGAAATTCTGGTTCGAAAAGACCCGGGACGAGGTCTACTGCCGTCGCAAGCTCCTGTTCACGCCGGAGGCGCTGCGCCAGCATGGGCTGCTCAACACGGCCTTCCGCCTGCATTTTCCCAATTACGCGGACGCGCGCCACGGCAGCGCGGTGATGTCGGCCATCTTTCTGGCCAAGGCGGTGTTGATCGCGGAGTACCGCACGATCCTTCAGCACAACCGGCAGGACGGAGCCTCATCCTCGATCTGGGCCCACCTGCGCAATGTCATCCGGCACCCCGTCGATCTCCTGCGCTTTGGATACGACTGGCTGTTCAAGCGCGTGCTGGCCACGCGCAAGCTGCCCTATACGCTGGTGCCCAATGCCGATGGCAGCTATCCGCTGGAATTCAACTGCGAGCAGACGCCCTCGCGCAACAACCGCGTGCAGCTCGATCCGACTGCCAGGGATGCGCACGGTCTGCCCAGGGTCAGCATCCAGTGGAAAATCGACGAGCCCGACCTCGAGCGCGCGCGCCGGGCCTTCCACCTGCTCCGCGACACCATCAACCGCTCGGGCGTGGCCACGCTGGAATTTGACGAAGCGCAGCTCGACAGCCAGCTCAGGAGTTCCTTGCCGCTGGGCGGCCACCTGATCGGGACCACGCGGATGGGCGCAAGCCCCGAAACGGGCGTGGTGGACACCAACTGCGCCCTGTTCGAAGCGCCCAACTGCTTCGTGGCCAGTTCAGCGGTGTTCCCCACCAGCAGCCATGCCAATCCAACCCTGACCATCGTGGCAATGGCCGTTCGACTGGCCGCACACCTGAAATCCCTCTGAAACGAATGCGGCCCCGCCCTTACGCGTAGCGCCAGCGCTGGCCGTCCCTGGAGTCTTCCACGAGAACCCCTTGCGCCTTCAGCAGGTCGCGAATGCGGTCCGACTCGCCCCAGTTTCGCGATTTGCGCGCCGCGCTCCGTTGTGCAAGCAGGGCCTCCACTTCGTCTGCCGGTAGTTGCTCCCCACCCGCTGGCGTCCACGCGAACCACTGCTCCGGCGTCTGCTGCAACAGGCCCAGGCAGCTTCCGCAGTCGAGCAGGCGGGCCTTGATACGCGCACGTTCCTGCGGCTGGCTGCCGACCTTGAACGCAGCGCTGGCCAGGTCGAAGAGCTGGGCCAGCGCGCCCGGCGTGTTGAGGTCGTCTTCCAGCGCGTCCATGAAGGGCGCGTAGGCGCGCTCGTCGACGGCGGGCGAAACATCCGCCAGCTCGCGCAGGGCCCCGTACAGGCGATCCAGCTTGCGCCGGGCTTCCGCCAGTACCTCGTCCGACCAGTCCAGCGGCTGGCGGTAATGCGCCGTCAGCAACAGCAGGCGAATGGCCTCGCCCGGCGCCTGCTTGCGCAGGTCCCGGACCAGCAGCACGTTGCCCAGGGACTTGGACATCTTGGTGCTGTCCACGTTGAGAAACCCGTTGTGCAGCCACCAGCGCGCAAAGGGCTTGCCCCCGTGCGCACAGACCGACTGGGCGATCTCGTTTTCGTGGTGAGGGAAAATCAGGTCGTGACCCCCGCCGTGAATGTCGATGGTCTCGCCCAGAATGGCCTCCGCCATTGCCGAGCACTCGATGTGCCAGCCCGGGCGACCGCGACCCCAGGGGGAATCCCAGCCGGGCTGATCGGCGGACGACGGCTTCCACAACACGAAGTCCCCTGCGTTCCGCTTGTACGGCGCCACTTCAACTCGCGCTCCGGCCATCAGGGCCTGCGCGTCGCGCTTCGAGAGCTTTCCGTAATCGGCATAGCTGGGCGTGTGGAAGAGCACGTGCCCGCCGGCCTCGTACGCATGCCCGGAGGCCACCAGCCGGGACACCATGTCGATGATCGCGGGCAGATGCTGGGTGACGCGGGGCTCGAAATCCGGCAGCGCAACGCCGAGCCCGGCCAGATCCTCGTGGTAGGCCGCGGCGAAGCGATCGGTGATGACGCCGATCGCCACGTTCTGTTCGGCGGCGGCCTTGTTGATCTTGTCGTCGATGTCCGTGATGTTGCGCGCGTAGACCACCTTCGGGTATCGCCGCCGCAGCAGGCGCGCCAGCGCGTCGAAGACCACCGCCGGCCGTGCATTCCCGATATGCGCAAAGCTGTAGACCGTGGGCCCGCAAACATAGAGCGTCACGCGCTCCGGGTTCAGCGGAACAAACGCTTCCTTGCGGCCGGTGAGGGTGTTGTGAAGCAACATGGGTCGGAGTCGGTGAAAAAAGCTGCGCAAGGATAGCCGCAGGTCACAGGTGAACGAACTCCGGCGGCGCCCGCCAGCACCCGGCGAGCGGCGCAAGGCTCAGGTCCATGCTCTCAATCGAACCAGGCCTGATGCGCGCGCGCGTCGGTCCAGACCTGGGTGTGCAGTTTTCCGAGGAGCAGCGGGTCGCCCAGCAGGACGTTGCGCTGCGTGTCGCCGATGGCGTCCGGACCGGAGGTCACGGCCTGCTCGATCAACTGCTCGCGCTGATGGACCAGCGCGGCGGGCCGCCGCGTGCGGGGAATACCGTGCGTGGACACCAGCGCGTTGACCGCCGGTGCCACGACGGCGGCGCGAAAGTCAGCGAGGGGCTCGCGCACGCGCTTGAGCGCCATCCGCAGCCAGCGCAGCTCGATCGGTGGCATGGATTCTTCCGGGATCAGGAACATGCGCGCGTTGCGGAACGCACGCCCGAGCGTCACGCGCGAGGACCAGACCGAGATCGGAATCGAGACGACCAGGCTGCCCGCCACCGGCAGCAGCCACCAGATGTAGCCCGGGTCCAGCTTGTAGACGCCCGCCGACCACAGCAAGCCCAGCACGGTGCCGCCGCCGTGCATGGTCAGCGCCTCGCGCCAGCCGGTTTCGTTGTCGCCCCGCGGCGGCGACTTCCACGACAGCTTGAGCCCCAGCAGCGCGCCGACCACGAAACGCGTGTGGAACAGCATGCGGATGGGCGCCAGCAGCGCAGAAAAGACGGTCTCCATGAACACGCTGCCGAGCATGCGCAGCGGCCCGCCGAAGCCACGCAGTTCCTCCGGCTTGAGCAGCAGCAGCAGCGCCGCCAGCACCTTGGGCAGGAACAGCAGCGTGGCCGTGGCGCCGAACAGGCGGATGGCCCATTCCGGATGCCACTCCGGCCAGCGCGGGAACAGCTGGTAGGGCTCGACGAAATACACCGGTTCCGACAGCACGCTCACCGCCAGCAGCGCGGTGGACAACACCAGGAACAGGAACCACAGCGGCGCCGACAGGTAGGCCATGACGCCGGTCATGAACACCGCGCGATGTGCCGGGTGCAGGCCCTGGGCCGTGAACAGCTGGAAGTTCTGCAGGTTGCCCTGGCACCAGCGGCGGTCGCGCTTGAGTTCGTCGAGCAGCGAGGGCGGCATTTCCTCGTAGCTGCCCGGCAGGTCGTAGGCAATCCACACCGACCAGCCGGCGCGCCGCATGAGCGCGGCTTCCACGAAATCGTGGCTCAGGATCTCGCCCGCCAGCGGGCCGCTGCCTTCGATCTTGCCCAGCGCGCAGTGCCGCATGAACGGCGCCACGCGCAGGATGGCGTTGTGCCCCCAGTAATGGCTCTCGCCCAGTTGCCAGAAATGCAGGCCCGAGGTGAACAGCGGGCCGTAGATGCGCGTGGCCATCTGCTGGATGCGGGCGTAGAGCGTGTCCCGCCCGGAGGCGCGCGGGGCGGTCTGGATGATGCCGGCCTTGGGATTGGCCTCCATCATCTGCACCAGGCGGGTCAGGCAGGGGCCGGACATCACGCTGTCGGCGTCCAGCACGATCATGTAGCGGTACTGGCTGCCCCAGCGCCGGCACCAGTCGGCCACGTTGCCGGACTTGCGCCGGATGCGGTTGACGCGCCGCCGGTAGAAGATGTGGCCGAAGCCGTTGACCTCGCGGCACAGGCGCAGCCAGGCGTCGAGCTCCGCCACGCGAGTGTCGGCCTCGCTGGAATCGCTGAGGATGAAGAAATCGAAATGGGACCGCCCGCCCGAGCGCACCAGCGAGTCGTAGGTGGCGCGGATGCCGGCAAACACCCGGTGCACGTCCTCGTTGCAGATCGGCACCAGGATGGCGGTGCGGGCCTCGCTGGAGATGGGCGTGTCCGCTGCCGCCGTGGCGGAAATCGAGTACTTGTCCTTGCCCCGCACCAGCACCCAGAAGCCCATCAGCGCGGTCCAGAAACCGGCACCGACCCAGGCGAACAGGATGGCGTAGATGGCCAGGATGATCATCTCCAGCCAGTGCGTGCCGTGGTACGGAAGGATGGCCGTCATGAAATAGGTGGCGAGCCAGGTCTGGATGAGGATGAAGCTCACCAGGATCAGGCGGCGCAGCCGCGCGGCGCCCAGCCAGTGCACGTCGCGCTCGCTCTCGGTGGCCGCCCCTTCCGGCGAGGCCTCCGGCTCGCGGATGACGAGTTGCCCACGCAGCCCGAACCAGCGCGCCCGCAGGCCGCGCATCAGGCGCGCCACGAGGTTGGTGTCCCACGGCAGCGGCGTCATCGAGGCGCGCGCCAGTGGCGGCGTGGTGACCAGGCGCGGATTGTTCTGCCTGTCCGTCTGCAGCAGGCGGGACAGCACCGCGTCGCCGCGCAGGTGGCGCTGCGCCCAGTGCATCCGCAGCCGCGAGGCTGCCGACTTCAACGAACGCCCGTGGCCGGCGGGCGGGACCGCCAGCGCGCCATGAATGTGATCGAACGCCCGCTCCGGCGAAAGGCCAGCCACCTCGCCCTGCAAGGCCTGGCGACGCGGCTCGTCCAGCGGCAACCGGCGCAGGTACTCGGCGATCCGGTCATCCGGCAAACCCTTGGGCGATTCCACGGTCACGGCGCGAGCAGGTAGCTCCAGGTTTCGGTCAGCACGTCCTGGTCGTTCTTGAGCAGGGCGCGCATCTCCACCGGCTTCTCCGCATCCAGGCGGCGGAAGCGGAATGACAGGCGCCAGCCGCCGGTCACCTCGTTGCGGAACACCTGGCGCTCCATCAGCTCACCGTTGTCGTTGAGCCACAGGGCGCCCAGCACCTTGGCGTCCGGCTGGAGTTCGCGCAGCTTGGGGCCGTCGAAATCCACGACCATGCGGATGGAATCGTCGGAGTCGCGCAGCCACCCGTGGCCGCGGCGCGACTGCACCGTCCAGCCCGTGGGCGGGCGCGTTTCCGCGTTCATTTCCCAGGACAGCTTGTAGCTCAGGTCAAGCGGGCGGCCGGGCGGCGGCTGACGGTCCGGCACCCAGTAGGCCACGATGTTGTCGTTGGTCTCGTCCGGGGTGGGGATCATGACCAGTTCCACGCGCCCCGGACCCCAGTCGCCCTTGGGCTCCACCCAAGCGCTGGGACGCAGCTCGTGGCGCGCCTCCAGGTCCTCATAGTGTTCCCAGGTGCGGTCACGCTGCATCAGGCCGAAACCCTTGGGATTGGTGGTGCCGAACGAGGTCACGATCAGCCGCCGCGGGTCCAGCAGCGGCCGCCAGATCCATTCGTCGTTGCCGGTGCGCACCATCAGGCCGTCGGAATCGTGCACCTCGGGCCGGTAATCCTCCTGGACCGCGCGCTGGTTTTCTCCGAACAGGAACATGCTGGTCAGCGGCGCGATGCCGAGCTTCGCCACCTTGTCGCGCAGGAACAGGCGCAGGGTCACGTCCAGGGTCGTGGTCTCCCCGGGCTTGAGCTCGAAGCGGTAGGCGCCGGTCACACGCCGCGAATCGAGCAGCGCGTAGATCACCAGGTGCTGGTCCTGGGGGCTCGGCCATGCGACCCACAGTTCCTTGAACACCGGGAATTCCTCCCCGGAGAGCAGGCCGGTATCCACCGCCAGACCGCGCGCGGACAGGCCGTAGCGCTGCGACTTGCCGAGCGCGCGGAAGTAGCTCGCGCCCTGGAAGACGAGCACCTCGTCCTTGTAGCGGGGGTCGTTGAGGTTGTAGTGGACGCGCAGGCCGGCGTAGCCGATATCGTTGAAATTCTTCGGGTTGATCTGCTCGTTGAGCTTGCCGTAATCGAACAGCTCGGACTTGAACGGGAGCGGTTCCACCCCGTGCGAACCAATCAGGTTGATCTTGACCGGCTGGCGAAAGTTTGCACCGGGATGAAACAGCTGGAGCTCGAACGGCAGTTTTCGGTTGCGCCAGACGGCCTCGTCCGGCTTGAAACGGATGTCGCGATACTGGTCATAGGACAGCTCGATCAGCTCGCGCGGCAGGTCGCCTCCGCTCGCCTTGTACGGCTCTGCCGAGAGGGCCTGAGCCCGGGCCGCCACGTCTTCGAAGCTGAACGCCAGCGCCGCACCCGAGGCCAGGCCCAGGGCAGCGCCCATCACCGTGCAGACAACACAGAACACGCGTCGATTCATGGGAGATCCGGTGCGCTTCGGATAAGCGCGTAGCGCCCCATTCTATGCGATGGTCGCCTGATCCTTACCCTGCCGGCCGGTCGCTGGCGCCGGTCTGGACCTCCCCGGTGGGGCCCATCCCGGCAATCCGGGCGCGCACGCGATCAAGCACGGCAATTGCGACTTCAATGTCGGCCGGATCAATACCGGCCAGGGCCTCGCGGCGCACCTCGGCCACGACAGCTTCCAGATCCACGCACAGGCCGAGCGCCTGCTCGGTCAATTCCACGTGATACGCGCGCCGATCGTTCGGGCAGTGGCACCGCCGGATCCACCCGCGAGCTTCGAGGCGGTCCAGCAGGCGCACCACGGTCGGCGATTCCACGCCCAGCGCCCGGGCGAGCTGCGACTGCGTCATCGGCCCGTCCGTGCCGTGCAGGATCAGCAGCGGACGCCACATCGCCTGCGACAGGCCCATGGGACTCAGGCGACGGTCCACGTTTTCGCGCAGGAGCCAGTAGGTCTCCCGCACGAGATTGGCGAACTGGAAATCGGGGTCGTCTGGACGATCTTTCACTGGAATGCGGGAGGGCGGCTTGACCATAAATTAGCATGCTAATAATAATGCAGCTAGCAACAATTGGTGCCTCCTCATGTCGCTGCCCTCCGCGGTCGTGTTGTCTCTCCTGGGTCTCGCTGCTGTCGGGCTGGCCGCCTGTTCGGCGCCGCCGCCACCGCCCGCATCTCCGGTCCCGGAGGTGACGACGCTGGACCTCCAGCCCCGCGCCGCGACGGTGACGATGGAGTACGTGGCCGAAACCGAGGCCTTCAATACCGCCGAGATCCGCCCCCGCGTCGGCGGGCTGATGGAGAAGCTCGCCGCCGTGGAAGGCGCGCGTGTCAGGAAGGGCCAGGTGCTGTTCGTCATCGACCCGCAGCCTTACATCGCCGCCCGCGCGCAGGCGCTGGCCGCGGTGGCGCAGGCACAGTCCTCGGTGGAACAGGCCGAGCGCGACTACGCCCGCGTGGCGCCGCTGTTCGACCTCAACGCCGTCAGCCAGCAGGAGCTGGACGCGGTGTCGGCGCGGCGCGCGGCCACGCGCGCGTCGGTCGACTCGGCGCAGGCAGCGCTGAAGACGGCGGAACTGAACCTGGCCTACACCACCATCACCTCGCCCATCGACGGCGTGATGGGCCGGGTGCAGGTGCGCGGCGGCGGGCTGGTGACGGCCTATTCCACGCTGATCGCCACGGTGTACGACACCGACCCGATGTACGTGAACTTCAGCATCAGCGAGCGCCGCATGCTCGAACTCCAGCACCGGTTCGGCATCTCGCGCGAGAAGCCCGACCCCAGCCGCGTGTTCCGCATCGTGCTGGGCGATGGCACCGAGTTCCACCGCCCTGCCCGCCTCAATTTCATCGAGGCCGCGGTCGACACCCGCACCGGCACGCTGCCGGTGCGCCTGGTGGTGGACAACCCCGACGGCGAACTCCTGACCGGGCAATTCGCGCGCGTGCTGGTGGAGACTGACCACCTCGACAATGCTCTGCTCGTGCCGCAGCGCGCGGTGCGGGAGTTGCAGGGCAAGACCTCGGTCTGGGTGATCGACGCGCAGAAGAAGGCCCAGAGCCGCGACGTGATCATGGGCGCGCGCATGGGCGCGGACTGGCTGGTGCAGAAAGGGCTGAACCCCGGCGACCAGGTGGTGGTGGAGGGCGTGCAGAAGCTCAAGCCCGGCGCCGCGGTGAACCCGCACCCGGCCCCGGCCCCATCGCCGGCGCCCGAGCAGGCCGCACCACCGAAACCCGAGGCCGCGCCGGAAGCGCCCCCGGCGCCGGCCGCCAGGTCCTGACCGGGCCCCGCACCCCATGGTCAACTTCTTCATCGACCGGCCGATCTTCTCGGCGGTCATCTCCATCATCATCACGCTGGCGGGCGCCATCGCACTCACTCAGCTGCCGATCGCGCGCTACCCGCAGATCGTGCCGCCTTCCATCGTCGTCACCACCACCTTCCCCGGCGCGGACGCGGCCACGGTGGAACAGTCGGTGGCGGCGCCGATCGAGCAGCAGGTGAACGGCGTGGAAGACATGCTGTACATGAGCTCGAAGAGCGGCAACGACGGCTCCTACACGCTCACCATCACCTTCGACATCGGCACCGACCAGGACATCGCCGCGGTGCAGGTGCAGAACCGCGTCGCCATCGCGCAGCGGCAGCTGCCGCAGGAGGTGGTGCGCCAAGGCGTGAGCGTGATCAAGCGCCAGCCGCAGATCCTGATGCTGGTCACGCTCAAGTCCAGCAATCCCGCGCACGATTACCTGTACCTGAGCAACTACGCCACGCTCAACGTGTTCGATGCGCTGGCCCGCGTGCAGGGCGTGGGCCAGGTGATCGTGTTCGGCGCGCGCGACTACGGCATGCGCATCTGGCTGGACCCGGAGAAGATGGCGCGGCTTGGCGTCACCACGCAGGACATCGCCTCGGTGCTGAACGAGCAGAACGTGGTGGCGCCGGCCGGTACCGTCGGCGGCGAGCCGGCACCCAAGGGCCAGGAAAAGCAGTACCCCATCTCGGTGCGCGGGCGCCTGACCAGCGTCGGCGAGTACGAGAACGTGGTGGTGCGCGCCCAGCGCGACGGCAGCCTGGTGCAGCTCAAGGACATCGCCCGGGTGGAACTGGCCGCCACCGACTACACGCGATCCAACCGCCTCAACGGCCAGCCCTCCGCCGGCATCGGCATCTACCAGCTGCCCGAGGCCAACGCGCTGGACGTGCGGCGCGGCGTGAAGGCGGCCATGGAAAGCCTGTCCGCGAGCTTCCCCAAGGGCATCGAGTACGACATTCCGTTCGACATCTCGCAGTTCGTGTCGGAGTCGATGAACGAAGTCGTGCACACGCTGGTGATCGCCAGCGTGCTGGTGCTGGTGGTGGTGTTCCTGTTTTTGGAAAGCTGGCGCGCCACGCTGATCCCGATGCTGGCGGTACCGATCTCGCTGGTCGGCGCATTCAGTGCCTTCGTGGCGCTGGGGTTTTCCATCAACACGCTGACGCTGTTCGCCCTGGTGCTGGCCATTGGCCTGGTGGTGGACGACGCCATCGTCGTGGTCGAGGCCGTGACGGCGAAGATGGACGGCAAGGGCCTGTCGGCGCGCGAGGCCACGCGCGAGGCCATGCACGAAGTCTCCGGCCCGGTGATCGCCATCGCCCTGGTGCTGAGCGCGGTCTTCGTGCCGGCCGCGTTCCTGCCGGGGCTGACCGGGCAGTTCTACCGGCAGTTCGCGCTGACGCTGTCGGTGTCGGTGGCCATCTCGGCGCTGGTGGCGCTCACCTTCACGCCCGCGCTGTGCGCCATCCTGCTCAGGCCATCGTCGGATTCGCACCTGCCGGGCATCGCCGGCCGGTTCTTCGGCGCCTTCAACCGCGGCTTCGACCGCACCGTGGAGCGCTACAGCGACTCGGTGAAGGCCTCGATCCGCCGCTCGGTGATCTCGTTCGCGGTGTTCGGCGTCGTCACCCTGGTCGCGGGCTGGCTGGTGCTGAGCCGCCCGGGCGGATTCATCCCGGAGGAGGACCAGGGTTACCTGCTGGTGTCGGTGTCGCTCCCGCCCGGCGCGTCCACGCAGCGCACCGACGCGCTGATGATGGAGTTCGACAAGGTCGCGCGCGCCATTCCCGGCGTGGCGAGCGTGGTGGAAATCACCGGCCTGAACGCACTCGCGGGCATCACCAACTCGGCCTCGGGGACGGCGTTCCTGTCGCTCAAGCCCTGGCACGAGCGCGGCAGCGCCGAGAGCGCGTCCGCCATCCAGAAGCGTCTTCTGGCCGACACCGGCAAGCTCGGTGGCGCCAATTTCCTGGTGATCAACCCGCCGTCGATTCCCGGCATCGGCCAGGGCGGCGGCTTTGAATTCGTGCTGGAAGACCGCAGCGGCGGTGACCTGGGCCGTCTCACCGACGCGCTGGGCGGGCTGCTGGGGCAGGCCAACCAGAACGCGGACCTCACGCGCGTGTTCACCTTCTTCAATCCCAACACGCCGCAGATCGAGTACGTGATCGACCGCGAGCGCGCCAAGACCCTGGGCATCCCGATCTCGGACATCTTCTCCGCGCTGCAAACCTTCCTGGGCGGCAGCTACATCAACGACTTCAACCTGTACGGCCGCACCTACCGCGTCACCGCGCAGGCCGAGGGCGCCTCGCGCGCCGTGCCGGAGGCGGTCAACCAGCTCTACGTGCGCTCCGCCGACGGCCAGATGGTGCCGCTGTCCACGCTGGTGAGCATCCGCACCAAGCAGACGCCGGACTACATCGAGCGCTTCAACATCTTTCGCGCCGTGACCATCAACGGCTCGGGTGCGCCCGGCGTCAGCTCCACGCAGGCGATGCAGGCCATGGAAAAACTCTCCGCCGCCCTGCCCGCCGGGTTCGCCCACGAGTGGAGCGGCGTGAGCTACCAGGAGCGGAAAGCGGCCGGCCAGTCGGTCTACATCTTCGCGGCCAGCGTGCTGTTCGTGTACCTGGTGCTGGCGGCACTGTACGAGAGCTGGCTGGTGCCGTTCGCGGTATTGCTGGGCATTCCCTTCGCCGTGTTCGGCGCCTTCCTGGCGCTGGCGCTGCGCGGTTTTGCCAATGATGTCTACGCGCAGATTGGCCTGGTGATGCTGATCGGGCTGGCGGCCAAGAACGCCATCCTCATCGTGGAATTCGCCCAGCTCGCGCGCGAGCGCGGGCTGCCGCTGGCCGAGGCCGCGCTGGAAGGCGCACGCCAGCGCCTGCGGCCGATCCTGATGACCTCGTTCGCCTTCATCCTCGGCACCTTCCCGCTGGTGATCTCCAGCGGCGCCGGCGCCGCCGCGCGCCAGGTGCTGGGCACCACGGTGGTGTTCGGCATGCTGGGCGCGACGCTGATCGGCATCTTCATCGTGCCAGTGTTCTACGTGGTGCTGCAGGGCCTGTCGGAGCGGTTCGGAAAACGCCACGCGGCCGCCGGGAAGCTTGCGCCATGAGACGGCTGGCAATGGCGGTTGCGACCGCGGCCCTGTCGGCCTGCGCGCTGGGGCCGGACTACCAGCGCCCGCAGATCGAAACCCCCGCCGCGTACCGCTGGCAGGCCGAGGACGATGCGCCCGGATCGCTCGGCGACCTGGGCTGGTGGGACCTCTACCGCGACCCGGAGCTGCGCCGGCTGATCCAGACCGCGGTGGCGCAGAACCTGGACCTGCGCATGGCCGTGGCGCGCGTGGAGCAGGCGCAGGTGGCGCTGGGCTCGTCGCGGCTGGCGCTGCTGCCGCAGATCTCGGCCAAGGCGGGAACCGAGCGCGCGCAGTCGAGCGTGGACACCGCGCGCGGCAACGACCGCACCGCGACGACGGAAAACGCGAGCGTGGGCCTGTCGTGGGAGCTGGACCTGTGGGGCCGCCTGCGCCGCGAGCGCGAAGCCATCCGCGCCGAGGCCCTTGCCGCCGAATACGCCCGCCGCGGCGTGATGGTGACGCTGGTTGCGGACGTCGCCAGCGCCTGGTTCCGTCTGGCCAGCCTGGACGAGCAGTTGCGCGTCACGCGGGCCACCGCCGCCACGCGCGAGGAGTTCCTCAAGCTCACGCACGCCCAGTACGACCGCGGCACCGTGAGCGGGCTGGACGTGGCGACCGCCGAGGCGCAGCTGGCCCAGGCGCGCGCCAGCATCCCCGATTTCGAGCGCCAGGTGGCGCTGACCGAGAACGCGCTGTCGCTGCTGCTCGGGCGCAATCCCGGCGAGTTCGCGCGCCCGACACTCGACACCGCCGCGGCGATGACGCCGGACGTGCCACCGGGCCTGCCGAGCAGCCTGATCGGCCGTCGGCCGGACGTGCTCCAGGCCGAGCAGGCGCTGGCCGCGGCCAACGCGCGCATCGGCAGCGCCCGGGCCGCGCTGTTTCCCACGATCTCGCTCACCGGCAGCTTCGGCTCGCTCAGCGGCCAGATGACCGACCTGTTCACCGGCCCAGCGCAAACCTGGTCCGCGGGTGTGAGCCTGCTTCAGCCGCTGCTTGACGCCGAGCGCAATTTCTACCGCGTGGACCTGGCCGATGCGCGCAAGGCCGAAGCCCTGGCCGGCTACGAAAAGTCCGTGCGCAACGGCTTCCGCGAAGTGGCCGACGCCCTGGTCGGCCGCCAGAAGCTGGCGGAGGTCGAGCGCGCGCAGCAGGAACTGGTCAGCGCCCAGCAGCGCGCCGAAGAAATCGCCAACGCCCGCTACAAGGTCGGCTACTCCTCGTACTTCGACGTGATCAACGCCGACCGCGACCTGTTCAGCGCCAAGCTCGCCCTGAGCGCCGCGCGCCTCAACTCGCGCCTGGCCACGGTCCAGCTTTACCGCGCCCTGGGTGGGGGCTGGGAACTGCAACCCGGTCAGGGCGCTGCCCGCGAATGGCAGAGTGCGTCCCCGACCCTGCGAAGCACCGCGCCCGAGGCGCGGCGATGACGAGGGGCGCCATGGGGGCGGTGCCCGACACGACTCGACAACGGCTTGACCGCCGATCATCGAAACGCAGGCATCCGGAGACTCGGGGTGCCGATCGAAACGGGCCGCTGCGTTTCGACGCCCTTGGCAAACCGCTAGTGAGGTTCGGGGCGCAACCCGCTGGACGAACAGACAAAAACCATCGCGGCACGGTTGTGCACCCGCAGCTTGGCGAAAATCCGGCGGAGGTGGGCGGATACGGTGTACTCGCTGATTCGCAGCTGCTGTGCAATCTGCTTGTTCAAGCGGCCGTAGCAGATCAGCATCGCGATTTGCAGCTCCCGGGGCGTGAGCTGCTCGAAGCACTGCGGGGTCTGGATCGGATGATTCTCGGATCGCGAAAAGCCGTCCGACGGATGTGCACTCGCCGCTCGCGCCGGCACATGTAGCTCGGTGTCCTGGTGTGTCGGGCCGTCCGGCGGCGGAACGCCGCGCGCCCGCACCATCGCGTGTGAATCGACCGATTTAGCGACTTTCCGCATGGCAAGTTTCCGAGGCTGCGCGACCGGGGTCGCTGGATCGGCATCTGACAATTTTCGCCTGAAAAAGTGGAAACGCAATGCCAGTTTTCGTTCGGGATGCGACCTACACCACACTTCGGGCCAATTTCGCTGAGGCTTTCGATGGTCGTACCGCTGGTGCGGCCTCGGGCAAGGTGCGATAGCGGCGCAATGGCGCCGGTTCACGCACTCCCATCACGGCTGCGAGGTTGGCACGCTCGTCCATCATGGGCCGCAGCTGCGCCACCGATCCGGTCAGCAAGGGCGTGAAACCGGGGCCGTGACCGCTGACCGTGGAATCGCCGTGCACGATTACTCCGATGGTGACCCGCCCGCTCCGGTACGAAGGCCCGCGGCGGTTGTCGGCGTCCAGCACCGCCACCAGGTCACCGAAGCGCAGCGAATCGAGCCGGTAGCGGCTGCGCGTGGCCGCGTCCGCGAGCTGAATGTCGTAGTCGCCCATCCAGGTGTTGTTCTTGCCCAGGCCCGAACCCATGAGGGAGGCAGGAACGCGGTGGCTCACCGGCACGTGGAGCACGCCATCGCGCTCCACAATGCCCCAGGCCGCGAGCAGGCGGGGTGCACAGTTCAGGACTTCCACCCTCGGGTAGTCGAGCAGGCGCAGGCCAAGGCCGTGGCTGACGATCTGCATGCGATCGCCTATGGAAAGCGCCGCCAGCACCCGGCTCGGAAAATCCACGATCACGTGGTTGATCCCCCCGTGTTTGCCGGTCACCAGCCCGATCTTGCCGGTGCAGGCGCCGCTGACCACGCGCACGGAGTTGCCGATGCAGGCGTAGGTCATCAGCGCCGTGTTGGGGCCGTTGCGCGGCCCCACGACCTCGCGGCCGTTGTTGTGCAGCGACACGCCCGGCTCGATGTGGTCGCCGGCAAGGCCCACGCAGCGATCGCCGATGCGTTGATTGAGCACGATGCCGCCGGTGCCCGGCAGCACCCGCGGCACGCCGTCGTAGCCGATGCGGTAGGGGTTGGCGCGGCCCACCGGGTGCGCAATCTGGCCGCTCACCGTCACCATCACCAGGTCCCTGTGGTTGATACGCGGACCGCGCCTGACCGCGGCTTCGGCCCTCATGGCAGGTTCGCCACGCGGCTGGGCGGTACCACGCCGATGGCAACCGCCTGGCCCGTGCGTTGCCGGTGCGCGCGAGCGAGCGCGTGGGCCAGCGTGCGGAACGCGCGCGCCTCGTCGTCGCTGGCGTTGCCGAGCTGGTACATCAGCGTCACCCGGCGCCCGGGTTGACGCGCCTGCGCCAGCGCCTGGTAACGCAAGGCCTGTTGCAGATGCTGGCGAATGCGGCTGCCGATGCGGGCGGCATCCAGCGTGCTCCCGCCCTGCGCCGGCGGCGTGCGGTAGCGGCCGAGATCCATGTGCTTGCTCTCCAGCACGGGGCGCGAGTTGGGGGCGCCGGCGCTGGGCCTGCGCGGATTCGGAAGCAGGTCGGCCCGTGCACCGGGTCCCAGCCACTGCTGGGCCCGGGCACTGATCCCGCGCTGTTGCAGGAGCTGCGCGAGCCGCCGCTCCGCCTGCCGCCCGCGTTGCAGGTTGAGCCGCAGCTGCGCGGGCATGGCGGCATCGAAATCCTCATCCACCAAGGCGTCGAGCGTTGAGTCCAGACCGGTCTCGAACGCGTCCTCGTCGGCGCCGTCCAGGTCCGCGAGGTCGAAGCCTCCCGCCAGGTCGGCCATGACTTCGCGCTCGAAGGCATCGTCGAAGGCGTCGTCGGAGGCTTGGTCGCGGTCCTCGGCAGCTTGGGGTCCGGCCGGGGCACAGGAAGGGGCGTCGTGATCCAGCTTGGCGTCGTCGTTCATAGCGCGTACCACCAGAGGTGAGTGCCTTCCCAGGGATCGGGCAGAGCGGGAGATGCCGACAGCGTTTCATCGGCCAGAGGCGCATCCAGAGGATCGTCCCCATCCGTCGCGGGACTGCCGCAGTCGAGCGTGCTGGCGCAGGGTGCGAGCACGTGCATCACCGCCAGCTGCAAGCCCTGCCACAGGGTGGCGCTGGCCATGCTCTGCACCACCAGGCTGCGCAGCCAGCTGCGTTCGTGCCGGGCGTAAGGGTCGAGCGGGGTCGAAGCGGTCAGGTGCTGGGTGGAGGCAAATCCCCATTCCTGCCCCAGGCCGTGCAGGCTGGAGCGGGTGGCGAGGTTGCGCGTGAGCACGAAGGCGCCGTCCAGGGCGCTGGCCAGGGTGAAGGTATCCAGCGCCGATTCCTGCGCAAGACTTTCGCCCTGCGCCGCAAGCGTGTCGTGGCTGCCGCAGTGACGATGCAACGCCGCGTTGAGCAGCTCGGCCTGGCGCACGAAGTCGCCGCTCACGCCGGGCGGCAGACGCGAGTCGGGCAGGCTGTCGGCCAGCCAGTAGTAGGGCGCGCGCAGCACGTCGCCACCGCCGCGCAGGCGCTGCCAGCTGGTGAGCGTGTGGCGCAGGCCGCCCGCTTCACTCTCCTTGAGTCCCAGCCACTGGAGCAGCGGCGCGGGCTGGCGACCGTAGTAGTCGCTGCTGTCGAGCACGCGGAAGAACGCCTGCGGCATGCACACGTCGAGCAGGCCGCTCAGCCGTCGCACCAGCAGCACGGCCGCCGGGTGGGCAAAGGCCAGTGCGGGGTCGAGCACGCACAGCGGCCGGCGTGCCCTGAGCGTGATGGAGAGATCGGCGGCCGACATGGCGGGATCGGGAAGCTGCGGCATGGCGCGACTCGCAAGACCGTGCACGCGCCGCTAGGGCGTGCCCGTCCCCGTCCACACCGCATCGATCCCCTAGGCCGCGGCCCTGGCGCCCGATGCGCCCAGCACGCTTTGCAGTGCGGGGGTGATCCCCGAGAACCCGCGGCCTTCCGGCGTCATGCGGTAGGCGGCAATCCAGGCTTCGGCGTGGCCGCCCATGGGACGGACCATGCTCTGGAACAGGATGGGATCGGTGGCCGTCTTGAAGTCGTTGTCGGCCACGAACTGAAGGACGCGGCGCCCGCTCTCGGCCATCTTCGCGCGCTGGCTGGGCTCGGCCACGCCGCCGAGATAGCGGTTGGAGACGATCTCCACCACGTCCCACTTGGTGTTGGCATCGAACGCCTTCTTGATGTCCGGCGAATCCAGCAGCTTGAGCACCGTCATCAGGTAATGCCCGGTTTCCATCGCCACCGAAAAGATGTTGCCGTAGGTGCTGCGGTCGATCGCGTAGCGCAGGTCCAGGCCGATGCGCTGGATGGTGCCGATGGAGCCGAACGGCCGCTGCTCGATCTGCGGACCGCCGCGGATCACCTCGCCAATCAGCAGATCGCGGAAGTACTGCCCGAGCGAGACCATGAAGCCGACCATCTGCCGATGGAAATTGCGGTTGACCACCGCCCCGGCCGGCGCTTCCACGCTGCCGTAGTTGAACGCGCGGCGGTAGGCGACCATGCGGTCGTTGAGCGTGAACCGCAGCGGCTTCCACTTTTCCAGCAGGTACAAACCGCGGGCGCCGGGACCGCGCTGGATGCGCATCTTGCCCAGGCGGAACAGGCGCAGCAGCACTTCGGCCACCTGGAACACCTTCATGCGCTCGTGCTGGTAGATGAAGTACAGCTCCGAGGCCGCGTGCAGCTGGCTGGGCACCACCGAATCGTCGAAATCCGGCTGCACGTACGGATAGCTGATCTGCTCGAAGTCGGCCGGCCCGTTCGGCCCCATGCCGAGCAGGTCCATGAAGCCATCGCGACCCGGCTCGTTGCCCGAGGCGTTCTTGAGCAGCTCGCCGAAACGGTCCTCGAACTGCTGCTCGAAGCCCTGGCGCTGCTCCGGCGGCAGACTGGCCAACTGCTCTTTGAGAAACGTATCCCAGAGACGCTGGATGGTCTCCGTGGTCTGAAAGCTCATGGGCGTGCTCCTGACGACTGCGAAATGGGGTCGGGTCTGCGATTACTTGCTCTTGGTGGCCGCAGTGCCGTCGGTCGGCGCCGGCGGCGGGTCCTGAACCCGGCGCATCACCTCGGAATCGAAGCGATGCAGCGTCTGCACGTAAGCGTCAATGCGTTCCAGGCTCGGAAGGACCGAGAATCCCTCGAAGCTCTTGAGCAGGTCCGGCGCCGGCGCCAGAATGCCGCGGCATTGCCGCGCAGCCTCGCTGCCCACGGCGAACCGCTCCGCAAGCTGCTTCTGGATATGTTCCAGCTGTCCGAGCTTCTGATCGGCGCGTTGCCGATGCTTGTCGAGCACGATCACCCGCAGCTGCGTGGTGAAGTTGAGGATCAGCCGGGCGCTGGCCGACAAGGGGCCGGCCGGGGGTTCATTCCCATCGCGGATCGCGCTCTCGATCCTCTGCAGCTGCAGCTGCGTCTGCACGCCATCGAGAGAAGGTTGGGGCTTGTCGGCAATGCGCGTTATTGCCTGTTTGATGAGATCAAGACTCTCTTCGACTTTGGTCAACGCAGGCGGGCTTTTCCTTGAAATGATGTCCATGGCCGTCTCAATGTTCTGTAGTCGGGCATCGGTTGCAGCAGCGGCCGTCGCTTGAAATTGCAGCGTGTGGAATGCGGTCTGGCCGGTGCGGATGCGGTCGGTGAGGGTTTGAAATGGGGTGGGCATGAGAAGCTCCTGGTCGGATAGGGTTTCACCAGACTTCGTCGGTTCCGACGGCCAGCACTGTCATGCCGGTGGCGGAATCGGCAGGCAGGCGAATTTCGGGGAGTTGCGGGGCATTCACGTCGGTCGCGTCGAGATCGACTCGTGCGCGATTCAGCAGATCGGTCACAGCATCTCTCAACCTTTGCTGTCGGCTGCAGCTGGGAGACATCGCTTCAACCATAACCCACCAATTGGCCTCGGCGAGGACCTGGGCATGCAATTCCGCAGTGGCGGCCTCGCGAATCCGATCTCCCGGCACAGAAGGAATATCGGTGTTGTTTGCCAGTTCTGTGAGTGGCCCGTGCAGCGTCACAACTATCCTCGTCGCCGCGACGACTGCCGCTGCTACCGCTACTGAGGCGCCCTGCTGGTTGGCCGCCGACGCAGCGGCCGCATTGACCTGCGCTTGAGTGCCGCCCGTCGCGGCGGCGTCGACAGCGGCATTTGCCACTGCCGCCGCTTGCACTGGATTCGCTCCTGCATTCGTTGCGGCCGAGGTCGCCGACAGCAATGCCGACCCTCTGATGTCCAGCGCGGACAGACTGAACAATCGTGAGTATCCCAGTGCCCTCCATTCCACGGGGCCGAAATCGCCGAGGACGCCGACAGGTGGTCCAATGCCAAGAGCGTAGAGATCGACGCTGCGGTCCAGGTCGTACAACAGCTTGTCCAGAATCACCTGCCGCTGCTGTTCGGTATCGTCGCCGCAACCGCAGGCCAGGAAGCAATCCACGTCGGCGGCAAACTGCGCGCGCAGCAGCGCAAGCATCTGCAAACGCTGGGCTGGTGTCCCGCGGTTCAGTCTTTGCGCGATGCCATAAGCCAGTATGGGTGGGCGCGCAATTACCAGCAGTCGCGAGCCGGCTGACGAGTCAAAGGCCGCAACGAATAGTTCCAGCGCGCGCAGGAAATTGGCCATGGCCGGCGACTTGGTGCCCAAGCGCGGCCAGTAGGCAATCAGGCGACGCATGCGCCCTAGCTCGATCTGAGCTGTCGCACCGAGTGCACGCAATCCGTCGCCCTCGCCATTGCCGGCACGACTCACCAGGCTATCCATCACTCGGCCCAGCTCCGCTTCGGTCAGCAGCGAGCGCAGTTCGGCCTGACCGTCCTGGTTGAGCAAAGTCAGCAAGCGCCCGTAAGCATTGATACCCCAAGGCCAAGTCGATTGATCCTGCGAGGCAGCAACGCCACCCGTGAGATTGCGCAGTGCCGACAGAACCATTGAGCGACGGCCTTCGAGTTCCGAAAGGGGCGCTTCCGGAATGTAGTCGCCGGACTCCAGTCCGTGCTCCGAAAGCGCTTCACCCATCACCACCAGAAGCACGTTGGCCACTTCATCTAGGCTGCCGGCGAGGCTGCGATAGTCATCATTCGACGCAGGAGTCAGTACACCCGCGAGCCTCGCGAGGCGCGCGTAATCGCCGAGCTGCCGGCGCAGGGCAAAGGTCTTGTCGCGCTGCTGGCGGTCGATGGCCTGGCGCGCACTGGGCACGGCCTCGTTCATCACCGACCGGATGCCGGCCGCCCAACCACGAAGCTCGGAGACGGCGTCCTTGAGCAGGTTGCTGTCGAGCAGCACCTGCAGGTCCTTGTTGACGTCGTCCATCGCCTCCATCAGGTCGCCTTCGGTGGCGCTCTTGCGGGGTGCCGTCACCGGGCCGAGGGCCTGGGTCTGGAGGAACGGCATTCCGCGCGCCTCGGAGGCAATGGCCTGGGCGCGCGGGTCGCCGCTGTAGCGCGACAGCAAGGCCTGGGCGATCTGCCCGGCGTTGCTCGGATCACCCACCTTGAGTTCCCGGCGAATGAGGTTGTCCAGCGCGAGGCGGCGGTTGCCGGTGCCATCGCTGCTGTTGAATGCATTGCTCTGGGTGGTCATGGTCGTCCTCTGGGGGTCTCGATGCGTTCGTGAAATCGGGCTTCAGCTAGGCGGCCACGCGCTGCGCGGCAGTACGGTGGGCCGTTGACGGTGATGGCGCCCGCATCAGCACTTCGGGCACCGGGGTGGGGGTGTCGGAGCGGTCGCGGTTGAGCAGGCGGGTGACCATCGTGGACAGCCGCTGCGGGCCGATGCGCCCGTCCGCAAGCGCGTAGGCCGCAGCGCTCACCAGGTGCCGCGGCGGCAACTCCGGGCTGGGGGGCTGCGCCGCCGACAGGGCGCGGCCCGCACGGCAGATGGCGGCCTCGTCGGCCGCGGTGAACGGCAGGACGTCGACCAGCGCGCGCTGGGCAAGATTGCGCCGGGTCTGGAAGGCGATCTCGTCCACGATCTGCGGAATCACGTCGCGACTGCTTTGCAGCAGCCGCGCCGGCAGCCGGTGACCGCGCCTGGGGTTGTACAGCGTGTTCCACACCTCGGTCAGGTGCTCGCCATCGCGGCCAAAGCCCATGCGCCGCAGCATTTCCGCCAAGATGAGGATGCGCACGTAGCCGGTGGGATGCGCGCCGCCGGGACGGTAGGTAAGCACCCGCGGCACCGGGTGGGCCAGGAATTCGGCCATGCCCCAGGCGGCGGCCGGGCCGGCCAGCAGGATGGCGGCGAGGTCGGCAAAGATTTCCTTGTGCCAGAGCCCGTAAATGCGCGCCAGCGCTGGCTCGCGCAGACCGGTGAGCACCCTGCGCAGCACGGCCACGCGGTTCTCCTGCCAGATGCCCAGGTCCGCCTGCAGGTTGTGCGCAACCTCGTGCAGGAAGACCGACTGCCAGGGATGCTCGCGGTCCCAGGGAATGCGGATCAGGGGGAAGGGATTGGGTTCGCCGAGCAGGCGGTTGAGCTGCACGCCACGCCGCATGGTGGCAGGCGAAAACCCGTGCTCCATGTAGCACAGCGGCTTGAGCAGACGGCCGCGGAAGATATCCGGCGCGTGCTGGCGCACGGCCACGTAGCAGTCCTCGGCAATCACGTCGTGCGCCGCCATCGCCGATCCAAAACTGGTGCCGCGCTGCGCGAACACCTCGAAGAACATGCCGAAGGCGCGCCGCGCCCGGTCCAGCTCGCGCTCCACGTAGGCGATGTCGATCAGCACCTGCGGCAGCGGCGCCCGCTGCCAGCTGCGTTCCAGCCTGGCGAAGCGGGCCAGGGCCTGCTGCTCGATGCCGGCGAGGCGGGCGTTGGCGGCGTCGAAGTGCGCCCGGGACGGAGCAAAGCGCAGGTCCTGCGGGCGCAGGCCGACAAAGCCGTGCTCGACGCGCGAGAGCCGCCGCAGACGGGCCGACAGCCCCAGCATCTTGGTTCTCAGGAAGGCCCTGGCCGACATGCCCGTTCTCCGCCTCACCGCCGCCGGGATGCGCCCGGCCCGCTTGCCGCGTTGCAGCGCCTGCGCTTCAGCGACGGCCCTGGATGGAAATGCGCACCGGACCGCGGAAGTGCAGCTGGTGCGTGCCGCAATGGCGGCACACGTGGCCACGCCGGGCAGCGCCCGCCGCCACGCGCGGGCGCGGGACCACGCGCCGGGCCGGCGGGGTCAGCGGACGGCTGAGCGGACGTGCCGCGGCCGGGCGTTGCAGCACCTGCTGCGTGACGCGGCGAACCACCTGCGGCAGCGTGCGCGGGGCGATCCGGCGTGCCTGCGCGGCGCGGGCGGCGGTGCGCACGACGCGGGTCACGGCGCGGGCAGCGGGAGCGCCCTGGCGACGCACCGCCGTGCGCGTGGCCTGCGATACCGCGCGCACCAGGCGCCGGCGGGCCGGCCGCGGCATGCGCGCGACGTTGGGCACGGCACGGCGCAGGGCCAGCCCGGCGACCACCGGCGCGGCCGCGTCGAGCGCTTCCTCGTCGAACTCTTCCACCAGGGCATCGATGGCCTCGAACTCGTCGGCGCCATCCGCCAGCAGGCGGCCTGCGACATTGGCAAGCCGGCCGATCATCTGCGCCTGCGGCAGCGGGATCATGCTGGCGATGGGGCCCACGACGCGCGCCGCCTGGCCGATGCCCCGTCCCACCGTGCCCGCCACGCGACCGATGCCGCGCGCCGCGCCGCGCGCGAGCCGCGCGATGCGACGGAAGAACTCGTCGCCGTCCTCGGCGTCGAGCGCGTCGGCAACGGCGTCGTCAAAGGAATCGTAGTCGTCGGCGGCTGCGTCGAAACCATCCTCGTCGAAGCCGTCGTCAAAGCCGTCTTCGTCGAAGCCGTCCTCGTCGAAGGCATTCGCGCCGGCGCCGCCGAGCAGGTTGCCCAGGCCACCGATGATGCGACCGAGGAAGGCATCGCCCTCGTCGCCGCCGTCGAAATCGTCGAAGCCATCGGCGCCGTCGAAATCGTCCATCGCGCTGCCCGCGGGGGCGTCGGCAGCATCCATCAGGTCATCCATCACATCGGTGTCGAAGCGATCCATGGCTCTTGCTCCTGGTTCGTAGATCAATGGGTTGAGGGGTGGAAATCAGCGCAGCTGGCGCACGGTGATCTCCACCGGGCCGGCGACGCGGAAGCGACGGCCGGCGGCCCCCAGCGCCTGCGGCTGGCGACCCGCGGGGCGCGCGGCCAGCTGCCGGACCAGGCGCGGCTCCGCGGCAACGCGGGCGGCGGTGCGCTGCACGGCGCGGGTTGCGCTCTGCACCGCGGTGCGGACCGGCAGCCGGCGCCGGGCGGCCACGCGCGCCACGCTCTGGGTGACCCGGGGCAGCGCACGCACGGCGCGCGGACCGCCACGCCGCACGAGGGTGCGCGCGGCCTGGGTGGCGCCGCGCACGATGCGCTGGCGCGCGCCCTGGCTCAGCGCGGCACCGGCCTGGCGCATCAGCGGCCGGGCCAGGGTGCGCGCGGCGAATCCGGCCAGCAGCGGAATGGCGGCATCCGCACCGTCCTCCTCGAACCAGTCGGCCAGGTCGTCGAAGGCGTCCATTTCGTCGAAGCCCTGCGCCTGGTACTGCTGGAGCATCTGCATCAGCATCGGCAGCATGGCCCCGGCACCGCCCTGCTGGCCGGCGTTGGCCAGGCGACCCACCTGCCCGGCCGCGCGCCCGACCTGCTGGGCAATCCCGCCGAAGCGGCCGGCCACACGGCCCGCCTGCCCGGCCACGCGACCCACCCGGTTGGCCACGTTGGCAGCGGTGCGCGCGACACCCTGCGCACCGCGGGCGACGCCCTGGACGCCGCGTGCGAGTCCCTGCGCACCGCGCGCGCCGCGGCCCACCAGGCCCGCGACCCGCCCGATGCCGGAGAGCAGCCGGCCAAAGAATTCGCCGCTGTCCTCGGCGTCCATCGCGTCGGCCAGCGCCATCTCGAAGGCATCGGCATCGTCGCCACCGTCGTCGAAACCGTCCTCGTCGAAGGCATCACCGGCCTGGGCAGCCGGAGCCTCGGCAACGGCATCGAAGCCGTCCTCGTCGAAGCTGTCGTCGAAGCCGTCTGCGTCGAATCCGTCCCCTTCGAAGCCGTCACCGTCGGCAGCGCCCTCGGCGAGGTCGGCGGCGGCGTCGCCGGAAAAATCGTCCATCGAATCGGAATCAAATGAGTTGCTCATCGGCTGGCTCCTGCACAGTTGATCGGCCCAGGGTCGGTTCGTTACGAGCGAGCCTGGTCTGGGGCAATAGTGGCCAGTGCTGCGCGTCTCCAACAGCCGCACGATTTCGCTAGCGCACGAACATTAGAGCGGGTTTTCTAGCGGCGATGCGCTAGCGCCATTCCGGTAACACGAATCAACTACCGCAGAGGCGCCGATGGAGCGCCGGAGGCAGGTACGGATCACATCGGCATTCGCCATCACCTTTGCCGGACGACGCGGGCACGGCGCCCTTTCGAGCCCATACCGGGCCATGCGGCGCCGCGCAGCGAAGGTTCTGGGTTCTGCGGGTGACTCGAGGCGCAACGGGCGCTTCGGCGTTTCGCTGCCGAATGCGTACTGCGGATGTACAGCGGACACCGCACACGCCGACCCGTTCAGCGGCGATCCGCGAAGTCCGGCCAATCAGGGTCGGCGCAACATGCTCCGAAGACGCAGCCGGGTGTCTTCGAGCGGACGTGGTATCAGAGCTTGACCGTCCGCCCAGCCAGGCGGGCAAACAGGCCCGGCGTGATCCGTTCGTACCCCTTCTTTGCATCGACCAGTGCGTACAGCGGCTCGGACACGCGGGCGGGGTCGAACCCCTGCTGCTTGAGTTCGACCTTGCGGAACTTGAATGTCCCGGTCAGTTCCTGCTCGGGTCGCAGGCGAATGAAGAGCGGAACGGCATAGCCGGGCAACTCGTCCGAGAGAAATTGCGCCAGTGCCTTGCCGTTGAACGCGCGGCCTTTCCAGGTGAGCGACGCCATGCCCGCGCGGCCTTCACAGCCCGGCACTTCCACGCCATAGACCACCGCCTGCTCGACCTGCGGGTGGCGGTTGAGGGCACCCTCGACTTCCGTGGTGGCAACGTTCTCGCCTTTCCAGCGGTAGGTGTCGCCGACCCGATCGACGAAGGCGATGTGGCGGAATCCCTGGTCCCGCACCAGGTCACCGCTGTTGAACCAGCAATCGCCACCCTTGAACACGTCTTCGAACAACTTTTTCTGGCTTGCCTGGGTATCGGTGTAGCCATCGAAAGGAAATTTTTCGCTCACCTCGGTGATGAGCAGGCCCACACCGCCCTTGGCCACCTTTCTCATGAAACCGTCCTCGCCGCGGACGGGTTGCTCGGCTTCGGCATCGAACTCCACCACGGCGAAGGGCAGTGGACAAAAGCCCGCCGTCCTGGTCAGGCCGAAGGAGTTGACGAATGCGACGTTGGATTCACTGGCGCCATAAAATTCGGCGATGCGCTTGATGCCGAAACGCTGCTGGAACGCATCCCAGATTTCGGGCCGCAGGCCATTGCCGCAGATCACGCGGACCTGGTGGTCCCGATCATCCGGCCGCGGCGGCTGGTTGAGCAGGTAGCGGCAGATTTCTCCGATGTAGCAGAAGCCCGTGGCATTGACTTCGCGGATCTCGTCCCAGAACCGGGAAGCGCTGAATTTTCGGCCCAGCGCCAGCGTGGCGCCGACGCTCATGGCGGCGCCCCAGGACACGGTCAGTGCGTTGTTGTGGTAGAGCGGCAAGGGACAGTAGAACACGTCATCGCCATTGAGCCGCAGCGCGGACTTCCCCAGCCCGTTCATGCCCTTGAGCCAGCGGTAGTGGCTCATCACCGAAGCCTTGGGCATGCCGGTGGTGCCGGAGGTGAAGATATAGAACGCGGCGCGCTTGGCCGGGATGGCGGCCGTCTCCGGCGGGTTGCTGGCCGATGCATTGAGCACTTCGGCGCGCAGGTCGAGGAAGCCATCGGGCACGAGCCCCTTGCCTTCCCAGAAATAGTGCAGGCTGGCATCGGTGTCCGGCGTGAAGGACGTCGAGCGCAGGGTCTCCAGGCATTCGTCTCCCACCAGCAGCATCTGCGCCTTGGTCAGCCTGATGCTGTATTCGAGCACTTCGCCACGCTGGTTGTGATTGAGCATGGCGGCAACGGCGCCCAGCTTGACGATACCGGCGACGCAGGCGATGACCTCGGCGCGGTTTTCCATCAGCACGCCCACCGAGTCCCCGGCCCCGATTCCACGCGCGCGCAGCACGTGGGCAATGCGATTGGCCCAGTCGTTCAGTTCGGCATAGGTCCGCGTCCGCCCTGCGAACGAGAGTGCCGGGTTGTCCGGGTGCCGGCGCGCCATGTCCTGCAGGTGCAGGCCGATCGATGTCAGCGCCTGCGGCTTGAGCATGGCCATGTTGAACAGGCCGCGTTGAAGCGTCACGAAGTCTGGCAGCGTGCCGACGACGCCGCGGACCAGATCGCGCAGACGGATGGTGTCGTTATTGTGGTGCGCCATGGCTCCTCCTGGGCTTTGGCACAGGCTAAGCGCTTGCCTCGACCGGCGTCGAGCCTTGCGGCCCTCCCTGGATCAGTCCCCCAGGCACCCTAGGCTGCCACCGTCTCCCGGGGAGCCAGCCAGGCAGCGACCTCGTCTGCGGCGACGGCTTCGCTGAAGCAGGTGCCGGCGCCGAACCGGCACCCCTGCTGCACGAGCCAGTGGGCGCCTTCGCGCGTGGTCACGCCGCAGGCAAGCACCGGCAGATCCAGGCCCTTGGCTGCAACCAGTGCAAGGCGCATGCGCTCGGTGGCGTCGGCATCCTGCGGCGCGGCAGAAACGTCCGGGCCGTCGATGAGCACGAAGTCCAGCGGCAGATCCTCCGCGCGGCTCAATGCCGTGAACACCGCCGCGGGCTCCCCGCGCAGTGCAAAGCGGATGCCGCGATCCAGCAGGCGCCGGGTCTGCGCGGCCGGCGCTTCGCGCAGATCGCTGAGGCCCTCCGGCGGCAGGGCGAAGATCAGGCGCCGCGGCGGGATCTGGTAGCGCTCCATCAGCTCGAACAGCTGGATGCTGAAATCCGGGTCCTTGAGCTGCCATCCCGTCTGGTCGAGGATGACCGGCAAGGGCGGCGCGTCAAGCTTTCCGGTTTCTCCTACCGGCAGCATCGAGCACGCCGCGTGCAGCAGCCACAGTTCCAGTTCGCCCGGCAATCCGGCCCGGCCTGCGGCGATCATCGTCTCCTTGCCGGAGATTCGCCCCTGCCGCGGATGGCGCCACCAGAAATCGAGCAGCAGCGCGCCCACGCGCGGAGTCGATCCCCCCCGGACCATCTGGAACGCCGGCGTGGCTTCGAGTTCGAACTGCTGCAGCGCGAACGCAGCGTGCAGATTGCGTTCCAGCTCGAGGCGACGGCGCTTCTGCGGAGGCACTTCCACGCTGTAGACGCGGAACTGTCCGGGACCCGCCTGCTTGGCCTGGTACATGGCCGCATCGGCGTGACGCAGCAGGCCCTCGGCATCGCTTTCGTCCAGCGGGAACAGCGCCACGCCCACGCTGGGCGTCATGCGCACATCGTGGCCGGGAATCTCGAAGCGCGGGCTGAATACTTCGAGCACCTTGCGGGCGAGCGTTTCCGCATCGTCGAGTCCGCGCAAACCCTGAGCCACCACCACGAACTCGTCGCCGCCCATCCGCGCCACGGTGTCGGTTTCGCGCAGGACACCGGACAGCCGCTGGGCCGCCTGAATCAGCACCTGGTCGCCCACGTCGTGGCCATGCTGGTCGTTGATCTGCTTGAAGCGGTCCAGGTCGACAAAGAACACGCCGACCAGGCGATTCGAGCGGCTCGCGATCAGCAGCGCCTGCTGCAGGCGGTCGAGCAGCGTGGCGCGGTTGGGCAGACCGGTAAGGGGATCGTGCTGCGCGAGGTGACGCAGCTTTTCTTCCTGCGCCTCGCGGTCGCTGATGTCCACGGCGATGGCCATGTAGACGGGCGGCTCTTCCTCGCGCGAGAAATTCAGCCGCACTTCCACCGGGTAATCGGAACCGTCCGCGCGCACGTGGCGCGTGCGATAGGTCAGGTGATCCACCTCGCCGCCGCGCAGGCGCGCCAGGTAGCTGAAGTAGGTATCGGTTTCGAGCTGCTGGCTGATGGCCAGCGGCGTGAGCCGGCCGAGTTCGTTGGCCGCATATCCCAGGTTGCGCCGCGCGCCGCTGTTCACCTCCACGAAGTACAGCGATTGCGCATCGAAGATGTACACCTCCTCCGCCGCGGCATCGAGCAGGCGGCCGAGGCGCTGCGCCAGGTTGTCGCTGCGCAGGCGGTCGGTGATGTCCCGCATGATCACCACCAGCCCCTCGGAGTCGTCCACGTTCATGGGCTGCACGACCAGTTCCACCGGGAAGGTCGTGGCGTCCTTGCGCCAGCCCACGACTTTCGGCAGACGGCTGTGCTGGCGTCCGCCGATGTAGTCGGTGAGATGCAGGCCGGGGGTGTTGAGGAACGGCACCGGCATCAGCTTGGTGATGGTGACGCCATCCAGCTCGTCGCGCCCATACCCGAACATGCGCAGCGCGCGCGCATTGGCAAAGCGCACGACACCGGCAGGATCGGTGGTGAGAACTCCTTCCACCAGGTGGTCGATCACCCCGAGCGAGAGGCGCACGCTGCGGCGCAGTTCCTCGATGCGCTCGTGCCGCTCGCCCACGTCGTGGAACATCATGGCCGCCCCGCTGGGCGAAGGCTCGCTGTCCTCGTGCAGTGGCACGGCCAGCACCTCGATGTGGCTGATCGCCCCGGTACGCGAACGCAGCAGCATTTCGGTGGAGGTGTATTCGCGATTCTCGCGGAGGCAGTTCTCGGCCGGCGTGACCAGCGGCGCGTGCTGTTCATCCAGCGGGTGAAATACGGAATACACCAGGCGCCCCCTGGCCTCCTCCACGCTCCAGCCGGTCAGCTCGGCCGCCGACCGGTTGATGTAGACGATGCGTGCCTCGCGATTGACGGTCAGCACCGCGCGTCCGAGCCCGTCCAGGGTGTGCCCGGCGGCGTTGGTGAGGTTGCGCAGCATCCCCGCGGACTCGACCGGGCTCTTTTTCTCGGGCTCGTCCGGATCGAGATCCTCGATGGGCCGGCGCGGCTGCTGCGGGGCCTGTCCGCCGCGGTACATCACCATCAACAGCGCCACCGCGATGGGCAAGGCCAGCAGGACCCCGATCCAGCCGGCCAGGCGCAGATCGTGCAGCGCCTGCTCGCGGATGTTGGCGGCCAGCCCGGGCGCGAACGCGTATTCGGCCCGTCCTACCGATACGCCGTCCAGATCCAGATCGCGGCGGTGGTACTGGCTGGTCCAGCGGTACAGCCAGGTGCGCAGGGCGAGCCGGGTGGCGCCCGACACGAACGGCAGGTTGAGCCGTTCGTAGCGCCCGTCTACTGCAAGGATGCGGTCACCGGTGTCGCGCACCGACAGGAAGCTGATGCCCAGACCGTCGCGGCTCACCAGATCCTCGACCATGCGCCGCAGGCCGTCCGAGTCCCCCGAACCCAGCAGCGGGACCAGCTCGCTGGAGGCCACCTGCACGGCCCGGCCATGGTTGTACTCGTCCTGCAGATCACTGGCACGCATCAGCGTTCGCGCGCCGAACCCTGCCAGCACGACGGCAGCGACCAGTCCCGCGACGATCGTGAGGTTCCGCGGTTCAGCTTTGAACTTGAGCACCTGCCCTCGTATCCATTCGGATTTGCGCCAGTCTCGCAAGACGTGTGCTGCGTTCCAGCGAGCTTGGCATCGATTCTAGGGAATCTGCCGGAGAATTGGATTCGGGCCCAGCCAACCGGACAAGGGCCGACGCCGGAAGGGTCGCCGCCAGGCCAGCGGGACAGAAGTCAGAGACTCAACGCGTGATCACGCAGCAGTCTGGATTGGACAGCAGCTCGGCGGCCCGGCGTTCCGCCTGGTCCAGGTCCACCGGCCGCAGCCTGGTCCGCAGGCGCTCCAGCATGCCGCCGAGTTCGCGTTCGAGGTGCTGCGCCTGCTGGATCTGGTCGTAGGCACTGAAGTAGGCGTAGGCCTCGATCTCGTCGATCGTCCCCATCTCCTCGTTGAGCGCCCAGCCCCCCATGGTGCGCAGCGCCTCCACCGAGCCGGCATCGCGGGCACGCGACACGTACTGGCGCGCCTCTTCGCGCAGGCCCTCCATCATCCTGGCCTGTTCGGGCGTGCAATTCTCGATGTACTGGCAGTAGTCGGCCTTGGGCAGGTGGAACATGAGATTGACCTGCGCTTCGACCAGGCCCTGATCGGCGGCCTGTACGAGCCACTTGCGGTAATCGAGCCGTGCCTGCGCGGGAACGTCACGGCAGTCGGCAAAGCTTTGACGCAGGCTGCGCTCCTCCTGAGCCGGGTCGTCCACGTCCCAACCGTCGATCCGGCGGGTCTGGTAGAGGTGGCTGAGCTTGTGCGCGAGGGCCGCGTCGTCCGGCGGCACGTCGCGGCAGGCATAAAGCATCAGGCCCAGGCGGTACTGCGCCTCCGGTTGACCCCCGGCAGCGGCCTGCAGAAGCGCCTCGTACTGGGGTCCATATGGCACCGCCGGAGGGTCGATGCGCGGCCGGCGGATGAGGCGAACCGTGACGCCCGACGTCGTCCTTGCATCGACGATCCTGTTTTCCGGTGCCGGGGCCGGAACCGTTGCGGATTCCTGCGCTACGCCTGCGACGGGAAGCGCCGGAGCCGGCTTCACTGCGTCCACGCCTCCTTCGTCTTGCTGGTTGCGGCCAAACCACGACCACACGACGGCAATCAGGACCAGCGGCAGCAACACTGCCGCCAGCGATCGGAAACGCCTCACCGCTGCGCGCGGCGCTGGCGATACGCCTCGAACAGGCACACCGCGGCGGCGGCCGACACGTTCAGGCTCTCGGCCTTGCCCATCATGGGGATGCGCACGACGCGGTCGCAGGTTTCGCGCGTGAGCCGGCGCAGGCCCTCGCCCTCGGCGCCGAGGACGATCACCAGCGGCCCGCACAGGTCCGCGTCGTACAGGGTCTCGTTGCTCTCGCCCGCCAGACCGGTGAGCCAGTAGCCGCGCTCCTTAAGCTGCCCCAGGGTGCGCGACAGGTTGGTGACCGAGATCACCGGCACGCGCTCGGCCGATCCGGCGGCAGCCTTGCGCGCCACCGCGGTGAGGCCGACCGCGCGATCTCGCGGGATGATGACCGCGCTGGCACCGGCGGCCTCGGCCGTGCGCAGGCAGGCGCCGAGGTTGTGCGGGTCCTGCACGCCGTCCAGCGCCAGGAACAGCAGGTTGTCGCTGGCCGGCGCGTACAGCAGGTCTTCGCCAGACAGCTCCACCTCCGGCATCAGCGCCAGCACGCCCTGGTGACGCAGGCCGGGCACTTTCAGGTCCAGGTCGCTGCGCCCGGCCACGTGCACGGGGATGTTCAGCGCCTGCGCCAGCTGGCGCACGCGGCGCGAACGCTCGTCGTTGCGGCTGTCGGACAGCAGGATTTCCGAGGGCTTGTGCTGCGCATCTTCCAGCGCCGCCAGCACGGCGTGGAAGCCGCCAATGTAGTGCTCGGACATCAATCCGCCGTCGTGCAGTTGTCCATCATGGTGCAGCCATTATCGGCGATCGGGGAGCGGCATTTTCGACGGGTCCGCACGCGCGCTCGCAGAGCCAAACGGGGCGCACCGCCCGCCCCGTCGGCATCGATGCTGCCGGATCTCAGCTGCCCAGGTACGGCGGCGGCGTCCACGCCGCCTGTTCGTTTCCTTCGACCACGGGCTTGAGCACGATATCCACGCGCCGGTTCTTCGTGCGTCCTTCGGGCGTGCCGTTGTCGGCAATCGGTTCGCGCAGGCCGCGGCCTTCCTCCCTGACCCGCGTGGCCTGCACACTACCCTGCGCCAGGTAGCTGCTGACGGACGAGGCGCGCCGCTGCGACAGGCCCTGGTTGTAGTCGGCGCTGCCGGTGGAGTCGGTGTGGCCCACGATGTGGATCACGGTCTTGTCGTAGGTCTTCAGCACGTTGGCGATCTTGCTGTACGTGGTCAGGGCCTCGGGCTTGATGGTGGCGCTGTTCACGTCGAAGCTCACATCGCTGGCAATGCCGATCTTCAGCGCATCGCCCGGCAGGCGGATGATCTGCAACTCGTTGCGCGAGGCTTCCTGCGCCAGCTGTTCCTGCAGTTCGCGCTGCTGCTTGTCCATGTAGTTGCCGACCGCACCGCCGGCGATGGCACCGACAACCGCACCCACGATCGGCGCCCCGCGAGCGTGACTCACCGAATTTCCGATCACGGCACCCACCACCGCGCCCACACCCACGCCGATCTTGGTTCGCTTGTTGGGGTCATCCGCGCAGCCGGCGAGGCCGACGATCACCACGGGAACCAGCAAGGGCTTCACGATCTTCATCAACGCTTTCCTTTCTTTCGTTTTCCTGCCGAGGCAGGGGGACGGGAGTCCCGACTTGCACCTTTCATTATCGGTGAATTCCGCGAGGTGCCGCACAGCTCCAGGTCGATCTTGCGTTCATCCAGGTTCACGCGCGTGACCTTCACCCGCACCGCGTCGCCGAGGTTGAAGACGCGGCCGCTGCGGTCCCCGATCAGGCGGTGATGCTGCGGTTCGAACTGGTAGTAGTCGTTGGACAGGCTGCTGACGTGCACCAGGCCGTCCACGTACAGGCCGCCCAGCTCCACGAACAGCCCGAACGAGGCCACGCCCGAGACGACGCCGTCGAATTCCTCGCCCACGCGGTCGCTCATGTACTCGCACTTGAGCCAGACCACGGCCTCGCGCGTGGCCTCGTCGGCACGGCGCTCGGTCATGGAGCAATGCGCGGACTGGCGCTCGATGTCGGCCTCGGAATACAGGAACGTGGCCGCCTTGCCGCGCCGGATCAGGTGCTTGAGCGCCCGGTGCAGCATCAGGTCCGGGTAGCGCCGGATGGGCGAGGTGAAGTGCGCGTAGTGCTCCAGCGCCAGGCCGAAGTGCCCGCTGTTGGCGGCGCTGTAGCGCGCCTGCATCAGCGAGCGCAGCATCACCGTCTGGATCAGCCCGCGGCTGGGCAGATCCTTCACCCGCGCCATCAGCGCGGCGTAGTCCTTGGCCTCGGGCCGGTCGCCGCCGCCCAGCTTCAGGCCCTGCGCCGCAAGGAACTCGCGCAGCGTCTGCACCTTTACCGCGTCCGGCTTTTCATGCACGCGGTACGGTGCCGGCAGCTTGTGCTTGGCCACGAACTTCGCCGCCTCCACGTTGGCGGCGATCATGCATTCCTCGATCAGCCGGTGCGCCCGATTGCGCTGCACCGGCACGATACGCTCGATCTTGCGCTCGGCGCCGAATTCGATGCGCGTTTCGTTGGACTCGAAGTCGATGGCGCCGCGTCGTTCGCGGGCGGCCAGCAGCGCGGCGAAGCAGTCATCGAGCACCTTGAGCGTGGGCAGCACCGCGTCCGGCACCTTGCCGGTCTGCCCGTCCAGGGCCGCGGCCACGTCGTCGTAGATCAGCCGCGCGTGCGACACCATCACGCCCTCGAAGAAGCGCGCCTTGGTCACTTCGCCGTCGGGCGACACGCGCATCTCGCACACCATGCACAGCCGGTCCACGTGCGGGTTGAGCGAGCACAGGCCGTTGGAGAGCTTCTCCGGCAGCATGGGGATGACCTGGCTCGGGAAGTACACCGAGGTGCCGCGGCCGGCGCTCTCCAGGTCCAGCGGCGCGTTGGGCAGCACGTAGGCCGCCACGTCGGCGATGGCCACCGTCAGCGTCCACCCGCCCCCGCCGCCGAGCATGTTGCGACGGACCTTCTTGGCGTGAACCGCGTCGTCGAAGTCGCGCGCGTCGGCGCCGTCGATGGTGACCAGGCCCAGATCGCGCAGGTCCACCCGTCCCGCGCATTGCGGCGGCTGTACGGTGTCGGGAATGGCGGCGGCCTCGCGCTTCACCGCCTCCGGGAACACGTGCGGCAGGCCGTGCGTGCGGATGGCGGTCTCGATCTCCATGCCCGGCGCCAGATGCTCGCCCAGGATCTCGATCACCCGGCCCACCGGCAGGGTGCGGTGCCCCGGCGCCATGGTGATCTCCGCCACCACCATCTGGCCGTGACGCGCCTCGCCGCGCTGGTCCTGCGGAATCAGCAGGTCCTGCTGCACGCGCGGGTTGTCGGGGATCACGTAGGCCACGCCCTGGTCCACGTGCAGGCGGCCCACGATCTGGCGCGACGCGCGCTCCAGCACTTCCACCACCGAGCCTTCCGGCCGACCCTTGTAGTCGCGGCCCACCACGCGCACCAGCGCGCGGTCGCCGTTCATGAGCTCGCGCATTTGCCGCGGCGGCAGGAACACGTCCGGCGGGCCGGCGTCGGGAATGAGAAAGCCAAAGCCGTCCCGGTGCGCCTGCACCGTGCCGGCGATGGCGTTCATCTTGTCCAGCGGGCCGTAGGCGCCCAGGCGGTTCTGCACCAGCTGGCCTTCCCGAACCATCGCGCCCAGGCGCTTCTGCAGGGCGGACTGCTGGTCGAGCTTGGCCAGCTCGAAGCTGCCGATCATCTCGTCCAGGGTCAGCGGCCCGGCATGCTCGGCCAGGCGATCCAGGATCAGCTGGCGCGAAGGAATGGGGTCGGCATAGCGCTCGGATTCCGCGGCATAAGCCGGGTCCTGCTGGCGCCAATCCTGCGGGTTTTGCTTTTTCTTTCTTTTCATTGACATCGTGGGAGCGCCTCCTCAGAATTCGCGCCCTTGTCGCTCAGGCTTCAGAGCTTGGGCGCCATGCCGAGATGGCGGAATTGGTAGACGCACCAGTTTCAGGTACTGGCGAGTAAAATCGTGGAGGTTCGAGTCCTCTTCTCGGCACCAATAGCTTGCACTGTAGTGTTATACAGGCTCATAAAACCCACTGGAAACAGTGGGTTTTTTGTTTCTGGTGCACTGCTGTGTTGGCTCGAACACGGGATGGTTGGCGTACTCACGGGGGCAAGTTCGGGGGCATAATTCGAATGGGGGCAACTTGAGCCCCATTGCGAGAAAAGGCCCCTTGGGACGCGAGACGAACAAGCTTGAAGCATTGCGATTGAAGAGAGGCCTTCCAGAAGGCCGACACTGGGATGGCGAGGGCCTGTATCTCGAGGTGGTCTCAGCGACCGCCATGTACTGGCGTTACAAGTATCGCTTTGCGGGCAAGGAGAAGCGAATCGGCTTAGGTGTCTACCCCACCGTCTCGCTCGCCGAAGCCCGCGAATGTCGTACTGCAGTGAAGGCACAAGTCTCAAAGGGCATCGACCCCTCGGCAGCACGCAAGGCAGAAAAATCCCAAGCCAAGATCGAGACGGACGGCACGTTCGCCGCTGTGGCGGAAGCCTGGTATCTGGACAAGTCACTCACCTGGGCGGACTCCACGAAACGCAAGGCGCGATTCGTGCTCGACGAATACCTGCTGCCCAAATTTCGGAACGAGTCGATGGCGACGTTGGTGACGAGTCAGGTCGCCCCCTTCCTTTGCTCCATGGGCAAGTCGGTACCGGACCTCGCGCGCAAGGCCCGCCAATACCTCAACGACATCGTTATGTGTTCCCTCCCCTCGCCCGCCAGAAAACCCCGCACCTTCACCGCGACACGCTCAGCAAAGCACTTCGTGAGATGGGATTTCGGGGAATCCACGCGACCCACGGCTTCCGCGGCATGCTGCGGACCGCCGCTCGAGAGCGCCTTCAAGTCGATACCGATGTGTTGGAGGCGCAACTAGCGCACGCGAAGAAGGGCAACGTCCAGAAGGCCTACGACCGGACGACATTCAACGATGCTCGGAAGGATGCAATGAAAAGGTGGGCCGATTGGCTCGACCAGCTCGGCGACACTTAACGATTATCTGCGCCACACGCAGAGGAACCATGGATCAATACGACGACGCCTCTTCGTCCGGGCCGACCCTATTTTCCTTCAGCCTCCTGCGGCTCACCCACAACGCATACCCGATCCGTCGGACAGTATCGCGGAACATCCGAGACGCCCGGCAATGGCCCCGGTCGTTTCACTCCCGCACCCGGGTCCGCAACAAGGTCACCGGACTCCGCCAATCGCCGCTGCTTTGCCGGTCGAGACCGACACCAGGAACTCACGAGTCGATTTGTCTGGCGCGATGGACGAAATCGCCTTTGCATAGGCCGCAAGCTGGCCCGCATAGGCCTGAACCACTTCGGATCCTTCCGCGAATTGCCGCAGCCCGGATTTGAAGTCGAGGATGATGTGCTCGTCCTTCGTCACCACGAGCAGGTCAATCTGCTCACGAACAATCTGCCCGCCTGAAGCCGCGACGCGCACCGGCAACTCGGCCTGTACCTTCGCGTCCGGCCAGGTGTTCGCCACCCAGTTCCGCATGGCGAGGGCAAAGTCGCGGAGCCTTGCGGGATCAACGCAGCCTCCAACACCGTTTCGGCGTAGCAGATCGGATGTTTCTTCTGCGGTCAGCGGCCCGCTCGGGCCCAGTCCCGCCGCCATCACGGCGTGAATCGCAGTCCCTACGTCTGCCAAGTCAAAGCCCGTAGCGAAGGGTACCGCGGGGCCGACGGAAATCGGTGCCGATACCGTGCAGGGCCGTGGCTCTGCCGACGATGGGGAGACGTACAGCGGAAGCGGCTGGCGCGTCGCGGCTGGCGCGCTGAACCAGTTCAGCGTGGCGGGTGCCGCTCTGCTGCTGGACTCAATTTTAGCGACCCTGCACGCACCCGCAAGCGACGGGATTTTCATTTTCGCCGGAAGCAGCGGCTTGCCGTCCTGTACGGAATCCATCAGCCAGGACGCGCCGCTCACGCCAAGCCAGCTGTCGTCATTCCATTCCGTCTTGCCGAGCCCGAGGATCATCAAGTCGCGCGCGCGGGTCATGCTCACGTAGAGCAGCCGGCGGTCCTCGGAAATTGCGGATTCGCGTGCGGCGATCCCACCCGCTGGCGCAATGGCTGATTGACACTGCCAAGACGCGCAGCTTGCCGTCGGCCCGTCTGCGTTTCGACTACACCGCGCTTGGCACCCGTCTCACCAGCCTGGAGCCGTTCCGCGGACACAGCGGCTGGCTGAAAGTCACACTCGTGACCGTGGCCGCGCTGGACCGTCAGGAAGAACACCTGATCGTTTCCGCAGTCACCGACAATGGCGCGGTGCTGGTCGAGGACGATCCGCACAAGCTCCTGACCATTCCCGCGCAAGTGATGGCGCCCGGCCTGTTCACGCCCGGCGCGGCGCTGGATGCGGACATCGAAGCCCGCAGCGCCGCGCTTCTAGCGGACGTGAAGGCCCGCAATCTCGGCTACTACGAACAGGAAGTGCTCAAGCTGGAAAGCTGGACCGATGACCTCAAGCTCGGACTTGAACAAGGCATCCGCGACCTCGATCGCGAGATCAAGGACGCACGCCGCGACGCGGCCCGTGCGCCCACCTTGGAAGCCAAGCTCGCGCACCAGCGCCAGATGCGCACGCTCGAAACCCGTCGGCGCAAGCTGCGCGCCGACCTTTTTGCCAAGCAGGACGAAATAGACACCATGCGTAACGACCTCATCACGCGGCTGGAAGACCAGTTGCAGCAGCAGGTGCAGCACACCGAGCTGTTCACCATCGGCTGGGAGCTGGTCTGAATGCGCCGCGTGACGGGAGAATGCGGCGCATGACGAACAACAAACTCGAACTAACCTGGATCGGCAAGGACAAGCGCCCGCGGCTGGAGCCGCGCGTGCTGCTCGAAGACCCGGCGCGCTCCTACCACGCGGGGTCGCGGCGGACGGACGCCGACCACTTCGACAACCGCCTGATCTTCGGCGACAACCTGCTGGCGCTGAAGGCGCTGGAAGCGGAGTTCAGCGGCAAGGTGAAGTGCGTGTTCATCGATCCGCCTTACAACACCGGCAGCGCGTTCACCCGACGTCGAGGTTTTTCAAACACCAAAGCCGGAGCGCCTAATTCGTCGGGTGCTGGAACTAGCGACTGACGGCGGCGACCTCGTCCTCGACTCCTTCGCAGGTTCGGGCACCACCGGCGCGGTCGCACACAAGATGGGGCGGCGCTGGATCATGGTGGAGCTGGGCGAGCACTGCCACACGCACATCTTGCCGCGCATGAAAAAGGTGGTTGACGGCACGGATGCCGGCGGCATCAGCGAGGCTGTCGGCTGGAAAGGCGGCGGCGGCTTTCGCTACTACAGTCTCGCGCCCTCGCTGCTCGCGAAGGATCAGTGGGGCAACTGGACCATCAACCCCGGCTATGACGCCGCGCGCTTGTCCGAAGCGCTGTGCAAGCTGGAGGGTTTCAGCTACGCGCCGTCGGAGACGCGATTCTGGCAGCACGGGCATTCCAGCGAGCGCGACTTCATCTTTGTAACCACGCAGAACCTGTCCGCCGCGCAACTCGAAGCCATCAGCGCGGACGTGGGCGAGCAGGCTTCGCTGCTGATCATCGCGTCGGCCTGGCACGGCGTGACGGCGGCACAGGCCGCAAGCCGCTTCCCCAATCTCACGCTCAAGAAGATTCCAAAAGCCGTACTCGCGCGCTGCGAGTGGGGACGGGACGATTACAGCCTGAACGTCGCCAACCTGCCGTTCTCGGCACCCGATGCCGTCGCCCCCGATGGCGAGGCTGCGTCCACACCCGCCACCACGCCGCGCAAGAAGCAGAAGCGCAGTGCACCGCGTGCGCCCGACCTGTTCGACGGAGATGCGTCATGAGCGGCGGCATCCATGCGCGCACGCTGAACGCGGTGAGCGGACGGCTTTCACTGCGCCCACCGCAGGCCGAGTCGCTCACGCGCCTCGCCCGTGCCATCGAAGCCGCACCGGACGTGCTCAACCACGAGCGCGATCTGGCGGCACTGCTGAGCACGCTCAAGGCCGAGTTCCCGACCCTGAGCGACTTCGAACGCGACTTCCCCTCGCTGTGCTTTGCCTTGGCCACCGGCGTGGGCAAGACGCGGCTGATGGGCGCGTTCATCAGCTATCTGCATCTTGCGCACGGCATCGACAACTTCTTCGTGCTGGGACGTCACCAAGCCGCATCAAGCAGATGCTGTTCGGATCTTTCGAGCGCTGCCTGTATCCCTTGCAGAAGTTCGATTCGGATACGGAGCGGCGCTTCGCGGTGATCCTCGAACGGGACGCCACCAAGTGGTTCAAGCCGGTGAAGAGTCAGTTCCAGATCTACTACAAGCTCGGCACCGAGCAGCCCGAGTACGTGCCGGATTTCGTCGCCGAATCCGACGACGCGATCCGGATGGTGGAAACCAAGGCGCGCGATGACGTGACTTCCGCCGAGGTGCAGGCCAAGGCTGCCGCTGCCAGCCGCTGGTGCGAGCAGGCCACCGCACATGCCCGGAGCGTCGGCGGCAAGCCGTGGAAATACCTGCTGGTGCCGCACGACGCGGTGATCGAGAGTCAGCAGTTACGCGGGTTCGACCGGTTCGAGGTCAGGGCGGAACAGCGACCCTGACCGTGGCCGCGCTGCGCTGCACCGCGAAGCTGCTCAAGCGGCTGAAGACCGCGCCCGCACCCGAGCCACCTGCACCGCAGAATCGGCTCGGCGACTGGACGGCGAATCTTCTGCAACTCGGACGCTGGCAGGTGGTGCTCGCGGTCAACGATCTCACGCGGCTGGGCGTGGCGGTTGAAGCGGCGCCAATCGCGACGATGACCGAACGGCTCGCCGAGGCAATCGCGCACTCGCTGCTGGATCTGGGAATCCCCGACGCGGTCGTGAACGCCGAGTTGGCCGCAACGTTGCCGCTCGCGATTGCTGCGACGAACTCCCGTTCCGTGCTTGGCACGCTCACGCAATATGCGTTCGAGATTGAGGTGACGCATGCGCACCAGCCTCCGGACTCGACCTTGGCCATCAATCGCAGGCTGCTGAAGCAGTTGGTGCTGAGTCCACGTCACATCGGGCGGCCGGCCGATCGCGTCCGCGAGGCATTCGGCCTGCCTCCGATGCCGCGACACCGTCGCGGTGATGCGGCCAACGACGCGGTTCATTGATACGGCGCCGCGAAAGCGGTTGGCCGAAAGGATGAGGGGTGAGCCAGCCCAGATCGCGCAGGGGACTGCGAGCCGAGGTGTGAGCATCGGGGCTTGCTCGGCTTCGGCCGCGATCGCGGCCTCCCGTGGGGCGATGCCCCACACCCCTGACTTTTCATAACAGACCCACTGCCGACTTCACTGGAATCGGCCAGCGGTTTCAATACGAACGTGGCCGGCGGTAACATCGCGAACGAGCCAGCATCAGGAGCCCCCAGCGAATGCAAGATTCGCTACGGGCCTGCTATTCGGTCCGCTTGACGGCGGAAATGCTTTCGGCGCCAAGAATCTTCGACCTCAGCGCATTGAACACCACGGCGGGGAGTTCCCCATACTCGTACGAACCGGCCGCATTCGGTGCGAGATCGGGCCCCGGCCAGAAAAACGTGTTGACCTCGGTCGCCATGATCCAGTTCTTCTGTGTATCAAGCCCGAGTCGGCGGCGCGTCGCTGGGGTGAGTTCGATGGATAGCTCGAGGTCATCAGGCTTCGTGTGCGTGATCGGCGCAACCGTCACCACCTTTTCGCCGTCGATGTCCTCCACGCAGACCACCACGACGCAGGGCCTGTGTTTCTGCCCTTCGATGCGGCCTTGGTCCGATTCGCGCTTCCACAAGTAGGAATAGCGAATGACCAGGCCAGGGATCGGAGCCGGATAGTCAGCCAACTACGTCTTCGCTTCGTGGTTGAACGAGACGGCGCGCTTCGACGGCTTTGCTGCAGCAATGGCAGCCCGCAGGCTCGCAGGTAGTTGCGACGTTGCGTAGACGCGCCGATCCTGCCGTCGAAGCCGCTCGTACTCTGCGGGTGACAGCATCACCATCTGGGGGCGTCCATGGGACTGAATGCACACGGGCTCCGTCTGTACGATCTGAGCGATGGTGCCAAATTTCTTGGCGGCATCGGTGCTGTTGATGAATTGCATGGGCACACTCCGTTCCACGCCCATATTACGGATATTCCGCAATATCCGCAATGGAGCCTTGCGGAGGCCGGATTCATAATGGACGGCTTCAAACCATTGGCGCCGGCAGACCCACGCCCGTCGGCTGGTCAGGACTTCGCAGGTTTTCCGGGCACGGTACGCTTCGGCGACTGCGAGTTCGCCGGAACGCCCGTGAACTGATCGAACCGCGCGCGGAGATCCGCTTCGCGCGCCCGCAAGTCATCCGCGCGAGCCGTCGCCGCAGTGGCGCGTGCGTTTGCGATGTCACGCTCGCGCTCGGCTTCGACGCGCGCGTTGCGCTCCGCTTCCAGCCGGTCACGCATCGCATCCCGGTCCGTCTCGATCTTCGCCAACCGGGTCGAGTGGTCATCCATGCGACGCTGAAGTCCAAGATGGGCAGCCTCGGCCGCAGCGAGCCTGCGCTCTGCTTCGATCCGGGCGGCGCGTTCCGCCTCGATCTCGTCACGACGCAGATTCAGGTCAGCTCGCAGCGCCAGCACCAGCTCCGCATCGCCAGTCGTCTTGAGGCGCGTCTGCGCCAGTTCGATACGCGCATTCTCCGCAGCAGCGCGCTCTGCCGAGACCTGCTCCTGCAGCTTGGTGACGCGCTGGAACTGATGGTCACGCTCAGTAGCGACACGCTCACGCTCGGCGACCGCTTCCTGCAGGCGCATTTCCAGATCGGCCGCCCGATCCGCCTGGAGGCTGCACTCGCGCTGCAAGTCCTCCAGCTCTTCGCGGCAAACGGCTCCGAAGCTCATCGGCCACTTTCGCTACTTGGTCATACGTCATTACTTCCTCCTCATCACACTGGTCGCCACCCCACACGTCCGCCGCCCAGCTCGACGGAGGGCGGGAACTTGTGCTCGCGGACACGCTGCCAAATGGTGTTCCGCGACAGGCCAGTGGTGGATTCGACCGCATCCACACGAAGGATGTAGTCACCGACGGCAGCGGCGGCCGCGGCCGCGGTGGCACTCGGAAGATCAGACACGATGCACTCCTGGTTCACATGGAGTACATCCGGTATCCGCCTTCAACGGATATGTTCACGCGAGGACAGGGAAGCTGCCTTCGGGCTCCGACTCTGCCTATGATTCGCCGTAAATTCCGGGCGCAGTTGAGTGCCGAGGCTGACCGTCGGAGGAGAGGAAATCGAGCCGCCGCATGCGATACGAATACCCGATTTTCACGGGGGCACATACGGGGGCACTAATAGACGTGATATTTTTATTCTCCTATTATTCAGTTAGTTACTTTTCTGTTCGAGTCCTCTTCTCGGCACCATATCAGAGTTCGGACACGTCCAAGCGAGTCCGGGAAAGTTCAGGAAACCCCGCATTTTGCGGGGTTTTTTTGTTGGATACGTGTATTCCTGGGCCGGTGCCGGACGTCGCTCCCCGCCTGTTTCGCGGATGCACCCGCGCATGACGATCGCCGCGTCCCGGAGCGAGATCGTCCCCCGGGGCGACTCTTCAAGCGCGTTTCTTGCGAACGCGAATACTTCTCATCTAAACTGGCAACCGTTTCGTTAGGCAGCTGACGTCGGCCATTCCCGCACTCGCACCCAGGAAACCAGCGCGCCCCGCTCGACCGGGGACAGGGGCGCTCAATCAGGACTTTGGGATGGACCAGGGAGATTGCCAATGATGCCGTTACCGCTTCGCACCAGGATGTTCCGCCGCACCCCGCTGGCCGTGGCGCTGCTCGCCGCGTTCGGCACGCCGCTGGCCTCGCAGGCGCAGGAAACCGCCGCACCCGCACCCGCACCTGCCGCGAGCGCCGTGCAGCTGCCGGAGGTCAAGGTGCAGGCCCAGGCGGAGAACTCCAAGCAGAATCCTGCCGAGAACGCGTACAAGGTCGAGAAACCGGCCTCGGTGAAGTACACCGAACCTCTGCTCAACACCCCGCAGACCGTGCAGATCATCACCAGCAAGGTGATCGAGGACCAGAACCAGCTCTCGTTGCGGCAGATGCTGAGCAATGTCCCCGGCATCACGTTCGGCGCGGCCGAGGGTGGGGCCGGATTCGGCGACAACATCACCTTCCGTGGTTCGCGCATCGAGAACGACATCCAGCTCGACGGCCTGCGCGACAGTGCGCAGACGGCCCGCGCCGACCCGTTCAACCTGGAGCAGCTCGAAGTCACCAAGGGCGCCAGCTCGGTGTACTCCGGCAGCGGCTCGGTGACGGGCACCATCAACCAGATCAGCAAGACCGCCAAGGCCGACGAGTTCACCAAGACCACGGCCGGCGTGGGGACCGATGAATATTTCCGCGTCACCGTGGACACCAACCGCAAGCTGTCGGAGACCACCGCCGCGCGCCTCAACCTGATGACGCACAGGAATGACTCGCCGGAGCGCGACGAGGTGTGGGCAGAGCGCTGGGGCGTGGCCCCCACCGTGACCTTCGGCCTGGGCACGGACCAGCGCACGACGCTCAGCTACCTGCACCAGGAGAACGAGCGCGTGCCGGACCGTGGCGTGCTGTGGCGCCGCACCGGGCTCGAAGACACGACCAACGGCCAGGGCGCCGGCGCTCCGGTGCCGTCGGTGGACCGCGACACCTATTTTGGCTTCCGCAACGTGGACCGCGAGGACACCAAGCTCGATGTCTTCACCGCCACCATCGAGAAGGACATCAGCAGCGCGCTCAAGCTGCGCAACATCACGCGCCAGGGCCGGAACAAGAACAAGTCCACCATCGCCACGCTCAACGGCCTGGTCTGCGTGGACGGCGTGAGATTCAACCCCGGCCTGACCGATCCCGAGTGCCCGACGCCGGGTGCCAGCACCTGGTCGGTTTCCGGCAATTCGCTCATCCCGGGCAACCTGCGCGACGACGAGACCACGCTGAGCGCCAACGTCACCGATCTGACCTGGGATTTCACCACCGGCGGCATCGGCCACACGCTGGTCGTCGGCCTGTCGATTTCCCGCGAGGAGTTCGACCGCGACGCCAAGCAGGCCCGGCGCGCCGACGGCACCCCGTTCGACACCGCGGCCGATTTTCTCCCCGATGGCTCGATCGATCCCCTCACCGACGAGGACGGCCTGGTGGCCGGCAGCCAGAACCTGGACCTGAACCATCCGAACCGGCTCTGGACCGGTCCGCTGAACTGGGTGACCACCACCACCACCCAGAACGAACTGGACAACCGGGCGCTGTACGTGTTCGACACGGTCAAGTTCAGCGATGCCTGGCTGCTCAGCGGCGGGCTGCGCGTGGAACGCAACGAGGCCAACTACCGCTCCAACCCCGTGTCGCAGGTGCCGCCCCTCACCCCCGGCACGGACCTGGATTCGAACGACACCCTGTTCTCCGGCCGGCTCGGCCTGACCTACAAGCCCACCGCCAACAGCAGCGTCTACGCCGCCTACGGCAACTCGGAAGCACCTTCCGCGACCACGGTCATCGCCTCCTGCACCGCCGGCACCACCAACGCCAACTGCAACCTCGATCCGGAAGAAACCGTCAACTACGAGGTCGGCACCAAGTGGGAGCTGTTCAATCAGCAACTGCTGCTGACCGCGGCGCTGTTCCGCAACGACCGCACCAACGCCCGCGTCAATTCGGGCCTCGAAGAGGCGCCGGTGCAGGTGCTGGACGGCAAGTCCCGCGTCGACGGCATCGAACTGGGCGCCACCGGCCAGATCACGGAGCGCTGGTCGATCTCCGCCGGCGCTGCGTTTCTGGACAGCGAAGTGCTGCAGAGCATCGGCGACAATGCCCCGACCAACGTGGTGGACGCGCAGAAGGGCGAAGACATCCCCAACACGCCCGAAGTCTCCGGCAACCTGTGGATGAGCTACGTGACGCCGTTCCGGCTCGAGATCGGCTACGGCGTCAACTACATCGGCGAATACAAGACCGAAGCCTCGGCCAACACCACGACGGTGCCGGATGCGTGGATCCAGAATGCGCTGCTGGGCTACCAGCTCAATCACAGCCTGCTCCTGCGCCTCAACGTGAACAACGTCGCCAACGAGAAGTGGTGGAGTTCGGTGCGTCCGCAGGGCTGGGCCCACCCTGGCGAGGGGCGCTCGCTGGTGCTGACCGCCAATTACGAGTTCTGAGGCAACGCACGCGCACGGCTCCCCGGCCCACTTCCGGGGAGCCTGCCACCTGATGAGGAAGCCATGCTGCTGCACGTGCCCGAAGTCCTGAAACCGCTCGAAGTCGCCCAGTTCCGCGAGGCGCTGGACGCGGTCGACTGGGCGGACGGGCGCATCACGGCCGGCTACCAGTCCGCACGGGCGAAGGACAACCTCCAGCTTCCCGAGAACCACCCGGTGGGCCGCGACCTGGGCGACCGCATCCTCAAGGCGCTGTCCGGGAACAGCCTGTTCCTGTCCGCCGCGCTGCCGCTCAAGATTTTCCCGCCGCTGTTCAACTGCTACCGCGGCGGGAATGCGTTCGGCACGCACGTCGACAATGCGGTGCGCAGCGTCGCCGGCACCTCGCACCGCGTGCGCACCGACGTCTCCGCCACCCTGTTCCTGTCACCGCCGGAGGAGTACGACGGCGGCGAACTGATGATCGAGGACACCTACGGCGCCAAGAGCGTAAAGCTGCCGGCGGGACACCTCGTGCTGTATCCGTCCACCAGCCTGCACCAGGTCCGCCCGGTCACCCGCGGCACCCGCCTGGCATCGTTCTTCTGGGTCCAGAGCATGGTGCGCGACGACGGCCAGCGCGCGCTGCTGTTCGACATGGACAACGCCATCCGGTTGCTCGGCCGCGACGTTCCGGATCATCCGGCCGGCGTGCAGCTCACCGGCGTGTACCACAACCTGCTGCGCCGCTGGGCCGAACTGTGAACCTCGACCGCCACGCGCTGGACGAAGACCTTCCCACCGCCGCCCCGTCCGCGTCGCCAGGCTCCGCGCCTGGCACCGCACCCAGTGCCGCCAGTGCCGGCGGCTCACCGCCCGCACGACATGCGACCCACTGGGATCAGCAACGCAACTGGCCGGCGCTGGCACTCATCCTCGCCCTGCACGCGGGCGGCCTGTGGGCGCTGATGCAGGTGGAGTCGGTGCGCAAGGCGGTGGAAGAAGTGGCGCCGATCATGGTCGGCCTCGTCACCGTGCCGCCGCCGGAGCCGCCCAGGCCCAAGGTGGAACCGCCGCCACCCAAGCCCAGGCCGATCAAGCCCAAGCCGCTGCCGCAGATGATCGTGGCGGAAACACCCGCGCCCGCGCCCATGGTCGCGCCGCCGCCGGAGCCGGTGCCGGTGGAAGAGCCGCCGCCACCGCCGCCCGCACCGCCGTCCCCGCCCGCACCCATCGTTCCGCCCAACTTCGTCGCGGCGTACCTCGACAACCCGGCGCCGTCCTATCCGGCGGCGTCCAGGCGCTCGGGCGAGTCCGGCACCGTGATGCTGCGGGTGCTGGTCAACCCCGAGGGGCGCGCGGAGACCGTGGACGTGCAGACCAGCAGCGGCTTCCCGCGCCTGGACCGCGCCGCGGTGGACGCGGTGCGCAAGTGGAAGTTCGTGCCCGCCCGGCAGGGCGACCGCACGCTCGCCGCCTGGGTCCTTGTTCCTCTCAATTTCGAGCTGAAAAATTCCTGAGCCGCTGACATGACCGACGCAACCAACGCCATGGGCTTTGCCCACTTCCTCGGCAACGCCGACGGCCTCGCCAGGTTCATCCTGGTCCTGATGCTGCTGGCCTCGGTGGCCAGCTGGTACCTGATCTTGACCAAGGCCATCGGCAACGCCATCACGCGGCGGCGTTCGGCGCGCTTCCTGGATTTTTTCTGGAACGCACCCTCACTGGACGAAGTGGCCACGCACGTGGAGCACCACCACCCGCGCGAACCGTTCTCGCACCTCGCCTACCACGGCCTGGTGGCGAGCCGGCACCACGCGCGCCACGGCGTCAACAAGCTGGCCGACGCCGGCAGCTCGTCCGACTTCATCACCCGCATCCTCAAGCGCACCATCGACGAGGACACGGCCAAGATGGAATCCGGCCTCACCGTGCTGGCCTCGATCGGGTCCACCGCGCCGTTCGTGGGCCTGCTCGGCACGGTCTGGGGCATCTACCACGCGCTGGTCGCCATCGGCATGAGTGGCGCGGGCACGCTGGACAAGGTGGCCGGCCCGGTGGGCGAGGCGCTCATCATGACCGCCATTGGCCTGGCGGTCGCCATCCCGGCGGTGCTGGGCTACAACTTCCTGGTGCGCGCCAACCGCATGACCTTGTCGCGCCTGGACTCCTTCGCCCACGACCTGTTCGCCTTCCTCACCACCGGCGCCAAGATCGACTCGCAGATGTCCGCGGCCAATGTCGCGCCACTCAAGAGGGCCTGAACCATGGCATTCGGCAGCTTCAACTCCAGCCCCAACTCGGCCCCGATGGCGGAGATCAACGTGATCCCGCTGGTGGACATCATGCTGGTGCTGCTGGTGATCTTCATCATCACCGCGCCGCTGCTCACCCACGCGGTCAAGATCGACCTGCCCAAAGCCGAGAGCAGCCCCAATATCCTGAAGGTGGACAACGTGCAGCTGGCCATCGACGCCGCCGGCACCGTGTTCTGGAACGGCGAGCCGGTGGACAAGGGCGCGCTGGCGCAGCGCATGAAGGACGCGGCGAGGCAGGAACCGCACCCGGAAATCCACATCCACGCCGACCTCGCCACGCGCTACGAAGTCATTGCCGAGGTGATGAGCGAGGCCGCCCGCACCGGCCTGACCAAGATCGGTTTCGTCACCGATCCCTCGCCCTCGCACTAGCCTGCGCAGGCGCCGAGCCGTCGCGTGACCCCGTCCTCCACAGCGAGCCTCGCCGCCGGCAACGCGCGCACGTACTGGCTCAAGACCCTGCACCAGTGGCACTGGATCAGCGCGGCCATCTGCCTGGCGGGCATGGTGCTGTTTGCCGCCACCGGCATCACGCTCAACCACGCGGCGCAGATCAAGTCCAAGCCGGCCGTGCTGCGCCAGCGCGCCGAACTGCCGCCGGACCTGCGGGAGCTGCTTGCACAAAAAGCCACCGCGCCCAGCGCACCCCTGCCACCGCAGGTGCGCGCGTGGTTGCAGTCGCAGTGGTCGCTCCAGGCCGGCGCGCAGCCCGCGGAATGGAGCGACGAGGAGGTCTACCTTGCCCTGCCCCGCGCCGGTGGCGATGCCTGGGTGCAGATCGACCGCGAGACCGGCGCCATCGAGTTCGAATCAACCGACCGCGGCTGGATCGCCTACTTCAACGACCTGCACAAGGGCCGCCATACCGGCGTGCTGTGGAGCTGGTTCATCGACCTGTTCGCCGTCGCCTGCCTGGTGTTTTCGCTCACCGGGCTATTCCTGCTGCAGATGCACGCCGGCCGCCGTCCCGGTACCTGGCCGCTGGTCGCCCTGGGCGTGGTGCTGCCGCTGCTGCTGGCCCTGCTTTTCATCCACTAGAACCTTCGAGACGTCTGCATGCGCCTGATCCTCCGTTGCCGCGCCCCGCTCTCGGCTGCCCTGTGCAGCCTGTTCGCCGCGCCCACCTTTGCCGCCGACCTCAAGCTCGGCGTCGAGCTGCCGCGCCTGGACGTGGCCGAATACCACCGCCCCTACCTCGCCGCCTGGATCGAGCGCGAAGACCGCAGCGTGGCCGCCAACCTGGCGGTCTGGTACCAGCTCAAGCGCGGCAACGCCCCGGCTGGCCCTGCGGGTGGCGCTGAAGGCGAAGGCGGCACCAAGTGGCTGCCCGACCTGCGCCAGTGGTGGCGCCGTGGCGGCCGCGAACTGACGGTGCCGGCCGACGGCATCACCAGCGCCACGCGCGCCGCCGGCGTGCACGAGCTGAGCTTCTCCGGCGGCAAGGCGCCGCTGGGCGACCTGCCGCCGGGTCAGTACAAGCTGGTGGTGGAAGCGGCGCGCGAGGACGGCGGCCGCGAGCTGGTGGAACTGCCGTTCCAGTGGCCCGGCAGCGGCGCCGCGGTGATCAAGACGCAGGGCTCGCGCGAACTGGGCGAGCTGAGCCTGTCCATCCAACCCTGAGGAGCCAGCACATGAAATTCAAACTCGCAAGCCTGGTCGTGGCCGCCGCCCTGCCGCTGGCCGCGCAGGCGCACAAGGGCTGGCTGATGCCGTCCAAGAGCGTGGTCAGCGTGGGCCAGTGGATCACGGTGGACGCCGGCGCTTCCACCGACCCGTTCGTGAAGGACCACAACGCAATGCGGCTGGATGCCCTCGTCATCACCGCGCCGGACGGCAGCGTGGTGGCGCCGGAGAACGCCGGCACCGGCAAGCTGCGCAGCACCTTCGACGTGCAGCTCAAGCAGGCCGGCACCTACAAGATCGCCGTGGTCAACAACGGCGTCAGCGCGCGCTGGGAAGAAAACGGCCAGCGCAAGTCCTGGCCGCCGCGCGGCCAGCCCTTCACCGCCGAGGGCTTTGCCAAGGAGGTGCCGGCCAAGGTCGACAAGCTCACCGTGACCCAGTCGCAGACGCAGCTCGTGACCTTTGCCACCGCCGGCAAGCCCAACGACACCGCGCTCAAGACCACCGGCCAGGGCCTGGAGCTGGCGCCGGTCAGCGGCTTCACCGACCTGTTCGCCGGCGAAGAAGCCAAGTTCAAGTTCCTGCTCGACGGCAAGCCGGCGGCCGATTTGAAGGTGGAAGTGATTGCCGACGGCGTGCGCTACCGCAACGCACCCAACGAGATGGCGCTGAGCACCGACCGCGACGGCGTGGTGCGCATCAGCTGGCCGGCGCCGGGCCTGTACTGGCTGTCGGCCTCGGTGGAGGACGAAGCGGCCAGCATTCCGCCCGCCAGGAAGCGGCGCACGGCCTATACCGCCGTGTTCGAAGTGCTCTCGCCGTAGCGCTGCTCCCGCCCCGGGGACGATGAATCGCCTGCTGATCCCTCGCGATCTCGTCCCCGGCCGCCTGATGGCGCGGACCGGCGCGGTGGTCCACCTGCAGGGCCGCACCATGGGCACGGCCTGGTCGGTGAAGACCGGCGGCGGCGACGTCGCTCGGGATGTCCTGCACGCGCAGATCCAGCGGCGCCTGGACACGCTCGACCGTCAGATGAGCCACTGGGATGGCGCATCCAAGCTCTGCGCGTTCAACCGCCTGGATGCCGGGCACTGGCTGGAACTTCCGGCCGAATTCTTCACCGTGCTGAGCACCGCGCTCGCCCTGGCCGAGGCCAGCGGCGGCGCCTGCGACCCCACCATCGGCGCGCTGGTGAATCTCTGGGGATTCGGACCCGGCGCGCCACGCACCACGCCGCCGGACGCCGCCGCCATCCACGCGGCGCGCGACCTCGGCGGCTGGGAAAAGCTGCAACTGGACCCCGCCACGCGCTGCGCTCGCCAGCCGGGCGGGATGCTGCTGGACGTGTCCTGCATCGCCAAGGGCTACGCGGTGGACCAGGTGGCCGAGCTGCTGGAGGACCTCGGCATCCCGCACTACCTCGTGGAGGTGGGCGGCGAGCTGCGTGGCGCCGGCTGCAAGTCCGACGGCATGCCGTGGTGGGTGGAACTGGAACCGGACTTGGACCTGGACCTGGAACCGGTCCACGACCCGGCGCCGCGCACGAGGGTGGCGCTGCACCAGCTGGCGGTCGCCACCTCCGGCGACGCCCATCGCCACTTCGAGCACCAGGGCGTGCGCTACGCGCACACGCTCGACCCGCGCAGTGGCCACCCGGTGCCACCGCGCATCGCCGCGGTCACGGTGCTGCACCCGAGCGGCATACAGGCCGACGCGCTGGCCACCGCGCTCACGGTGCTGGGCCCGGACCAGGGCCTGGCCTTCGCCGAGCGGCACGGCATCGCCGCCCTGTTCCGCCTGCGCGGCAAGCACGGCGCAGAAGAACGCCTGAGCCGCGCCGCGGCCGCGATGCTGGAATGAGCGAACCTGGGCAGCGGCCGAAGCTGTCGGCATCGCAGGTCGGGCAACTCGCCTGCGGGCTGGCGCTGGGGCTGGTCGCCCTGCTGCTGTGGCGCTGGCACGGCGAGCCGTTCCCTGCGCTCACGGTATCGATGGATCGCATGGTGGCCGCGGCGAGCGTCACGCTCGCGTACGCGCTGGGCTGCCTTGCATTGATCCGGCGACGCCGCGCGGATACCACGCCGAGGCCGCGCAGCGGCAACGCCGTGCAGGCGCATTCACCTGCGAACTCGCCGCCAACGCTCGTCGCCTACGCCAGCCAGACCGGCCAGGCCGAAGCCCTGGCGCGGCTCTCGGCCGAGCGTCTCGAACAGGCCGGCCTGGCGGTGGACCTGCGACGCCTGGGCAGCATCGAAGCGCCGCACCTCCAGGCCGCCGACCGCGCGCTGTTCGTGGTCAGCACCACCGGCGAGGGCGATGCGCCGGACGAGGCCTTCGCCTTCGTGCAGCGCACCCTGGGGCGTGACGTGGCCCTGCACGGCGTGCGCTACGGCCTGCTGGCGCTGGGCGATCGCGACTACCAGCAGTTCTGCGGCTTCGGGCACGCCCTCGACCACTGGCTGCGGGCGCAGGGCGCCGCGCCGCTGTTCGACCTCGTGGAAGTGGACAATGGCGATCCCGGCGCCCTGCGTCACTGGCAACACCACCTGGGCGTGCTCAGTGGCCACACCGATCTTCCCGACTGGACCCCGCCGGCCTACGGCCGCTGGTGCCTGGCCGAGCGCCGCACGCTCAACGCGGGCAGCCCCGGCGCGCCGGCGGTGCTGGTCACGCTGATGCCCGAGGGCACCCTGCCGGACTGGCAGGCCGGCGACATTGCCGAGGTGCGCGCCGGCCCCGCGGGCAGCGATCGCCCGCACCGCGAATATTCCATCGCCTCCATCCCCGCCGACGGCCGCATCGAGCTGCTGCTGCGCCAGATGCGCCGCGCCGACGGGTCGCTCGGGCTAGCCTCGGGCTGGCTCACGGCGGAGGCGCAGGTCGGCGACACCATCGAGCTGCGCATCCGGCGCAACGCCGCCTTCCATGCGCCCGCCGACGGCGTGCCGATGATCCTGATCGGCAACGGCACCGGCATCGCCGGCCTGCGCGCGCACCTGCGCGCCCGCGCCGGACGCGCGCCGTCGCGCAATTGGCTGCTGTTCGGCGAACGCACCCGGGCGCAGGACTTCCACTTCGGCACCGAGCTGGAGACCGCGCGCGCGCAGGGCACGCTGGCGCACATCGACCTCGCGTTCTCCCGCGACGCCGGTGGCGCGCACTACGTGCAGGACCTGCTGGCGCCCGCCGCCGAACGCCTGCGCGCCTGGATCGCCGACGGCGCCGCCATTTACGTCTGCGGCAGCCTGCAGGGCATGGCGCCGGCGGTGGACGCGGCCCTCATCCAGGCGCTGGGCGTGGACACGATGGACAGCCTGCGGCTGGGCGGCCGCTACCGCCGCGACGTGTACTGACGGCGCGGCGAACCGATCTTTGCGGCTCGATGCTGATCGTGCGGACCGGCGGCGCGAGCCAACGCGCGCCCGTGCGCAGCAGTCCGGGCAGCCGCGCGCAGGGGATCAGGCGCAGGACAAGGGGCCGGTCATCGCGACCGGCACCGGTTTTTCACTTGCCCTTCTTTTCCTTCTTCTCGGCTTTTTTCTCCTTCATCGTCTTGAGCGGCTTTTTCTTCTCGCTCTTTTTTGCGTTCATGCCCTTGGCCATGCGCGTGCTCCGGTGAAACCTCATCAGGTGGGTGCAGCGGCGCCGGATGAAGGCGGCGCGCAGCCTTCATACACGCTGGGCGCGGCCGTGGATAGGCCGGCGGCGCACCCCGTGGCGGCAGCCGTCGCCCGGTAGACTGCCCCGTCACGCGCGCCGGGCGATCCATGCCGGCGGACGTGTTCCAGGCCGGGGATGGTCCCGGGCCGCCGAACCAGGGCCTTGCCAAGCACATGAAGATTCCCCGCGGCCTGCAGCCGCTGATCGATGATGGCGTCATCGACGAGGTGGTGCGTCCCCTCAAGAGCGGCAAGGAGGCGGCGGTGTACCTGGTGGCCTGCGGCAGCACGCTGCGCTGCGCCAAGGTCTACAAGGACGCCAACCACCGCGGCTTCCAGAAGCTGGCGCAGTACCAGGAGGGCCGCAAGGCGCGCGGCAGCCGCGACGAGCGCGCCATGGGCAAGCGCAGCCGTCACGGCCGCAAGCAGCAGGAGGAGGAATGGAAGAACGCGGAGGTGGACGCCCTGTACCGCCTCGCCGCCGCGGGCGTGCGCGTGCCTCGTCCCGCCGGCTATTTCAGCGGCGTGCTGCTGATGGAAATGATCGCCGACGAGCACGGCAGCCCGGCGCCGCGGCTCAACGAGGTGTCGCTGGAGGCCGAGCAGGCGCGCGAGTACCACGGCTTCATGGTCCGGCAGATCGTGCTCATGCTGTGCGCGGGCCTGATCCACGGCGACCTGTCGGAGTACAACGTGCTGCTCGATCCCGCGGGGCCGGTGGTGATCGACCTGCCGCAGGCGGTGGACGCCGCCAGCAACAACAGCGCGTTCGCGATGCTCGCCCGCGACGTGAACAACATGAAGTCCTACTTTGGCGAGTTCGCCCCGGAGCTCCTGAGCACTGAATACGCGCGCGAAATCTGGTGGCTCTACCAGCGTGCCGAGCTGAAGCCCGACAGCGTGCTCACCGGCACCTACGAGCGCACCGAGGACGCCGCCGACCTGGACGATGTGTTGAACCAGATCGAGGAGGCCCGGCGCGAGGCCGAGCGCCGCCGTCGCGGGCGCGAGGAAGCCGAGGCGATGGAAGGCTGACGCGCGCCGACGCCGACCCTGGCCACCGCATCGTGCATGGGGTGCAGCCGTATCGCACTGCAATACGCGACGGTGCTATGGTGCGGCATCGGCCTGTCCCGGCCCGCTCCAGCGTCACCCGTAGCGAATTGTCCGGGACGCGTCGCCACAGCATCGCAACACCATTCGGCCGGCGCCGACCGGCTTCCAATCAGGAGACGCAAGTGAAGGAATTCAAACTGCTCATCAACGGGAAGCTGGTTCCCGGCGCATCGACCATGGACGTGGTCAACCCGGCCACGGGCAAGGTGTTCACCCAGTCGCCGCGGGGATCGGTGGACCAGGCCAACCAGGCCATCGCCGCGGCCAAGGCCGCGTTCCAGGGCTGGTCGGAGACCTCCTGGGAAGTCCGCCGCGCGGCGCTGAGCAAGCTCGCCGACGGCATGGAAGCGCGCATCGACGAACTGGCCAACTGCCTGACGCAGGAACAGGGCAAGCCGCTGGCCGAAGCCAAGGGTGAAATCGGCGGCGCCGCTGCCTTCGTGCGCTATTTCGCCACGCTCGATACCCCCATCAAGGTGCTGGAGGACACCGAGGTGCGTCGCGTCGAGCAGCACCGCAAGCCGCTGGGCGTGGTCGCGGCCATCATCCCCTGGAACTTCCCGATCCTGCTGCTGTGCGGCAAGCTCGCGCCGGCTCTGCTGAGCGGCAACACGCTGGTGGCCAAGCCCGCGCCCACCACGCCGCTGACCTCGCTGCTGCTGGGCGAGATTGCCGCCGACATCTTCCCTGCCGGCGTGCTCAACCTCGTCACCGATCTGAACGACCTGGGCCACGTGCTCACTGCACACCCGGACGTGCGCAAGGTGTCGTTCACCGGCTCCACCGCCACCGGCAAGAAGGTCATGGCCAGCGCCGCCGACACGGTCAAGCGCATCACCCTGGAACTGGGCGGCAACGACGCGGCCATCGTGCTGGACGACGTGGACCCCAAGCAGTCCGCCGCCGCCCTGTTCGGCGCCGCGTTCGCCAACAACGGCCAGGTCTGCCTCGCCATCAAGCGCCTGTACGTGCACGAGTCGATCTACGACGACATGGTGGGTGAGCTGTCCAAGCTCGCCAATGCCTCCGTGGTCGGCAACGGCCTGGAGAAGGGCACGCAGATCGGGCCGCTGCAGAACCGCGCCCAGTTCGAGAAGGTCAAGGGCCTGGTGGAAGAGACCAAGCGCAACGGCAAGGTGGCGGCCGGCGGCCAGGTGGACGATGGCGGCGGCTACTTCATCCGCCCGACCATCGTGCGCGACGTCACCGACGGCGACCGCATCGTGGACGAAGAGCAGTTCGGCCCCATCCTCCCGGTGATCAAGTACAGCGATCCGGAAGACGCGCTCAAGCGCGCCAACGCGTCGCCCTACGGGCTGGGCGGCTCGGTGTGGGGCAAGGATGCCAAGCGCGCGACCAAGCTCGCGGCACGCCTGGAAACCGGCACGGCCTGGGTCAACAAGCACCTCGATATCGGCCCCAACATCCCCTTCGGTGGCGCCAAGCAGTCGGGCATGGGCGTGGAGTTCTCGGAAGAGGGCCTGGCCGAGTTCACCCAGAGCCAAGTGGTGAACGTCGCCAAGTAAACGGCAACAGCGGTCAAAAAAAAGGCGGCCATCGGCCGCCTTTTTTCGTTTCGCCTTCCTGTCGCTCCGGAACGCTTGGAGGCGAGGACGTGCGGCCGTAAGCCTTCAACCTGTCTGCGACCGTCTCGGGTTCGCGGTGGACGCAGCTTCATCGAACAAGCCAGCCAGTTGTCGCGCGGAGCCACGCAGGCATTCCGCCCATGGCAGGCCGACGATGGGCCGTCCGCTCACGGAATCCAGGAACGGCATCTCTTCTCCGTCGCCGATGACGTAGCGGTAATCCATCGTCACTTCGACACCGGGCGCGAGGTCGGTGAGGGCAAACACGAAGCCAAGGTGCCAGAGCGCGGTCGGCGCGAACGAGTGGTTGATATAGCACTCGTCGCTCCACTCGGGGGTGAGCGAGAACTGGTCCTCGAACCAGCGCACGCTGCAGCGCGATTCGAGCGAATCGGCCGGGTAGGTGCGCAGCCGGGATTCCGGCCAGACGGTGTGGATGTTGTCCGGCGCGGTGATGACCCGGCCCCGCGCAACCGCCTGATCGAGGAACAGGCCAATTCCTGCCTGCGGGATCAGCGACGGGCCGATGCGGTAGCTCGGGAGGATCAATGCCGCGTACCGGCCGGCTCGGTCGCCGCGGCGGTGAACAGGTCCACCGCCTCCTGCGGGGTGAAGCTGTAGTGACGGCCGCAGAACTCGCAGGTGACGCTGGCCTGGTTCTGGTCGGCGACGATGGCGTCCACTTCCTCGCGGCCGAGCGCGATCAGCAGGCGCGAGATGCCGGCGCGGTCGCAGTTGCACGCCACGCGGACTTCGCGCGGGTCGAAGCGGCGCAGCGGCGGGGCATCGGCGAACAGGTTCATCAGCAGGCGGTCCGGCTCGGTGTCCAGCAGCTCGTCCCGGCTCAGGGTCTGCGCGAGCACGCGCAGGTGCTGCCAGTCGTCCTCGCTGCCGCGGGCCGATTCGATCGGCATGCGTTGCAGCAGAAAGCCGGCGAGCTGGTCGCCGCGCACGGCCAGGCGGATCATGGTGGGCAGCTGCTCGGAGCGCAGGAAATAGGCTTCGAGCGATTCCTCCAGCCGCTCGCCTTCGATCAGCACCACGGCCTGGGAGGGCGCGCGCCGGCCGCCGGCAGGCTCCACCATCAGCGCGAGCACGCCGCCTTCGAGCAGTTCGCGGAAGCTGCCGTCCAGGTCGGACGGCGCCTTGGCCATGGCCCGCACGCGCAGCTGGTGGTCGATCTGCGCGACCAGCAGCTGCGTCCTGGCCGCGGCGATGGTGCGCGTGGCCGGCAGGCCCTGGAACTGGAGGTTGATGCGGCCTTCGAAGTTCAGGTGCGTGGCCAGCAGCGGCATGGCGGCCATGGCTTCGCCGAGCAGCTGGCGGATGGCCGGCGAATAGGCTCGCTGGTCCAGCAGCTCCGCCACGCCGGTGCGGATGCGCACGATGGCGCCGTGGGCCACGTGGTTGTCGAACGCAAAGGGCGTGAGGACGTTCATGCGATCGACAAGCTTGGGGCTCTTCGCGTCAGGACAAGCTCAGGGCGCGAGCTTTTCCTTCAGCAGGCGGTTGAGCGTTTCGGGGTTGGCCTTGCCCTGCGTGGCCTTCATCACCTGGCCGATGAAGAACGCGAAGAGCTTGTCCTTGCCGGCGCGGTAGTCGGCGAGCTGGCCGGGATTGGCGGCCATCACCTTTTCGATGGCCGAGAGGATGGGGCTGTCATCGGTGATCTGCACCAGGCCCTTGGTCTTGATGATGGTGTCAGCGTCGCCCTCGCCGTTGAGCATGGCTTCGAACACGTCCTTGGCGATCTTGCCGGAGATGGTCCGGTCGGCAATGCGCTTGAGCAGGCCGGCCAGCTGCACCACGCTGATGGGCGACTGCTCGATGCCCTTGCCCAGCTTGTTGAGCGCGCCCAGCAGGTCGCCGGTGACCCAGTTGGAGCCGATCTTGGGATCGGTGCCGCTCTCCAGCACCACCGCCTCGTAAAAATTGGCCAGCGCGGCTTCGCCGGTGAGCACGGTGGCGTCGTACTTCGCCAGACCGTACTGCGTCATGAAGCGCGTGCGCTTGGCTTCCGGCAGCTCCGGCAGGCTGGCGCGGATCTGTTCCAGGTCGCCGCCGTCCACGATGACCGGCAGCAGGTCGGGATCGGGGAAATAGCGGTAGTCGTTGGCGTTTTCCTTGGAGCGCATGGCGCGCGTCTCGCCGGTGCCCGGGTCGAACAGGCGCGTCTCCTGCACGATGCGCCCGCCGCCTTCCAGCACCTCGATCTGGCGTTCGATCTCGAACTCGATGGCCTTCTCGACGTAGCGGAACGAGTTGACGTTCTTGGTCTCGGTGCGCGTGCCGAACTTGGGCTCGCCGCGGCGTCGCACCGACACGTTGGCATCGCAGCGGAACGAGCCTTCCTGCATGTTGCCGTCGCAGATGCCGATGTAGACCACCAGCTGGTGCAACTTCTTGAGGTACGCCACCGCCTCCTGCGCCGAGCGGATGTCGGGCTCGGAGACGATTTCCAGCAGCGGCGTTCCGGCGCGGTTGAGGTCGATGCCGGTGGCCCCGGAGAAGGCCTCGTGCAGGCTCTTGCCGGCGTCCTCCTCCATGTGCGCGCGGGTGATGCCGATGCGCTTGGTCTCGCCTTCCGCCAGCTCGATGTCCAGGTGCCCGGCCAGCACGATCGGCAGCTCGTACTGCGAGATCTGGTAGCCCTTGGGCAGGTCGGGGTAGAAGTAGTGCTTGCGGGCGAACACGCTGCGCTGCGCCACCCGCGCATCCACTGCCAGCCCGAACTTGACCGCCATGCGCAGGGCCTCGCGGTTCAGTACCGGCAGCACGCCGGGCAGGCCGAGCGTGACGCCGTCGGCCTGCGTGTTGGGCTCGGCGCCGTACTCGGTGGCGGCGCCGGAAAAGATCTTGGACTGGGTCATGAGCTGGCAGTGCACTTCCAGCCCGATGACGGCCTCCCAATGCGGGTTGCGTGAAGTCATGACGAGGTTCCGTCTGCGGCGTGCGCCGGTGATGCCAAGCGCGAATTGAAGGCATTCATGGCCATGGCGCTCATTCGAAAGCCTTCGGCGTGCGAAGGTGCCAGGTCTTGGCCTGCTGGTACTTGTGCGCCACGTTGAGCAGGCGCGCTTCGTCGAAGAAATTGCCCATCAGCTGCATGCCGACGGGCAGGCCCTCGACGAAGCCACAGGGCAGGCTCATGGCCGGAATCCCCGCGAGATTGGCGGCGATGGTGTAGATGTCGTTGAGGTACATCGCCACCGGGTCGTCGGTCTTGGAGTTGAGCTTGAAGGCCACGTCGGTGGTGGCAGGCCCGAGGATGACATCGCACTGCTCGAAGGCCTTGCGGAAGTCGTCGTAGATGAGCTTTCGCACCTTCTGCGCCTTGAGGTAGTAGGCGTCGTAGTAGCCGTGGCTGAGCACGTAGGTGCCGATCATGATGCGGCGCTGCACTTCGGGGCCGAAACCTTCGCCGCGGCTGCGCTTGTACAGCTCCTCCAGTGAGCGGGCCGACTCCGAGCGGTGCCCGAACCGCACACCGTCGAAGCGCGCGAGGTTGCTGGAAGCCTCCGCCGGCGCCACCACGTAGTAGGTGGGGACCGACAGCGGCGCGTGCGGCAGGGACACCTCCACGATCTCTGCGCCCAGCTCCTCGAACTGCCGCGCCGCCGCCAGCACGCACTCGCGCACTGCGGGCGCCAGGCCCTCGGCGAAATATTCCTTTGGCATGCCGATGCGGATGCCGGCGAGCGAGCGGTTGATCTGCTGCAGGTAGGACTCGACTTCGCGTTCCACGCTGGTGGAGTCCAGCGGGTCGAAGCCGGCCATGGCCTGCAGGACCACCGCCGCATCCTCGGCGCTGTGCGCCACCACACCAGCCTGGTCAAGGCTCGACGCGAACGCGATCATGCCGTAGCGCGACACGCGGCCGTAGGTGGGCTTGATGCCGGTCAGGTTGGTCAGCGCCGCGGGCTGGCGGATGGAGCCGCCGGTGTCGGTGGCCGTTGCCACCGGGGCCAGGTTGGCCGCCACCGCCGCCACCGAGCCGCCGCTGGACCCGCCGGGCACGCGTTCCAGGTCCCAGGGATTCTTCACCGCGCCGTACCAGCTGGTCTCGTTGGACGAGCCCATGGCGAACTCGTCCATGTTGCACTTGCCCAGCATCACCGCGCCGCCGTCCCCGTGCAGCCTGCGCACCACGGTGGCGTCGTAGGGGGCCACGAAGGTGTCCAGCATGCGGCTGCCGCAGCTGGTCCGCACGCCCTGGGTGCAGAAGATGTCCTTCTGCGCGATGGGGACGCCGGTCAGCGGGCCACCTTCACCGGCGCGGATCAGCGCATCGGCCGCATCGGCCTGCTTCAGCGCCAGCTCCGGCGTCACCGTGATGAAGCTGTTGAGCTGCGGATCGAATTTTTCGATGCGCTTGAGATAGTGCTGCGCCAGTTCACGGCTGGAAAACTGCTTGCGGCGCAGGCCGTCACAGAGTTGCTTGATGGAAAGAAGATGCATGGGAGACCGGGTTGAAGGCCAGGCCACCCCTCACGCAGGGCCTGGCGGCGGTTCGGCGAAGCGCTCCGTAGGCTCGCCCTCAGGCGGCGGGAGCGGGCCTGGCGTTGGAGCGCTGGAAATGCAACGGCATCATTCGATGACTTTGGGGACCACGTACAGCCCATCTCGAACAGACGGCGCATGGGCCTGGTAGTCGGTGCGGCGATCGGGCTCGCTCACCGCGTCCACCCGCAGCCGCTGGACCATGGCCAGCGGGTGCGCCATGGGCTCGACCTGGTCGGTCTGTGCAGCGCCCAGCTGGCCCACCAGTTCGAGAATCCGCGACAGCTGCACGGCGTAGTTCTCTGCCGCGTCCGGCGCCAGCTCGAGCCGCGCCAGATGCGCCACCTTGCGGACTTCTTCCGTTGTCAGGCTCGCCATTTTCCCAAAGTGAATTCGTTTAAGATGTGCACCGCACAATAATACCTCTTGAAGCGCGGCCGTGCCTTCCTTACGCCGCGCCAGCCCGTGAGCCCTTCTGACGATGATTGATGCTTTCCGCCGCCTGTTCGTCAACGATCTTTCGATCGACCTCGGCACCGCCAACACCCTGGTCTACGTCCGCGACGAAGGCATCGTCCTGAACGAACCCTCCGTGGTGGCCATCCGCACCGACGTCCGCGGCGGCAAGAAGGTGGAAGCGGTGGGCATCGAGGCCAAGAAGATGCTCGGCCGCACGCCCGCCAACATCACCACCATGCGGCCGCTGCGCGACGGCGTGATCGCCGACTACACCGTCACGGAGAAGATGCTCCAGCACTTCATCCGCAAGGTGCAGAAGGGCCGCATGATGAAGCCCATCACCCGCGTGGTGGTGTGCGTGCCCTACGGCTCCACCCAGGTTGAACGCCGCGCCATCCGCGAATCGGTGGAGAACGCCGGCGCACGCCGCGTCTGGGTGATCGAGGAACCCATCGCCGCGGCCCTGGGCGCCGGCATCCCCATTGGCGATGCCCGCGGCTCCATGGTGGTGGACATCGGCGGTGGCACCTCCGAAGTGGCGGTGGTGTCGCTCAACGGCATCGTCTACGCCGAGAGCGTGCGCATTGGCGGCGACAAGTTCGACGAGGCCATCGTGTCGTACGTGCGGCGCCAGTACAACATGCTGATCGGCGAGGCCACTGCCGAACGCATCAAGCACGAGATCGGCACCGCCTTCCCCGGTCACGAGGTGCTGGAACTCGACGTGGTGGGCCGGCACCTGGCCGCCGGCGTGCCGCGCAACTTCACCATGAACTCGAACGAGATCCTGGACGCGCTGCAGGAACCGCTGTCCGGCATCGTCAAGGCGGTGAAGCAGGCGCTGGAGCGCACGCCGCCCGAACTGGGCTCCGACGTGGCCGAGCGCGGCATCGTGCTCACCGGCGGCGGCGCACTGCTGCGGGACATCGACAAGCTCCTGTCCGAGGAAACCGGCCTGCCGGTGATCGTGGCCGATGACCCGCTGACCTGCGTGGCCAAGGGCGGCGGCATGGTGCTGGATCACCTGGACAAGCAGGGCGAGTTCTACACCTCCGAGTGAGGAGCGGCCGGCGAGGCGGTCTGCCGCGTCAACCCACCCGTCCCGCGGCTTGCAGCGCAGCCCTCGCTCCCATTCAACCGGTATCGCCAGACCCCGTTGCGGACGGGCCCGGCGACGTCTAATTTCCCGTCGCCTCCGTGGGCGTGTTTGACCGCAGCGATGCGAGGTCCGGATACCGTTGGGCAGGAACCATCAGCGATCCCACTTTCAACCCCTGTTCCCGCGCGGTCCGGGCCTGGGGCTGAGGACGCTCGTCCTGCTGCTGGCCTGCGGCGGGCTGATGGCGGCAGAGGCCGATGGCGACCGGTTCAGGCCGGCGCGCGAATGGATGTACACAACGCTTGCGCCCCTGAGGTGGATCACCGAGATCCCCTCCCGCGTCTCCGCGCTCACCGATCACCTGGATTCGCGCGAGCGCCTGCTGAGCGAGAACGCCTCGTTGCGGCGCCGCCAGTTCCAGCTGGATGCGCAGCTCCAGCGATACGCCGCCCTGGAATCCGAAAACCGCCGGATCCGCGAGCTGCTCGATGCCTCCACCCGGCTCGACGACAAGGTGGCCCTGGCCGACATCCTGTCGGCCAATCAGGACCCCTACCGACAGCAGATCATGCTGAGCAAGGGGGAGCGCGACGGCGTCTACCGCGGGCAGGCGATCGTCGATGCCAGCGGCGTACTCGGACAGGTCATCCAGGTGCATTCCGGCACCTCGATCGGCCTGCTGCTGACAGACCCCGATCACGGCGTACCGGTGGAGATCGTCCGCAACGGGCTGCAAGGCATCGCGCTGGGCCAGGGCACGGGGCAGCCGCTCAAGCTGCCCTTCATGCCGGCCAACGCGGACATCGAGAAGGGAGACGTGCTGGTGTCGTCCTCGCTCGGCGGCCGCTTTCCTGGTGGCTATCCGGTGGGCCTGGTGGAGACGGTGCAACACACTCCGGGCGGGCACTTCAAGGACGTGATTGCCAAACCGCTCGCCAAGGTCGGCAGCGGGCGCCAGGTCCTGCTCGTGTGGAGCGAGCGCATGCCCATCGATCCGGTCCAGGCGAGCGAGGCCGCCGCGGCGGAGGCGGAGGCCGCGCAAGGCGCCGCCACCCCGCCCCGGCCCGCTGGCAGCAAGCCGGCTGCGCCGGGACCATGAATGAGATCCCGACCCGGTTCTGGCTGAGCCTGCCCATTGCGCTGCTGCTGCAGCTGGTCGCGCTGCCGGATTCGGTCTCCGCGGCCCGCCCCCTGATCGTGCTCATGGTGCTGGTGTACTGGGCGCTGACCGTCGCGCAGGCCCCCAGCCTGGTCGCCGCGTTCGTGCTGGGGCTGCTGCTGGACGCGCATCACAACACCGTCATGGGGCAGCACGCCGGCTGCCTGCTGGTGCTGATCTACTTCGTGGCGCGACTGCGCGCGGTGATCACCCTGCTGCCGCTCGCGCAGGCCACGATTGCCCTGGCGCCTGTCTGGGCCGCCTACTGCCTGCTCATGAGCCTGATCGACGGGGCCACGCAGCACCGTGCGGATACCGTGTTCCGCTGGCTGCCCCTGCTGACCACCATCCCCGCCTGGCCCCTTGCCTACGGGCTGCTGGACCGCCACGCCTCGTCAAACAACGATCACTGACCCGGTATCCGCTTGGAGAGCCTGAAGAACCTGCCCCGTGAGAAGCACATGCTGTCCAGCCGCATCGCGCTGGCGGTAGTCGTGTGCCTGGGACTGACCGGGGTGCTGGTGTTCCGGTTCTTCAATCTGCAGCTGCTCAATCACGATTACTACACCACGCGGGCCGACGAGAACCGCATGCGCATGGTCCCGGTGGCCCCCGTGCGCGGCCTGGTGACCGATCGCAACGGCGTGTTGCTGGCGCAGAACACCCCGGCCTTCGTGCTGGAGATCGTCCCCGAGCAGGTGAAGGACATGGGGGCGCTGCTCGGGCGGCTCGGCTCGTTCCTCGACCTCCAGCCCGCGGACATCGCGCGCTTCAGGGAGCGTATGGCCAAGGGGCCGCGCTACCGGGCGGTTCCGCTGCTGGGCAATCTCACGATGGAACAGGTTGCGCGCTTCCAGCTCAACCGCTTCGACTACGAAGGCGCCGACGTGAACGCTGCGCTGGCCCGCAGCTACCCGCTCGGGGCGACGGCTGCCCACGTGGTGGGCTATGTCGGCGGCATCAGCGAGGACGACTACAAGAAGGTGGAGGCCGCCGCTTACCAGGGCATCGCCCAGATCGGGAAGAACGGGGCCGAGAAGTCGCACGAGGACGACCTGCGCGGCTTGCCGGGCACCAGGATCATCGAAGCCAACGCCTATGGCCGGCCGCTTCGCGAGCTGGCGTACCGCGAAGGCCGGCAAGGGCACAACCTGATCCTGACCATCGACGCCAAGGTGCAGATTGCCGCTGAAACCGCCCTGGGGGAACTCGACGGCGCGGTGGTGGCGATCGATCCGCGCAATGGCGAGGTCATCGCGCTGGTGTCCAAGCCGGGCTTCGATCCGCAGCCGTTCGTGGCGGGCATCGATCGCCAGACCTACAAGGCGCTCCTGGATGACGCCAGGCGCCCGCTGTACAACCGCGCCTTGCAGGGCACCTACCCGCCAGGATCAACTATCAAGCCCTTCATGGCGCTGGCCGGCCTGGAGCACGAACTCCAGGACGCGCGCCACGGCGAGTTCTGCAGCGGGCAGATGACCCTGCCGAACTCGACACGGAAGTACCGCTGCTGGAAACGCGAGGGCCATGGCTGGATGAACATGGGCGGCGCGGTGATCCAGTCCTGCGATATCTACTTCTACCGCCTGGCGCAGTCGCTGGGCATCGATCGGATCCACGGCTTCCTGGATGGTTTCGGACTGGGCCATCCCACCGGGATCGACCTGCCGCTGGAAAAAACCGGACTGCTCCCCTCGCAGGAATGGAAGCGCCGCACCCGCCGGCAAGTGTGGTTTCCCGGCGAGACCCTGAGCATCGGAATCGGCCAGGGCTACATGACCGCCACCCCCATGCAGCTGGCCCAGGTCACGGCCCGGATGGCCATGCGCGGCCAGGGCTTCCTGCCTCACATCGTGCAGGCCACCGAAGACCCCCAGACCGGCGCCCGGGTTGCGGTCAATCCCGAGGCCCTGCCGGCCATTCCGCATCGTCACGCCAGGGATTGGGAGACGGTCATCCACGCCATGGTCGACGTCACCTCGTCCGAGCGCGGCACCGCCAGCCGCGTGTTCCGCAACGCGCCGTACAAGGCCGCCGGAAAAACCGGTACGGCGCAGGTTGCCGGCATGTCGCAGGAAGAACTGAAGGCCCGCAGGCTGGAAGACACCCCGTTCCGACTGCGAGACCACGCCCTGTTCGTCGCGTTCGCCCCCGCCGATGATCCGAAGATCGCCGTTGCGGTCATCGCCGAGCATGCGGGTCACGGCGGTTCCGCCGCTGCGCCCATCGCCCGCCAGGTGATTGACCAGTATCTCCTGGGCGAGATCCGCTATCCCCCGCCGCGCGTGACCACCCCCTCGCCGGAGCAGTTGCTGCCTCCCGAGGAGCAGGAAGACGACGTTCCGTTCTTCGACTGACGCGCAGGCCCCTGCCCCTCTCCAACTGAACATGAGCGTGCGCAAAGTCTTCGATGCCCTGCACATCGACCCCATCCTGCTCGTCCTGCTGGGCGTGGTGTGCGGTGTCGGCCTGACGGTGCTTTATTCCGCGTCAGGTCACTCCATGGGGATGGTGATCAACCAGGCACAACGACTGGCACTCGGCATGGGCGTGATGATCGTGGCCGCACAGGCACCGCCGGAGCTCTACCGCGCAGGGGCGCCGTGGTTCTACGGCCTTGCGCTGATCCTGTGTGCGCTCACCTTGGCGCTGGGCGATCACGCCAAGGGCGCGCAGCGCTGGCTGGAACTGGGTTCGCTGCGGTTCCAGCCATCCGAACTGATGAAACTGGCCATGCCCCTCATGGTCGCCGGTTTCCTGCACTCCGCCAGCCTTCCACCGCGCTGGCACGTGGTCCTGCTGACCTTGGTCATCATCGCCATTCCGACCGTCCTGGTCATGGTCCAGCCCGACCTGGGAACTTCGATCCTCATCATTGCCTCGGGCGGCTTTGCCCTCTACCTGGGCGGATTGTCGTGGAAGTTCGTGCTGGCCGCGGCCGCTGGCGCCGCCGCCGCTGCGCCCGTGCTCTGGGCCCGCCTGCACGACTACCAGCGGCAGCGCATCATGACCCTGCTCGACCCCGAGTCAGACCCCCTGGGCGCGGGTTACCACATCACGCAATCGAAGATCGCCATCGGGTCCGGCGGCATGTTCGGCAAGGGCTGGCTCGGGGGCACGCAGGCCAAGCTGGAATTCCTGCCGGAATCGCACACCGACTTCATCCTTGCCGTGTTCGCCGAAGAATCCGGGCTGGTCGGCGTGTGCGCGCTCCTGGTCCTGTACCTGTGCATCGTGGCGCGCGGGCTGTTCATTGCCGAGCGCGCCCAGGACAGCTTCCAGCGACTGCTGGCCGGCAGCCTGTCGATGACCTTTTTCGTCTACGTGTTCATCAACATGGGCATGGTCATTGGCCTTCTGCCCGTGGTGGGTGTGCCGTTGCCGCTGGTGAGCTATGGCGGGACTTCAATGGTGAGCCTGCTGGCCGGATTCGGTGTCCTGATGTCCATCCATACCCACCGCAAGCTGCTTTCTTCGTAGGCCGGCCGCGGCCGAATTCAGAACAGTTCCACCGCGCCGGAGTCCAGATTCACCTGCGAGACCGGCTTGTGGGGTGCCTGACGCCAGTCTTCGCCCGCCACCGCCACCGGTGCGTTTTCGGCCGCTGCGGAATCGAACACGGTTCGCAGGCCGACGGCCTCGCCGTTGACCGCCTGGATGCGCTGGGCATGACGCGCGGCGGCAGCGAGCGCCTGCGTGGCGATGTCTTCGAATTGCAGGCTCCGCACGGCCTGCGCCACCGCCTGGCCGATGCGCTCGCCTGAGTCGGACACCTGCTGCACGCCCTCGCCCAGCGACTGGTGAATGTCTTCGACCTGCGCCACCAGCCGGCTGACCTCGCCACGTGCCTGGAGGCTGCGATCCATGTCGCGCGAGGCCATGCCGCCCACCGTGTCGCGCACCCGCGCAATCACCTCCCGCGAGCTGAAAACGCGCTTGCGGATCTGCTCGTTGAAACTCGTGGAACGCTCGGACAGATTGCGCACCTCCTCGGCGACCACGGCAAAGCCGCGTCCCGCCTCGCCAGCCCGCGCAGCTTCGATTGCGGCATTCAATGCCAGCAGGTTGGTCTGGTCGGCGATGGACTTGACGTCGCCCAGCAGCTCGAAGATGGCGTCCAGCTGCTTCACCATCTCGTCGATCTGCTGCACGGTTGCCGAGCTTTGACGGCTGACCTGCGCCAGGGTCTCGACCAGCCCCCCCATCAAGGTGCTGGCGGCCTCGGCAAACCGTCGGACGTTGATGCCTTCGGCATCGCCCGTGCGGCTGAGCAGGCGACCGACGGCGGCCTGTTGCACCTTGGACTGCGCGGTCAGTTCATCGAAGCTGCTGACGAGCTGGCGCGCGGCGTCGACGATCAGGCCGCGGACCCGGTCGATTTCCCGGCGCACCCCCTCGGCCTCGGAATTGAACCCGCCGCGAAGTTCCTCGAGCATGCGGTGATGCTTGCGCATCGCGGCGCCTTGCCGCGCAGCCTCCGCTTCCAGCTGCCCCGCGCGCTTGCTGCTGGTCTGGTAGCACAGCACGAGCGCTGCGAACGTGACGACAAGGCCCATGCACTGCGCCCAGGTCGGGGCGCCTGCCAGCAACATCGCAGCCTGCACGGTGACCAGCAGGAGCGGGACGAACTGGGGCTTGAAAGGGAGATTGAGCATGGGGAGATCTCGGTTCTGTTTTCCGGTTAGCGGCCGACCTCGGCCTTCACTTGAGTCACATCGGCCAGCAATCGCGCCGCAATTCGCGACAGCGGCAGCACTTCATTTGCAGCACCCAGCTTCACCGCGGCACCCGGCATGCCCCAGACCACGGAACTGGCCTCGTCCTGAGCCAGGGTGTTGGCGCCCGCCCGACGCAGCTCGAGCAGGCCACGCGCGCCGTCGTCCCCCATGCCGGTGAGAATGGCGGCGACCGAGTTGGCGCCGGCGTTCAGCGCCACGGAGCGGAACAGGACATCCACGCTCGGGCGATGCCGGTTTTCCGGTGGCGCATCGGTCAGGCGGCACACGTAGCGCGCCCCGTCGCGAATCACCGTCAGATGTCGATCACCCGGGGCGATGTAGGCATGGCCTGGCACGATCAGCTGTCCGTCTTCGGCCTGGCAGACCGACATCGCACTGCAGCGATTCATGCGCTCGGCGAAGGGCCGGCTGAACATCGCGGGAATATGCTGGGTGATGACGATTGCGGGCGAGTCCGGCGGCATCTGTGCCAGAACGTCCTTGATGGCCTCCGTACCGCCGGTGGAGGCGCCGATCGCGATCAGCCGTTCCGTCGTGCGAAACATCCGCGCGCGCGATGGCGTACCGCCGGCAGGGGACGCCGGCTTTCCGCCACGCACGCGGGTGCGCGCCGCCGCCTTGATCTTTGCGATCAGTTCTTCGGCGTACCCGGCCACTCCGGCGGCGAGGTCGATCTTGGGCTTGGTCACGAAGTCCACCGCGCCAAGCTCCAGCGCCTGCATCGTCACTTCGGCGCCGCGCTCGGTCAGGGAGGACACCATGACCACCGGCATCGGCCGCAGGCGCATGAGATTGTCGAGAAAGGTCAGACCGTCCATGCGCGGCATCTCGACGTCGAGGGTCAGCACGTCCGGCAGGTGCTGCTTGATCTTGTCCCGGGCAATCAGCGGGTCTGCCGCCGTTCCGACGATCTCGATCTGGGGATCTGCCGACAGGAACTCGGTCAGCAGGTTCCTCATCAACGCCGAGTCGTCCACGATCAGCACACGGATCGGTTTCATCAGAAGAGCTCCACGCTGCCGCACGCCGGCGCCTCGCGCATCCGGTCCTGGTACAGGCGCTCGCTGGCCTGCAGGTCCGTGTCGTTGGCACTCGGCAGGTGCCGCACCAGCACCTGCCCGGTCAGTGGGAAGTAGTGGACCCGCCGGGGATGCACCCCGCACAGGTCCTGGGCGCTGAGTGGAATGTTCTCGGCCTGAAGGTACTCGAGGACAAAGTCCGCATTGCGCTGTCCGACGTTGCCCTTGGTGAAGCCGCGAAGGACGGCACCGCCGCCGAATACCTTGGCCTCCAGACGCGCACGCGATGCGCCCTGCTTGAGCAGCTCGTTGATCAGGACCTCCATGGCGTACCCGCCGTAACGGGCCGATTCAGAGCCGCTGCGGGTATCGGGCAGCATGAAATGATTCATGCCACCGACACGCGCCAGGGGATCGCGGATGCACGCAGAAACGCAGGAGCCCAGCACCGTCACCAGCATGACCTTGCGCCGGGTCACGATGTATTCGCCGGGAAGCACCTTGAGCGCATCGGCTGAGAACCGCGAGTCGTAGTAGCTCTGCGGATTGGCCGGCCGCTGGCCGTCCGATCTCGACCAGGCGGTTGGCTGTGGATCCTGATGTCCTAGCATGTCAGTGGTGCTGCGCAGGGCGGTAAACCGTTCGGCCACAGGCCGTGATCAGGTCTGCCGCATGGAAAAAGCTTTCCGAATGTCCGGCGAACAGCAGTCCGTCCGGTGCCAGCAGCGGAACCATCCGCTGCAGGACGTTCAGCTGGGTCCCCTTGTCGAAATAGATCATCACGTTCCTGCAGAAGATGGCCTGGAACGGCCCGCGCATCGGATAGCGCGCATCGAGCAGGTTCAGCTGCCGGAAACGGATCAGGGCCCGCAACTCGTCGACCACCCGGCACCGGCCACTCATGGCACCCTGCCCTTTTCGAAAGTACCGCCGCCTTTGTTCGGCCGGCAGCTTGTCGATGCGCTCCAGCGGGTAGACGCCCTGCTCTGCCGTTGCCAGCACCTGGGTGTCGATATCGGTGGCCAGGATCGTGACCGGCGGCGAAAGCGTGCCGAAGTGCTCTGCCGCGGTGATCGCCATCGAGTAGGGCTCCTCTCCTGTGCTGGCCGCGGCGCACCAGAGCAGAAGGCGCTCCCCCGGCTGCCGCTGCCCCAGCAGGTCGGCGAGTTGCTCGAAATGATGCGGTTCGCGAAAGAACGAGGTGAGGTTGGTGGTCAGCGCATTGGTGAACGACTCCCACTCGGCAGGATCATCGCCGCGTTCGAGGCGATCCAGGTAGACGTCGAACGACAGCAGGTCCAGCGCGCGCAGCCGCCGCGCGAGGCGGCTGTACACCATATCCTGCTTGCCTTCGCCCAGCGCGATGCCGGCGCGCGTGCGGATCAGGCGCTGCACGCGCTCGAAGTCACGCTTGCTGAACTGGAAATCCCGCGTACCGGCGGCTTGCGCCGACTCCATGATGATGTTCATGAGCAGCCGCCCCACGCCGAGCGCCGTCCGGCGGCAACCGTCCACCAGCGGCGGACCGGTTTGCCAGGCGATTCCGCCATGCCGCTGTTGCCGGTGCCGTGCGACATTTCAGAACTCGGTCCACTGGCCTTCGGACTGCACCGCAGCGCTGCCGTTGACGGCCGAAGGCGCGCGACGAACCGCCTGCAACTTTGGCCGTTGCACGAGCTTGACCGGCGGCGTAGCGCGTTCCGCGGCCTTGCGTGCAACCGGGGCAGCCGGTCGCGGGGCAGCAGCGCGGGGACGCTCGTCCTCGCGATCGTCGATGCGGAAGTGGCTCACGGACTGCTGCAGGCCGCCCGCCTGTTCTTCCAGCGAGCGTGCGGCGGCCGAAGCTTCCTCCACCAGCGCCGCGTTCTGCTGGGTGACCTCGTCCATCGAGGTGACGGTCTGGTTGACCTGCTCGATACCCTGGCTCTGTTCCTGGGACGCCGCGCTGATCTCCGCCATGATGTCGGTCACGCGCCGCACGCTGGTCACGACTTCGTCCATGGTCTTGCCGGCCTGCTCCACCAGCTTGGAGCCATTGCTGACTTTTTCCACCGAGTCGCCGATCAGCGTCTTGATCTCCTTGGCAGCGCCGGCCGAGCGCTGCGCCAGGCTGCGGACTTCGGCGGCAACGACGGCAAAGCCGCGGCCCTGTTCGCCAGCACGGGCCGCTTCGACTGCCGCATTGAGCGCCAGGATGTTGGTCTGGAACGCAATGCCGTCGATGACGCTGATGATGTCGACGATCTTCTTGCTCGACTCGTTGATGGCGCTCATGGTCGTGACCACCTCGCTCACGACCTGGCCCCCCTTGCGAGCAACCTCGGAGGCCCCCATCGCCAGCTGGTTGGCCTGCTTGGCGTTCTCAGCGTTCTGCTTGACGGTGCTGGTGAGTTCCTCCATCGACGACGCAGTCTCCTCCAGGGATGCAGCCTGCTGCTCGGTGCGGGCCGACAGGTCGCTGTTGCCCGAGGAGATCTCACGGGCGGCGGTATCGATGGCGTCGCTCGCCGTCTTGATGTTGGCGACGATGGTCGCGAACGTGTCGACCAGCGAATTGACGCCCGCACACAGGGATTCGATGGCGCCGCTCTTGCCCTCGAGTGGGATGCGCCGCATCAGGTCACCGGCCTCGGTTGCCGACACCACCTCCTGGGTCTGCTTCACGGCCAGATCCATCATCTGCGTCGTCTTCACCTGCTCGGTGACATCGGTCGCATACTTCACGACCTTGAAGGGCTTGCCGTTCATGTCATAGATCGGGTTGTAGGACGCCTGGATCCAGACCTCCTTTCCCCCTTTGCCCAATCGCCGGTACTGGTTGGCGTCGTACTCGCCGCGACCCAGCTTTTCCCAGAAATAGCGGTACTCTGGCGAAGCGCGGTACGCGGGGTCGACAAACATCGAATGGTGCTGCCCGCGCACCTCGTCGATCGTGTAGCCGAGCGTCTTCAGGAAGTTGTCGTTGGCATTGATGATCTTGCCGTCCAGCGTGAACTCGATCACCGCCTGTGCCTTGCTGATCGCGGAAAGCTGGCCCTGGTAGTCGGCGGCCTCCAGCTTCTGCCGCGTGATGTCGGTTGCGTACTTCACCACCTTGAACGGCTTGCCGTTCATGTCGAAGATCGGGTTGTAGCTGGCCTCCAGCCAGATCTCCTTGCCACCTTTGCCTACACGCTTGTACTGGCCCGTATCGAATTCGCCGCGCGCCAGTTTTTCCCAGAACATGCGGTACTCGGTGGACGCACGGTGAGCGGGTTCGACGAACATCGCGTGGTGCTGTCCTCGAATCTCGTCGAGCGTATAGCCCACCGTGTCGGTGAAATTCTTGTTGGCATCCATGATGCGGCCATCGAGCGAGAACTGGATGACCGCCTGGGCCATCCCAATTGCTGCAATCTGGCCTTCGACATCGGCATTGCGCAGCATCTGGGCCGAGATGTCCGTGGCGAACTTGACGACCTTGACCGGCTTGCCGGCGGCATCCAGGATCGGGTTGTAGCTTGCCGCCAGCCAGATTTCCTTTCCGCCCTTGGCGATGCGCTTGTACTGCCCGGCGTCGTATTCCCCGCGGCCGAGTTTTTCCCAGAACAGCCGGTATTCGACGCTCTGCCGATAGGCAGCATCCACGAACATGGAATGATGCTGGCCGCGGATCTCCTCGATTGAATAACCGACGGTTGCGAGAAAATTCTGGTTCGCGTCCGTGATCCTGCCGTCGATGCTGAACTGGATGACCGCCTGCGCCTTGTTGATCGATTCGATCTGTCCGCGGAAGTCCTCCATCAGCTGCCGGTCGCGGCCGGATGCTCGGGCCACCCCGGGCTTGGATGCGGCCTTCCTGCCAACGATCGGTTTTGCCGCCCGCTTCTTGCTGGCCGGACTCGCGGCAGCGGCTTTCTCCGAAGGCTTCGGGACTTTCTTGGCGATGTCGGACTTAACGGCTTTGGTGCTCATGTGGGGCCTCGGTAACGTGTTGGGTTGAATGGCGTCGCCCAGGGCGACAGGTCGCCAGGGAATCAGTGAACGGCGCGGTCCATCAGCGCCATGTCCTCGCTGCTCATCAGCCGCTCGATGTCGATCAGGATCAGCATCCGCTGGTCCAGTGCGCCGATGCCGGTGATGTAGCGCGTATCGAAAGCGCTGCTGAATTCAGGTGCCGGCCGGATCTGGTCCGGGGTCAGCTGCATGACATCCGAAACGCCGTCCACCACCATGCCGACCACGCGGCGGGCCACGTTGAGAATGATCATCACGGTGAACGCGTTGTAGTCGGCGCTCTCGAGCTTGAACTTGAGCCGCATGTCCACCACCGGCACGATCGTGCCGCGCAGATTGATCACGCCCTTGATGAAGGTCGGTGCATCGGGGATGCGGGTCACGGTGTCGTAGCCACGGATTTCCTGCACCTTGAGAATGTCCACGCCGTATTCCTCGGCCCCGAGCGTGAACGTGAGGAATTCATTCGGCGTGGCAGGTACGGCGGCAACCGTCAGGGCGGTTCCTGCGGCGGGTAATAGATTCATGCTCGACTCCATCAGGATTGGGATCAGGCCGCCTGGGCCTGGCTGCACAGACGCACCATCGCGCCCACGTCGAAGATCAGCGACACGCGACCGTCGCCGAGGATCGTGGCGCCCGACACGCCGCGGACACGGCGGTAATTGGTTTCAAGGCTCTTGATCACGACCTGCTGCTGGCCGACCAGCTCGTCGACCTGCAACGCGAGCTTGCGTCCCTCCGCTTCGACGATGACCACGATCGCCTCGTGCGCCGGACGGCGCATCCCCGGCAGCGCAAGAAAATCACGCAGGTCGATCAGCGGCAGGTACTCGTTGCGCACCTGGACCACGTGGCTTTGCTGGGTCACCCGGCGGACCTGCTGCGGCAGCGGCTGGAGCGACTCGACCACACTGGACAGCGGGAGAATGAACACCTCGGCGCCGACGGCAATCGACATCCCGTCGAGAATGGCCAGCGTCAGCGGCAGGCGCACGCTGACCGTGGTGCCGCCACCCGCCACCGAGCGCAGATCCACCTGGCCGCCGAGCGACTGGATGTTCTGCTTGACCACGTCCATTCCGACGCCGCGGCCGGAGACGTCGGTGACCGCTTCGGCCGTGGAAAAGCCGGGGGCGAAGATCAGCTGCCACACCTCGGCGTCGCTCATGGCGTCGGACACCGAAAGCCCTCGCTCCGTGGCCTTGGCCAAGATCTTGTCGCGGTTGAGACCACGCCCGTCGTCCGCGACCTCGATCACGATGTGCCCACCCTGGTGCGCCGCTTTCAGGGTGATGGAGCCGGCCGGCGCCTTGCCTGCAGCAATGCGGTCTCCGGGTGACTCGATGCCATGGTCCAGGCTGTTGCGGACCAGGTGATTGAGCGGATCGGTGATCTGCTCGATCACGCTCTTGTCCAGTTCGGTCGCCTCGCCCACGGTGTGCAGCGTCACTTCCTTGCCAAGCTTGCCCGCCAGGTCGCGCACCAGGCGCGGGAATCGCGAGAACACCGAGTCCATGGGCAGCATGCGCGTGGACATCACGGCTTCCTGCAACTGGCGCGTGTTGCGGTCCAGCACCTGCAGGCCGTTGAGCAGCCGCTCGTGTTGTACCGGATCCAGCGCTTCGGCCGTCTGTGCAAGCATCGCCTGCGTGATCACGAGTTCGCCGACCAGGTTGATCAGCAGGTCGATCTTGCTTGTGCCGACCCGGATCGTGGTGCCCTCGCCAGTCACCGCGCTGCGCTCGGCCTTGGGCGAAGACCTCGCGTCGCAAGTGCTCCTCACCAGTTTCGGCCCACTGACGGCCACCGGCGGTTGCAGCGGCTCAATGCGCAGTTCGCACTGGTCTTCGACCCACGCGAAAACCTCGCGCACTTCGATCTCGGTCGATGTGCCGCGCAGGGTCAGGTTCCAGGCGAGGTAGCAGGTCTCTGCATCGGTCTCGTTCCACTCCGGAAATGGCGACAGCTCCGGCTCCGCTTCCAGCGCGCCCAGGGTGGCGAGCTCACGCAGGATGCGCAGCGGATCGTTGCCGCTGCGGAATAGGTCGCGCGCTGGCACAAAACGGATGCGCCAGCCCCCGGATTCGGCCACCGCTGCGGTAACCACGCCCGCAGCCGGACGTGTGTTCCCGCCTCCCAGCCGCAGGTCGAGCTCGCGCTGTACCGCGAGCGTCAGGTCCGGTGGCACCTCGCCACCGTCGCGGCACGCGCTCAACAGCGCACGCATCACGTCGACCGCGCCCAGCAGGAGTTCGACGTCCGCCCTGGCAATCGCGTGGCGACCATCACGCATCCGGTCGAGCAGCGTTTCCACGCCATGGGTGAATTCGGCGACAACGCCGAATCCGAACGTCGCGGCCCCGCCCTTGATGGAGTGCGCGGCGCGGAAGATCGTGTTGATCGCATCCGCATCCAGCGTCTCGAGGTCGAGCGCCAGCAGGGCCCGTTCCATCGCCGCAACGCCTTCGAAGCTCTCTTCGAAGAAGCTCTGGTGGAAGCGCTGCAGGTCGATACTCATGCGAGTACGCGCTGGATGGTCGCGATCAACTGCTCGGGGTTGAACGGCTTGACCAACCAGCCGGTCGCGCCCGCAGATTTACCCTCCAGCTTCTTCTCCGTGGTCGCTTCGGTCGTCAGCATCAGCAACGGGGTGAACCGGTACTCGCTCAATCCGCGCAGCGCCCGCACCAGCGAGATGCCATCCATGTTCGGCATGTTCACGTCGGCCAGCACGAGCGAGAATTTTTCCCGCTGAGCCAGTCCCAGGGCGACCTTGCCATCCTCGGCTTCCACCACGTCGTAGCCGGCGGACTTCAGCGTGAAACCGACCATCTGCCGCATGGAGGCAGAATCATCAACCGCAAGGATCCGGCTCATGCGTTGTCCCTGGCCAGTTGCAGCAGGGGGGACAAGCCGAGGAGCGCGGCACTGCTCCGCAGCACCTCCGATGGGCGGTCCCAAACGGTGTCGTGACCGGCATGGCTGCGGGCCTGAACAAACAGGCAGAAGAGCTGCAATGCGGCCGCATGAATGCGCGCGACCTCGTTTCCGACGACGGTCACGCTCGGCGTGTCGATTTCCCGACAAAGCTCGTCGCGAATCACGCAGGCCTGCTCGATCCCGAGATCCGCTGGCAACTCGATGGTTGCACTGCGTTTTTTTTCAGCGCTGGGCTTGGCAGCCTTGGGCTGCGTGCCGGATGCTGTTCTGGACATGGTCTACCTCGTACGTTCGACCCTGGATGGACTCGATGCGGACTGGCCTCACCACTGACTGCCGCATCGTCTGCAGGGGTTAAGGCAACTCCTGTTCCCGTGGGCACCCGGACGATGCCGGGCCTGCGCCTACTTCGGCAGGTTCAGAAGCCGCTCGACGTCCATGAGCAGCATCAGTGTTCCGGGCCCGCCCGCGATGCCGGTGATCACCGCGAGTTCATCCCTCGCACCGGTCCGCGGCGCCGGGCGGATATCGGTTTCCGTGAAGGAGCGCACCGCGGAAACACGATCCACACGCAGCGCAAATGGTTCCTGCCCGTGATCCAGAATCATGATCTGCGCGGGTTGTGCGCCGCTTGCATCCGGCAAGCCCAGGCACCGGCGCAGATCCATCACGGTGAGGATGGCACCGCGCAGATTGATGACGCCCAGCAGGTGCGGAGGCGCACCAGGAACCGGCTCGATGTCTGCGCTCGCGAGGACCTCCTGCACCTGCAGAATCGGCAGTCCGTAGATCTGGGAGTCGAGCTCGAAACCGACGTAGCGCCTGGGCTCGTGCACGCTGGTCATTGGGAAATTCCGGGAGCGGCCAACGCAAGGACCGGCGTGGGTTCGGCGGCGGGGGCCAGGACCGAACCGGACTCCGCAATTCCGGTATCGGGTTGCTCGTCCGCTCCGTCCGCAAACGCAACGAGGACGACGCGGCGATTGCGGTTGCGTCCCTCGACGCTGGCATTGCTCTCGACCGGGCGGAACTCGCCAAATCCCTCCACGCTCATGAGTCCGGGAGCGATACCGTGCTGTGCAAACAGCCGTACGACGCTGGACGCGCGCGCCGCTGACAGCTCCCAGTTGGACGGGAACGCCGCGGTGGCAATGGGGACGTTGTCGGTATGACCCTCGATGCGCAGTGCGCTCGGGTGCGCGGCAAGGATTGAGGCAAGTTCCACGAGCACGGGTTCGGCTGCGGATGAAAAAATGGCGCTGCCGCTGGGATAGAGGATGTCGGTCTTGATCTCGATTTCGATGCGCGACTCGCCGCGGCGCACCACGACCACCTTCTTGCTGATGAGCACGCCCAGGGCCTTCTCGACCTTGTCCGCGATGCGTTGCATCGTGTTTCTGTCACCCCTGGACGTTCCGGTGGCAACGGTCTGCGGTCCGGGAATGGGCGCCTTGATCCGCCCCGGAAAAACCGCGGCATTGCGCAGGTCCCGCATGGTGCCGCCGACGCTCTGCGCCTCGCGGACCGAGCGCAGGAGGTCCAGCTTGTGGTCGTCTGCCGATCCACGCTGCTGCCTCGCGCCAATCTGCACGGGCCTGATCGACTTGGGCGGTCCGCCGAACGCCTGTGACAGGGCGTCGGACATCACGCGGAACTTGCCCTCGTTGACGGAGGAGATCGAGTACATGACGACGAACAGCGCGAGCAGCAGCGTGACCAGGTCGCCGTAGGGGATGGCCCAGGCTTCGTGGTTGGTGTGCTCTTCGTGGGTCTGCTTGCGCGCCATCGCGGCCTCTAATGCAGGTAACCCTTGAGCTTGGATTCGATGTTGCGCGGATTCTCGCCGCGGGAGATCGAGATCAGGCCCTCGATGATCATTTCGCGCACGCGCGTCTGCGCGTTGATGGTCGCCTTGAGCTTGCTGGACATGGGCAGGAAGAACAGGTTGGCCGAGGCAATCCCGTAGATCGTCGCAATGAACGCGGCCGCGATGCCGTGACCCAGCTTGCTGGGGTCCGCAAGGTTCTGCATGACCGCCATCAGGCCCATGACCGCGCCGATGATGCCGAGCGTGGGTGCGTAGATTCCCATCCCTTCCCAGACCTTGGCACCGGCCAGGTCGAAGTGCTCCGTGCTCGAAAGGTCCACTTCCAGAGTGCCACGAATCGTGTCGGGCTCCGCGCCATCGACCAGCATCTGCAGGCCGGTGCGGATGAATGGATCCGGCTCGCTCTCGACCATGCCCTCCAGCGCCAGCAGGCCCTGCTTGCGGGCCGTGGTGCTCCACTCCAGGATTCGCGCAACCAGTTCGGCGGGTTTCGTTGCTGGTGGCTTGAACACCCATTTGCTGATCTTCAGGCCATGCTTGAACGTCGCCATCGGCGTCTGCACGAGGATTGCCGCGGTGGTCCCGATGATCACGATGACAAAAGCGGCCGGCCCCCAGAGGGCCGCTACGCCACTGCCCTTGAGAATGCTCCCGCCAATCAGCGCAACGAAGGCCAGGACGAAGCCGGCAATGCTCAGGACGTCCACGCGGCCTCCGGCGGTGAAGCAGCACCCGCGCGCAGCAGACCGGCAGGGTCCAGGATCAGGATCACGCGACCCTCAGGCGTGACGCTTGCACCGGCAACGCCGGCCAGCCCGCGGATGCTCGCGCCCAATGGCTTGACCACGATCTCTTCGCGGCTCCGCACCTGGTGAACCACCAGCCCGTAACGCTCCGATCCCACCGTGACCACGACGACATGGCGTGGCCCGGCTTCCGGCTCGTGTCCGCACCAGCGCTCAAGGTCGATCAGCCGAAGCTGCCCGTCGCGCTGCGGCACCACGTCCCAGTGATCGAGCCTGCGCGTGCGGGCGGTGTCGAGTGCGAACACATCGTTCACGCTCGCCAGCGGCAGGGCGTAGCGACGATCCCGCACATTCACCAGCAGGGCTGGCAGGATTGCGAGAGTGAGCGGCAGCCGCAGGGTGAAACGGCTGCCGATGCCGGGGCTGGATTCAATGGCAACGCTGCCGCCCAGGCGGTCGATTGCGGACTTGACCACGTCCATGCCCACGCCGCGGCCGGACAGGTCGGTAGCGACGTCGCGTGTTGAAAATCCCGGAAGGAAGACCAGCTCCAGGCATTGCTGCGGCGACAGCGCCGCGGCAGTCGACCCGTCCATCAAACCCTTGTCCACGGCCTTGGCGCGCAGGCGCTCGCAGTTCATGCCGGCGCCATCGTCGGAGATCGTGATAACGATCTGCTGGCCCTGCTGCATTGCGGCCAGCGACAGCCGCCCGGCGAGCGGCTTGCCCGCGGCACGTCGCTGTTCGGGCATTTCGATGCCGTGGTCCACGCTGTTCCGCACCATGTGCACCAGCGGATCCGACAACGCTTCTACCAGGTTCTTGTCCAGGTCCGTGTCCGCCCCCTGCAGGTCCACTTCGATCTGCTTGCCGAGGCCGCGCGCGACATCTCGCGCCAGCTTCGGAAAGCGCGAAAAGAGCTTGCCTATCGGCTGCATGCGCACGCGCATCACCGCGTCCTGCAGGCTGCGGGTGATCACGTCGAGATCGCGGATCGCGCGCATTCCGGCGTCACCGGCGCCAGTGGCCTTCAGCCGGTTGCGGACCAGCACCAGTTCGCCAACCAGGTTCATCATGCGGTCGAGCCGAGCGGTATCCACCCGTATCGATTCATCGCGAACCGGCGCCTTGCGCTCCGCTTCCCTGGCTTCCTTCGCGGGCGGACTGCCAGGCCGCGCCGCAGGTTCCGGAACGGCTGCCGTGGGCACCTGGACTGCCGCATGCGAAGCCGGGGAAGGCGCGGGCTGCGGCGCCGATTTCTTGCCATGCAGCTCGTCGAGCAGCGCTTCGAACTCGTCTTCCGTGATGGCCGAGGAAGGCGCCGCCTGCGCCCGCAACTGGACCAGGAGCTCGGGTGGCGGCGAGGCCGGCGCCTGGCCGGCGGCAATGACATCGAGCATGCACTGCAGCTGGTCCAGCGACTTCAACGCAGCATCGAGCAATACCGCATCGACGCTGCGGCGGCCGCTGCGCAGCGCGTCGAAAACCTCTTCGGCGACGTGGCAGAGCTCCACCATCGGGCCCAGCGCCAGGAATCCCGCCCCGCCCTTGATGGTGTGGAAGGCGCGGAATATGGCGTTCAGCAGTGCCGGGTCCGAAGGCCTGCTCTCCAGCTCGACCAACTGCCCGCCGAGCGTCTGCAACAGCTCGCCGGCTTCGATGAGGAAGTCGTTGCGAACATCATCGTCGACGCCCGTACCCATGCTCAGAATCCCAGGTCGGCCAGCAACTCGTCGGCGTCCTGCTGACCGACCGCACCGCGGGTGCCTGGAACGGCAGGCCCCAGCAGTTCGCCGGGCTTGCGGACCACCGGGGGTGACGGCGCCATTGGAAGTCCATCGCCGAAAACGCGCAGCAGGTCGAGCAGGGCCGACTCCGCCTGATGCACCAGTCCGATGACACGGCCGATGATCTGGCCGGTGAGATCCTGGTATTCCTGCGCCTGCGCCAGCTGCGACAGCTGGCCCCGGAGCTGCGCACATTTGCCCTGCACGGACGTCTGCACACGGTCGAGCAAAGGGAACTCCGACGCCGGGCACGCCAAGAGCTCCAGCTCGCCGGCGGACGCCGCGATGCCATCGGCCAGGGCACGGCTGCGCTCGACCAGGTCGAGTGTCTTGTGCGCGGCTTCCTCGGTGAGCCTGACCACCAGGTCCAGGCGCGAACAGGCGTCGGGCAACTCGTCGCGCGTCAGGCGGTTGAGACGCTGGTCAAACTCGAGTTCGCGCAAGGACGCGTGCAGGTTCTGGGTGATGCGTGCAATGGCGGAGAACAGCGACTGTTCCCGCGGCCTCAGGAGTTGCGACAGGCGCATCTCGAAATCGGCGTCCTCGCCCCGCTCCATCGAGGCGGCGAGGTCGCGCAGGCGGGTCGCGGCGTCGGCGCGCTCCTGCATCGTGCGCTGCGCGTTCATGCGCTTTCGGCGATGCGCTGGAAGATCTTGTCGATCTTCTCCTTGAGCGTGACGGCCGTGAATGGCTTGATGATGTAACCGTTCACGCCCGCCTTGGCGGCATCGATGATCTGCTCGCGCTGCGCCTCCGCGGTGACCATCAGCACCGGCATCGACGCCAGCCGCGGCTCGGCCCGGATGTTGCGCAGCAGGTCAATGCCGGTCATGCCCGGCATGTTCCAGTCGGTGACCACGAAGTCGAAGCTCGTGGTCTGAAGAATCTGCCACGCCGTCTTGCCGTCGTCCGCCTCCGCGGTGTGCTGGTACCCCAGGTCGTGCAGCAGGTTCTTGACGATGCGGCGCATCGTCGAGAAATCGTCGACGATGAGAATTTTCAGGTTCTTGTCCATATCAACCTTGAATCGGATGTGGGAATGGGGAGTTCATACCTGGGCATCGGCCCAGGCGGTCATTCGTGAACGCAGGCGCACCAGCGCCTGGCTGTGGATCTGGCACACGCGGCTCTCGCTGACGTCGAGCACGGCGCCGATCTCGCGCAGATTGAGCTCCTGGTCGTAGTAGAGGGACATCACCAGACGTTCGCGCTCGGGCAGACCGCCAATGGCGCCTTCCAGATCGCGCAGGAACTGCGCGCGTTGCAGCGCATCCATCGGCGTGGTCTCGTCGGCGGCTTCGAATCCTTCGTCGCGATCCTCGTCGTCGCCTCCGCCGTCCATGCTGAGCATCTGGCAGCGCGACGCGTCGAGCACGATCTCGTGGTACTCCGAGAGGCTGATGCTCAAATGGGCGGCAATCTCGGCATCGCGTGCGGCACGCCCGGTGCGCTGCTCGATCTGCGTGATGGCATGGGTGACCTCGCGCAAACGCTGATGCACCGATCGCGGCGCCCAGTCGGTACGCCGGAGTTCGTCGATCATGGCCCCGCGGATACGGGTGCCGGCATAGGTCTCGAAACTGGCTCCAAGCGCGCCGTTGTAGTGGCGCGCGGCGTCCAGCAAACCCATCGATCCGGCCTGGATCAGGTCATCGAGCTCGACGCTCGCGGGCAGACGCGCCGCCAGATGCAGGGCAATACGCCGGACCAGCCCCGAGTACTGGCGAAGCAAGCCGGCTTCGTCCGACGGTGCCGGTACTGCCATTCTCAGTGCGGCGCTCATGCGCTGACGGCCGCCGCACGGTTCGGCTGCGCAACCATGCGCTCGACGAAGAACTCCAGGTTACCGCGGGCACCCGGCGGCATGCCCCAGGCCGCGACCTTGCGCGACAGTTCACCGAACGCGGCACTGGAGGGACTGTTGGGATACGCGTCGACGACGGCGCGCTGCCTGCGCACGGCGCGCTTCAGCCACTCGTCCTGCGGAACCGCGCCCATGTGGGTCAGCGTTACGTCTAGGAAGCGCTCGGCCACGCGGCGCAGGTTGTCGACGATTTCCTTCGACTCGGCCGGGCTGCCCACCATGTTCGCCAGGACCTGGAAGCGCTTCACCCCGTAGTCGCGATACAGCACCTTGATCAGCGCGTAGGCGTCGGTCATCGACGAGGGATCGTTGCATAGCACCACGATGACCTGCTGTGCAGCCTGGGCGAAGGTGACCACGCTGTCGGAGATCCCGGCCGCGGTATCGATGACCATCACGTCCAGCGGGCGGCTGAGCTCGCTGAAGGCATGCACCAGTCCCGCATGTTCCAGCGGCTTGAGTTCGGACATGTTGCGACGTCCGCTGGAGGCCGGCACCACGACCAGCCCGGCAGGGCCCTCGATCATCGTTTCTTCCAGCGAACATTTTCCGTCGATGACATCCGCCAGGTTGTAGCTGGGTTGCAGGCCGAGCATCACATCGCAGTTGGCCAGCCCCAGATCACCGTCCAGCAGCATCACCTTGCGGCCGCTCTGTGCCATGGACACGGCCAGGTTGACCGATACGCTGGTCTTTCCCACCCCGCCTTTGCCGCTGGTGACGGCAACGACCTGTACCGGCAGCAGCGGGGCCGCGGACGCCACCGGCAGGGCCGGCACGGTGGCTACAGGGGGGCGCATGTGCCGCAGGCCTTCGGCCTGATCCATCCGGGGTCTAGACGTGAGCATGGGCAGACGCACTGGTGAACTGCATGGCAAGGATGTCGTCGTCCAGCGACGACGGCGTTTGCTTGGCGAGCTGAATGGCGCGATCGACCAGCGCCTGCGCGTTGGCGGTCTGCAGGTCTTCGGGGACCCGCTGCCCGTCCGTGACATACGCCATGGGCAGGGCGTGCTTGACCGCAATCGACAGCGCTCCGCCGATCCGGGTGGCCTCGTCCAGCTTGGTCAGGATGCAACCCTGCGGTCGCGCCGCCGAGTAGCGCTGGACGATCTCGTCGAGATCGATGGCCTGGCAGGTTGACGAGAGCACGAGATAGGAACGGATGGGGTGCGGAACGGCGGACAGCGTCGCGAACTGCTCCGCAAGGTGGCGATCCCGCTGCGACATGCCGGCCGTGTCGATGAGTACGAGCTTGCGATCCTTGAACTTGTCCAGTGCCGCGGCGAGCTCGCTGCCGGTGGCGGCGCTGGCCACCGGCACTCCCAGCAGGCGCCCGTAGGAATGGAGCTGCTCCTGCGCGCCGATGCGGTAGTGATCCGTGGTGATCAGCGCAATGTCGCGCAGCCCGTGGATGCGCGCGTACCGCGCGGCCAGCTTGGCGATCGTCGTGGTCTTGCCGACGCCGGTCGGCCCCAGCAATGCGAACACGCCACCATCGGCAATCGGTTCCTGCTGCACGACGGGAACGCACTGCGCGAGCAGGTGCAGCGGCAGTGAGCGGGCGACCTCGTAGGACGTGTTGGCGGGCAGTTCACCGGCGATCTGCTTGGCCAGGTCCGCTTCCAGCCCGAGCCCCGAGAGGGCACGCAGAACGGAGAGCTTCACCGGGTTGCGGGTCTTCATGTCCTGCCAGGCGAAGCTCGCCAGCTGCTGCTGCAGCAGCCTTCGAACACCCCCCATCTCGCGCCGCAACTCGGACAGCTCGGATGCCTCGGCACCCGCAGCGGACAGCACCCGCTCCGTCGGCGGATTCGTGTCGAGGATCATCCTCGCGGGGCTCGTCTCGGCGGCCGTGATCGCCGTCACGCTGGCGCGGTCGGGCTCCACTTCAGGGGCCGCCGAAGGGTCCTCCTGCGGCTTGCGCGTCACCTGGTGCATCAGCGCCGCGTCGTAGTCGGTGGCCGCGACCACCTCCACGCCATTGGGCAGGCGCCGGCTGCTGAGGATCACCGCATCCGGACCCTGCTCCTCGCGCACCATCCGCATGGCCTCGCGCATGCTGCTGCCTGCAAATCGTTTGATCTTCATGGGGACTGGTGCCCGCAAAGCATTCGGTCGTGGTCGTTCATCGCCTCATCCTCATCCCACCGATCCCATCAACCGGATGCGCTTGGTTTCGGGCACCTCGTTGTAGGCCAGCACGTGCAGCCCGGGAATGGTCTGCCGCGTGAACCTGGCCAGCAGCGGACGCAGCGACGGCGGGACCAGCAGGACCGGTGTCTGGCCTGCTTTCTCCTGCTTGCCCACGCCATCGGTGATTGCCTTGTGCATACGTTCTGCCAGACCCGGCTCCAGGATTTGTCCGCCGGTTTGCAGGCTGTCCTGCAACACGCGTTCCAGTGGCGGCGCGAGTGTCAACGCCGGCAGCTCCGGCTCCATCCCATTGATTTCTTGAACGATCTGACGACCCAATGCGATCCTCACCGTTGCCGCGAGCGTGACGGGATCCTGGCTTCGCGGCGCGGCCTCGGCGAGGGTTTCGGCGATCGCGCGCAGTGAGCGCACGGGGATGCGCTCGGCCAGAAGGTTCTGCAGGACCTTGACGAAGACCGACAGCGGCAAGAGCTTGGGAACCAAGTCTTCGACGAGCTTTGGCGCCACTTTCTGGAGTCCGTTGAGGAGCTGCTGGGTCTCATCGAAACCCAGCAGTTCGGACGCGTGCTCCTTGATCAGGTGCGAGAGGTGGGTGGCCAGGACGCTGCCTGCGTCCACCACCGTGTAGCCCTGGGTCTGCGCGTGTTCGCGCGAGCCTCGCTCGATCCAGACCGCCTCCATGCCGAAGGTCGGATCGCGCGTGGGCAAGCCTTCCACCGTGCCGAATACCCGTCCCGGATTGAGCGCAAGCTCGCGGTCGGGATGAACCTGCCCGGCCGCGATCGGAACACCGTGCAGCACAATCCGGTAGCCGTTGGGTGCGAGCTGGAGGTTGTCACGAATGTGAACCGGCGGAATCAGGAAGCCGAGCTCCTGCGTCAGCTTGCGGCGCACCCCCTTGATCCGCGCCATCAGTTCCCCGCCCCGGCGCGCATCCACCAGCGGAATCAGCCGGTAGCCCACTTCCAGTCCAAGCAGGTCTTCGGGCGTCACGTCTTCCCAGCTCAACTCTTCGGCCTTGGGCGGCGGTGGCAGCGCCGGAACCGCGGCACTTGCAACCTGGCGCTTCTGCTGGAGCATCCAGGCAGCGGTTCCACAACCCACGGAAATGCCCAGGAACACCAGGTGAGGCATGCCGGGAATCAGCCCTATTAGCCCCATGACGCCGGAAGCCACGCCCAGCACGCGCGGGTGTGCGAGCACCTGCCCGGCGAGCTGCTGGCCCATGTCCTGCGCACGCGACATGCGCGTGACCAGCATCGCCACGGCAGTCGATAGCAGCAGGGCGGGCACCTGCGCCACCAATCCGTCGCCGATCGTCAGCAGGGTGTAGTTCTTCAGCGCCACGTCGAGCGGCAGCCCATGTTCGAGCGTGCCGATGAGCAGGCCGCCGATGATGTTGATGAACAGGATCAGGATGCCGGCAATGGCGTCGCCGCGGATGAACTTGCTGGCACCGTCCATGGAACCGTAGAAGTCGGCTTCCTCGCGCACTTCCTCGCGGCGCAGCCTGGCCTCGTCGCGCGTCAACAAGCCGGCGTTGAGATCTGCGTCGATGGCCATCTGCTTGCCGGGAAGCGCATCCAGCACGAAGCGCGCGGACACTTCCGAGACACGCTCGGCACCCTTGGTGACGACCATGAAATTGATGATCGTCAGGATGGCGAACACGATGAATCCCACCGTGTAGTGCCCGCCGATGACGAACTCGCCAAAGGCTTCGATCACCTGCCCTGCCGAATGGGTGCCCTCGTGCCCATGCATCAGGACGATCCGGGCGGAGGCCACGTTGAGCGCAAGCCGCAGCAGCGTCACCAGCAGGAGCACGGTGGGGAACACGCTGAATTCGAGCGGCCTGAGCACGTACACCACGGCCAGCAGGATCACGATCGACAGTGCGATGTTGAAGCTGAAAAGCAGGTCGAGGACGAACGGTGCCAGCGGCACCACCATCATCGCGAGCACCGCCATCAGCATGAGCGGTGCACCCAGGCCGCCAACCCGTCCGCGCAGGAACGCCGGCAACGCGATCGACTTCAAATGGGTGGGCATGCGCTGCCGGGTGCAATTCCCGTACTTGCAAACTGCCCTTGCCGGACCAGTGTGCAGACGGTTTGCGACGAACGACGAGCGGTCACGATGCCCGCCGTCCAGGCCACCCGGCGTGTTCTATCGCGAGTCCCGGTCCCGGTCCTGATCCTGATTCGGATCCGGATCCGGATCAGGATCCGGCTCGCCACCCGGCACATCGCCTACGTCCGGCGCTCTCGGGACGGGACCGCGGCGATGGGCGCGCAACTGGTAGACATACGTCAGCACCTGCGCGACCGCGGCGTACAGGGCGGCTGGAATCTCCGCGTCGAGGTCCACGCCGCGATACAGCGCGCGCGCCAGCGGCGGGGCGGACACGAGCGTCACGCGGTTTTCCACGGCCAGTTCACGAATGCGCTGCGCGATCGGTCCAGCGCCCTTGGCCACCACGCGCGGCGCGCGCATTCCACCGGCCGCATATTTCAGGGCGACGGCGTAATGGGTCGGATTGGTGACCACCACGTCCGCGCCGGGGACCTTTTCCATCATCCGGCGGTTGGCCATTTCCTGCTGCAGGCGGCGGATTCTCCCCTTGACCTCGGGGCGTCCCTCGCTCTGCTTGTACTCGTCGCGCAGCTCCTGGCGGGTCATCCGCAGATCGCGTGCGTATTTCCAGAGCTGCCAGGGCAGATCGATGGCGGCAATCAGCAACAGCCCGCCGCATAGCCAGACCATGATCCGCAGGCAGACGACCAGGCCATCCCCAATGGCGGTTGCCGGCGACTGTGCCGGCATCGCGAGCAGGCTGGACTTGACCCCCCAGAAGCAGACCAGCGCGATCATGCCGAGCAGGACCAGCTTGCCAAGATTGCGCAGCAGCTCGGCCAGCGACTGCGAGGAGAATATGCGGCCGAACCCCTTCAACGGATTGAGCCGGCTGAAATCCGGGACCAGCGCTTTTGTGCTCAGGTTCCAGCCGCCAATCAGCATGGGCGCTGCCAGCGCGGCCATGAAGCAGGCCCCGAGCACCGGCGCGACCAGCATCATGGCCTCGTGCATCAAGGCGCCGAGCCGCAGCGGCAGCTGCGTGGGATCGGTGAGGTCAGCAGCCCGAAAGCTCAGTGCCGAGCGCAGCCAGCGTACCGCGCCCTCCGCGACGTGGTGACCGGCCACCATCATGGTGCCCACCGCTGCCGTCATGAGCACGGCGCCCGACAATTCACGCGAACGCGGCACCTGCCCGCGCTCGCGGGCCTCGCGCAGGCGCTTGGGGCTGGCGCGCTCGGTCCGGTCCTGGCCGCTGGCCTCCGACATGTCAGCGCGGCGGGGCGGTGATGGACGCCGTCAACTGCCAGGCGTCGTTCAGCAGGTCGCTGAACACGAGTTGCAGCCCCGGCAATCCAAACTGCAGGAGCACCATGCCGGCGAGCAGCGAAATGGGAAACCCGACCGCCAGCAGGTTGAGCGAGGGTGCGGCACGGCTCAGCACGCCGAAGCTCAGGTTGATGACCAGCATCGCAACCATCAGCGGCACGGCGATCCGGATGGCGCCTGCGAACATCTGGCCACCCCAGATGGCGATACCCCAGAACACGTCCGGCGAGAAGCCGCCCGCCGACGGCGGCAGGGTCCGGAAACTCCCGGCCATGCCCTGCAGAAGGACCAGATGCCCGTCGAGCCCCAGGAAAAGCAGCGTGGCGAGGATCATCAGGAACTGCCCGACCACCGGCGTGCCCGCCCCGCGCAGGGGGTCGGACAACTGCGCGAACGAAAGTCCCATGCCGTACGCGATCAGCTCACCCGCCAGTGCCACCGCCTCGAACACCAGTTGCAGCACAAAGCCCATGGCCGCGCCGATGAGGACCTGCTGGGCAAGCGCCAGCCACCAGAGCGTCCCCAGGATCCGGGTCGGCACTTCCGGCAACAAGGGAAGCAGCAGCACGGTGGACAGGATCGCCAGCGCCACGCGGACGCGCGGTGGAACCGGGCGCGCACCGAACACCGGCGCCGTCATCACCACGCCTCCGCAGCGCGCGAATACCAGGCAGGCCGTTTGCAGCCAGTTCAGCAGATCGGTTTCGCTGAAGTTCACGGACCGCGCGGCCGGAATCAGCGAATCAGCACCGGGATGCTTTCGATCAGGCGGCGCGTGAATTCGATCAGCAGCCGCAACATCCACGGCCCGGCGACCACGGTCACCGCGGCCATCGCCAGCAGCTTGGGGATGAACGACAGGGTCTGCTCGTTGATCTGCGTTGCCGCCTGGAAAACGCCCACCACGACACCCACGGTCAGCGCCACCAGCAGCAGCGGCGCCGCCAGCAGCACCGCCAGCATCAGAGCCTCGCGGCCGGTGGACAGCACCGTTTCCGGCGTCACGACTTGAAGCTCGCGGCCAGCGTGCCCATGACCAGCGACCAGCCATCCACCAGCACGAAGAGCATCAGCTTGAAGGGCAGCGAGATCAGCACGGGCGACAGCATCATCATGCCCATGGACATCAGGACACTGGACACCACCAGGTCGATCACCACGAAGGGAATGAACAGCATGAAACCGATCTGGAACGCCGTGCTCAGTTCGCTGGTGACAAACGAGGCGGCGAGCACCACGAAGGGCACGTCGTCCGCCCCCTGGAACGGGCCCTTTCCTGCCATCCTGGCAAACGCCAACAGGTCGGCCTCGCGAGTCTGCGCCAGCATGAAGCTCCGGACCGGCTTGCTGGCTGCTTCCAGGGCCGCGGTGAACTCCAGCCTGCCGTCCGCGTAAGGGGCCACCGCGTCGGTGTACACGCGATCGAACACCGGCGACATGACGAAGAACGTGAGGAACAGCGAGAGCCCGATCAGCACCTGGTTGGATGGTGTCTGCCCGGTCCCCAGTGCCTGGCGGAGCAGACCCATCACGACGATGATGCGTGTGAACGAGGTCATCATCAGCAAGGCCGCCGGCAGCAGCGTCAATGCCGTCATCAGCAGCAGCACCTGCAGGCTCAGGCTGTAGGCGCTGCCCCCGTTGGCGGCGGGCGTCACGGTGACGGCCGTCAGGCCCGGCAGCGAAGCGCCCTGCGCCCACGCCGGCAGCAACAGCAGAACGGCGAGCCCCAGGCGGATGGCCAGTCCCTGGCTCATGAGCGGGCCTTGCTGCGCATGAGTGATTGCAGCTTCTGCGCGAACACCGGGATTGATGCTGCCGATTCGTCCGGTTCCGGAAGCGGCTCATCGAAATGATGGAGCAGGTTGACGGCGTTGGGCGCCACGCCGATCAGGAACTGCTGGCCTCCCGCCTGCACGATCAGGACGCGCTCCTTGGCGCCAACGGCGGTACCACCCAGGACGCGAACGCTCTGCGTGCCTTGTACGCGCAAGCCCTGCACGCGCCGCAGGAGCCACGCCAGTGCCAGGATGACGCCCAGGACAACCAGCAGGCTGCCCGCAAGCCCGAGCAACTCGGCACCTCCAGCCGGCGTCCCCGCGCTCACTTCAGCTTGCGGATGCGCTCGGCGGGACTGACCACATCGGTCAGGCGCACGCCGAATTTTTCGTTCACCACCACGACTTCGCCGTGGGCGATCAGCGTGCCGTTGGCGTAGACGTCCAGCGGCTCGCCGGCGGCACGCTCGAGCTCCACGACCGAGCCCTGGTTGAGCTGCAACAGGTTGCGGATGGGAATGCGGGCGCGGCCCACCTCCATCGACAGTGTGACGGCCACGTCCAGGATCACGTCCAGCCCGAACTCGCCCGCCGTGGACGGGCCGGCACCGTCCAGCGACTCGAAGCTGGCGCGCGGGAAATCGTTACGTGCACGGCCGTTGGCAGCAGAATTTTCAGTGTTCATGGAGAAGGCTCAGGGACGCGCCGCACGCAGGGCGCTTTCGGGGGTTCGGCGGATGACATCGGTGATCCGGACGGCGTTATGGCCGTTGTGCACGCCGAAGCGGCCGCGAAACACCGGCAGGTTCTCGACGCACAGCTCGACGGTCTTGGGCAGGTTGATGGGCAGCACATCGCCCGCCTTCAGGTGCATGAGATCGCGCACGCTGATGCGGCTGGTCGCCAGCATCGTTTCGAGTTCGACTTCGGCGTCCTGCAGCTGCTCGCGCAGGGCCATCGTCCAGTTGTCATCGCGGTCCGCGCGGTCCGACTGCACGCCGGCGTCGAGCTGCTCGCGCAGCGGTTCCAGCATGGAGTACGGAAACGTCACATGCAGGTCGCCACCGCCGCCATCGAGCTCGATGTGGAAACGCGAGACGACCACGATCTCGCTCGGTGACACGATGTTGGCGAAATGCGGATTGACCTCGGAGTTCAGATACTCGAATTCCAGGTTCATGACCGGATTCCACGCTTCCGTGAGATCGGCGAACGCCTGGCGAACCAGCAGCTGGATCACCCGGCTTTCGGTGGGCGTGAACTCGCGGCCTTCGATCTTGGTTGCCAGGCGCCCGTCGCCGCCAAAGAAATTGTCGACGACGGTGAACACCAGCTTCGGCTCGAAGATGAACAGCGCCGTCCCGCGAAGCGGCTTGACCCGGATCAGGTTCAGGCTGGTCGGCACGAACAGCGAATGGGTGTATTCGCCGAACTTCATCATCTCGATTCCCGTCGCCGTCAGCTCCGGCGTACGGCGCAGCATGTTGAACAGGCCGATGCGGAACAGCCGCGCAAAACGTTCGTTGATCATCTCCAGCGTCGGCATGCGGCCGCGCACGATGCGGTCCTGCGACGCCAGATTGAAGGCACGCGCCTCGCCCGGCGCGGGCGGTGGTTCCAGCTCGACTTTTCCGCTGTCGACGCCGTGCAGCAGGGCATCGATCTCGTCCTGCGAAAGCAGATCGCGCGTGCTCATTGCATCACGAAGCTGGTGAAGTAGATGGCCTCGACACCCGCATGGCCGGTCTCTTCTTCGAGGATGCGGCGCACCTCGGCAAGAACCTGGCTTTGCAGGCGCTCCTTGTCGGCGCGGCTTACCAGCTCAGGCGCACGCTGCGCGCCGAGCAGCATCAGCAGGCTGTTGCGGATGCGCGGCATGTGCTTGGTGACCGCTTCGATGGCAGTGGCATCGCGTGACATGACTTCGATATCGGCCTGCAGGAAGCGCATCGCGTCGTCATCCTGGAGATTGACCACGAGCGCCGGCGTCAAGGGAAGATAGATCGCCGGTGCTCTGGATTCCGGCCTGGCCTCTTCCGCCGGATGCTTGGCATCGACGGCTGGAACCGAGGACTTGCTCACGTACCAGGCCACCCCGCCACTGAGCCCGGCCGAAACCACGATGGCGATGACGATGGCCGGCAGCAAGCCCTTTTTCTTCTTCTCCACGGTCGGCACCGTGGTGGGTGCATCGTCGTCGATCGTGGCTTTCGCGGCGGCGGGCATCGGCAGGTCTCGTGCGGGATTTATGGAACCCTCGGGGGCAAGTCCTGTGCCACGGAACCGATCATCTCGCAGCGCGGCGATTCACTGAGCCGCCGACGAATTGACACTAAATGCTGCGCTCCGCGCGGCGGAATTCCGGCGCGCCCGGACGCGGCTCAGGCGTACTGGTCGAGCGCGCCGATGCGGCGGGCGCGCGGCCGCAGCAGGCTCGTGGACGGCTCACCCCAGAAACTCCCCGATTCACCCGAGGAGGAAGGGCTGGCGGAACGCGAACCACCGTGACCGATCCGGGTCTGCGCCAACTGCAGGCCTTCCCCCGCGAACAGTGCCTGAAGCTGCACCAGGCCAGCCTGCAGCGCCGCGCGCACGGCCGGCTGCGCCGACTGGAAATCCACCCGCACCTGTCCTGCGTCGATCGAGATCCTAACGTCGACGGTTCCCAGCTCCTGCGGATGGAGTTGGAGCGTTGCTTCCTGCACGCCGTCGCGCGCGCTCCAGAGCAGGCGGTTGCCCAGATCCACTGCCCAGCGCTCGTCCTGCAGGTTCAGGGGAGTTTGCGGAAGCAAGGGGCCCGGCGCGGGCGGACCAGGCGGCGGTTGCGGCAGCGCCGTCGTGGTCGGCGTTGCGACGACGCCCGCCAGTGGTCCGGGTCGATCCCCCGCACCCGTCACCGCCTGGTCAACCGCTTGGGCCAATGCCGCGTCTGGCAGAGTCGCCGTTGGCCCTGCGGCCCGATCCTGCGCGGGCTCCGGCAAAGCGGCTTGCGCCAGAACAGGATTGGGATTGACCTCCGATAGCGCGACCGGTGGCTTTTCCTGCGCGCCAGGCATCGCGATTGCACCGGGCACACCCGGGGCGAGCGACGCTCCGCTCAGAAATTGCGCTTGCGGAACCACTTTGGCCGCTCCCGGCATCGGCACCACTCCACCAAGCACGGTCGACCCTGGGGCCAATGCCTGCGCAGCAATTGCGGGGTCAACCGGTGTGTCGTTGGCGAGGGTCGTTGGACTTCCCTGCGAAGTGTAAGAGAGTGTTTCCGATCCGGAGGCGTCATCGAGGGCCGCCACTGATCGCTCCAGCATCTGCAGGAACGCCTGAATGGATTCTGGCGCCGGAGAGTTCGATCCGGAGGAATCCAGGGCATCGCCATCGCTGTCGGCGTCCTCGGCCTCGCTTGCGCCATCCGGATTGACCTTGGCCCCGCAGCACGTCGGCGGCTTGCATCCGGATTCGCCGTCCGGCGTTCCGATCGCCATTTCGTGTTCGGGGTCAGCGGACGAGCGCATTTCCGGCGACGCGCCTGCGCCGTGCTTCGCATCGAACTTGTGATGCGTCGGGCTCGGGGCGATGGCATCGAGTTGGGCTGCGAAGCAGTCAGACGACGGCGTGGACGGGGTCCTGGGAGCGCCCGGTACCGCCGACACCGTCCTGGGACCCGCCGCGAAGGCCGGAACGGCATCGGTCATGAGGCTGCAACCCGGACATTTTCAAGAAACCGGCGTGTTGCCAGTTCGTCCAGCTGGGACTGGTCACGCCGTTCGAACACGCGTTCCTCGCGCTCGCGGTAGCAGGCAGCCAGCTGGTCCAGTACGCCGGCGTCGCGTTGCTGCACCAGGTATTTCAGGCGCTGGGCCTCGGCCATCGCCACCGCCTGGTCGACCGCATCGCAAGCAAAGCGCTCGGCCTCGCGCAGCTTCTGCAGGAAGGCGTGCCGGTTCGCGAGCATGGCGGGTGCGGTGGGAGGCGCAGCGGCGGTGTAATCGCGCAGATAGGATCGCAACTCCTGGAGACGGGACTCTCGCGCCTTGACTTCGCGCTGTGCCTCGGCAAACTGGCGCGCGGCGGCATCCTCGCGAACGCCCGCAAGGGTCTGCAAGGGCTGCAGGCGTTGAGAAGCGCTGGGAGCAGGCATGGGTGGATCGTTCTTGATTGAAGAATGGGCTTACGGGTCAGCACCGATGAGGGCCGACAGCGCTCTGGCGCTGCTGGCGAAATCGGCAGGCTGATCGACATCCTGGCGCAGGAACTCCTCGATGCGCGGCCACAGCGCCAGCGCGGAATCCACGCGGGGATCGGCCCCTTTCTGGTAGGCGCCGATATTGATGAGGTCCCGGTTGCGCTGGTAGGCACTGAACAGCTGCTTGAACTTGCGCGTCCTCAGTTGGTGTTCGCGCGAGGTCACCACGCTGGCAACGCGTGAAACAGAGGCTTCGATATCCACCGCCGGGTAGAGCCCAGCATCGGCGATGCTGCGCGAGAGCAGGATGTGGCCATCCAGAATGCCGCGCGCCGTGTCTGCGATGGGGTCGTTGGGGTCATCGCCCTCCGTCAGCACCGTATAGAACGCCGTGATCGAGCCGCCGCCCTGCACGCCGTTGCCGGCCCGCTCGACGAGCTGTGGCAGCTTGGCGAAGACCGAGGGCGGATAGCCCCGCGTGGTTGGGGGCTCGCCCACGGCAAGGCCGATCTCGCGCTGCGCCTGGGCAAAGCGCGTCAGCGAGTCCATCAACAGCAGCACGTGCCGTCCCTCGTCGCGGAACGATTCCGCAATGGCCGTCGCCAGGTAAGCACCGCGCAGGCGCATCAGCGGCGAGCGGTCGGCAGGCGTGGCGACGATCACCGCGCGGCGCAACCCGGTCTCGCCAAGGCTGTGGTCGATGAAGTCCCGGACCTCGCGTCCGCGCTCACCCACCAGCCCCACGACGATGACATCGGCCTTGGTGAATCGCGTCATCATCCCCAGCAGCGTGGATTTGCCGACGCCGGTGCCGGCAAACAGGCCCAGGCGCTGCCCGCGACCAACCGACAGCAGTGCGTTGATGGCGCGCACGCCGACGTCGAGCGGGGTATCGATGGGCGCACGCAGCAGCGGATTGATGGGCGCGGTGGCGATGCGCGCGCGGCGGTCTCCGCGCAAGTTTCCGAGTGCGTCCAGCGGCTTGCCCTCGCCGTCGATGACGCGGCCCAGCAGGCCAGCGCCGGCCGGAAAATCGGCGCTGCCGCGCAACGGGACGACTCGTGCGTCCGGTTGCAGACCCTGCATTTCCCCGGCGGGCATGAGAAATACCCGCTCGCCCGAAAAGCCCACCACCTCGGCTTCTATGCCGTGGCCATCGTGGTTGATGACATTGCAGCGCGCGCCGATCTGCATCTGGCAGCCGACTGCTTCGAGCGTGAGTCCAACCACCCGCTTGAGCACACCCTCGGGCTGAACCAGCGACAGGCGCTGCGCGTTCGCGGCGATGCCGTTGAGCCGGGCGGCAACGATCGACGAGCGCAACCCGCCCGCGCCCGCAGCCGAATGCACCGGCTCGGCAGGACTGGGCGTCACGTCTCCACTCCCATCAACGCCCGGCGGAGCTGCTGCTCACGCGCGGCGAGGCTGGCATCCACGCGCATCGAGTCCGTCGAGACGCGGCAGTCTCCACGCGCGAGCTGGGCATCGGCCAGAAGCCGCCAATCGTGGATGTCGGGCGGCATTTCGAGCTGGGGCCGGAGCAGCGCCACGTCGTCCGGATGCAGAAAGATTCTCACCAGGCGCGGCGCAATGCCGAGCGCCTCGACGGCTTCGCGCACCAGGGCTGCAACGCGCTCCGGGACCAGCGCGAGGCTCTGGCTGGCCAGGCGCCCGGCGAGCACGATGGCCAGTTCGACCAGCGCGCGCTCCACTTCGGCATCAACGGCCTTGATCGGGTGGGCGAGCTGTTCGATGAGTCCACGCATCCGCTGCGCCTGGGCCTGCACCTCGCCGAACCCGGCGGCGTAGCCATCTGCGTGTCCTTGCGCGAACCCTTCGCGCCGGGCGACGGCTTCCAGTTCTTCCAGATGGCGCGCCGTCGGCGGCGGTTGTTCCGCTGGCGTGTCGCGCAGCGACGGCATCTGCCACCGCTGCATCGAGGTGGCCAGGTCCACCGGGATGACAGTCGACCAGTCCGCCGCAGCGGACTCAGACGAAGGCTTCACTCTTGCCTCCGATCTGAATGGTCCCCGCCTCGCCCAGGCGCCGCGCGATGGCGAGAATTTCCTTCTGCGCCGCCTCCACGTCCGACACCCGGGCCGGGCCACGCGCTTCCATGTCCTCGATCAGCATCTCGGCGGCACGCTTGGACATGTTGCCGGTCACCTTGTCGCGCACGCGGGCCTCGCACCCCTTGAGCGCAACGCCGAGCAGCTCGGCGCTGACATCGCGGAGCAGCGTCTGCATGCTGCGGTCGTCCAGGTTGCCCAGGTCGTCGAACACGAACATCAGCTCCTGGATGCGCGTTCCCAGCTCGGCATCCACCTCGGAGATCTTGCCGATGATGGACGCCTCGGCGGAGGAATCCATGAGGTTGAGAATGCTGGCCGCGACCTTGATGCCGCCGACGCTGGACGCCTTGAGATTGCCGCCGCCCGAGAACTGCTTCTCCATGATCTCGTCCAGCTCGCGCAGGGCCGCAGGCTGGATGCCATCGAGCCGCGCGATGCGCATCAGCACGTCACTGCGCATCCGCTCCGGCAACAGCGCCAGCACTTCGGATGCTTGGTCAGGGTCCAGGTATGCGAGCACGATCGCGACGATCTGCGGGTGCTCGTTCCGAACCAGTTCGGCAACCGCACGCGTTTCCATCCACTTCAGCGCTTCGAGCCCCTTGCTGTTTCTGCCCAGGAGGATGCGGTCGATCAGCCCCGAGGCCTTGTCCTCGCCAAGCGCCCCGACCAGCACGCGCCGCACGTAGTCGTCGCTGCCCACTCCGATGGACGTCTGGCTGTCCACCTCGCTGACGAAACGGTCCATGACCTGCTCCGCCCGCTCCCGCGACACCTGGGTCAGCGAGGCCATCGCCTGGCCGAGCTTCTGCACGTCCTTGGCCCCCATGTGCTTGAGGACTTCCGCGGCGTCGGCCTCGCCCAGCGACATCATCAGGATTGCGGCGCGCTCCGGCCCCGCGATGGCGTGTTCCTGCATTTCAGCTTCCCTCCGCGACCCAGTTCTTGACCACTTGCGCAACCCGTTTCGGGTCCTGCTTCACCGCACCGCGCGCTGCCTGCAGCTTGAGTTCGAACGCTGGCACCGCCGGTTCCGCGGTACCCAGGACGAGGCGGTCTTCGTCCAGTGCGCGCTCGCGCTGCGGCTCGAAAACGGCTTGCAGCGGATGCGGGTTCACCGGCGACGGAGGATTGAGCAGGTTGCGCATGACCGGCCGCACCACCGCGAAGATCAGCGTGATGACCACCGCAGCGCCGAGCAGCAGCCGCGCTCCGTCCCGCAGCTCACCGCGCTGCCAGAGCGGCACCGCTTCCGCGGCAGGGACCTCCGACACGATGAACGGCACGTTCTGCACGGACACCGTGTCGCCGCGCTCGCTGCTGAATCCGACGGCCTCGCGCACCAGGGCATCCACCTGCCTGAGCTGTGACTCGTCCAGGGGCAGGAGCGTCGTGCCGCCCTTGCCGTCCGCCTTGGGCAGATGGTCGATGAGCACGGCGACCGAGAGGCGTTTGACGGCGCCGCCCGCCTGGCGGGTGTGGCTGAGGGTACGGTCGATTTCATAGCTGCGTGTCGCACGCCGGCTCTGCTCGCCGGCATCACCCGAGGGCGCCGGCGCCTGTGCGTCCGCAATCAGCGGGGCCTGCGGCTTTGCGTCCGGGGGCTGGTTGCTGGTGGCACCGGGAATTCCCTGGGCGGTTCTTGCGCTGCGGCTGACGTCTTCGGATGTCTGCTCGCTGCGCAGCACGGCCCTGTCGGGGTTGAAGCTTTCCTTGGCTTCCTCGGTGACGGAGAAATCCATGTCGGCCGTGACCTGGGCGCTGACCCTGCCGGGCCCGGTCATGGGCGCAAGCAGCTGCTCGATGCGCCTCACGTAGTCCGCCTCCAGTCGTCGCGTGTGATCGAAGTTGTCGTTGGCACGACCGATGTCGCCGTTGGGATCCGAGCGCGTCATCAGGCGCCCGTACTGGTCGATCACGGTCACCGACCCCGGGAGGAGTCCCGGAACACTGGACGCCACCATGTGCACGATGGAGGCCACCTGACGTTCCTCGAGCGTACGCCCGTTGTGCAGTTCCACCAGCACCGACGCGCTGGGACCATCGCCGCTGCGGGTGAATGCCGAGGGCTTGGGAATGGCCAGGTGCACGCGAGCATTGCGCACCGGCTGCAGCGTGGCGACGCTTCGCGCAAGCTCGGTTTCCAGGGCGTGCTGGTAGCGGGCACTTTCCACAAACTGGCTGGTGCCGAAGCCCTGCTCCTGCTGCATCATTTCAAAGCCCATGGCGCTGCTCTTGGGCAGGCCTTGCGATGCCAGCTTCAGACGCGCGGAGTGCACCTGCGAGGGCGCCACCAGCACTTCACCACTGGCGTCGTCCAGGCGGTATTCGATGCCCGCGGTACGCAGGGCATCGGCAATCGCGGAGGCGTCCTTGTCGGAGAGATCGGCGTACAGCGGCACCATGCCCGGCCGCTGCGACCACATGAACACCGCGATGCCAGCGGCGACCGCCGCTGCAATTCCCAGCAGCAACGCGATCTGCCGGAGGCCGGGAATGTCCTTCAGCCTGAGCATGGATGCTCGCGGCTGCCCGAGGCTTGCGAGATCTGCCACGGATCAGGCCCTCAGATGGGCATGTTCATGATGTCCTGGTAAGCCGCTACCAGGCGATTCCGGACCTCGACCGCTCCACGAAACTCCACCTGCGCACGCGCCGACGCCAGCATCACGCGACTGAGATCCGCGCCGGGCTCGCCAAGTTCGAAGGATCGCTGCAGGCGGGCGGATTCGCCCTGCGTCGCCGCCACGCGGTCGAGCGAGCGCGTGAGCATGTCACCGAAGCCCGGGCTGACCTCGGTGGGGGCCTTGAACGGCGGCACCCGGTTCGCGGTCTGCGGTTGCAGCGAACGAATCTGGCTGAGAATTCGGTTGACGTCGATGTCGTTCATCGTCTGGAGCTTCGGGAGTGGCTTGCCATGCTGGGGGGCAAGACCTGTACCCGCCGGATTTCCGCCGCGTCAAAATGAAATGCCTGGAATACGGCCTCAGACGCAGGCCACTTCGGACGCGTCGTCACGTTGCAGGTCGTACTTGCGCAGCTTCTCGACCAGGGTCGTGCGGCGGGTGTTCAGCAGCTTCGCTGCGTGCGCCACGATGCCGTCGGCCTGCTTGAGCGCCTGGCGGATCAGCGACAGTTCAATGGCCTCGATATGGTCCTTGAGATTGATGCCGTCAGCGGGAAGCGTGGACGGTGTCAACAATGGCGCCGCGGCAACGTCGGCGTCGCCCGCCGACCATTCGGAGGCCGGCGCTGGCGCTTCGGGCACCGCCAGCGTTTCGACGGCGGGAACCGGAAGGCTGGAGCGATAGCGCGCGGGCAGCTCGGCCGCACCGACGATGCTGCGCGGATGCAGCACCGCCAGCCGCTCGATCAGATTGTGCAGCTCGCGCACGTTACCGGGCCAGGCGTATGCGCGCAGCATGCGCATGGCATCTGGAGCGAGCTGGACCGCACCCACGCCATTGCGCTTGAGTCCGGCCGCCAGGTCTTCCACCAGCAGCGGCAGGTCGTCGAGACGGTCGCGCAAGGCCGGCATTTCGATGGGGAACACGTTGAGCCGGTAGTACAGGTCTTCGCGGAACGTGCCTCGCGCAATGCATTCCTCAAGGTTGCGGTGCGTGGCGGCAACGATGCGCAGATCACATCGCACGCTGCGGTTCGATCCAACACGCTCGAACGTGCGCTCCTGGAGTGCCCGCAGAATCTTCACCTGCATCGGCAGCGACATGTCACCGATCTCGTCCAGAAACAGGGTTCCGCCATCGGCAATCTCGAAGCGCCCACGACGGGTGGTGATGGCACCGGTGAACGCCCCCTTTTCGTGCCCGAACAGTTCGCTCTCGAGAAGCTCGGACGGAATGGCGCCACAGTTGACGGCGACGAACGGCTTGTCGCGCCTGGACGAGGCTTCGTGCACGGCGCGGGCCGCCACTTCCTTGCCGGTGCCGGACTCGCCGCTGATCAGCACCGTGCTGTCGAACGGCCCCACCTGTTCAATCATCCTTCGCACGCGACGGATTGCCGCCGACTGCCCGGTGGGGCCGCCACCGGCCTGTGCCGTGACTGGCTCGGCGCTGCGCAACAGTCCGGCGCGACGCAGCAGGTCCTGCAGCTGGGCGTACTTGACGGGGTAATCGAGCACCATGCAGGCCGACTGGTCGAGCCGCAGATCGTCGCGGATCCGCTCGCTGTTCTGCTGCAGCACCAGCAGTGGCGGATGATGGCGGTCTCGCTTGAGCCACTCGATAAAGGTCGCGAGAGACGCCCAGTCCTCGACACCGCCGACGACGATGGCCAGCCAGTCCTGGGGACGGCGCTCAGCCAGATTGATTTCCGCGCAGTGCTCGACCAGCGTCGGGCTGTAATCGATGAACTGCAGGCACGCCGCCAGGTTCTGCGCGCGTGACGTATCGGCGTCGATCACCAACACCTTGAATTCGCTCATCTGTGTCCCCTGCCACGACAAAATGGAATGTCCGGACCTGCTTCACCGATCAGGCGTTCAGCCGCGCCAGCATCCGCGGCAGCTTGGCGGCGCGGCGCTCGGTCATCGGCGGGATCTTCATGCCTTCCCGGTACTTGGCGATGGTCCGGCGCGCAACGCGAATACCGTTGCGCAGCAGCAGGGCGGCGATGGCGCCGTCGCACAGGGGTGCACCGCGCGACTCGCTGTCGACGATGCGGCGGATCATCGCCTTGACGGCCGCACCGGAGGTCTCGGCCTCGGCGCCGGTGACCTGGCTCGGGAAGAAGTCCTTCAGCTCGTAGACGCCCCAAGGGGTCTGCACGTACTTGTTGGTGGTGACGCGGCACACGGTGGATTCGTGCATGCCGATCATTTCCGCGATTTCCCTCAGGGTCAGCGATACCAGGCCCTCTTCGCCGCACGCCAGGAACCGCTGCTGGCGCTCGAAGATCGCTCGGGAGGTTCTCAGGAGCGTGTCATGGCGCATTTCCACCCCGCGCACCAGCCAGCGCGCTTCCTGCAGCTGGTCGCGCAGGCCTCGATGGGTCCCACTCTGACCCAGCATCCGCTCGTAGGTACCGTTGACACGAACCCGCGGCAGGCTGCCGCGCGTCAGTGCGACTTTCCAGTGCCCCGGCCGACCGCTGACGATTACGTCCGGGACGACCGCCTGCACGGGCGACGACGACGCCGCGCCCGGCTTGGGATTCAGCGACATCACCACACTGACCGCGGCATACATGGCCTCGGGGCTCACACCCAGCCGGTCTCTGAGGGACGGCAGCTCGTTCGACGCAAGGACATCGAGATGTTCGCTCACCAGGACCCTGGCGAGGTCCTTGTGCGGCGTTTCGGCCGGCAGGTCGGCAAGCTGCAGCAGCAGGCATTCCCGCAGGTCACGCGCGCCGAACCCGCTGGGCTCCACGCCTTGAACCTTGACGAGCACCGCTTCGAGCTCATCGAGGCTGGCGTCGAACGCGGGACCGAGCAGGGACTGCACCTGATCCAGGCCGGTCTCCAAATAGCCGTTGTCGTCGATGGCTTCGAGCAGCGCGGCAGCGATGCGCGCTTCGCGATCCGTGCGGAGTACAAATTCGAGCTGCGCAGCCGCCTGCACCCGGATATCGCCGGTGACGGGCGCCTCGCAGCGCGCTTCGAACGACTCCCCGTCGTCGGCAGGCGACGCTCCGCCAGACCACGAATCGGCGCTGCTCCATTCGATATCGGCGTCCATCCGCTCGCAGGCGGACACGTCACAGCCTGTGACGGCGGCTTCCTGGCTATCGTCGCCAGCGTCGAATGGTGACGGATTGCCGGCGTCGGACTCGCCGCCATTATCTTCGTCTGCGTCCGCGTCCTCGCCGGCTTCGAGCATGACGTTCTTTTCGAGGGCCTGACGCAGTTCGTGCTCCAGATCCGGCGACGACAACTGCAGAAGACGTATCGACTGCAGGAGCTGCGGCGTCATCGCCGTGCGCTGACCGAACTGAAGCTGAAAATGCTGCGTCATGTTGCCCTTCCCGCGTTGTGATCCGTGGGACGTATCGTGCTGAGAATCGCGGCTGACAGCGCATCGGTATGTTCCTGACGGCGTGTCAGGGATTACCTTACATTTCCTGCTGCTCGAAACGCCGGCGCCTGACGGTTGAACGAACGCGCCTCAGCTATCCACCGCGCCAGATCCGTTGGAGACGGCAAAGCGCATCAGGGCCTGCGTCCCGTGCAGATTCAGGCTTTGCATCAGCCGGGCGCGATGAGTTTCGACGGTCTTGACGCTGATGCCGATCAGCGCCGCAATTTCCTTGGTTGAGCGGCCCTTTCCGATGAGCTGCACGACTTGCCGTTGTCGCGGGGTTAGTGCCAGGGCACCGTTGGCACGCGTGACCTCGCGGCTGTCGATGGCACTCTGGGAAACGGCGGGGCTGAGATAGAGCTGATTTCGCCTGACCGACTTCAGGGCCAGGGCCAGTTCCGAAAGGTCGGCGTCCTTGGTGACGAAAGCGGAGACACCGTGCCGTAGCGCCTGACGAACGCTTGACGCGTCAATCTGCGTCGTCAGGACCACGGCGCGGACTTCCGGGTAATGGCGACGGATCTGCTCCAGCGCCTCCATTCCGCTCATTCCGCGCAGGCGCAGGTCGCAGACGATCGCGTCCGGCCGGAGCTGCCCGATGAGCGACAGCAACTGCTGTCCCTCGTCCGCTTCGGCGACGACTTCGACCAAACCCGTCTCTTCGAGTAGCCGACGCAAGCCGGCCCGGACCAGGTTGTGTTGGTCCGCCAGTATTATTTTCATGCGCCATTGTCCGACGAACGCGGCGCACCGCGCAGACCGGATGGTCGTCAGGCCCGATGCGTTTGTCGGCCCACGGCGACGGCGCGCCGGTGATGAACGAACACATGGCGTTCCAGCGCGTCCTGGCAGGCTTCGGCCATGCCGTCGAAGCGTGCCCGCACGCGGCCCGGCTCGGCAGGGATGATCGTCGCCGCAAGCCGCAACGGCTGGGGAACGCTGCGATGAACATGCAGCCTGAGCGTGCCCCGTTCGCCAACGCGCGGCATCGACGAACCGGCCTCCCAGATCGCCTCGCCGGCCGACAGTTCCACACCCACCGCCATCGGCAAAGCACTGCTGGCACCCAGGGCCAAGGCCGTCATCTCGATCAGCAGGTCGACCTTCTGGTGCAGGCGCTCGATCTCAATATCCTGTGGCGTGGGGTCCTCGCCCAGCGTGCGGCCGCCGTCCAGAACCGCCGTCGCAGCCAGCACGCGCAGGTTGTCTTCATGGAGGCGATTGAGGCCGGATTCGTCCAGAGGACATTCCAGGGGCGTCCAGGCGAGCGGCAGGACGCCGCGGTAGCTCGGGCGGGTGGGTCTGCGGGCGACTTCGTCGTTCATGAGCGCGCAGGTGCAGGGAGCGTGCCAGACCGCGCGCGAAGGTCAGTGACGGGTTACCGACGCCGGCATGGCGTCCCAGGCCTGCTTGATGGTGCGCAGCAGGGACGCCACTTCGCCCAGCGCCGCGTCATCGTTCTCGACATTGGCCCTGACCAGCTTGCGCACCATGTAGTCGTAGAGTGCCGACAGATTTGCCGCAACCTGGCCGCCAGCCTTGGGGTCCAGGCAAACCCGCAGGTGCTCGACAATCACGATGGTGTTGCCGAGGTAGCGCAGCTTGGCGGAAATATCTCCACGGGCAATGCACCCGCGTGCGGAAGCGATGCGATCGAGGGCGCCAGCCAGAAGCATGCCGATCAGCTGGTGCGGACTCGCCGAGTGCGCAGCCGAGCTGTTGGATGCGTTCTGGTACTGCTGCAGGGCAGCGTTGCTTGCGTACGACATGGCCACCACTCCGTTTGCTGATTCCTGATTGCTTAGCGGCTTTCCCGCGGCAATCTTGAGGATCGGAGAGGAGGTGCCGGAGGTCTCAGTTCGAATTCAGCGAGGCCAGCTGCTGAGTCAGGTAGCTCTGGGTACCCTGAAGGCTCGCAATCACGGAGTCGAGCGCGATGAACTGCCGCCGGTAACGGGCTTCGACCGCGGACATGCGCTGATCGAGCTTGTCCTGCTGACGCTGAAGCTCCTTGGTGCGCGCGTTCAGGGCGTCAGTCGACGAGGCGAGTTGGCCACCCGTCCCCAGATAGCGGTCGAGCACGGATACCAGGCGCTCGGAGAGCCCTTCACTGCCACCAAACAACCGTTGTACGGAACCGGCATCGGCGCCGAGCGCTGCACTGAGCCTGGCGTCATCCACCGTCAGCGTACCGTCGGTCGCGCTGGTGATCCCGATCTGCGCGAGTGCCGAATATGTGCCCGCGTCGTCAACTGACTCGCCCACCATGCTGCGCAACTGTTGCCGCAGCGTGCGCACGGCGCCGTCGCCCAGCAGGACGCCTGCCGTATCGCTGGCCGCGTCGTACTTGGTGAGCGAGGCAATCGTCGTTGTCCAGGTGTTGTACGCCTTCACGAAGCCCTTGATCGCGCTTGTTGCAGCGGCAGGATCGGCACTCAAGGTAATGGTTGCCGTCGTTCCTGGCTCCGCCTTCAGGAGGTTGAAGGAGACACCGTCGACCGCGGTGGTCACCTGGTTGCTGGGCGAGTAATGGTCGAACCCCTCGATACGCACATGCGCGTCGCTTGCGATCTGCTGCTCGGTCAGCGTCAGTGCGCCGGCGGTGAGCGTGACCGAATTGACCAGACCGGTGTCACGCGCCGACAGGACCAGCCGCGACCCTCCGCTCTCGTTGATGATCGCCGCCGACACGCCACTGTTGTCGGTGGCATTGTTGATGGCATTGCGCAGATCGGCCAGCGAATTGGCACCGTCGACCAAGGTGACGGTGAAGGATTCGCCACCGCTTGAAAAAGTGAAACTGCCGCTCCCCACCGATGCGGCGGCCGACGCGTAAGGCGTTGAAACGAGCTTGTTGCCACGGGCCAGTTCGACAACCTCGACGCCGTAGCTTCCCGCCACTGCGCCGCTGCTCCCGCTGGCCGTGAGCAGCGCTTCGTGGCTGCTTTTTGCGCTCAGCGCGGTCAAGGCTTCGCCTGTCTTGAGCTTGGAAAGCGCGGACTGAAGATTCGTCAGAACCGATTTCGTGGTTCCCAGCGCCGAGATCTTGACGCGGGTGGTGGTCTGCGCAACCGAGATCCGCGTGTCGGCCGCCTTGCGCTCCGACGACACCAGCTGCGTCACGATGCTGTTGACGTCCAGGCCCGACCCGACGCCGGAAGAGGTGATGGCCATGTCGTGCTCCTGGAGCCTCCGATATCAACTCAGGCGGCGCCGTCGATCAGACGCGCGCCGTGGTCGTCGAGCATGCGGGCAATGCGCAGCGCCTCCTCGCTCGGCATCTGGCGGAGCAGCTCCCCGCTCTGCGCATCGACGACGGAAACCAGCAGCCGCCCGCTTTCCTCGTCGACCCGGAACAGCAGCTCGCTGCGCCTGGAAAAGTGCTCGTTCAACTCGCTGACCGCGAACTCCAGGCTCAAGGGCTCCTCCGTCGTCCCCGCCCCTCGCTGCAATTCCTGCACCGGCCCGGAGACAACCGGAGGTGCCCCTTCCCACTTGGGAAGAGGCACCACGGTCAGGCTCGGAATCGGAGTGATCATCCGCGTACCCTTCGCCGTCCGGTTCCGGAGCCGCGCCGGCCTCCGGAATCTCGGGCCGAGGATTCAGCGCAGGAGGCTGAGCACGTTCTGCGGCAGGGAGTTGGCCTGGGCCAGCATCGCCGTGCCGGCCTGCTGCAGGATCTGCCCACGGGTCAGGTTGGCCGTTTCCTTCGCAAAATCCGCATCGACGATGCGGCTGCGCGCGGCGCTGGTGTTCTCCGACGTGGTGGTCAGGCTCGACACCACCGAGGTGAAGCGGTTCTGCAGGGCGCCCAGGTTGGCACGGGCGGAATTGACCTGGGAGAGCGCGCTGTCCATCTGCTGGATCGCCAGCGCCGCGCCGGAATACGAAGCGAGGCTCAGGGACGTCAGTCCCGTCGTGGTCGTGGCCGTGGCATCGCCATCGGCACCGGTCACGGCGAAGCCGGTCAGGCTGCCGTCATCCGTACCGGTTGCAACGATGTTGGCGGCCGACGTGAGCACGATGCGGTTGGTCGCGCTGTCGAAAGCCGCGTTCACTCCGGTGGTGGTGGCGTAGTTGTTGATGGCGTCCACCACCTGGCCCACCCGCTGCTGGGCCGAGCCGGCAGCCCCGATCCCCGCCCCGACATCGGTGCCGTTGATGAGCAGCGCACCGGCGCCAACGGCCGTCAGGGTGTCGATGACCGTGACGGCGCTCGACTGGCCGGTCGCAGAGGTGACGGATCCCAGGGCGGCAGTGTTTGCGTCCACGATGGATCCCACGGTGATCGTTTCTCCGGCGTTGGCACCAACCTGGAACACGGCCGACGAAAAGCTGCCGTCGATCAGCGCAACGCCGTTGAACCGGGTCTGGTTGGCAACGCGATCGACTTCCGCCAGAAGCTGGACGGCCTCGGTCTGGAGTGCGGCGCGGTCGGTGCCGTTGTTGGTGGCGTTGGCCGACTGCACGGCGAGTTCGCGGATACGCTGGAGGTTGCTCCCCACCTCGTCGAGCGCGCCTTCGGCCGTCTGCGCCAGGGAGATGCCATCGTTGGCGTTGCGTGCAGCCTGGTCCAGGCCGCGAATCTGCGAAGACATGCGCTGCGAAATGGCGAGGCCGGCGGCGTCGTCCTTGGCGCTGTTGATGCGCATGCCGGACGAAAGGCGCTGGATCGACGAAGCCAGCGAGCCCTGCGAGGCGGTCAGGTTGCGCTGGGCGTTCAGGGATGAAACGTTGGTGTTGATGACTTGTGCCATGGGTAACACTCCTAAGTGGGATGGTTCCTCACCCGGCGACATGCCTGTGTCGGAATCCGCTTTGGGCCGAGGATCCTGGTGTGGGTTCGTGCTCCGCTGCTGTGAGAATTAGCGGTCGGGGCGGCGCCAAACTTCAGGCCTCCAGCGACGTTGCGGACAAGCGGAGGCGAACGACCCGTTAAACGGAAAGTGAGAGGCCCGGGATTGAACCGGCGTGCCGACGCTCGTGGTGTTGACGACAGCGGCGCCGGATGATCATGTCCGGCGCCACCGCCGGCGGCGCGACGCGTTGCCATCACGCGAGCGCGTGGAACGAACGGACCGTGCCGGAAGCGAGCGTCGGCATCAACGCTGGGATCAGCACCGAGTTCGTGCGCCGGGATCAGCGCAGGTAGTTGAACAGCGACAGGCCCTGGATGCTCATGTAGGACTTCTGTGCCGCCTGCAGCGCGGTGAGCTGCATGTTCAGGCGGGTGCTGGCTTCCGCGAGGTCGAGATCGCGCAGGGGTGACAGCGCTTCCTGTGCCAGCAGTGTTTGCCCCTGCAGTGCGCTGCGCGCATCGTCCACGGCTGCGAGCCGGTTCCCGACGCTGCCTCGCACATCGTTCACGCGGTTGAGCGCGCCGTCGATTTCCGCGATCACCCCGAGAAACCCGGTCTGCCGCTGCGCGCGCGCGGCAGGACTACTGGCATCGGCCTTCACCGCCCCGATCAGCTTCTGCACGGCTGCAAAGGCGTCCGAGGACGTCGATGGCGTGAGCGCAAAGCTGTCGCCGTCCGCTGGCGTGCCGGTGAACACCAGTTCCACCCCGCCGTGGCGGATGGCCTGCCCCGCCACAAAGGCTCCGCCGCCCACCAGCGCATTTCCCGCATCACGCACCTCGTAGGCGCCTGCGCTGAACGTCACGGTGTAGGCGGCACCGTTCCAGGTCGCGGCATCGGTGACGACAGCGCGGGACAGGGCAGCAGTGCCACTATTGGCTGGTGCGCCGGCCATGTCGAAGCGACCGTTGCCGCTTCTCAGCTGCATGAAGACGGCGCTTCCCGCATCGGCATCCGCGACTTCTCGGTAATCACCCACCTGCAAACTACGCACAAGTGCATCGCCGCTGTAGCTGGCCCCGCCGCCGGACAACGCGAACGGCGCGGCTCCGGACGCACTGCCGCCGAACAGGTACCCGCCCTCGCCATCTCCCGTGTTGGCGTATGCAAGCAGTTGCTGCTGAAGCTGTTCCAGCTCGCTGGCGATATTGGCGCGCGACTCCGCCGACTGCGTGCCGTTGTTCGCCTGTAGCGCAAGCTCCCGCACGCGATTGAGCACATCCGCAGAACCGCTCAGGGCGGCCTCTTCCTGGCCGAGCCGACCGGCGGCGGTGTCTGCGCTCCGGGTCCAGGCATCGAGCCGGCTCAGGCGCTGATCCAGCGACAGCGACTGCGCCATGGCGCCGGGGTCGTCGGCCGCGGACAGCAGCCGGGTGTTGGCAGCGAGCTCGCTCTGCGTGCGCATGGCACGCGTCTGCGACTGCTGAATGCCGGCGAGCGCCTGGTCATGCAGCATCGATGTGGAGATGCGCATGGCTTACCTCCGGGTTGCGCCAAGCAGGGTCTGGAAAATGGTATCGGCAACGGCAATGGCCTGGGCAGCGGCCTGGTAGGCCTGCTGGAAGCGCAGCAGATTGGCCGCTTCCTCATCCAGGTTGACGCCCGAGGCCGAATCGCGCTCGGCCAGGGTACGGGCTTGCAGCGACGTCTGCGCATTGACGCTCAACTGGGCCCGCTGCGCGGTGCTCCCGGTCTGCGCCACCCAGCTGCTGTTGGCCGACGATAACGTGTCGCGCCCTCCGACCACCTTGAGTTGCCCCACCGCTGCCAGCAATTTGGCATTGCGGTTGTCGCTGCTGCCGGCCGGGGTGCCCCCCACGTTGAAGGTGTCGCCAGCGGCGGGACTGCCGCTGATCTGCACCCGCCAGCCGTTGTGATCGATATCCGAGCCCGGGGTGTAGGGGTAGCTTCCCGTGCCATTGAGACTGTAGGTGGAGGCGCTGGTGAAGCTGATCGACACGGCACTGCGCAAGGCCGGGTCGCCGGCGTCCACCACGCTGCCGGCGCTGATCGTGCCAGTGCCGAGGTTGCCGGTTGCAGCCGCGGCACTGACGGCGGAGGCCGCGGCAATCGCCGCAGGATCGCGGGTTGTCACCCCTGCCGCGCCGGCCGCGTAGCGCGTGGGCTGCAGCAGGAATCGGTCGCCCGCCTGGGCCGCCCCGCTGACGGACACGCGCATGCCGCCGCCGACAAACGGGTCGGCCGCCGTGCCGGTGCCGCTCAGGGGCAGCGTCTGCCCGTTACCGGCGTTGCGCAGCGTCCAGGCCGAGCCGTCGTACTCGATCCGGTAATCGCCGGTTCCAAGTTGCGCGGGATCATCGACCGTGAAGTTGACTGCGGCGCTGCCCGTGTTGGCCGTCGCGCCGCGTGCAGTGCTGCTGAACGGCTTGAACAGATCGCCCCCCAGGTTGCCGTTCTGATCCACGCCCTGCGCCTGCTGGCTGTTGACTGCATCGGCCACGGAAAGAGCCAGCTGGCCCAACCGGGCCTGCGCCGGCTCCACGATCTCGCGCCGCGCATCCAGGAGCCCGCCCAGCGCGCCTCCGCCAAGCTGGCCGGTGATCCGCACGGCCACCGTGCCGCTTGAGAACGTGATGTCCTGGCGCCCGGACGCAAACTCGTCCTGCGCCACGCCCAACGACCCGGCCTTGTTGCCCAGCACCAGGGGCTGCCCGCTGCCGATGAATACGCTGATCGAACCATCTTCGAGCTTCGTGGTGCGAATCCCGATCTTGGCGGAGAGCTGATTGAGCAGCTCGTCGCGCTGATCGAGCAGATCGCTCGGGGGGCTGCCGCCAGAGAATGCCTGCGCGCTGACGATGCGCTCGTTGAGCTGCGCAATCGACCGGGCGGCATCGTTGATCTCGCCCACGTTCTGCGCGATCTGCGCTTCGATCTCCGCGCCAAGCCCATCGATCTGGCCCTGCAGATCGTTGAAGGACGCGACCAGTCTGTTGAGTCCCTCGATTGCGGTCTGTCGCGCCGCAGTGGACCCAGGATTGGCCGCAACCCCTTCAAGCGATGCGAAGAACGTGTTGATCGGTTGCGCAAGGCCGTTATCCGCATCCGAAAGCAGGCGATCCATCCGGGCTGCCACGGTGGAAAAGCTGCTGGCCCGCCCCAGGGAGGCCGTGTCCCCGAGCAGGCGCGTGGAAACGAAGTCATCCACCACCCGATGGCTGCTGGCGATATCGACACCATTGCCGACGTACCCGCCCGATACCAGCGTGCCGGGTCGCGCCACCAGGTCCACGCGCTGCCGGCTGTAGCCGGGGGTATCGACGTTGGCGATGTTGTGGCCAACGACGTCGAGGGAACGCTTGGCCGCCAGGAGCCCCGAAATGCCGATGTTGAGAATGTCGCTCATGCCCGCTCCCTGTGTGAACGCCTAACCCATCAACCCGCGGGCGGCCGTTGCACGTTCGTACGTCCTGCCGCCCACGATGCCCATCAGCTTGTCGGCGTAACGGGGGTCGGTTGCATAGCCGGCGTTCTGCAGACCTTCAATGAAATGCCGCTCGTTGCCGCCATGCTGCAATGCATCGGCATAGCGGGGATTGGACTTGATGAAATGGACGTAATCGACGAAGCCGGCCTCGATCGATTCATAAGTCCGGAAGGCCGCCCTGACCGTCCTGGCTTCGCCACCCACCACTTCGCGGGTCGTCGCCGTGACCTGCCCGCCTTTCCAGCGCGCATCGGCCTTGATCCCGAAAAAGTTGTTGGACGAACTGCCATCGGCGTTCTTCATCACGCTGCGGCCCCAGCCGGTTTCCAGCGCCGCCTGCGCCACCAGCACGCGTGCCGGAATTCCAAGCTCGGCGGCCGCCTTCTCGGCGTGCGGCAGAAGCGCATCGACAAAAGCCTCCGAATCGGCGGCTTCGGTCGCCGGAACGGCGCCGCGCGCATGGACACGATCCACCGCATGTGCGGGGCCGCTGGAGGCGGGTGTCGGATCGACGCTGCTGCGCGCTGGCGGAAGGCTCCTGGGAGTGGCCGCGTCGGCATCCGTCCGCAATTGGCGGATCAGCATCTCGGCGATGCCCAGGCCCTTGCCGCCGGCCAGTTGAAGGGATAGTTGCTGATCGTACAGTCCCTGGTACATCTCGCCGTGCGCCCCCAGCATCGTGTCCTGCCCGATGGACGCGGCGCGCATGGACTTGAGCAACTGCTGCGTGAAGAGCGCCTCGAACTGCTGCGCCGCCGCACGCAAGGCCTGGGGATCATCGTTGCGGGCCTGTGCGCGCAGCTGCGCGTACTGGCCAAAATCGGTGATCGCCGCGGGCGCGTTCATCAGATGATGACCAGCTCGGCACGCAGCGCACCGGCCTGCTTGAGCGCCTCCAGGATTGCAACCAGGTCGCCGGGCGATGCGCCCACCTGGTTGACGGCACGCACGATATCCTCGAGCGAGGTGCCGGCATCGAACAGGAACATGGCGCCGCCGGACTGCGTGACCTCGATCTCCGAGCGCGGCACCACCACCGTCTGGCCCTCGCTGAACGGGCCGGGCTGGCTCACCGCGGGCTTTTCCGAGATCGTGACGGACAGCGAACCGTGCGACACCGCCGCCGGCAGCACGCGAACACCGGTCCCGATCACGATCGTCCCGGTGCGCGAATTGACGATGACTTTAGCGGCCGATTCGCCCGGGCGTATATCCAGGTTCTCCAGCCCGGCCACGAAGGACACGCGCGCACCGGGGTCGGCCGGTGTGCGAACAGCCACGGTCACGGCGTCGACGGCGTGTGCAGCGTTGCTGCCGCTTGCCTGGTTGATTCCCTCCGCCAGGCGCGCCGCCGTCGTGAAGTCCGGCGTATGCAGATTCAACAGCAGTTCGTCGTTGCTGTTGAAATTGCTGGGCACCACCCGCTCGATGCTGGCACCGCCGGGTATGCGGCCCGAACTGGGCACGTTGATCGAAACCCGCGAACCGTCCTTCGCCGATACACCCAGCCCGCCCACCACGACATTGCCCTGGGCGATGGCGTACACCTGCCCGTCCGCGCCCTTGAGCGGCGCCATCAGCAAGGCACCTCCGCGCAACGATACGGAGTTGCCGATCGACGAGACCGTGACGTCGATCTGCTGGCCCGGCTTTCCGAACGCGGGCAGCTCCGCGCTGATCGCGACGGCGGCAACGTTCTTGAGCTGCGGATTCACGTTTGGCGGAACGGTGACGCCGAGTTGCGCCAGCATGCTGCGCAGGCTCTGCACCGTGAAGGGGGCCTGGCTGGTCTGGTCGCCACTGCCATCCAGGCCCACCACCAATCCATAGCCGATGAGGTGATTCGATCGCACGCCCTGGATGCTGGCCAGGTCCTTGACGCGTTCGGCCTGCGCGGTTTCGCCGAATCCGGCCAGAGCGAGCAGAACCAGGAAGAGCAGACGCAGCATCATGCTTCCCCGGTCAGAACGGCCACAGCCTGGAAATGAAGAACCGCGAAAGCCAGCCCATTCCATTGGAATCGGCGACCGCGCCCTTTCCGCCGTAGATGATGCGGGCCTGTGCAACGCGGTCAGAGGTCACCGTGTTGCCGGGCAGGATATCGGCCGGCCGCACGATGCCCTCGATGCTGACCGTTTCCGATCCCTGGTTGAGCGTCAGGTTCTTGTCGCCTCGAACCACGAGGTTGCCGTTCGCCAGGACCTGCACCACCTGCACACTGACGCTGCCCTGCAGCTTGTTGGACTGTGTACTGCCACCCCCACCTGAAAACGCGTTCTCGGAGTTCAGGCCGAAGGCGCCCACCGGTGCGCCACCCACCGAGAGCGGCCGACCGAACAGGGTCGGGTTGGCGATGGTGGTGGACGAATCCTGCTTGACGTTGGTGCTGGCCTTCTTCTGCGCATCCGTGCTCTCTGTCAGCAGGATGGTCAACACGTCCCCGACATGGCGGGCCTTGACGTCCTCGAACAGCACCAGCCCGGCCCCGGAACGGTAGATCGAACCGTCGGCAGGGGCCTCCGCAGGAAGAATCACCGGCGCGGGCGGCGCCACGGGTGCGGACGCGCACCCGGCCATCGCCAGCGCCAGCAGCGGGATCAGGGGTGAACGCATGGACGGGGCGATCACAGGTTGTTGGAGATGAACTGAAGCATCTGGTCCGCGGTGCTGATCGCCTTGGAGTTCATCTCGTAGGCGCGCTGGGTCTCGATCATGTTCACCATTTCTTCCACGACGTTCACGTTGGAGCTCTCCAGCGCGCTCTGCGCAATCGTGCCCATGCCCGACAGCCCGGGCGTGCCGGTTTGCGGCGCGCCGCTGGACGCGGTCTCGAGGTACAGGTTCTCGCCGTGCGGCTGCAGGCCCGCGGGATTGATGAAATCGGCAATGCTCAGGCTGCCCACCTGCTGCGGCGCAGCCTGCCCTGCCACTTGCACGCTGACCACTCCGTCGAGACCGATGGTCACGCTCTGCGCGCCTTCGGGAATGGTGATGCCGGGCTGCAGCAGGTAGCCACTCGAGGTGACCATCTGCCCCTGGCTGTCGATCTGGAAATTGCCGTCCCGCGTGTAGGCGATGCCACCATCGGGTTGCAGGATCTGGAAGAACCCGCGGCCATTGATCGCGAGATCCAGCGGGTTGCCGGTCTGCTGCAGGTTGCCCTGCTCGAACATCTTTTCGGTGGACACGGTCCGCACGCCGGTGCCGAGCATCAGTCCCGTGGGGGACTGTGTCTGCTGCGACGTCTGGCCGCCGGCCTGGCGCACGTTCTGGTACAGGAGGTCTTCGAAGGCTGCCCGGCCGCGCTTGAATCCCGTGGTGCTGACGTTAGCCAGATTGTTGGAGACCACCGACATGCGCGTCTGCTGCGCGTCGAGTCCCGTCTTGGCAATCCACAGTGCTGAATTCATCTGGCGTGCTCCGTGCCGTAATTCCGGCGTATGAATGTGGAGCTACAAGTTCCAGACCAGCGCGGGCGACCAGCCTTGCGTCAGGACATCTTCATCAGACTGCTCGAAGCCGCCGCGTTCTCTTCCACGCTGCGCATCAGCTTGACCTGCAGTTCGAAATTCCGGGCCTGTTCGATCATGCCGACCATCGCCTCGGCAAGATTGACGTTGCTGCCTTCCAACGCCCCGGTGGTCAGCACGTTTCCGGCCGCGGCGTCGGGCGACGCGTTGCGACGCGCGCGCATGAGGCCATCGGTTCCGCGCTCGAGTGTTTCAGGAGCCGCCGAGACGATGCGCAGGCGGCCGATACTGGCTTGGGTTTCAGGACCCTGTCCGAGGGGGACCACGGACACCGTGCCGTCGCTGCCAATGGCCACCGATGCACTCTGCGGTATTGCCAGCGGACCACCGTCGCCCAGTACCGGATGACCGGCACCCGTCAGCAGTTGGCCGACCGCATTGATCGCCAGGTCTCCGGCGCGGGTGAAGGCCTCGCTGCCATCGGGGGCCTGCACGGCAATCCAGCAGTTCTCATGCAAGGCCACATCCAGCCCGCGCCCGGTCTGCATCAGCGGCCCGCTGCTCGCGTCCCAGCCGCCGGGCCGGAGGACCGTGTTGACGCGCGTTGGCTGCCCGGCGCCGTCCACGTTCCGTGATTCGCTCGCCACCAGCTCGGCCTTGAATCCCGTGGTGGAGACATTGGCAAGATTGTTGGCGAGGGTGGCCTGCGCACGCATGCTTTCGCGTGCGCCGGTCATCGCGATGTAGAGCGCGCGATCCATGGGGCGCTCCTATCAGCGGATGTTGATGACGGTCTGGGTGATCTGGTCGGCGGTCGAGATCATCTGCGCGTTCGCCTGGAAGTTCCGCTGCGCCGTGATCATGTTGACGAGTTGCTCGGTCAGGTCCACGTTGCTTGCCTCCAGCGACCCGGAATGGATCTGCCCGAGACTTCCGCTGCCCGCCTGACCCAGCATGGCCGCACCGGAATCGAAGGTTTCACCCCAGCTGGTGTTGCCCAGCTGCTGCAAGCCCTGGGCACTGGAGAACTTGGCGATGGCAAGCTGCCCGAGCGGCGTGGATTGACCGTTGGTATACCGCGCCTGCACCACGCCCGTATCGGTGATTTCGAGCCCCGACATGCGGCCCGTTGCATATCCATCCTGCGCCAGATTGTTGACGTTGAAGCTGTCGCCGTACTGCGTCGATGCGCCGAGGTCCAGGCTCAGCACCAGCGGAGACGAGCCGTTGGTGGTGGCATAGGCAGGCAGGGTGATGGCGGTTGCAGGCGTGACCAGTGCGCCGCTCCCGGAAAACGTCAGGGTCGTGGGGAGGCCCACTGCGTTGCCATCCACCACGGTGTGCATCTCCCACTCGTTCTGGTTGGCGGTCTTGACGAAGTAGGCATCGGCCGAATGGGTGGCGCCGAGCGAATCGTAAATGGTGATCGACGTGGTGGCGTTGTAGCTGCTGCCGTCTGCGGCGGAAAACGGCGCGGTGCCGGGCACGGCGGCGTTGGCTGGAAGGTTCACCCCCACTTCCAGCGACGAGCTCGGCCGGGGCGGGTTGTCGCTGGTGGACAGCCGCAGGTCGGTCAACTGCCCGGTGCTGAACGTGGTGCCGTTGGCCTGCGGCGGATACACCTGCAGGCGCTGCCCCGCGCTGTTGACCACATAACCCTGGTTGTTGGTGCCGAACGCACCCGCACGCGTGTAGACGCGGGTCCCGTTGTCGGACAGGGTGAAAAAACCGTCGCCGCTGATCGCCAGGTCCAGCGTGTTGCCGGTGACGTCGACATTACCCTGCGAGAACTGCTGGGCCACTTCGTTGAGCCGCACGCCACCACCCACGGCGCTGTTGGCCAGCCCGTAACTGTTGACGGGAAAGAAATCACCGAACTGGGTCCTGGACGATTTGAATCCGGTGGTGTTGGCATTGGCGATATTGTTGGCAGTGGCGTTGAGGTCCGCCGAAGCGGCATTGAGGCCGGAAAGGGCAATGCGGAAAGTCATGGGGGTGCTCCTGAAAAGGAATCAGAGGATCTGGATGACGTCGTCGAAGTCGACGTTGCCCATCCCGTAGAGGTCGAGCGAAAGATCGGTGCCGTCGATCGAAACACTGTTGACGAGCCCCACCGCGTAGGTCGAGACATCCTGCGTGGCGCTGCCCTGCACCAGGTGCGCCTTGAGGGTGAACGTACCGGCAGGCAGGCGCTGGCCGGAGGCATCCAGGCCGTCCCATTCGAACGGAACCTGGCCCGCGCTGTTCTGGCCAAGATCGAGGCGGCGGACCACGTTGCCGCCCCCGTCGGTGATGTCCACCACCAGCTGGCCGCTGCCCGGAAGCTTGGCGCTGGCGTTGAGGCCGCCTTCGCCAAAAAGATAAGCCTCGGTGGACGGAACCAGCACGCCCTTCCCGACCAGCCCCGCAGCCTGCAGGGCCTGGTTGGACTGCAGGGAGGTGGAGAGCTGCGACATCGAACGCTCCATGGACTGGATGCCGGAGACCGTGGAGAACTGCGCGATCTGGCCCAGGAATTCGCTGTTCTCCAGCGGTTTCAGCGGGTCCTGGAACTTGAGCTGCGCGGTCATGAGCTGCAGAAACTCCGCCTGCCCCAGCTCGGAATTCTTTGCAGCGGGCTGCTGGAGCGCCAGACCCAGCGCGCCGTAATGGCTGTTGACGCTATCGGGAATCATCGGCCGATACTCAGGGTACGCATGGCGAGGTCCTTGGCGGTATTCATCATGTCGACATTGCTCTGGTAGGCGCGGGACGCCGAAATCATGTCCGCCATCTGCTCCACCACATTGATATTCGGAGCAAAGACGTAGCCGTCACCATCGGCCAGGGGGTGCCCCGGTTCGTACCGCTTCTGCGCGGGACTCTGGCTCTCGGCGATGCCAACCACCTGCACGCCGGCCTCCCCGGCGCCGGCGTCGTCGCCGGCCCGGAACACCGGCATGCGGGCCTTGTAGACCGAAGCGGCGTCACCGGCGACGGAGTCCGCATTGGCGAGGTTGCTGGCGACCGTGTTGAGTCGGGTGGACTGGGCGCTCATGGCCGAACCGGCGATGTCGAAGATGGCGAACGAACTCATGGCATGACTCCCGCGCGGGTGGCTTACTGTCCGGTGATCGCCGTCATCAGGCTTTTCAGGCGGCTGTCGATGAAGCTGAGGCTGGCCTGGTAATGCAGTGCAGAGTCGGCGAATTGCGCCTGCTCGACCTGAAGATCCACGGTATTGCCGTCGACACTGGGCTGCATCGGCACGCGGTAAACCTTGCCAGGGTTCTGAGGCATTGGCGGAACGCCGGTTGCGCCGCTCGCTGCCGAGTCGCGAATGCCGGCGAGCACGCCCGCGAAGTCGATGTCGCGCGCCTGGTAGCCGGGGGTGTCGGCGTTGGCGATGTTGGACGCCAGCGTTTCCATGCGCGCACGCTGCAGTCCGAGCGCCTGAGCGTGAATGCCAAACAGGGGGTCAGTGGCCATGGCGGCTCCTGCAATTCATATGGCAGGCACCTCTACAAGGCCTGTGCCAGCGATGATGCCGGCACGGCGCACGCCGGTTCAGGCGATGGCGACTTTCCGGCGTGCGGATTCCAGGTGGTCCAGCACGCCCTGCGCCAGTTCATCGGCACTGAACTTAGCGATGAAGCGGTCGGCGCCCACCTTGCGCACCATCGCTTCGTTGAATAGCCCCGACAGCGAGCTGTGCAGGATCACGTGCAGCCCGGCCAGGCGGGGATCGCGGCGGATCTCGGCCGTCAGCGTATAGCCATCCATGTCAGGCATTTCCACGTCGGAAATCACCATGAGCAGCCGGTCCTGCACCGGCGCATCGCCGGCGGCCATCGCTTGCAGGTGCTGCAGGGCCTGCCGGCCATCGGCCAGCAGCACGCAGTCAAGCCCGAGTTGCCCTAGCACCTTCTGCATCTGGGTGCGCGCGACCACGGAATCGTCCACGACCAGCACGCGTGACGGCACGCCCACCGGCACCTCCGCGCGATTGAGCAGGGTCTGCGACAGCGGCGGAGGGGCGCCGATGACCGCGGTCATGACGCGTTCGACATCCACGATACCCACCACGTCGTCGCCGTACTGCGTGACGGACGTCAGGTAGCTTCCGTCGTCATCGCCGGGACCACGGGGCGGCGTGCGCAGCGCTTGGACTTCCACGTGGATGATGCGATCCACGGCCTGCACCAGAAAGCCCTGCACCGACCGGTTGTACTCGGCCACGATCAGGTGACCGGCATCGGCGCCGAGCGCCGGACCACCCAGGGCCAGGCTCAGATCGATCACCGGGATGACACGGCCGCGGATGTCGGCAATGCCGCTGACCAGGGGATGCGCGCCGGGAACACGGTTCATGGGCGGCCGGCGGATGACTTCCTGGACCTTGAATACATTGATGCCAAATATTTGACGCGCACCGAGCCTGAACAGCAGCAAGGCCAGGCGGTTGTGGCCCGCGAGGCGGGTGCTGCGATCGATGCTGTCAATGATTCCCGTCATGGCCTGCTCCGGCTTCCCGAGCGCTTAGCGGCGGCGCCGGCCGGAACTTGAGCGCGGCTCCGCCTGCCCAGTGGCACAGGGCTTGCCCTTGGGCTGGACATGAGAAACCGACTCCTCTGCACGCTCCTGCTGATGGCACTTGCCTTCAATGCCAGAGGCGGCCGCTGGGAGCCGCTGCAGAACATCCGGCAGGCGGCCGAGGCCTATGTTGCCCTGCACGTTGCGCAGAACGCCGAGGTCAGCGCCGCGGCGCTGGATCCCCGCGTGCAGTTGCCCGCCTGCGAGGGCGCGCTGAAATCCGATGCCGCCTCGGTTGCAAGCCGCGGCGCGCAATCCGTCGAAGTTCGCTGCGATTCACCCGCGTGGAAGCTCTACGTGCCGGTGCGCATCCGCGAAACCCACCGGGTGCTCGTTGCCAGGCGGGCACTTGCGCGCGGAGAACGGCTGACGCCAGACCTGTTTCAGCTGGAGTCCCGCGACGCCGGCACGCTCGGGTACGGGTACCTCGATGACGCCAGCGCCATCAGCGGCAAGGCCTTGCGTCGCCCGCTGGCGGCCGGTGCGGTGCTCACGCCGGACCTCGTGGAAGCGCAGCGCGCGGTGCGGCGCGGTGAACGCGTCACCCTGATTGGGCGCGCGGGTTCGGTGGAGGTCCGCACGCAGGGCAAGGCACTGGCTGACGGTGCCGATGGCGACAGCATCGCGGTGGAAAATGCCAACTCGCGGCGGGTGGTCCAGGGGATCGTCCGCGGCGCGGGCGTGGTCGAGGTGCTGCTTTGAGCGATCGAAAAAAATTTCCTAAAGATCCGGCGGGGGATGCCGATAAGTCCGACAAGACCGAATCGCCGCAGACGTCACGCCCATGAGCACCAAGATCGAAGCCTACCTGCCCCCCGCCGTCGCGAGTCTGCGGCCATACGGATCGGGTCAGGGCGGCAGCAGCGTCAAAAGCACGCCCGTCCCCGCCGCCGCCGCGGTCGATTCGGTGAAGCTCACTGGCGCCGCGCATTCCCTGCTGCAGTTCGACCAGTCTGCCCCAGCCAGGTCCGTGATCGATGGAGACCGCGTGCAGGCCATCCGCCAGGCCCTGGCCGACGGAAGCTATCGCATCGACTCCGGGGTGATTGCCTCGAAACTGATGCGCATGGAATGGGAGCTTGGAGGAAACGGCTGATGTCCGGTTCAAGCCAGCTGATTGCCACGAACCTGGCGTCGCAGCTCGACGCCATTGAACGACTCGGCGGCATTCTGCAGGCCGAGCGCGCCGCCCTGGACGCCGACGAGCCCGAGCCCCTGGAGCAGGTGTCCATCAGCAAGGAGCAGGCGCTGCAGGAGCTGTCCCGGCTGGGCACCGAACTGGACCGGCTCAGCGGCGGCCGCGACCGCCTGCACAGCGACCGGCTGGTGGAGCCCATCTGGTCCCGCCTGCTGGCCATGGCCGCGGAACTGCAACAGCTCAACGCCAGCAACGGTGCTTTGCTCAACGCCCGGCGACTGCAGGTGCGGGCCGCTCTTCGCGCCTGCGGGAGTGACGCTTCCGCGACCTACGGTCGGACGGGCTTCGATCCGGACCTTCCCGCATCGCGCCGCATTGCCAGCGCCTGAAATCCGCGACAGCCGCCGCGTGGCCAGGCGGATTGCCGTTCAGCGCTGGCAGCGCAGGCAGTAGAAGCTCGATCGCTGGCCGATGATGACGCGCTTGATGGCGTCACCGCAGCTTCGGCAGGGCTGGCCCTCCCGTCCGTATACGTACAGGTCCTGCTGAAAGTAACCGGCCTCGCCGTTGGCGCCGGCAAAGTCGCGCAGCGTGGTCCCGCCTCGCGCAATGGCATCCCCCAATACTTCGCGGATGTGGGTCGCGAGTTGCCGGTACTCGACACGGGTCACGCGTCCGGCAGCGCGTGTCGGACGGATGCGTGAACGAAACAAGGCCTCTGCCGCGTAGATGTTGCCTGCACCCACCACCACGCGGCCATCCATGACAAAGCTCTTGACGGCGACGCTGCGCCCGCGTGACTGGCGGAACAGGTAATCGCCATCGAAACCGGGATCGAAAGGCTCCGGGCCCAGATCACTCAACAGGGGATGTTCCGGCTGCTCCTGCGGCCATAGCAGCACGGCGCCAAATCGACGCGGATCGTGAAACCGCAGCAACTGGCCGCTGTCGATTTCCAGGTCGAGATGATCGTGCCTGATCACCGGCTCCGCTTGCGGCACCACCCAGAGACGGCCAGACATCCCGAGGTGGATCAGCAAGCGGTCCCCACTGTCCAGGAGCAGCGCGAGGTACTTCGCCCTGCGGCCCACCTGGTCCACGCGCCGCCCCGTCAGGCGCTCCGCCAAGTCGGTGCTCACCGGCCAGCGCAGCCGCGCCTCGCGCACGGCGATGCGGGTGAATCGGCGGCCGAGTACATGCGGCTCGATTCCGCGGCGGATGGTCTCGACTTCGGGAAGTTCTGGCATGCACCTATGCTCGCGGGGGCGCATCGGCGCGTCCAGCTGGACCGGTCGAGCCCCCGGTGCAAGCCTGCAATAATCAAACGCTCAACTGCTGGCCCCGTGTCGCTTGCGCATTGCGCCATCGGCCAGGGAAAGTCGGCCGGCTCCATGCAACCGAGGTTTTCTGATGGTTCATCGCATTCTCATCGCCCTGGCACCGCTGGCGATCACGCTTCTGTTCGGATGGCTTTCCGTGGGTGGCCACCTCGCGGCGAACGGTGACCAGGTCGGGATTTCCCTCGTCATCCCGAGCTTCGTCTGGTCGGTGCTTTACGTCATTGCCGTTTTTCTTCCGCAGCCACGGCGCGCACCGCTCGTGAAAGGCGCTTTCATCGCCGCGGCATACGCCACCGGACTCTGGGTCCTCACCTGGATCGTCATCATCGGGTACCTGTGGTCACGTTTCGGTGGCGCAGAGTGATGTCGCGCACATTGGCGAGCGCGACGCCGCACCTGACTCGGCATTCACTTCAGCATTCATAGTAGATTCGGCCACCCTTTGCGTCTTCGCCAGGAACGGACATGAAACAGTTCAAGCGCACCCCTTGGAGCACCGCAGCGCTCATCGCGCTCTCCGGCTGGACCAGCGCTTCCAGCGCGGACGCACTCATCACCAGCGTCTACCTGGATTTCGGCGACCCCAATCCATCGGGCGACACGCTCATCATCAGCGGCCAGGATCTGCCGGCACGGCCCTATGTATCGGTCAACGGATTCGAGGTTCCGGTGAGCGAGGCCAGCCCCGCGCAGATCACCGCCCTGGTGCCGTCCTCCCTTGGGCTGAATGCCGGTGACCAGGTGCAAGTGTTCGTCTCGACAGCGGGCACCAGCAAAGGCAGCGTCGCCCGCTCCAAGGCAGCACGCGAACAGTCAAAAGCCGAAACCGCCCAGTTCTCCATGGCGGTGACCCGGGAAATCGGCGAGCCGGGCCCCATCGGGCCAACGGGCCCCACAGGGCCAACCGGACCGACCGGACCGACCGGCCCCACTGGCGCGGATGGCGACAAGGGCGCGACCGGCGCCACGGGCAGTCCGGGTGTAACCGGGCCGAAGGGCGATGACGGGGCCAAGGGCGCGACCGGCGCCCAGGGGAGCCCGGGACCCACCGGACCCAAGGGCGATGATGGCGCCAAGGGCGCGACCGGCGCCACGGGAAGTCCGGGTATAACCGGGCCAAAGGGCGATGATGGGGCCAAGGGTGCGACCGGCGTCCAGGGAAGCCCCGGACCCACGGGACCCAAGGGTGACGACGGAGACAAGGGCGCCCAGGGAAATCCGGGTGCCACGGGACCAAAGGGCGATGACGGCGCCAAGGGAAATCCGGGTGCCACGGGACCAAAGGGCGATGACGGCGCCAAGGGGGAGGCCGGCCCCCAGGGAAGCACAGGGCCCACGGGACCCAAGGGTGATGAGGGTGGCAAGGGCGCGACCGGATCCCAGGGGAACCCGGGCGCCACGGGACCTAAGGGTGATGAGGGTGGCAAGGGCCCCACCGGCGCATCGGGGCCTCAGGGGCCCAAGGGCGACACCGGCTCTGTTGGGCCTCAAGGTCAACAAGGACAACAGGGCATCGCAGGCATCCAGGGCCCTGTTGGATCCCGAGGAGCGACTGGCCCGAAAGGCGCCACCGGTGCCAGGGGTGCCACCGGGCCGAAAGGTGCCACCGGAGCGACGGGCGCCACCGGGCCCAAGGGTGCACGAGGGCCCACCGGAGTCGTGGGATCGCGCGCCGGCATTGCCAACGTCGCAACCAATGCCAGTGCCGTGCTCGTCAGCTTCAGCACTCCCCTGCCGAACGATCGTTACGCCGTGACCCTCGCCATCAACGCGGACACCAACGGGATCAACAACACCCTGAGCGGCATCTATTTTTCGATCGAGGACAAGAACGAGGACGGGTTCCGGATCGTGCTCCGCAACGTCTTGAATGGCGGCATCATTCCGGCGCGAAACGCCGGAACCTCGTTCTACTGGATTGCCACGCCGTTCAGGTAAACCCCCGGAGGCAGACGGGCGCATCGAGGTGGTTCTGGACGGTTGCCTCATGCATCACGACCAGGATGTGCGGGCGGACCGGGGGCCTGAATGAACCCTGATCATCCCTGCATCCCAGGGCGTCCCACGGTCTGCCTCAACATGATCGTGAGGGACGAGGCGCACGTGATTGCCCGGTGCCTGGCTTCCGTGCGCCCCTACATCGACTGCTGGGTGATCGTGGACACCGGGTCCACCGACGGCACGCAGGCGCTGGTGCGCAATGCGTTGAAGGACCTGCCCGGGCAGTTGCACGAACGCCCGTGGAAAAACTTCGGCGACAACCGCTCGGAGGCCATCGCCCTGGCCGCCGGGCGTGCCGATTATCTGCTTTTCATCGACGCCGATGATTACCTCGTCGCACGCGATGGATTTCGGTTGCCCGTGCTGTATGACGACGTTTACCGGATGGTGATTCGCTACGGCGCCATCGAATACCAGCGGCCCGTGCTGGTCCGTGCCGCGCTGGGCTGGCACTACAAGGGGGTCCTCCACGAATATCTGGAGAGTGCTGCCACGCCGGCAAGTAGCAGCCTGCTCGCGGGTCTCTGCATGCAGATCGAGGGCGGCGGGGGGCGCAGCCAGATCGATACGCAGACCAAGTATGCGCGCGATGCGGACATCCTCGAAAAGGCGCTGATCGACGAGCCCGACAACGCCCGCTACGTCTTCTACCTGGCACAGTCGTATCGGGACTCGGGGCAACTGGAAAAGAGCCTGGCCGCTTACGGGCGCCGCGCGGCGATGCCCGGCTTCGTGGAAGAGGCCTACTGCGCCCTGCTGGAGTCCGCGCGCATCTGCCGCCGGCTGGGCAGGTCCTCGGCCGAGGTTGCGGACCGTTACCTGCAAGCCTACGCATCCCGGCCACAACGTGCCGAAGCCATCGGCGAACTGGCGCGCTACCACCGCGAAGCCGGCCCGAGCTGGCACCTGGCCCACCTGTTCGCGGAGAGAGCGGCGACCATCGCCTTGCCGCCCGACGTGCTGTTCGTGGAGCGCGCCTGGTACGAGTGGTGCAGCCTGGACGAGCTCGCCATTGCCGCCTACTGGATTGGCGAATGGCGCCAATCCCGCGAGGCCTGCGAGCGCCTGCTGGGCAGCGGACTCTTGCCGCCCGAGCAGCGGCCGCGCGTGCTGGCCAATCTCAATTTCGCGCGCGACCGGCTCGGCCTGGCGCCTACGGTGGGCTGAACACAGGTTCGTACGGTGCAAGGCCAGCGTCAGGCCGCGATGGAGCCCTCTGTATACTGAAGGCATGACCGACGCACCCGGATTGGACGAACTGGCATCCGTGCTCAAGGAATTTGGATACGTGGAGCCCGCCTCGCATTTCCACGGTGCCTTGAGCGGTGCCCTGTGCATTGCCCCTGCCTCCGAAATCGACCCGCTTGCCCTGATCGACGAGCGCCCTGGCGAATCGGAGCCGGCCGACTCCGAATCGAATCACCTGCTGGTGAGACTGCGCGACGAAACCTACGCCGACCTGCGCTCCGACGAGATGCCGTTCGAACCCATGCTGCCGGACGATTCGGCGACCCTGTCCGAGCGGACCGCGGCGCTGGCGGCCTGGTGCAGCGGCTTCCTGTTCGGCATCTCCACCCAGCGCAAGCTCGACATGCGCGTGCTTACGCCCGAAGCGCGCGAAACCGTGCAGGACTTCACCCAGTTCACCCACGCCGAGGTCGACCCCGACAGCGACTCCGAGAGCGACGAGGCCGCCTACGCCGAGCTGGTGGAGTACATCCGCACCGGCGCGCAGATCCTGTTCTTCGAACTGCATCCGCGCCAGCCGGCGGTGGACGACGACACGACTGCGGCGATGCGTTGAGGCGCGCCGCCGGCGCCTCCGGCTCAGACCGGCGTGCGCCCCGACAGCGCGTGGGTCAGCGTGCCGCCGTCCGCGTACTCCAGTTCGCCGCCCACGGGCACGCCGTGGGCGATGCGCGAGACCTTGATCCCGCCCGCCTTGGCCATCTCCGCCACGTAGTAGGCGGTGGCCTCGCCCTCCACCGTGGGATTGGTGGCGACGATCATCTCGCGCACCTCGCCCTGGTCGAGCAGCGCCTGCAACTGCGAGAGGCCCAGCTCGTCCGGACCGATGCCGTCGAGCGGCGATAGCCGCCCCATCAGCACGAAGTAGCGGCCGCGGTAGGCGGTGCCCGATTCCAGCGCCATCAGGTCAGCCGGCGTTTCCACGATGCAAAGCTGGCCGCTGGCGCTGCGCGCCGGCGTGCAGTATCGGCAGGCTTCGTCCTCGCAGAACATGCGGCAGGTCTTGCAGCGGCCGATGCCCTGCAAGGCGTCGCCCAGCGCCACGCCCAGCTGTTCGGCCGCGGCGCGATCGCGGTTCAGCAGGTGAAAGGCCATGCGCTGGGCCGACTTGGGCCCGACGCCGGGCAGGCGCCGCAGTGCGTCGATCAGGCGGGCAAGGCGCGGCGAATACGGATTCATGGCGCCGATTCTACCGGCGCGGTGCCGCCCGAAGCGTCAGGCGCGTCGCGAATCGAAGGCCAGGGTGGCGGACACGTCCGCCAGCCCGAGCCTGAGCATCAGCAGCCGGTCCAGGCCCAGCGCGACGCCCGCGCAGTCGGGCAGGCCGTGCCGCAGCGCATCGATCAGGTGCCGGTCGAACGGTGGCACGACGCGGCCCTGATCGGCACGCCAGGCCTGGTCCGATTCAAACCGCCGCTGCTGCTCGTCCGCGTCGGCGAGTTCGTGGAAGCCGTTGGCCAGCTCGATGCCGCGCCAGAACAGCTCGAAGCGCTCCGCCACCGGCGGCGGCCCGGGCCGCACGCGCGCCAGCGCCGCCTGCGAGGCGGGAAAATCGAACACGAAACAGGGCGCCTCGACACCCAGCTGCGGACCGACGACGAGCGACATCAGCACGTCCAGCACGCTGTCGCGAACCGCGTCCGCCAGCCCATCCGCGACGGCGGCATGAAACCCGGACTCGCGCGCCCGCTGCAGGAGTTGTTCGATCGGATCGTCGAACGGGTCGACGCCGGCGTGGCGCTGGAACGCCTCGCGGTAGCTCAGCCGCTGGAACGGCTCCGGGCGCAGCGCCGCCAGCTGCGCGACCAGGACCTGCACCTCGTCCATCAGGCGGTGGTGGTCCCAGTCCGGGCGATACCACTCCAGCAGCCGAAACTCGGGATTGTGGTGGCGGCCCTGTTCCTCGCGGCGGAACACGGGCGCAATCTGGAAGATCGGACCGCTGCCGGCGCAGAGCAGGCGTTTCATGGCGAACTCGGGCGAGGTCTGCAACCAGCCGCCGCCAGCGGAAAACGATTCGATGTGGCGGTCCACCGTGGCGTGCGCCGACAGCACCGGCGTGTCCACCTCCAGCACGCCGCGCGCGCCAAAAAAAGCGCGGACGGAACCGTAGAGTTCCGCCCGCGCCCTGAGCGTTTGCAGAGAAGCCGAAGGGCGCCAGGCGTCTATCGCCACACCCCCCACGCCTTATGCCTCGCGCCTCCCGACTACTTGCCCGCCCGGCTCAGGTATTCACCCGTACGCGTGTCGCACTTCACCAGCTCGCCCTGCTGTACGAACAGCGGCACGCGCACCACGGCGCCGGTCTCCAGCGTGGCCGGCTTGCCGCCGCCGCCGCTGGTGTCGCCGCGCAGGCCGGGGTCGGTCTGGGTGATGGTGAGAATGGCAAAGTTCGGCGGCGTGACCGACAGCGGCAGGCCGTTGAAGAACAAAATCTTGCAGGTCTCCTCGCCCTTGATCCACTTGGCCGCGTCCTCGGCGGCCGCCTTGCTCGCCTGGATCTGCTCGAACGTGGCCGGGTTCATGAAGTGCCAGAACTCGCCGTCGTTGTAGAGATACTGCATCTCCACTTCCTCGATGTCGGCCAGTTCCCAGGTGTCGCCGGACTTGAGCGTGCGCTCGATCACGCGCCCATTCTTCAGGTTGCGGATCTTGATGGTGTTGGTCGCCTGGCCCTTGCCGGGCTTGCGGTACTCGTTGTCGACGATGGAATACGGTTCGCCATCGACCAGCACCTTGGTGCCGGATTTCATTTCATTGGTGCTGACGGAAGCCATGGCTGAAAGCGCTCTGGGTGAAGGCGGCACCGCAGGCGCAGGCTGCCGGCGGAAATCGCGGAGAGATTGGGTAAGAATGGGCGCGGAATGATAGCCGCAAGCCCCGACCCAAGACAGGCCCCCGCTCAGGCCCCTGCGGCCGCCGCCGAATCCCGCCGCGTGCAGGCACCCGCCTGGCAGCACGCGCTGAGGCAGGCCTTCACGCGAACCGCCGACCTGCTGGAATTCCTGCAGCTCGACCCCGCCCTGCCCGTGCTGGACCTGGCGCGACTGCGCGACTTCCCGCTGCGCGTGCCGCGCGGGTTCGCCGAACGCATGCGCAAGAGCGACCCCGGCGACCCGCTGTTCCTGCAGGTCTGGCCCGGCGCGCGCGAGGCCATCGCCACGCCCGGCTTCGTGCGCGACGCGGTCGGCGACATGGACGCCGCGCTCGGTGACGGCGTGCTGCACAAGTATCAAGGCCGCGCCCTGCTCATCACCACCGGCGCCTGCGCGGTGCACTGCCGATACTGCTTCCGCCGGCACTTCCCCTACGGCGAGAGCCTGGCGGCGCGCAGTCACTGGCGGCCGGCTCTGGAACAGCTGGCGGCAGACCCGAGCATCGTCGAAGCCATCCTGTCCGGCGGCGATCCGCTGTCGCTGTCCGACGATCGCCTGGGCGAACTGCTGCTGGGCCTCGAACAGATTCCGCACCTCAGGCGCATCCGCTTCCACACGCGCCAGCCCATCGTCCTTCCGGAGCGGGTCGACGCCGGCCTGCTCAAGCTCATCGCCGGCCTGCGCCTGGACACGGTGATGGTGCTGCACGCCAACCACGCCAACGAGTTGGACGCCAGCGTCGAGGCCGCGTGCCGGCAACTGCGGGCCGCCGGCCTCACCCTGCTGAACCAGTCCGTGCTGCTCGCCGGCATCAACGACACGGTGGACGCGCTCGCCGCGCTGCACGAGCGGCTGTTCCACTTCGGCGTGCTGCCGTACTACCTGCACCTGATGGATCGTGTCGAGGGCGCCGCGCATTTCGAGGTGATGGAAGCGCGCGCCGCCCAGCTCATGCGGGAACTGTCCGGCCGCTCGCCCGGCTACCTCGTGCCGCGGCTCGCCCGCGAAATCGCCGGAGAACCCGCCAAGACCTGGATCCCGTGGTGAACGGCGATCCGGCGCATCCGCCCGCCGAGGCGGGCGAGCTGCTGCTGGTGGTGGCGCCGGCCGAGGACAGCGCCAAGCGCGTGGAAGCTCACCTGCGCCGCTGCGGCCACCGCGTGCGCGCGGACTGGGTTCGCGAGCGCGCGGCGCTGGAACAGCGCCTGCAAGGCACCACGCCCGACCTGGTGCTAGCCTCCGATCACGCCGAGTCGGTGCCCGTGATCGCCGTGGTCGAGACCTGCCGCCGCTTTGCCCCGGACCTGCCCGTGCTCGTCCTCACGCACCGCATCGCCGAGGGCACGCCGGAATCGGCGCTGACCACCGGCGCGCGCGATCGCGTGGGCGATGGCGACGCGGAAAGCCTGAAGCACCTGGAACGCGTGTTTGCACGCGAGAGGCTCGCGCACCAGAACGCCCGGCAACTCGCCCGGGCGCGTGCACTAGTCGCAGAGCAGGCTGAAGCCTTCACTCGACTGTTCGACGACGCCAGCGATGCCCTGGCCCAGGTTCGCGAAGGCATCCTGACCCGGCTGAATCCCGCGTTCGCCGCGCGGCTCGGTTACGACAATGCGGGCGCGCTGACCGGCATGCCCGTGATGGATCTGGTCGCCTCCGAGCACCAGGGCCGCGTGCGTGATGGTCTCAAGGCGCTCGCCCGACAGGCTGGCAGCGAAGCCTTGCTGAACTGCGCGCTGGTGGGCATGGGCGGGCGACGGATCCCGGTCGACGTGCAGCTTCGGCACAGCGCGACGCAGGAAGGCCCGCTGCTCGAATGGCGCGTTCGCCCTTCGTCCGAACCGGTGCCGACGCCGACGCTGGCGGAAACCGTTCCCCAGCCTGCCGTCCCGGAGCCGCCCGAGCGGTTCAGCGCCGCGATGCTCCGCGCCGCCCTGCGCGACGGCCGCATGCGCCTGGTCTACCGGCCCATCACGCCGCTGGAGCAGGAGGGCGCGCCGCACCTCGACCTCGGCCTGCGCCTGCAGGGCGACGGCGGCGAGATCATCCCCGCGCGCGAGTTCATGCCCGCGGCCCAGCGCGCGGGGCTGATGCGCGCCATCGACCGCTGGATGATCGGCCGCGCACTGCGCGCCATTGCCGCGCGCAAGCGCTCGCGGCGGCCGGGCATGCTGTTCGTCTCGCTGTCGGGCGACACCCTGCGCGACGCCGACGCCTTCCTGTCGTGGTTGCAGAGCCTGACCCAGGGGCAGCTGTTCGGCCGCGACGCGCTGTGCCTCCAGCTTGCCGAAGCACGGCTGCGCGACATGCCCGGGGAGGCGCAGAAGATCGCCGGAGTGTTCCGCGAGATGGGCGCGCGGCTGGCCCTCAGCGCGTTCGGCTTGGCGCAGGACAGCGCGCTCCAGCTCGATCGCCTGCCCGTCGACTTCGTGAAATTCGACGCCGCGTTTTCCCGGCGCCCGGACGACCGCGAATTGCAGGCGGGCCTGACACGGCTGGTGGCGCTGGCGCGGCAGCGCAAGGTCGCGACCATCCTTCATCCGCTGGACGACGCGGCCGCCCTGGCCCGCGCCTGGCAGCTGGGCATCGACTACATGCGCGGCCACGAGGTGCGGGAACTCGACGACGCCGCTCCGGCCTGAGCTTGCCGCGCACCAGACAACAAAAAGCCCGGCGGGACCGCGTCCGCCGGGCGTTTGATTGACGCGTGCCTCAGCCCGTTGGCGCGGCCTTGAGCGCGGCGATGCGATCTTCCAGCGGCGGGTGCGTCATGAAGAATTTCTTGGCGCCGCCGATGAAGCCGAAGGTGGCGACCTGCTCCGGCAGCGTCGAGGCGGCGTGCCCGGCCTTGAGCTTCTCCAGCGCCGCGATCATCTTGCGCTTGCCGGCCAGGTGCGCGCCGCCCGCGTCGGCACGGAATTCGCGCTGGCGCGAGAACCAGCAGACGATGGTAGTAGCCAGGATGCCGAACACGATCTGCAGCACCACCACGCTGATGTAGTAGCCGGGACCCACGCCGCGCTCGGTCTTGAACACGGCGCGGTCGATCACGTAGCCGACCACGCGCGACAGGAACATCACGAAGGTGTTCACCACGCCCTGCACCAGGGTGAGCGTGACCATGTCGCCATTGGCCACGTGCGAGATCTCGTGGCCCAGGACCGCTTCCACCTCCTCCTGGCTCATCGAGCGCAGCAGGCCGGTGCTCACCGCCACCAGCGCCTCGTTGCGGTTCATGCCGGTGGCGAAGGCGTTGGGCTCGGGCGCGTCGAAGATCGCCACCTCGGGCACGCCGATCCCGGCGGCGCGCGCCTGCCGCTGCACGGTGTTGAGCAGCCACATCTCCGCGGCGTTGCGCGGCTGGGTGATGACTTCGGCGCCGGTGGAACGCTTGGCCATCCACTTGGACATGGCCAGCGACACGAACGCGCCGCCGAAGCCGAAGATGGCCGAGAACGCCAGCAGGGCGCCCAGGTTGAGCCCGTTCTGGGTCAGGAAGCGATCGACGCCCAGCAGCGAGACCACGATCGACAGCACGACCATGACGGCAATGTTGGTGGCAACCAGCAGGAATACGCGTTTCATGGGGTCCTCGTGCGAGACGTTTCGCCGGGTAAGCGTGGGGCTTGTGCCCCAGTCTTCAAGACTGGGCGGGCGCGATTTGGTTTCGCGGCGGGTCCAGGAAGTAGTCCGCGGGCGCAAACGAATCCACCTCGATGGCCTCCAGCCGCGCTTCCTGTGCCTGCCGCAGCAGGTCCGCCTCGGCGGCCGTGATCAGGCGGAGATTGACCGCGCGCTCGGCCGCGTCCACCGCCGACAGGCCACGCGGCAGCGAGCGCGTTTTCTGCGCGCGCGCAATGCGTTCCGCCGCGGGCGTGGCCAGGGTCACCAGCCGGAACGCGCGCAGCAGTCGGCCCAGGCCGTGGCGCTCGTCGGTGGGCGCGAAGGTGCCGGCGGCGAGCCGGCGGAACTGCTCGTCGTGCGCCTGGATGCAGCGCGCCGCGGCCGCGCTCATGGCGTCGGTCGGCGGCGAGCCGACCGGGTTGAGGCGCGCCTCGAACTGCCCCAGGGTCTTCATCCACAGCCCGGTGAGGCCGCCGAAATTGCGGTAGATGCCGACGAAGGCGTCCTGGACCTGCGCAAGCGCGTGGTGCAGCGCGTAGTGCACCAGCGGCAGGTCTTCGCGCCGGCGCCCCTCGGCCTCGAAACGGCGCAAGGTGCAGAAGCCCAGCAGCAGCCAGGCCAGCACGTCGGCATAGCGGCCGGTGAGCTTGCCGCGCACCTTGAGCCGGCCGCCGATGGCGAACAGGGCCAGGTCGGTGAGCACGCCGAAGCGTGCCGCGGCCCAGCCCAGCCGCCGGTAGTAGATGCGCGTGGCGGGGTCCACGTCCGGCACCGAAACCAGCCAGCCACGGGTCAGCCAGTGCAGCTCGGCGCGGACGATGCCGGCGATGAAATGGCGAATCCAGCCCAGCAGCTGCACGCGGAACTGGCCGGCGTCGTCGCGCTCCACCGCGTTGACCACGTTCATGGCGTAGGGGTGGCAGCGCGTGGCGCCCTGGCCGAAGATCATCAGCGTGCGCGTGAGGATGTTGGCGCCCTCCACCGTCACCGCCACCGGCGCCGACTTGTAGGCCATGCCCAGCAGGTTGTTGGGCCCCTGCATCACGCCCGCGCCGGCCATCACGTCCATGCCGGCCACGGCCAGGCTCTGGGAAATCTCCGTGGTGTAGGCCTTGAGCACGGCCGAGACCACCGGCGGCTTTTCGCCGGCATCGATCGCCGAGCAGGCGTGCACGCGCGCCGCGTCCATCAGGTAGGTGAGCGCCGCGATGCGGCCGACCTTTTCCTCCACGCCCTCCATGCGGCCGATGGAAATGCCGAACTGCTGGCGCACGATCGAGTACGCGCCCACCGCCACGGCCAGCGCCTTGGACTGCCCCACCACCCCCGCCGGCAGCGACACCGCGCGTCCGCCGGCAAGCTGTTCCATCAGCATCTTCCAGCCCTGGCCGGCGCGTTCGGCGCCGCCGATGATGTGGTCCACCGGCACCTCCACGTCCTTGCCGTACAGCGGGCCGTTGTAGAACGGGTCGCCGATGGGGTCGTGATGGTCGCCGTTGTGGAAGCCCGGCGTGCCGCGGTGAACCAGCACGCAGGTGATGCCCGGTTCCACGCCCTTGCCCAGCAGATTCTCCGGGTCGCGCAGGCGGCAGGCGATGGTGCAGAGGTCGGCCACCGGCGCCAGCGTGATGTAGCGCTTGCTGAAATTGAGGCGCAGGCGCAGCTCGCCCGCGGCGTTGCGAAACACGCGACCCTCGGCCTTGATCGAGCCGGCATCCGAACCGGCGGTGGGCTCGGTCAGGCCAAAGCACGGCAGCAGTTCGCCGCGCGCGAGCAGCGGCAGGTAATGGTCCTTCTGCGCCTGCGTGCCGTAGTGCAGGATCAGCTCGGCCGCGCCCAGGGAATTGGGGATGACGATGAACATGTTCACCGTCGCACTCACCGGCCAGATCTTGGCGAAGATGGTGCTGATGGCCAGCGTGGAAAACTGCCTGCCACCGTACTGCTTCGGAATCAGGAAGCCCATGAAGCCTTCGCGTTTGAGAAACGCCAGCACCTCGTCCGGCACGCGCTTGCTCTGGCGGATCTCGTAGGGCCTGATCAGGTGCAGCAGCTGTTCCACGGGGCCATCGAGGAACGCCTGCTCCTCGTCCGACAGCTTCGAGTACGCGCCGGTGAGCATGGTCCGGAAATCCGGGCGCCCGCCGAAGAACTGCCCGTCGATCCACACCGTGCCGGCTTCCAGCGCCTGGCGCTCGGTATCCGAGATGGCCGGCAGCACCCGCCGGGCCTTCATCCACTTCATCAGCGCTGCAAACACGGTCGCCTCTTGTCTTGGTTTTCGATCGCCGGATCAGCCCGCCACCTGCATCTGCTCCACCGTCTGGAACCCGCGCGGCAGGTGGCCGCCGCGGCTGGCACGCGCGGCCAGGTAATGCTGGAGGTCGGCCGGCTTGAGCGTGAGCGTGCGCTTGCCGCAGCTGAGCGTCACCGCCGCCGTTGCCGGCACCACCACGCTGGCGACGATGCGGTCCTCGCCCTTGAGCATGACCAGCTTGTTGCCCTTGCCCTTGGACAGCTCTGGCAGCTCCGCGATGGGGAACGCCAGCAGGCGGCCCTCGGCGGTAGCCAGGGCGTAGCGGTCGCTGGCCGCGTCCAGCACGCGCGACGGGGCCAGCGGCGGCCCGTCCAGGGTGATGACGGCCTTGCCCGCGCGCTGGCGGGACTGCAGCTCGCCCAGGCGCACCACGAAGCCGTAGCCCTCTTCGGAGCCCAGCACGTAGCGATCGTTCTCGTCACCCAGCAGCAGGGCGACGATGCGCGCGCCGTCCTGCACGTCGAGCCGGGTGGTGATGGGCTCGCCCTGCGATCGCGCCGACGGCAGCTCGCGCGGGTTGAGCGAATACGAGCGGCCGCGCGAATCGAGCAGGATCAGCAGCTGGTTGGACTTGCCCTGCACGTGCGCAAGGTAGGCGTCGCCGGACTTGTAGGCGAGCGCCAGCGGATCGATCTCGTGGCCCTTGCCGGCGCGGATCCAGCCGGCCCGCGACAGCACCACGGTGATGGCTTCGGCCGGCACGATTTCCTCGGACGAAAACGCCTGCGCCGGCGGCTTGGCCTGCACCGGGCAGCGGCGCTCGTCGCCGTACTTTTTGGCGTCGTCCTTGAGCTCGTCGCCGATCAGGGTCTTGAGCTGCTCGTCGTCGCCCAGCAGTTCTTCCAGCCGGGCGCGTTCGGCCAGCAGTTCGTCCTGCTCGCCGCGGATGCGCATCTCCTCCAGCTTCTGCAGGTGGCGCAGCTTGAGGTCCAGGATCCACTCTGCCTGCACGTCGCTGAGCGCGAAGGTGCTCATGAGGCTGGCCTTGGGTTCGTCCTCGTAGCGGATGATGCGGATCACCTCGTCCAGGTTGAGGTAGGCGATCGTCAGGCCTTCGAGGATGTGCAGCCGGTCGTTGACCTTGGTCAGGCGATGGTTCAGCCGCCGCGTCACGGTCTGGAAACGGTATTGCAGCCACTCGCCGAGGATCTCCGCCAGGTTCTTCACCCGCGGCCGGCCATCCAGGCCGATCATGTTGAGGTTGACGCGAACGCTCTTTTCCAGGTCCGTGGTGGCGAACAGGTGCGCCATCAGGCTCTCGGCATCCACCCGCAGCGAGCGCGGGATGAGCACCACGCGCGTGGGATTCTCGTGATCGGACTCGTCGCGAAGATCCTCCACCAGCGGCAGCTTCTTGGCGCGCATCTGCTCGGCGATCTGCTCCTGGATGCGGCTGGGCGACACCTGGTGCGGCAGCGCGGTGATGACGATGTGCCCGCTCTCGGTCTCGCGCTCCCAGCGCGCGCGGGTGCGCACCATGCCGTTGCCGGTCTGGTAGATCTTCAGCAGGTCGTGCGGTTCGGAGACGATCTCGCAGCCGGTGGGAAAGTCCGGCGCGGGCACGAACTCGCACAGCTTCTCCACCGTCGCCGCCGGATGCTTCAGCAGGTACAGGCAGGCCCTGACCAGCTCGCGGATGTTGTGCGGCGGGATGTCCGTGGCCATGCCCACCGCGATGCCGGTGGTGCCGTTGACCAGCACGTTGGGCAGGCGCGCCGGCAGCAGGCGCGGCTCTTCCAGGGTGCCGTCGAAGTTCGGCGCCCAGTCCACCGTGCCCTGACCCAGCTCGGCCAGCAGCGTCTGCGCGTAGGGGCCCAGGCGCGACTCCGTGTAGCGCATGGCGGCGAAGGACTTGGGGTCGTCCGCACTGCCCCAGTTGCCCTGCCCGTCCACCAGCGGGTAGCGGTAGCTGAAGGGCTGGGCCATGGTGACCATGGCCTCGTAGCAGGCGCTGTCGCCGTGCGGATGGAACTTGCCGATGACATCGCCCACCGTGCGCGCCGACTTCTTGTGCTTGGCGCCCGGCCCCAGCGCGAGCTCGGACATGGCGTAGACGATGCGCCGCTGCACCGGCTTGAGGCCGTCCTCCACGTGCGGCAGCGCGCGGTCCAGCACCACGTACATCGAGTAGTCGAGGTAGGCCTTTTCGGCAAAAAGGCGCAGCGGGAGGCGTTCGGTTTCGTACGTCAGCATCAGGAATTCAGGGTATGGAAATCGGCAGCGGCCGGGCGGTGCGGACTGCCGGGGGAAATTGCAGAAACGGGACCTGCGAGGCGGGCACGGAGGCCCGGAACGGGACGCCTCAGCGGGCGCGCACCAGCACGGCCTGCACGTGGTCGAGCGCGATCACGGCGTCGTAGAACTCCTTGCCGCTCAGCTCGGTGAGCTTGACGCTGTCGGCCGCCACGCCGGCGACCTTGCCGGTGAGCTCGGCGCCCGACTGCAGCAGCACCGTCGCGGCCTTGCCCTCGCGCGCCTTGAATTCCGCCACCAGCGCCTCGTTCCCCGCCGCGGCGGGACGGCTCAGCGCGCCGAGCAGGCTCGCAGCGACGAGGGCACAGCGCAGGTTCATCGGCACGTTCATCGGCAAGTTCATCGGTATTGTCCTCATGCCGCCGCCGCGATGCGCGGGCGGTGCACCATGCCGAAGCCGTGGCCATGCTCCAGCAGGTATTCCAGCCACTTGCCGAGCATGAGGTTGCGCCGCCACTGGCCGCTCAGGAACGCGCCGGCCTTGGGATCGCCCTCTTCCTGCGCTTGCCAGGGCGGACGGTGGCTGCACTCCAGCGCCTCGGCTACGCCGGCGTCGCGGTACGCCCGCACCACGATGTCGGGTTGGCGGCGCGTGCCGCTGGCGTCCACGAACTCGTAGGTCAGCCGCAGGGTGAGCGTGTAGCGGTCGCGTTCCAGCACGGACAGGTGCAGCGGCAGGTCCGAGCCGGAACGGGACACGGCCGTTTCGAAGGGCGCGTCCAGTTCCGGGATCAGGCGCTGCACCAGCTTGTAGTTGCGCTCGTACAGGTCCATCAGGTGCGCAAGGCTGCGCGGCTTGCCGCAGCAGGGACAGAGGTGATTGGCAACGTCGGCGAACATGGACCGACTATCCCGAACGCGCGTTGCGCGCGCAAGTCTTGATTTTCCGCGCTGCGTTGGCGCAAGAATGCGGAACCCCTCGCTGTCGCGAACGGAGACCGCCATGGCCCTGCGCGAAATTCCTTCCAAGCCCTACCTCGACCAGAAGGCCGGCACCGCCGGGCTGCGCAAGAAGGTGGCGGTGTTCCAGCAGCCGCACTACCTGGAGAATTTTCTCCAGTCGATTTTCGACGTGGACCCCAGCCTCAAGGGCGGCACGCTGGTGATCGGTGGTGACGGCCGCTACCACAACCGCACGGCCATCCAGACCGCCATCGCCATGGCCGCCGCCAACGGCGTGCGCCGAGTGGTGGTCGGCCAGGGCGGGCTGCTGTCGACGCCGGCGGCCTCGCACCTGATCCGCCAGCGCAAGGCGGCCGGCGGCTTCGTGCTGACCGCGAGCCACAACCCCGCGGGCGAGGACGGCGACTTCGGCATCAAGTACAACGTGGCCGGCGGCGGCCAGGCCACCGAAGGCCTCACCGACCGCATCTTTGCCCACAGCAAGCACCTCACGCGCTACAAGACGCTTGAAGGCGTGTACGTGGACCTGGAACGCCGCGGCATCAAGACCGTGGGCGAGATGGAGGTGGAGGTGGTCGACTGCGTCGACGACTACGCGGCGCTGATGCAGACGCTGTTCGACTTCGACCGCATCCGCGACTGGTTCAAGCGCGGGCACTCCATGCGCTTCGACGCCATGCACGCCGTCACCGGCCCCTACGCGCAGCGCCTGTTCGTGGAGATGCTCGGCGCGCCGCTGAGTTCCATCCAGAACGCCAGCCCGCTGGAGGATTTCGGCGGCGGGCACCCCGACCCGAACCTGATCTACGCCAAGCACCTGGTGGACCTGATGTACTCGGACCACGCACCCGACCTCGGCGCCGCCAGCGACGGCGACGGCGACCGCAACATGATCCTGGGCCGCGGCATCTTCATCTCGCCGGGAGATTCGCTCGCCATGCTGTGCGCGCACCTGCGCGAACTGCCCGGCTACCGTCACGGGCTCGCCGGCGTGGCCCGCTCCATGCCCACCTGCCGCGCGCTGGACCACGTGGCCAAGGCCATGTCCATCCCCTGCTACGAGACGCCGACGGGCTGGAAATTCTTCGCCAACCTGCTGGACGCGGACCGCATCACGCTGTGCGGCGAGGAGAGTTTTGGCACCTCCAGCAACCACGTCCGGGAGAAGGACGGCGTCTGGGCCGTGCTCGCCTGGCTCAACGTGCTGGCGGCCACCAACCTGTCGGTAGCCGAGATCGCGCAGGCGCACTGGAAGCGCTACGGGCGGCATTACTACATCCGCCACGACTACGACGACCTGCCCGCCACCACCGCCACCCAGGTCATGCAGACCCTGGCCGGCAAGCTGTCCACGCTCAAGGGCAACTCGTTCGGCGACTACCAGGTGAGCATGGCCGACGAGTTCTGCTACGAGGACAAGATCGACGGCTCGGTGGCCGTGAACCAGGGCCTGCGCATCGTCTTCGGCGACGCGGCGCGCATCGTGGTGCGCCTGTCCGGCACCGGTACCGCCGGCGCCACGCTGCGCCTGTACCTGGAACGCTACGAGAACCACGAATCCTCGCTGAACTGGAAATCCACCGAGGCGCTGGCGCCGCTGGTGAACGTGGCCGAAAAGATCGTGCGCATCGCCGAAATCACGGGGCGCAGGGCGCCGAGCGTCATCACCTGAGCCTCCTCCGCCGCGCCAAAACAAAAACCCCGGCCATCACTGGCCGGGGTTCTTGCTTCCAAAACCGGGAGAGGCTCAGACGCCGAGGCCACCCAGGATGCCGCACAGGCCTTCCAGCGGCGTGCCTTCCAGCGCGCAGGAGCCGCTACCACCGCCGACTCCACCCAGCACCGTGCCGAGGATGTCGGACAGAGGATTATCGCCCGGCGTACCCAGCAGTCCGGTGAGCGCGGTGAGGACGCCATCCAGCGGGGTGCTGGTGGGGCTGCCCACTCCAGGAATCCCGCCCAGATTGGTGATGGCGCCCAGGACCGGCGTCAGCAGCAGGTTGAACGGATCGAGCAGGTTGCCCACCTCACCGCTCAGCAGGTTTTCCAGACCGATGTTCCCCACATCGCCAAGGCCGCCCGCGCCGCCCAGTACGCCGGTCAGCTGGGTGATGAGGCTCTGGATGTCGCCGGTGACGGCACCGGGGTCACCGGAGGTGCCTTCGATCAGGTTCAGCGGCACCAGGTCGGTCAGCACACCATCGAGAATGCCCTGCACCGTCGAGGTGATGGCCGCGATGATCGTGGTGGGATCGCCGCCCACTCCGGCGGTAAGAGCCGCCAGCAGGTTTTCGAGCGAGCTTCCCACGAGTTCCAGGGCAGGGCCGGCGATCGGGAGGTCACCGCCAACGCCCACCGGCAGCGCGCCGGAGAACAACGACGTCAGCTGATCGACGATGGTTGTGAGTTCGGTGAGCGACAGTGCACCGGCACCCAGCTGGCCCTGAAGCCCCGCGAGCTGCGGAAGCAGGGCGCCCAGAGCCGCCAGCGTCGTGCCGTCGAGGGGGTTCAGACCGTTACCGGGCTGCGGCACTGCATCCGCGCTGCAACCGCTGGTGCCGGCTAGCGAGAAGATCAGGCCCTGCAGATCCGCCACGAGATTCGTGACTTCGGCCTGAAGATTTGCGGCAAGCATGACGGGATTGGCGACCGCCGTCGGGTCGACGCTCGATGCGAGCGCATCCACTGCATCCAGGACATCGCCCACCACGACCTGGTCAACGCACTGGAGAACACCTTCCAGCGGCGTGCCGGCCACCGCATCCGCGAGCGGGGCGATGACGGTCATCGAAATGGGTTCCTGTACCGCGTCCAGTGGGCCCGAGACGGTGTTCCGGTCCTCGGTGGCTCCGGACCCTCCGCCGCCCGAACTGCCTCCTCCTCCACCGCAGCCAGCGGCCACCACACAGCCAGCGAGCGCCAGCGCCATCAACGATTTCTGCAGCATGAATGTTCTCCTGAATTGGGGGTTTGCGAAGTCGCCGCCGCGCAACGGCGATGCGCCACCTTGAGCCCTCCGGACTCATGCCTCAGCTGGCGCAAGACAAGCGGCACGCAAGGACCGACGAGCCCGAATCGCCCGATTTCACCGGTGCCATCGGACCGGCCAACGGTCGCATTGCCGTCGACCGGAATTCCCTTGCGCCGGAAAGCGTCGCATCTGCGGTTCGCGGCTCTCGTCCGCGTGGGGGGCGTTGCGGGTGGTGCGCCCGCGCCGTCGGGCACCCGGTTTGCTGCTAAATGGGTACATCCGGAAGCGAGGAATTCGTCATGCCGCGAGGAGACAAGTCGGCCTACACCGCCGCCCAGAAGCGCAAGGCCGGGCACATCGAGGAGAGCTACGAGCGCAAGGGAGTCCCGGAAAAGGAAGCGGAGGCCCGCGCCTGGGCCACCGTCAACGAGCAGAGCGGGGGTGGTGAACGATCCGGCTCGGGACGCACGACCCCCGAGAGGGAGAAGAAGGCGGCGCGGAGCGATTCCGCCAAACGTGCGGCGCAGACCCGCGCCGGCCGTCCGGTGAACCGCCCGAAGGCGCGAGGACGATCCAGGTCGAAATGACGCACCGCACAGGTGGCGTCATCAGGTGGCCTCGTCTGGCTACCGCGGCGAATCGTGCGGGTCACCGAAGCTGCGCCCGAACAACTCGTCGGCGGGTCGTCAGTTGGTCGATGCGGAGCCGCCAATCGCCAGGCGACCCGATGCGGCCTGACCAGGCCTCAGTTCGCGGGAATCGTCACGATTGGCGCCGCGGATGATGGCGCGGTCTGGGCCAGCGCGATCAGGTTCTGCACGACGCTGAATGCAAACTTCGAATCGAAATCGTTGTTGGAAATCCAGTACTGCGTGTCCCCGTACAGGACCTGCGCGTAGGCGTCTGCAGGAGCTGGCGTGCCCACGTGAACGATGATCGTCGGCCGCGTCTCACCCCCGATCACGCGCACCGTGGACAGGGTGGCGCCGTTGGCAACGTCGTCCTCCGGCACTTCGATCTGCGCGCCCAGCTCGGTGAGTATGCCGAGCACCGAGCGCGTGGTCATGCCCACCGTACGGCCGTCCGGATTGACGTGGCCGTAGACGATCTCGACCTCGTTCACCTCGGGTGAAATCCCGAGCAGCGACCGGACCTTGGCGGCATTGATGGTCACCACCGGATCGGCGACCGACCGCGGATTCACGGCCAGGTGGACGCGCCCGCCGGTGGCATCGGTGACATAGCGGATCTGGATGGCGCCCTTGAGCTGCAGCAGGCGCAGCGCGTGCAGCAGCTCGAAGAATCCCGGATTTCCGGCGCTGAGCGGTCCGGACAGCGCCGCACTGTTCTGGTGGTCCCCGACGGACTGCGCCACGATGCGCAGCAGCAGGTCGATGGGAATGCCGCTCTGTGCCAGCGGCAGGATCAGGGCAGGCGACATGGGGCGGATGTAGGACTGCGCCAGCGCCTCGCCGGTGGTGGGCGTGAAGGTGAACGTGGGGCGGTTCGAGTACGAAAGATTTCCGCCCACCTGCCCGGTGAACTGCGAGTTGCCCGTGGCCCAGTTGAAGAAGCTCGAGGCAGAGCCGTCGAACGAGTACCCGGCAATGATCTGCGACACCGACAGGAAGGCGGGAGGATCGGCAAAGCGCATGCTGACGATGTTCATCAGTGTCTCGCGCTTCTGCGCCACGTTGAGCGCCCGGGCGTACTCCACCGGGTCGCTCTGGAGCTTCTGGCTGCCAAAGGACGCGCAGCCGGCCAATGGGCAGAGTGCCGCCACCAACAGCGGCACGGCACATTTCGGCCCCACCCGGCGGCCGATTCCAGAGACTCTGTCCGTCATGCCTGCGGAGCGCGACAGGGGTCAGGCCCTCGCGTCTTCAGCCGCCGATTGTCTTCGCGGCAAACTGGGCGACGACGCGCCCCTGGAAACGCGCGGCATCGAGTTCGTTCGCGCTGGGCGAGCGTTCACCCCTGCCACCGGCAATGGTCGTTGCGCCGTAAGGCGAGCCGCCGCTGATTTCCGCCAGCGTCATCTGACCCTGGAAAGAGTAGGGAAGCCCCACGATGGCCATGCCCAGGTGCAGCAGGTTGGTTATCAGGCCGATCAGCGTGGTTTCCTGGCCGCCGTGCTGGGTGGCGGTGGACGTGAACACCGAACCCACTTTCCCCACCAGCGCACCGGACGCCCAGAGCCCGCCGGTCTGGTCGAGGAAGGCCGCCATCTGCGAACAGAGGCGCCCGTAACGCGTGGGCGACCCCACCACGATGGCGTCGAATCCCGGCAGCTCCTCCACCCTGGCGATGGCCGCTTTCTGATCGAGCTTGAATCCACCCTTGCGCGCCACCTCCTCCGGTACCGTCTCCGGAACGCGCCGGATTTCCACGGTGGCTCCCGCTTCGCGCGCCCCATCGGCAATCGCATTGGCCATGGTTTCCATGTGGCCGTAGCTCGAGTAATACAGAACCAGCACCTTCGCACTTGCCATCTCGATTTCTCCTTAGCTCGTCGTGTGGGGGGATCAAGTATCCGCCCGGCAGGATGATGCCGCAGGGCGTGGTCCCGATGCATCCGAGGTCTCTGCGTGGAACAGGGACGGTGCATGGCGTTCGAACCGCCCGCTCACCGCCGGACCCTGCTTCCGCCTTCTCAGTCCGCTGCGTTCGCTTCCCGCTCGTAGTGCTTGCGCCGCGCCAGCGTGCGGACCGCGCTGGCCCATTGCTGCGCGTCCTGCGGCACGTGCAGAACGCCCTGCGCCTTGGCATCCACCTGGGCGGCGTCAATCAGCGCCTTGGCGTCCTTGCAGAAGATGATGGTCTTCAGGAACTCGAAGGTGCCGCGCACGAACTCCACCTCGCGGCGGTAGCCCGCAGAACCCACCGCCCAGGTCTTGCGCCCCGGAACGAAGACCGCGTCGAACACCACCGAGGGCATGGTGGCGTAGGTGTGATCCACCGCCACGCTACCGCCCTGCCCCTGGACCGGCGCCAGGGTCGCGGCCAGCGTCTTGACGGTCGCGCCCTCGGCTTCGAGCATTTTCTTCGCGGCTTTCACCTGGCCATCGTCCACCGACTCGCCCACCAGCACCGCGATGTTCATGCCCTGGATGCCGGTGGCGCCGGGCCGCGCGAACAGGCTCAGCAGCGGCGAGGTGCCGGCGTCGGCGTCGGGCTGCGTTGCAGGTGCTTCAGGCGGCGCAATGTTCAGCGCCGCGCTCACGGCCTGAGCGAGCGAAGCGTCCACCTGCGCCAGGTTGCCGACCACGCGCTCGCGCACCTCGGGCAGCCTGCACTTGGCCAGTTCGAACTGGAAGGCCGCGATGATGTGGCGCTGCTCCACCGGCGACTGGCTGCTGTAGAACAGCCGCGCCTGCGAGAAATGGTCGGCAAAGCTTTCGGCGCGCTTGCGCAGCTTGGTGCCCGACACCGGGGCGGGAAACGTGACGAAGCCGCTCTTGCTGGGGAACGGGCAGCCCCCTCCGACGCGGTTCGGCTGGTACGCGGTCTGGCCGCGGTCGATGGTCACGCGCATGTGCCCGTCGCGCTGGTTGCTGTTGACCGGGCACTGCGCGCGGTTGATCGGCAGCTCGTGGAAGTTCGGGCTGCCAAGGCGCGACAGCTGCGTGTCCTGGTACGAGAAGATGCGGCCCTGGAGCAGCGGGTCCTCGCTGACGTCGATACCCGGCACGAGATGGCCGGGACTGAAGGCCACCTGCTCGGTCTCGGCGAAAAAGTTGTCGGGATTACGATCCAGCACCATGCGGCCGACGATCTGCACCGGCACCCATTCCTCGGGCACCAGCTTGGTGGCGTCCAGCACGTCGAACGGCCATTGCTGCGCGTCCTTTTCGCTGAACACCTGCAGGCCCAGCTCCCACTCGGGGAAGTGGCCGTTCTCGATCAGCGTCCACAGGTCTCGGCGGTGGAAATCGGAATCGGCGCCGGACATCTGCACGGCCTCTTCCCACAGCAGGCTGTGCGTGCCGGCCTTGGGCTTCCAGTGGAACTTGACCAGCTGCGCCTCGCCCGCCGCGTTCACCAGCCGGAAAGTATGCACGCCGAAGCCTTCCATGGTGCTCAGCGATCGCGGCAGCGCGCGGTCCGACATCACCCACATCAGCATGTGCGTGGTTTCGGGCGTGAGCGAGACGAAATCCCAGAACGTGTCATGCGCGGACGCGGCCTGCGGAATGCCCGTGTCCGGCTCGGGTTTGACCGCGTGGATCAGGTCCGGGAACTTGATGGCGTCCTGGATGAAAAACACCGGGACGTTGTTGCCCACCAGATCCCAGTTGCCTTCCTTCGTGTACAGCTTCACGGCAAAGCCGCGCACGTCGCGCGCCAGGTCCGCCGAACCCTTGCTGCCGGCCACGGTGGAAAAGCGCACGAACACCGGCGTCTTTTCGCCCGGGCGCTGGAACAGGTCGGCGCGGGTGACGTCGGCCAGACATTCGTTGTTTTCGAAATAGCCGTGCGCGCCAAAACCGCGTGCGTGCACCACGCGCTCGGGAATGCGCTCGTGGTCGAAGTGGAAGATTTTTTCGCGGAAGTGGAAGTCCTCGATCAGCGTCGGGCCGCGCGCGCCGATGCGCAGCGAGTTCTGATCGTCGGAAACGGGGACGCCCTGCTGGGTGGTGAGCGTGGGCACGTCGCCACCGGCGGTCTGGTGCACCTCGCCGCCGTGACCGACTTCCGGGTTCTGGTCACCCAGGCGACGACGGGCGCGTTTTGGGGCGGCAAGGGTACTTTTTGGGCTCATGTACGGTCTCCGATGGGCGACGCAGGTTTTTTATGACCGGGGCGCAATGCGCCACGGCGGCGACACACCCAGCGCTGGCTGTGCGCGGGGTGTACGGATTCGAGTAACGGAGGCGCGAGAGGTTCACCACGCAGGGCGCTCGCCCCCAACCCACAGCGCAATGCGGCGAAAGCGCGCCCGGCGCCCGGGTGATGTGCTTAGGGGCGGCGAATCGCAGGCGCCGCCGCCAGCATGGCGGCGCCCAGCAGGCCGACCTGCGGGTCCAGAATGATGTGCACCGGCACGCGCGCGAGCAGCCCGCGAAACCGTCCCTTGGCGAGAAATGCTTCCATGAACGGCCCGCTGCGAAGCCGCCCGGCATGCGCCGGCGCGATGCCGCCGGCCAGGTACAAGCCCCCAAAGGGCAGGGCAAGCAAGGCCAGATTGCCCGCCTGCGCGCCGTAGATGCGGGTGAATTCGTCCAGCGCCAGCAGCGCGCGGGCATCACCGCGCGCTGCGGCGGCGCTGATTTCCGGCGCCCCGGCCGGCGCGATCGGCGCGCCCAGCTCCGGTCGCAGCGCCGTCAGGTAGGCATACAGCGCCTCGATGCCGGGACCGGACAGCACCCGTTCCACCGACAGATGCGGGTGCTGGCCACGCAGCCAGCCGGCGAAGCCTTCCTGCAGCGCGCCCTGGGGGGCGAAGTCCACATGCCCGCCTTCCGAAGGCAGCACGCGCCACCCGGCGTTCTCCGGCGCCAGCATGGCCATGCCAAGGCCGGTTCCGGCGCCCAGTACGGCGCGCATGCCTGCGCTTTCCGCCACACCGGTTTGCAGGGTGGCTAAAGCCTCCGCCGGCAGGTGCGCGATGCCATGCGCCACGCCGACAAAGTCATTGATGAGCTGCACCGGCGCACCGATGGCGTGGCCCAGCGCGCCGGCATCCAGCGTCCAGGGCAGGTTGGTGATGCGCGCGCGCGTACCGCCCGGGCTGGACTCGATAGGGCCGGCCACTGCCAGGCAGGCGCGCGCCGGAGCATCGTCCGGCCCCAGAAACTCCCGCAGCAGGCTTTCCAGGTCCGGGTAGTCGGCGCTGGAGTAGTGCGCGCTGCGCAGCCAGCGCAGGCCGGTGCGCTGGGGCTCGGCCAGCGCGAGCAGCGTTTTGGTGCCGCCAATATCGCCCGCCAGTAGCCTCATGCAGGGTGCTCCGGGTCCACGGTTTC
>JBQTJW010000006.1:0-81859 GCA_052386745.1 Panacagrimonas sp. | reverse complement strand
TGGGCTCGACCCCGAAGCTTATCTACGGGATGTCCTTGGGCGCATTGCCCAGCATCCGATAAACCGGATCGATGAGCTGCTGCCCGGGAACGTCACACTGCAGGAACGGTAGTCAGCGGACGGTTACGTTGAGCCGGTGATCCAGAGCTACCGCTGCAATCGAAACGCCAGGGTGACGGCATGCTTCAATCACTTCCGCCCTGAAATCAGCGCCGTGCCGCCGCGTCCTCGGTCCCACGCAACCAGGCCCTTCGATCGTGTCCATGCGTCCACCTCAGTTCACCGTGGACACGATGCTCCTCAGCAATCCATACCCACTCAAGATGATTTGCTGGCCGGTTACGTACGACGGCGCCATCAAGAGCGCGCAGATCGTCGAGTTTCTCAAAGCCCTGAACGCCCCACTCAGCCGCAGCTGCTGACCGTCTGGGACGGGGCGGCCCAATACAAGAGCCGGATCGTGCGCGGCTTCCTGGAGAGCACCCCAGGTGCCATCCAGATGGATGTGCTGCAGGCGTACTCGCCCGATCTGAATCCGGTCGAGCACTTCCGAGCCTGGCTCGATAGACATGCCCTGGCCCATTTCTGCCCGCACTCGCTCACCGAGCCCAAATCCACCGCCGGGAAGAGAGTTCGCAGCGTTCAGAATCGTCCATCATCACCGCTTGCTGGAAATAAGCTGAACCGCGGTGATGACATTGATTACGCGAAGATCGCTAAGCAGTGACTGCTCCTTCCGTAGCAGCGACGACGGAGCGGTCGACCAACTCAACGTAGGCCATCGGAGCATTGTCGCCCGCACGGAAACCGCAACGCAAAATACGCAGATACCCACCAGGGCGCGCGGCGTTGCGCGGGCCGATGTCCTTGAACAGCTTTTGAACCACATCCCGATCCCGCAAACGGGCAAAGGCGATACGACGGTTGTGAACGCTGTCTTCCTTGGCGCGCGTGATCAGGGGCTCTGCAATACGGCGTAGCTCCTTTGCCTTGGGTACGGTAGTACGGATCAACTCGTGCTTGAAGAGCGCCACTGTAACGGCCTGCATCGTGGCCTTACGGTGGCTACCGGTGCGGCCAAACGCTCGGCCGGCATTTCCATGACGCATGGTGGTGTTTCCTAGATCTTTCTAAATAATCAGGCGGCGGACGCCTTGGGCGCCGACCAGTTATCCAATCGCATTCCGAGTTCGAGGTCATGCGCTTTCAGCGCTTCCTTGATTTCGTTTAGTGACTTCTTCCCGAGATTCGGAGTTTTCATCAGTTCATTCTCGGTGCGCTGAACGAGCTCGCCGATGTAATAAACACTCTCTGCCTTGAGGCAGTTTGCTGATCGCACTGTGAGTTCAAGCTCATCAATTGGCCGGAACAGGATCGGGGCGAGCGAGCCGCTCGGTACTTTTCCGATGACGCCAGCGGTGCCTGCCCCAGCCACTTCAGCATCTAGGTCAACGAACACGGCGAGCTGGCTATGCAGAATTCGCGCGGCCTGGCGGACCGCTTCGGCAGGGTCGATGCCACCGTTGGTGTCCACTTCCAGGATCAGGCGATCGAGGTCGGTTCGCTGCTCAACACGAGCGCGCTCGACGCTATAGCTCACGCGTCGAACCGGGCTGTACGATGCCTCAAGCCGAAGCAGTCCCACTACGCTCGACTCATTCTCTCCCATCATGGCGGCAACGGGCTGATAGCCCCGCCCACGAGTCACCTTCAAAGAGGCTTTCAATTTCCCGCCAGTCAGATGAGCAAGAACCAGTTCGGGGTTGACAATCTCGACGTCGTGATCCAACAAAATATCGGCGGCAGTAACGGGGCCCGAGCCTGATTTTTCGATTCGCAGTGTCGCTTCTTCGCGCGCATGCATGCGGATCGCAATATTTTTGATGTTGAGCAGGATATCGATCACATCTTCCTGCACGCCTTCGATCGCACTGTACTCGTGCACCACGCCATCAATCTGCACTTCCGTGACAGCGGCCCCTGGAACCGAGGACAACAGGATCCGACGGAGCGCATTACCCAAGGTGTGCCCGAACCCGCGTTCGAGCGGCTCCATCGAAACGCGCGCGTGATGCTGCGAAACGACTTCGACCTTGATCTCTCGCGGCTTGAGCAACTCGGAAACGAAACCTTGCATGAATACCTCTTTGGTTCTGGCCGCAGCCAAAAACACGGAATGTTGACTCTCCAGGGCCGCCCCGGAGCAGGGGCAGCACTGGGTTCAGGCCTTACTTGGAATACAACTCGACGACCAGGTTCTCGTTGATATCCGGAAGTATCTGTTCGCGGCTGGGCTTGGATTTGAACGTACCTTTCAAGCCCTTCTCGTCGATCTCCAGCCAATCCGGAAACCCAATCTGTGAAGCGATCGAAAGCGATTCCGCAATACGCCCCTGACCGCGTGATTTCTCGCGGATTTCGATAGCATCACCTTCCGCAACCTGGTAGGACGGAATGTTGACCGATTTGCCATTGACCAAGATCGCCTTGTGCCCCACGAGCTGACGGGCCTCCGAACGAGTCCGACCGAAGCCCATGCGGTACACGACATTATCCAGACGACCTTCGAGCAGCAGCAAGAGGTTCAGGCCGGTTGCACCTTTCTGGCCGGAGGCCTTGAGGTAGTAATTACGGAACTGACGCTCAAGAATCCCGTACATCTGCTTGAGCTTCTGCTTTTCGCGAAGCTGCGTGCCGTACTCAGTTGGTCGGGGCTTCCTTGCTCCGTGCTGACCGGGGGGAGTATCGAGCTTGCATTTTGTTTCAAGAGAACGACCACGAGACTTGAGCAGCAAGTCCGCGCCAGCACGACGGGACAACTTGCACTTCGGACCGATGTAACGAGCCATTATCTGGATTCCAATCTTTAAACGCGGCGACGCTTGGGCGGACGGCAGCCGTTATGCGGAATCGGCGTCACGTCGGTGATGTTGGCAATCTTGAAACCGGCAGCGTTGAGCGCGCGCACGGCGGACTCGCGCCCCGGCCCAGGCCCCTTGATCCGCACCTCCACGTTCTTCACGCCGTGCTCGGCAGCGGCTTGGGCGGCCTTGTCGGCCGCAACCTGTGCAGCAAACGGAGTCGACTTGCGCGAGCCCTTGAATCCCGCCGCACCGGCAGTCGACCAGGAAATCGCATTGCCCTGACGATCGGTGATCAGCACGATGGTGTTGTTGAACGAGGCGTGCACGTGTACGACGGCATCCGTCACGTTCTTCTTGACGCGCTTGGCGCGCGGCTTACTTGCGGAGCTTGAGGCGGTTGCCATGTCTTATGCGTCTCTGCGTTCTGGATTACTTCTTGATGGCACGGCGAGGCCCCTTGCGGGTGCGTGCGTTGGTTCGGGTCCGTTGCCCGCGCACCGGCAGCCCGCGACGATGTCTCTGGCCGCGATAGCAGCCCAGATCCATCAGCCGCTTGATGCTCATCGAAACTTCGCGCCGAAGGTCACCCTCGACGGTGATCTTTGCGATTTCCGCTCGCAATGCGTCAAGCTGCCCCTCAGTGAGGTTGCGAACCTGCACCGTCGGGTCGAGCTTGGCGCTTGCGCAAATCGCTTTCGCGCGCGTCGCTCCAATTCCGTATATCGACTGGATCGCGATAACGGTGTGCTTCTTGTCAGGGATATTGACGCCGGCGATACGTGCCATGACGCGGGGGACTCCAGAATCTGGTGCGCGCTAAAAAGGGCGCGGATTGTACGGATTCGGCGGGTGCCGAGCAAATTCAGGCTGAGCGAATCAGCCCTGCCGCTGCTTGTGACGCAAGTCGGAGCAGATCACGCGAACCACTCCCTGGCGGCGAACGATCTTGCAGTTGCGGCAGATCTTCTTGACGGACGTACGGACTTTCATTGAAACCTCGAACTGCAAAAAAGAAAACGGATCGACTAACGCGTTGTGGCCTTGCTAGAGCCGAGCGCCTTCAACCGCGAACCATCCGGCTTGCTCCCATCACCCGCCCCGCCCAAGCCCTTCAGGTTCGCCTTCTTCAACAAGCCGTCGTACTGGTGGGACATCAGGTGAGCCTGCAACTGCGCCATGAAATCCATGATGACGACAACGGTAATCAGCAGGGACGTACCGCCAAACGCAAATGGCACGTTCACATACGCGATCATGAACTCGGGCATCAGACAGATGATGGTGATGTAGGCCGCACCCGCAACCGTGAGCCGGGTCAACACCTGATCGATGTACTTAGCGGTCATTGCGCCAGGACGGACGCCCGGAATGAATGCTCCGGATTTCTTCAGGTTTTCGGCCGTTTCCCGTGAATCGAACACCAGCGCAGTGTAGAAGAAGCAGAAAAAGATGATCATGCCGGCGTACAGGAACCCGTGCAGAGCCTGGCCCGGAGAAAGCGCATTGGACAGCTGCTGCACAAATCCACCGCCTTCTTCGGCACCGAAGAGCTTCGCCAAGGTCGCCGGAAACAGGATGATGGACGACGCGAAGATTGGCGGAATCACGCCGGACATGTTCAGCTTGAGCGGCAGGTGCTGAGTCTGCGCGGCAAAAGTTTTTCGCCCTTGCTGGCGCCGAGCGTGATGAATCGGAATTCGTCTTTGCGCCCTCTCGACGTAGACCACGGCGTAAGTGACCGCAGCGGTGAGGATGACGATGAGGATGACCACAGCCGGATTCAGCGAGCCCTCCCCAACCAGCTGGGCCGTCGACGCCATCGCTGGCGGCAGCCCCGCGACGATGCCGGCGAAAATGATCATCGACATTCCGTTCCCGATACCGCGTTCCGTGATCTGCTCACCCAGCCACATCAGGAACATCGTGCCGGTCACCAGCGAAACCGTCGCGGTGAAAACGAACCCGAAACCCGGCGAGACCGCAACGCCGCTTTTCTGCAGCGCGGTCGCGGCTCCGATCGCCTGGACGATAGCGAGGCCCAAGGTGCCGTAGCGCGTGTATTTGGTGAGTGTCCGCCGGCCGGCTTCGCCTTCCTTCTTCAGCTCCTTGAACTGAGGTACCGCCGCTGCCATCAGCTGCACGATGATCGACGCGGAGATATAGGGCATCACACCCAGCGCCATGATGGACAAGCGCTCGAGCGCACCGCCCGAGAACATGTTGAACATGTCCAGGATCGAGCCGCGGGTCTGATCGAACAGCGCCGCGAGCTGGGCCGGGTCGATACCGGGAACCGGGATGAAGCTGCCGATGCGAAACACCACAATGGCGCCGAGCAGGAACAGCAGGCGCCCACGCACCTCTCCGATCTTCGAGAGGTCCGGCACCATTCCAGTTGCAGGCGCTTTGGCCATGAGGATCGTTGCGACCGCTTACTCTGCGATGGTCCCGCCGGCGGCCGTCAGGGCCTCGCGCGCACCATCGGTCACCTTGAGGCCCTTGAGGCTCACGGCCCTGGAGATCGAACCCGTCTTGATGACCTTCACGATCTCCGCACCCATCGGCACGAACCCTTCGGCCTTGAGGACCGCGATATCGATTTCGCCCGTGGCCTTCATCTTCTGCAGATCCGACAGGCGAACTTCCGCCGTCAGCCCAACCAGCGGGGAATTGAAGCCGCGCTTGGGCAGGCGACGCTGGATCGGCATCTGTCCGCCTTCGAAGCCCTTCTTGCCGCGACCGCCCTTGCGCGCGCGCTGGCCCTTGTGGCCACGGCCGCAGGTCTTGCCCATGCCCGAACCGATGCCACGGCCGACGCGCACGCGCTCGGTCTTGGCGCCCTCGGCAGGCTTGATGGTGTTGAGTTTCATGTTCGATTCGCTCACGACAGTTCTTCAACCTTCAGCATGTAGGCAACCTTGTTGACCATGCCCAGCACTTCCGGCGTGGCGGTCAGCGTGTAGCTCGAATGCATCTTGCCCAGGCCAAGGCCGCGCACGCAGGCCTTGTGCTTTTCCAGGCGCCCGAAGGTGCTCTTGACCAGCGTGACCTTGATCTGCTTCGTCGTCATGACAGGGCCCTTAAGCGAGGATCTCTTCCAGGGTCTTGCCACGCTTGGCGGCAATCTCGGAAGGCATGTTCATTTTCTTCAGCGCGTCCAGCGTGGCCCGCACCATGTTGATGGGGTTGCGCGAGCCAAACGACTTGGCCAGCACGTTCTGCACGCCCGCCACCTCGAACACCGCGCGCATGGCACCACCGGCGATGACGCCGGTACCGTCGGAAGCCGGGCGCATGAACACCTGCGTCGCACCGTGCTGGCCCCAGATCTCGTGCTGCAGGGTCAGGCCGCGCAGCGGCACGCTGATCATGTTCTTGCGCGCCTGCTCCATGGCCTTGGAGATGGCCTGCGGCACCTCGCGCGCCTTGCCGTAGCCAAAGCCCACGCGACCCGAGCCGTCACCGACCACCGTCAGCGCGGTGAAGGCGAACTGCTTGCCGCCCTTGACCGTCTTGCTGACGCGGTTGACCGTGACCAGCTTTTCCTTCAGGTCGCCGCCGGACTGGGAATCGTCGTACTGCTGGTTGTGATTGGACGCCATGTCTTAAAACTCCAGGCCGGCTTCGCGCGCGGCATCCGCCAGCGCCTGAACGCGGCCGTGGTACTTGAATCCCGAGCGGTCGAAAGCGACCTTGGTGATGCCGGCGGCCTTGGCTCGCTCTGCAATCGCAGCGCCGACCTTCTTGGCGGCTTCGACGTTGCCGGTGGCCTTCAGGCCTTCGGCGACGGACTTCTCCACCGTGGACGCGGCCACCAGCGTGTGCGCCGCATCCGGCGCGATGATCTGCGCATAGATGTGCTGCGGCGTGCGATACACCGTGAGCCGGTGCGCACCCAGGTCCCGGATGTGGAACCGCGTGCGCTTGGCACGACGCAACCGGGAAGCTCTCTTGTCTTTCATACCGCGATGTCCTGTATTCGTAGCTTGCTGCTTCGCTCCCCAGCCCACGCGGAGGGGATGGCGAAACCGGGTTACTTCTTCTTGGCTTCCTTGAGCTCGACGCGCTCGTCGGAATAGCGCACGCCCTTGCCCTTGTAGGGCTCGGGCGGACGATAGCTTCGGATGTCCGCCGCCACCTGCCCGACCATCTTCTTGTCGGCGCCCTTGACCACGATCTCCGTCTGGGTCGGCGTGTCCACCGTGATGCCCTCCGGGATCGGGTAGGCCACCGGGTGCGAAAACCCGAGCGAAAGATTCACGACCTTGCCGGTGGAAGCAGCGCGATATCCGACGCCCACCAGGTTCAGCTTCTTCTGGTAGCCGGCGGTGACGCCGACCACCATGTTGTTGATCAGGGCACGCACCGTTCCGGACTGCATGGCGCTGTTCTTCACCGACGCCTCGGACACGTTCAGCACGCCACCGTTCACTTCCACGGCAACCGACGTGGGCAGCGCAAACTTCAGCGAAGCCTTGGCGCCCTTCACGGTGACCGTTCCATTGGCAGAGGTGATCTGCACTCCGGCCGGAATGACGACCGGCATTTTTGCTACGCGGGACATGGCTTGCGTTTCCTTAGCTGACGAGGCAGATGACTTCGCCGCCCTGGCCCGCGGCGCGTGCCTTGCGATCGCTGACCACGCCACCGGCGGTCGAGATGATGGCAATGCCCAGGCCACCGAGGACCTTGGGCAGCTCGTCCTTGGCCTTGTACACGCGCAGCGACGGTGTGCTGACCCGGTCGATCTTCTCGATGACCGGCTTGCCTTCAAAATACTTCAGCGCCACGGTCATGGTCTTCTTGTTGCCTTCGGACGCCACGTCGAAGCCGAGGATGTAGCCCTCGTCCTGCAGCACGTTGGCAATCGCCTCCTTGAGCGTGGACGACGGCGTCTTGATGGACTTCTTGCGAGCCGACTGGCCGTTGCGCAGGCGCGTCAGGAAATCGGCGATGGGATCGGTCATTGACATGGGTCTTACCAGCTCGCTTTCTTGAGGCCCGGCACTTCACCGCGCATGGCGGCTTCGCGCAGCTTGTGGCGCGACAGGCCGAACTTGCGGTACACACCGCGGCTGCGGCCGGTGACCGCGCAGCGCGCGCGCTGACGGGTGTAGCTGCCGTCACGGGGCAGTTTCTGCAGGCTCACCGAGGCTGCGGTCTTGTCCTCGTAAGAAGCATCCGGGTCCTTGAGCACCACGCGCAGCTTCTCACGCTTGGCTTCAAACTTAGCGACCAGCTGAGCGCGCTTCTTTTCGCGCTCTTTCATATTGCGTTTTGCCATCGGAGCGCCTGCTTACTTGCGGAAGGGGAAGCTGAAGGCATCGAGCAGCGCCCGACCTTCATCGTCCGTCTTCGCCGTGGTGGTGAAGGTGATGTTCATGCCCCGGAGCGCGTCGATCTTTTCGTACTCGATCTCGGGGAAGATGATCTGTTCGGTGATGCCGAAGTTGAAGTTGCCGCGACCGTCGAAGCCACGCGCCGAAATGCCGCGGAAGTCGCGGATGCGGGGCAGCGCAACGGCGATCAGGCGCTCCAGGAATTCGTACATGCGCTCGCGGCGCAACGTGACCTTCACGCCGACCGGGTAGTTCTCGCGCACCTTGAACGTGGCGATCGACATGCGGGTCTTGGTGACGATGGGCTTCTGGCCGGCGATGGCGATCATGTCTGCCACCGCGTGCTCGATCACCTTCTTGTCGGCCGTCGCCTCGCCCACGCCCATGTTGAGCGTGATCTTCTGCAGGCGGGGGACTGCCATCGCGTTGCAACCCAGCTTGGCCTGCAGCGCGGGCGCAATCTTGTCGCGGAATTCTGTTTGGAGAGTAGCCATCACGTTCGCCCGTCTCAGCCGTCCACCAGTTCCTGGTTGGACTTGAAGTAACGCACCTTGCGGCGCTTTTCGCCTTCGCCCTCGAAGCGGAAACCCACGCGGTCTCCCTTTGAAGCCTTGACGTTCCACAGCATCACGTTGGAAACCTGGATCGGCATTTCCTTCTCGACGATGCCGCCTGCGACCCCGCCCTGGGGGTTGCCCTTCTGGTGCTTCTTGACGACGTTGATGCCCTCGACCAGCAGCTTGCCGTCGGCGCGCACCGCGGTCACCGTCCCGCGGCGACCCTTGTCGCGGCCGGTGGTGACGATCACGTCGTCGCCCTTGCGAATCTTGTTCATGCCCGATCTACCTCAGATGACTTCTGGTGCCAGCGACACGATCTTCATGAACCGCTCGCGCAGCTCGCGCGTCACGGGCCCGAAGATGCGGGTGCCGATGGGCTCCATCTTGCTGGTCAGCAATACCGCGGCGTTGGTGTCGAAGCGGATGGCCGAGCCGTCGGGACGACGCACCGGGTGACGGGTGCGCACCACGACGGCATCGTGCACTTCACCCTTCTTGACCTTGCCGCGCGGAATGGCGTCCTTGATCGTGACCTTGATCAGGTCGCCGACGTTGGCGTAGCGACGGTAGGTCGCACCCTTGACCTGGATGACCTGCATGAGCTTGGCGCCGCTGTTGTCGGCTGCCAGCAGATAGGATTCCTGTTGAAGCATGCTGGATTCTCCTTGACCGGCTCAGGCGTGGGTGGACAGCACTTCGACCAGCTTGAAGTGCTTGGTTGCCGAGATCGGCCGCGTCTCGACGATCGCAACCAGGTCCCCTTCCTTGGCGGTCTGGTTTTCGTCGTGCGCGTGCAGCTTGGTCGAGCGGCGCAGGATCTTGCCGTACAGCGGATGCTTCACGCTGCGCTCGACCAGCACGGTGATGGTCTTGTTCATCTTGCTAGACGTAACGCGTCCGACGATGCGGCGCTCGGTCTTGGCAACAGGGGCTTCGGCTTCGCTCATCTCACTTGCTCTTCTGGTTCAGCAGCGTCTGCACGCGTGCCACGTTCTTGCGGGCATCGCGCGTCAGGTGCGACTGGTTCATCGTGCCCATCGACGCCTGCATGCGCAGGTTGAACTGCTCCTGGCGCAGCGCGGCGAGTTCGGCCTTGAGGCCCGCTGCATCCTTCTCGCGCAGCGACTTCACGTATTCGGCTTGCTTCTTCATTAGAGGATCGTCCGCTGGATGAACGTGGACTTCACGCAGAGCTTGGACGAGGCGAGGCGGAACGCATCGCGCGCCTCGGCCTCGGTGACGCCTTCCATCTCGAACAGCATGCGGCCCGGCTGCACCTTGGCCACCCAGTACTCGACATTGCCCTTGCCCGAACCCATTCGGACTTCGAGCGGCTTCTTGGTGACCGGAACGTCGGGGAACACGCGAATCCACAGCTTGCCGCCACGCTTCACGTAACGGGTGATGACGCGGCGCGCGGCCTCGATCTGGCGGGCCGTCAGCATGCCGCGCTCGGTGGCCTTCAGGCCGAACTCGCCGAAGCTGACCTTGTTGCCGGTCAGGGCGAGGCCGGTGTTGCGGCCTTTCTGCTGCTTTCTGTACTTCGTTCGCTTGGGCTGCATCATGGCAGCGAGCTCCTAATAGTTCGTCGGAATCAGGCGGTAGCAGCGTCGGCCACTTCGTCCTTCTTGCGTCCGCGGCGGTCATCGAAGACTTCGCCGCTGAACACCCACACTTTCACGCCAATGACACCGTAAGTCGTCTTCGCCTCAGCCGTGGCGTAGTCGACGTGCGCGCGCAAGGTGTGCAGCGGCACGCGGCCTTCGCGATACCACTCGACCCGCGCGATTTCCGCGCCGTTGAGCCGGCCACCCACCTGGATCTTGATGCCCTGCGCGCCCTGGCGCAGCGCGTTTTGCACCGCGCGCTTCATGGCGCGACGGAACATGATGCGGCGCTCCAACTGCTGCGCGACGCTTTCGGCAATGAGCTGGGAGTCGAGTTCCGGCTTGCGGATTTCCTCGACCGAGATGTGCACGCTCTCGGTCTTCAGGCCCATGCGGACCGCGACCTCCTGCTTCAGCTTCTCGATGTCCTCGCCCTTCTTGCCGATCACGATGCCCGGGCGGGCGGTGTGAATGGTCACGCGCGCCGAGCGCGACGGGCGCTCGATGCGGATCTTGGACACCGATGCCGCCGCCAGCTTCTTGCGCAGGAAGGCACGGACCTCCATGTCCTTGGCGAGATGCTCGGTGTAGGACGTGCCCTCGGCGTACCAGTTCGACGTCCACTGCGTCGTGATACCGAGACGGAATCCGTAGGGGTTGACTTTATGACCCATGACTTAGCCCTTCTGCCCGTCGCTGACGCGCACGGTGACGTGCGATGTACGCTTGAGAATGCGATCCGAACGCCCCTTGGCCCGCGCGTTGATGCGCTTCATCGTCGGACCTTCGTCCACGAAGATCTCGCTGACCTTGAGCTCATCCACGTCCGCACCGTTGTTGTTCTCGGCGTTGGCGATGGCCGAATCCAGCACCTTCTTGATGATGCCGGCGGCGCGCTGGTTGGAGAACTTGAGGATGTTGATGGCCTCGTCAACCTTCTTGCCACGGACCAGGTCAGCAATCAGCCGTCCCTTCATCGGGGACAGGCGCTGAAACTTGAGGATAGCGTGCGTTTGCATGACTACTTCCCTGCCTTCGCGTCGGTTTTCTTGTCGCCGCCGTGGCCCTTGAAGCTGCGCGTGGGCGCGAACTCGCCGAGCTTGTGGCCGACCATGTTTTCCGTGACGAACACGGGCATGTGTGCCTTGCCGTTGTGCACCTGCATGGTCAGGCCCACGAACTCGGGCGTGATCATGGAACGGCGCGACCAGGTCTTGATCGGCTTCTTGATACGGCTTCCGGACATGTCGGCCACCTTCTTCGCGAGATGGTGATCGACGAACGGACCCTTCTTGAGTGAACGCGGCATGTCAGTGCTCGACGACTATTTCTTGTGACGGCTGCGCACGATGAACTTCTGCGTGCGCTTGTTGTTGCGGGTTTTCATGCCCTTGGTCTGCTGACCCCAGGGCGTGACCGGGTGCGGGTTGCCCTGGCCGGACTTGCCTTCACCACCACCGTGCGGGTGATCGACCGGGTTCATCACGACACCGCGGACGGTGGGACGGATACCCTTCCAGCGCTTGGCGCCGGCCTTGCCGAACTGGCGCAGGTTGTGTTCGAAATTGCCGACCTCGCCGATCGCGGCGCGGCATTCTGCGTGGATCTTGCGCATTTCGCCAGAGCGCAGGCGCAGCGTGGCGTACTCGCCTTCGCGCGCCACCAGCTGCACGCCGGCGCCGGCCGAACGGGCCAGCTGCGCGCCCTTGCCGGGGCGCATCTCGATGCAGTGGATGGTCGAGCCGATGGGAATGTTGCGCAGCGGCAGCACGTTGCCCGGCTTGATCGGGGAATCGGTTCCGGACTGCACGCTGTCACCCGCCGCCAGGCCGCGCGGCGCGATGATGTAGCGCCGCTCGCCGTCGGCGTAGCACAGCAGCGCGATATGCGCCGACCGGTTGGGGTCGTACTCGATGCGCTCGACCTTGGCGGTGATGCCGTCCTTGTTGCGCTTGAAATCCACCATGCGGTAATGGTGCTTGTGACCGCCGCCCTTGTGGCGCGTGGTCATGTGACCATTGTTGTTGCGCGCGCCGCCCGGGTTGTTCTTTTCGAGCAACGCGGCGTGCGGTTCACCCTTCCACAGACCCGCAGTGAACACCTTGACCTGGTGGCGCCGACCCGGTGAGGTCGGCTTCATCTGAATAAGAGGCATGGATTACTCCTTCACGCCGCCGGCGAAATCGATCTCCTGGCCAGCAGCCAGCGAGACGTACGCCTTCTTCCAATCGGAGCGACGGCCCATGGACTGGCCGAATCGCTTGTTCTTTCCTGCCACGTTCAGGGTGTTGACGTCGGTGACGACGACCTTGAACAGCGCTTCCACCGCCAGCTTGATCTCCGGCTTGGTGGCGTCGCGGGCAACCTTGAAGACCGCCTGGTTGCGCTTTTCGGCAACGCGCGTGGATTTCTCCGACACCAGCGGCCCGACGATGATGCGATGCAGCCTTCCGGCCGCGATCTTGATCTGTGCACTCATGACAGCCACGCCTCGAGTTTCTTGACTGCGTCGGTGGTGATGACCACCTTCTGGTGCCGCAGCAGGGAGACCGGATCAATTCCCGACACGTCCGTCACCGCGACCTTGTGCAGGTTGCGCGACGACAGGTACAGGATCGGGTCCACGTTCTCGGTCACGAGCAGCACGTCGCTGAAGCCGAACACCTTGAGGCGCTCGATCAGGCCCTTGGTCTTGACGGCCTCCAGGCTCAGATTGTCGGTGACCAGCAGATGGCCCGCGCGCGCCAGCTCGGAGACGATCGAGCGGATGGCACCGCGATACATCTTGCGGTTGACCTTCTGCGAGAAATCACGCGGCACCGCGGCGTGCGTCTTGCCGCCACCACGCCACAGCGGGCTGCGGATGGAGCCGGCACGCGCCTGGCCCGTGCCCTTCTGCTTCCACGGCTTCTTGCCGCCGCCGGAGACTTCGGCCTTGGTCTTCTGCTTCTTGGTGCCCGCACGACCGCCGTTCATGTAGGCGGTGACGACCTGGTGAATGAGCGGCTCGTTGTACGCGACGCCAAACACGGCATCGGCCAACGGCAGCTTTGCATCGCTGTTGTGAACCTGGATTTCCATGACGATCTTTATCCCTTGACCGTGGGACGCACGATGACATCGCCGCCCGCGTGACCCGGCACCGCGCCCTTGACCAGCAGCAGGTTCTTGCCGGAATCGACACGGACCAGATCGAGGTTCAGCGCCGTGACCTGGTCGCTACCCATGTGGCCGGCCATCTTGCGACCCTTCCACACCTTGCCCGGCGACTGGCGCTGGCCGATGGAGCCCGGGGCGCGATGCGACAGCGAGTTGCCATGGCTGGCGCGACCGCCACCGAAGTTCCAGCGCTTCTGCACGCCGGCGAAGCCCTTGCCGATGGACGTGCCGGTGACGTCAACGCGCTTGACGTCGTTGAACGCCTCGACCTTGATCTCGGAGCCGGGCGCGGCGTCGGCGAGCTCATCGCCCTGCAGCCGCACTTCCCACAGCCCGCGGCCGGCCGCGACGCCCGCCTTCTTGTAGATGCCCGTGAGCGCCTTGTTAACGCGCTGCGGCTTGACCTCGCCCACCGTGACCTGCACGGCGCGATAGCCGTCGGCTGCCACGGTCTTGACCTGGGTCACGCGATTGGGCGTGCATTCGATGACAGTGACGGGGATGGATTCACCGGCCTCGGTGAAAACCCGCGTCATGCCGGCCTTGCGGCCAATGATGGAGATAGACATTGCGCGTTCGTCCTATCAGTTGACCTTGATCTGGACTTCGACGCCTGCCGGCAAGTCCAGCTTGGAGAGCGCATCCACCGTCTTCTCGGTGGGATCGACGATCTGCATCAGGCGCTTGTGCGTACGGATTTCGTACTGGTCACGGGCGTCCTTGTCGGCGTGCGGGGACACCAGGATCGTGAAACGCTCCTTGCGCGTCGGCAGCGGAATGGGCCCGCGGACGACAGCGCCGGTGCGCTTCGCGGTTTCCACGATCTCACGCGCCGACTTGTCAATCAGGCGGTGGTCAAAGGCTTTTAGCCGAATACGGATCGACTGGCTTGTTGCGGCCATGCTCTCACTCAGGTCTTAAAGAACAACCCCGGAAACACCCGGAATATCTTGGATTTAGCGTGCGCTGAAGGGGCGTTCAGCGCGGGCGTTCACTCGGGGGCAAGCTCGAAAGGGCGCGCAGTATAGCCGCGGCCTTTGGGAGGTGCAATGCAACGCGGGAAGATTCTTTTGGAGATTCGGACGCCCCAAGTGCTCTTTCCAACAGGCGCCAATTCACGCACGGAATGCGGGACTTCCATCGTGTCGAAACCCCGGCGGCGACTATGATCGCCCGCCCCCGCTCCGATGAGCACGCCCTTGCCCCTTGACGACCCCGCACGTTTGAACGCCATCGTCAGAAAGCTATCTGGTCTCGCCATCCGCTGGCGTCTCGTGCGTGTGGGCGTCGCCATTCTGATCGGCGGATGCACGGCCGGTCCCAGTCCTCGCGAAGGCCCCAGCCCCTCCGAAGCCCGCGCCCTGATCGCCGATTTGCTGCCGCCGGCCGTTGCCAGGGACCGCGCCGGCTGGGCCACCGACATCTACGCTGCCTTTGCCGCGATGGAAATCCTGCCGTCGCCGGAGAACATCTGTTCGGCCCTCGCCGTTACCGAGCAGGAATCGGGTTTCCAGGTCGACCCGGCCGTTCCCGGGCTCGGCGCCATCGCCTGGCGAGAGATCGATGCCCGCGCGGCCGCGGCCCACATTCCCTCGGCGCTGGTCCACGCCGCGCTGAACACGGCCTCGCCCAACGGCAGGACCTACCGCGAACGGATCGATACGGCGCGAACCGAGCGCGACCTCAGCGAGACCTTCGAAGACCTCATCGCCGGGATTCCCCTGGGCAAGACCTTTCTGGCGTCGCGCAACCCCGTGCGCACGGGCGGGCCCATGCAGGTCAGCGTGGAATTCGCCGTCGAATTTGCGTCCTCCCACACTTACCCCTACCCGGTGGATGGCTCGCTGCGGCGGGAAGTGTTCAGCCGGCGTGGCGGGCTGTACTTCGGCATCGCGCACCTGTTCGGCCACCGCGTGGACTACGCGCAGCCCCTCTTCCGGTTCGCCGACTACAACGCCGGCCACTACGCCAGCCGCAATGCCGGCTTCCAGAATGCGCTGACGATCGCCTCGGGCATCCCGATCGCGCGCGATGGCGACCTGCTTCCTCCGGGCGGCAACGCCGGAGATCCGAGCCGACCCGGAAGCACCGAACTGGCCGCACGCGTGCTGTCGAAGCGCCTGGACCTGAGCGATGCAGACATCCGCGACGACCTGGAGCGCGGCCGCAGCGCCGACTTTGCCGACACCGCACTCTATAAGAAGGTGTTTGACCTGGCCGATGCCGCGGAACGCCGTCCCGCGCCGCGCGCGGTCCTGCCCGCCATCACGCTCAAGAGTCCGAAAATCACGCGCCACCTGACCACGGAATGGTTTGCGCGGCGGGTGGACGAACGCTACCAGCGCTGCCTGCTGCGCCGGCCGCACAGTCGGTCGCACCGGCCCCGTAGCTACGCGGCGAGCACGCCTTCCTCGCGCAGCTTGTCCAGGTGCGACTCGATGTTCTGGCGCGCCAGCGGCAGCAGGCGCGGGTCCAGGCCCACGTACAGGGACGTGAGCATTTCTTCGATGGACTGGCCGTCGCGGTGCAACGCCAGCACCGAGGACTCGCGCAGCTGGCGATGCTTGAGCGTCTCCATCAGGCGGTACGTGGTGCCCAGCGCGGTGCCGTGCGACGGGATGATGACCTTGGGGTCCAGCGCGATGAGGCGCGCCAGCGACTCGAAGTACCGGCGCATGTTGCCCTCGGGCTTGTGGATGACCACGGTTCCCACGCCCTGGATCAGGTCGCCCACGATGCACCAGGCGCAGTCATCCGGCATCAGCGCGAGCTGGCCCTCGTCGTGGCCCGGCACCGCGAGCGCGCGCACGGGCCGGCCCAGCCAGTGGGCCACCACGTCGCCCTCGTTGACGATGCGCCGCGTGATGCCGCGGAAGTAGTGCGGCTGCCCGTCGCTGATGCGCGCCTCGGTGTCCGCGCTCAGGGCAATGCCCACGCCAAGCCGCAGCGCCAGCGCGTTGGCGCGCTCGCGGTGGTCGGGGTGGTGGTGGGTGAGAAAGATCTGACTCACGCCCAGGCCGCGCACACGCTCGTGCAGGGCATCAAGCTCCTCCTCGTTCCAGGGCGATGGATCGACCAGGATGCGATGCGTGCCCTCGTCACCGATCAGGAAGCAGTTGGTGTGCAGCGCTGGGGGCAGCGTGTTGGAGCGCACCGGGATCACGCGCAGCCCGAACACCGGCTCGATCATCGGCAGGCGGTGCTGGTGGCTCTCCTCGAGCTCGATGGCGCCCGGATCGTTCCCACCTCCGCCCGCCAGCAGTTCCACGGCCGCCGACGTCGGCGGCGCCAGCAGCAGGCTTCCGTTGCGGTAGTCGTCCATCAACGCCGCAGGGCTGGACCAGCGGTACTCGTCCACCTCGCCGACATCCAGCGTGACGGCGGGTTTGCCCCGGAGGTGGACGCGGAAAAACAGCGTGTCGAAACGCACCGGGATGAAATCCGGTGTGAGGGCGTGGCCAAACAGGTGGAGCGAGATGACCTCGCCCGAAGCCGCCGCCGCGTCCAGGTCAAACCCGATTTCCTCGCGAAGCTCGCGCGCCAGCGCCTCGACCAGGCGTGGCTCGATGCCCGCGCACCAGGCACCGGCGCGATGCGGCGCTTCGGCGTCCACCAGGTCCACCTTGCCGCCCGGAAAAGCCCAGTAGCCGGGGAACGAGGTCAGCGCGGGCTGGCGGCGCACCAGCAGGATGTCCTCGCCGTGCTGGAGGACCACGGTGACCGCTTCGCGAATCGGGATCTGGGCCATGAGGTCCACCACAGGTAAACCGCCCCAGTGTATTCGCCCGGATCAGTCCGCAGGATGCGGATGTTCCCTATTCTTCCGGCTTGTCCTGTGAGATTCCCTTGAGAACGACCTGATCCCCACCGAAAGTCACGGTGATGGTCTGCCCCCTCCCCTTCCAGGTTTCGCCCGACACCGTGAGCTTGCCGATCCCACCGCCAGACACCTCGTCGGGCTTGCCGAGAATCTCGTAGACCTGGCTACGGGTCATCCCGGCTTCGAGCTTCGCGTAGTTCTCCGGCGTGACACGCGTGCAGGCGGCAACCAGGAGTACGGCCGCCACCGGAACCAGCAGCCCATACCGGAAGAAGGTGGTGAATACGCTGCGCATGCCAACGGACATTCCGCGGTTCACGACCGGGCCCACTTTCTGCGGCGAGGGTTGGCGTGGGTACGGGGAGCCGAAACGAAGGCCGTGATCGCCGGAGTCGCAACTTGTGCCCCGGGGATGCCGAGGCGCGCCGGTCGAGGAGAAGCACAACTGCTGGAAGGCTCGCCCCAGATGAAAGCGAGCATGGGCTTGGTCTGCGTCATTGCAGTGGGGCTGATTCGGCGAAAGTGATGAGGAAGCCAAGGCATTGAAGCGATGGAGTGCTGAATACCCTCTGAACTGGTCCGGGAGGCCTTGCTCCGCACCCCGGGGCGCCGTCCAGTATGCGGCTCACGGGCGCTGCACTCCGTTCCATTCAACGGCCGCCGATGGCCGTCCGGCAGGCGAGCCTGGTGTACGCTGTGATGCGTCACGCGTGCCCGGCAGCTCGAATGCCCGGCGATCCACTCGTTTCAGATCCTCCCGATGCCGCCGCCAGAACACCCCGTCCAATGCAGGATTTTTCGTGGCACCAGGCAGGCCGAGCTTTACCTGTACTTGCGATCCGATGTGGAACTGGCGACGCTGCCGCAAGCACTCCTGCACCGCCTTGGAAGCCTGACGCCAGTCATGCAGCTGGCCCTGACACCACTCAGGAAACTCGCCCGCGTAGACGTTGACGAGGTCATCCGGCAGCTTCAATCGAAAGGCTGGTTCCTGCAGCTTCCGCCTGACGGGATGATCGCCGCGAACCTGCATTTTGGAGACTGAAGCATGCCGGCCGTCGTGTTCATGAGTACCGGGCGCTGTCCGGACTTCGGTCCACCCGCCTGGCTGGACCGCCTTACACTGTCGCGAACCCATTGCCCAGCGGCGCTGTCCCACGGAATCCAGCCCCGGCTCCTTTCATGATGTTGCCCCGCTTTTTTCGCGACGCATATCGTCCGTTCACCTTGTCCTGTGTGCTGGCACTTGCCTCGGGCTGCGAATCCAGCCGCTTCGTGAAGCCGGTGGCAACGCCGGTTGCGCAGGAGGTGGCCGATACCAAGGCCTCCAAGTTCCAGGACGGCTACCTGCGCATCTTCGTCAGTTCAAATCTGGACGCCAACGGCCGCTCGCTCGATTTTGGCAAGGAGTCCGAGCGGCCGGCGATGCTGCTGATTTCAGCCAAGTTCGGCAAGGGCACGGTGGCCAGCTTCGCCACCGATACCGACCCCGAAATCCCGGTGCTGCTCTACGACGTGCAGGCGGGGAAAACCGTGAGTTCGGTGGTGGACAACGCCCTGCTGAGCGAAGGCCTGCTGGTGGACCCGGAATCCTTGTCGAAGTCGCCGCACCTCCAGATCGTCGTGCGTGGCGTGCCGGCGGACAAGGCAAAGTGGGTGACCAATCTCCTCGAAATCGCGACCGGTGAGCCCATGCTGAAATTCGGCATGGGCTTTGTGCCCGGTGGCCAGATTGTCAGCGGGCTCAGCTCCAAGCTCGGCGAACTTCTGAGCGACGAGATCAAGACCGAAAAACGCAACTGGGAGGAAAAGACGCTGCTCGGCCTGCGCTCCGACCAGGGCCTGTCCGCGCTCGACGGCCGGCAGTTCGTGGTGATGCTCAATTCCACCACCATCCAGCTCGAACAGCCCGCCCCCGACCTCCACCCCTGTGCCCGCGCCCTATCCACGACCGGCCTGTGTGACACCAAGAACAAGCCCTGGCTGCCGGCCCAGGCCTACGTTCGCTTCGAACTGGACGTCACCGATTTTCGCTCGGTCAAGGATTTCATAGGCAGCGCCGTGTCCTGCGAAGCCGACGAGCGCGTGTGGGCCGATTACCGTGCGCTGATAGCCTCCGGCCAGCTCGCACACAAGCAGGCCGAGTACGAACGCCACCTGTTGTCGCGCGGGGAACTCCTGCTGCAGGTGCGGCGCGCCCAGGCCGAGCTCCCTGCCTGGCGCCGCGCCGGGCGACTGCTCCAGTTCGCCCAGCAGGCCGCGTTGCTCCCGACGCCGGACGACGCCTACTGGACGGAGCATTACCGCGAACGCGGCCAGCAGACGGACGCCTGCATCCGCGCCGCCGCGATCCGCGGTCTTTCGCAGAACGCCACCATCTGGGATCACGCCACCGCGCTCTTCACCCGCGCCCAGGCCTATCCAAGCTGGACCTCGGCCCTGGCCGGCACGGCCGATCCGGAAGCACCCGCCCTGCGCGATGCCGAACGCGAACTGGGTCAGTTGCGGCAACTGATGACGGTGCCCGAACTCAAAGCCCTGGACGCGGAAAGCCTGGAGAGCCTGAACAGCCTGGACGCGCAGCTGCAGCAGATGCTGCTGCCCACCTACGTGCGGGCGGCCGACCGCATCATCGAGTCGGAAGAATCCACCGCCGGCAAGCGTGAACGCCTGAGCGACCTGATGACGCGCAGCGCCTGCCTGAAATGCCGCGAAGCCCTGGCGCTCAAGCTAGCGGCTGTTCCGGTCGATGTCCCTCCCGCTCCCGCCGTCGTGGCGCCGGTACCCGGCGAGCCGGTCGGCGCATCGGCTGCGGCTCCTGCGGTCGCTGCCCCACCCGCGGCACCGTGAAACGGACGTTGGCTGGACGACGGTTGCGTTTGTTTTCCGGTCATTCCTCCGACGCTGGATCCCTCCCCAGAATGCCCTCTGCCCTCGACCTCACCACGTCCATCCTGGCCAGCAGCCTGCGCGGCTGGCGCGGCACGGCCTCGTTCAAGCCGGCGCGCAACCGGCCGGACGACCTGCTCGAACTCTACGAATTCGAGGCCAGCCCCTACTGCCGGCTGGTGCGCGAGGTGCTGACCGAGCTGGACCTGGACACCATGATCTACCCCTGCCCGGTCAACGGAACGCGCTTCCGGCCCCTGGCGCTGGAACTGGGCGGCAAGCGCCAGTTTCCCTTCCTGGTGGACCCCAACATGGGCCAGCAGCTGTACGAATCGGCCGACATCATCGACCACCTGTACCGCCATTACGGCGACGGCCGCACCATCCGGCGCGGGCTGCTGCGCCGCTTTTCCCTGGGCGCGTCGTACGTCGCCACGCTGACGCGCGGCGTGGGCCGGCTGCGTGGCCTGCGGGCGCGGCCCTCGCGCGCGCCGGCGCAGCCGCTGGAGCTTTACAGCTTCGAATCCAGCCCGTATTCGCGCCTGGTGCGCGAGCGCCTGAGCGAGCTGGAACTGCCCTACCGCCTGCGCAATTTCGGCAAGTCGCGCTGGCAGGAGATGGGGCCACCGGCGGTGCGTTCGCGGCTGTTTCCAGACGCGCCGCTGACCAGCCCCAACCGCATCCGCATGTACGAATTCACCGGCCGCCAGCAGGTGCCCTACCTGGTGGACCCGAACACGCAGACCTCGCTGTTCGAGTCGGCCGACATCCTGCGTTACCTGGAAGCGACCTACGCGCTCTGAGCGCGCGGCCGGTCGCGCCCGGAAACGCTCGCAAGACCTGCGACGGCCGCCGCCATGACCGATCCCTGGGCCGTGTTCGGCGCAGTGGCCGCGGCCCACGCCCTGGGCGTGGCCAGCCCTGGGCCCGACTTCGCGATGGTGGTCCGGCAGGCGCTGGTGCAGGGCCGCCGCGCCGGCGTGATCACCGCCCTGGGCATCGGCAGCGGCATTGCCGTGCACGTGTCCTGGGGCATGTTCGGCCTGGGCTGGGCGGTGCAGCAGTTCCCACCGCTGATCGAGGTGATGCGCCACGCCGGCGCCGCGTTCCTGCTGTGGATGGGTGTGAAGGCGCTGCGGTCCCGGCCCGCGGCGAACCTCGTGGCCGCCAACCCCGGCGCAGAGATGGCATCCCCGTGGCGGGCCTTCGGCGTGGGCTTCCTGACCAACCTGTTCAACGCCAAGGCGGCGCTGTTCTTCGTGGCGCTGTGCTCCAGCGTGATCTCGGCCGGCGCCTCCACCGCACTGAAACTGGGGCTGGGCCTGTGGCTGATGGGCGCAACCGCTGGCTGGTTCGCCTTCGTGGCCGTGACGGTGAGCCATGCGTCCATCCGCGCGCGGCTGCTGAGGCACGCGCACCGCGTCGACCAGCTCATGGGCGCGATCCTCGTCCTGCTGGCCTGCGGCATCATGGCGGACCGCTGGCTGACACTCTCATGACCGAAGACCGCTTCATCGACCTCGAAACCCGCCTCGCCTACCAGGACGACACCCTGCGCGTGCTCAGCGACACCATCGCGCGCCAGCAGCAGCAGATCGATCGGCTGGAACAGGTGTGCCGGCAGCTGATCGAGCGCCTGAAGTCGCCGCCGCAGGACACGTTCAACGGCACGGCGGCCGACGAGCGCCCGCCGCACTACTGATGCACGCGCCGGTCCGCGAAGGAGTGGGCGCCAGCACCGTCCAGCTGCCGCCGGGGCCGTGGCAAACCGTGCTGGAATTCCTGTGCGAGCGCTTCCCGGCCATGTCGCCGGAGGTGTGGCGCGGCCGCCTGCGCGACGGCCTGGTGACCGACAGCGACGGCACCGCGGTGGGCCTGGCGCAGCCCTATCGCAGCGGCGTGGCCCTGCACTACTACCGAGAGCTGGCGCGCGAACCCGAGATTCCGTTCCACGAGCAGGTGATCTTTGCCGACGCGCACCTGCTCATCATCGACAAGCCGCATTTCCTGCCGGTGATTCCCTCGGGGCGATTCGTGCAGCAATCCCTGCTGGTCCGCCTCAAGCGCAACCTGGGCGTGGACGACCTGGTGCCGCTGCATCGGATCGATCGCGGCACCGCCGGGCTGGTGGCGTTTTCGCTCCGCCCCGACAGCCGCGGCGCCTACCAGGCGCTGTTTCCGCAACGGCAGGTGCACAAGGTTTACGAGGCGCTGGCCCCCGCCCTGCCCGGCCTGCGCCTGCCACTTACGCACACGAGCCGGCTAGCGGCGGGCGAACCGTTCTTCCGCATGCGCGAAGTACCGGGCACGGCCAACAGCGAGACCCTCATCGAATCGCAGGTGCCGCACGGCGCGCTCTCCCGCTACCGCCTGCGGCCGGTGACGGGGCGCAAGCACCAGTTGCGCGTGCACATGGCCGCGCTCGGCGCGCCCATCGTCAACGACCCGTTCTATCCCGAACTGCTCCACGCCGCGGATGATGATTTTTCGCGCCCGCTCAAGCTGCTCGCGCGCAGCCTGGCGTTCGTCGATCCCCTGAGCGGCGAGCCGCGCCGTTTCGAGAGCCGCCGCACGCTCTGAGCGCGCGACGCGCCCGCCCACACCGGAGACATTGCTTGGACTCTTCCGCCGCCAGCACCCTGCAAGCCACGCCCATCATCGATGCCGATCACCCCGCGGTCAGCGCCTACGCCCGCCGCAATGCCGGGTCTGGCGGCACGGACCGCGAGCGCGCCATGCGCCTGTACTACGCGGTGCGCGACGACATCCGCTATGACCCCTACCTGATCGACCTGAGCGTGGCAGGCCTGCGCGCCAGCACCGTGCTGGAACAGCGCCGCGGCTTCTGCATCAACAAGGCCGTGCTGCTGGCCGCGGCCTGCCGTGCCTGCGGCATCCCCGCGCGCCTGGGCTTTGCCGACGTGCGCAATCACCTCTCCACCGAACGCCTGCGCCAGGCCATGCGCACCGACGTGTTCTACTTCCACGGCTACACGTCCATCCTGCTGGACGGGCGCTGGCTCAAGGCCACGCCGGCGTTCAACCGCGAGCTGTGCGAGAAGTTCGGGCTGGCAACGCTGGACTTCAACGGCACGGCCGACTCCATCTACCACCCGTTCGACCTGGCCGGAAACCGGCACATGGAATACGTCAACCTGCGCGGCGAGTTCGACGACGTGCCGCTGGCCGACATCGTCAGCACCTTTGCCGAGCACTACCCGGCGATGTGGCGCCTGAAGCAGGACGACTTCGAGCGCGACGTGCAGCGCGAAACCGGCGGCGCGCGCTGAGCGCCGCGCGACGCCTCAGCCCGCGGGCACCAGATCCTTGAGCGGCACAGACTCGTCCGCGATGCGGGCCGGGTCGGGCGATGCGCGCATCGCCACGAGCTTCTTGGCGAGCATGAATTCCTGCGGCCGGCTCACGGTGTCGGCGGCCATCAGCACGCCCTGCCGGAAGTAGAACGCGCCGAACGAGCGGCTGGCCGGATCGCCGCGCAGCACGCACTGCTCGTAGCCGGTGGAAATGCCCACCATCTGGAGCTTCAGGTCGTACTGGTCCGACCAGAACCACGGCACGTTGGCGTAGGGCTGCACCTTGCCCAGCATGTTGGCCGCGCCGCAGCGGCCCTGCTCCATGGCGTTCTGCACCGACTCCAGGCGGATGCGCCGGCCGAGGAATTCGCTGGGATGATTGGTGCAGTCGCCCGCGGCGTGGATGTGCGGATCGGAGGTGCGGGTGTAGGCATCCACCACGATGCCGTTGTCCACCGCCAGGCCCGCTTCCGCGGCCAGCTCGGTGTTGGGAATCACGCCGATGCCGACGATCACGAGGTCCGCCGGCACGCGGCCTTCGCCCAGCAGAACCTCGATGGCGTCGCCCGCGGACTCGAAGCCCAGCAGCTGCACCCCGGTGCGCACGTCCACGCCGGCCTCGCGGTGCACGCGCTCGTAGAACTGCGACATCTGCGGCGCCGTCACGCGCTGCAGCACGCGCGGCATGTTCTCCAGCACCGTCACCTGCAAGCCCAGCTTGGTGGCCACCGCCGCCACTTCCAGCCCGATGTAGCCACCGCCGACGATGACCAGCCGGCGACCGGGCGCGAAGTGCGCGCGGATGGCGGCCACGTCCGCGATCCCGCGCAGCGCGAAGATACCGGGCAGCGCCGAGCCCGGAATCGCGAGCGCGCGCGGGCGCCCGCCGGTGGCGAGCATCAGACGGTCGTAGGGCAGCCTGCGGCCGTCGGCCAGCATCAGCGTCCGGTCCGCTCGGTGGATGGCCTGCGCGCGCGCGCCGGCCATGTACTCGATGTCCGACTTGGCCAGCGCGGCCTGCGACAGCACGTACAGCGACTCCACCGGCGCCGCGCCTGCAAGATAAGCCTTGGACAGCGGCGGCCGCTTGTATGGCAGGTATGGCTCGTCGCTCACCAGCGTGATGCGCCCGGCGTACGCCTGCCGGCGCAGCTCGGCGGCGGTTTCGGCGCCGGCCTGTCCACCGCCGACGATGACGATCTGTTCTGGCGCTGCGAGTTCAGTCATGTGGATGCCGGCCGCCTGCGCGGGGCCCTCGGTTGAGCAAAACGACCACGGGAGGCGACCGCCGTTTCAGCCGGCGCCCGCAGTTTGAAGCTGGCCGGCCAGCGCGCGCTGCCTCAGTTGACGCCGGCGTTTTCCATCTCGATCACCGACCCGCCCTTTTTCTTGCGGGCTTCCTTGGCGGCGTCGGCGCGGAACAGTTCGAGCTGGCTCAGGTACTCGGTGGTCACGTCCTGCGTGATGTATTCGCCGGTGAACACTGAGCATTCAAAATCCTGGATCTGCGCGTGCTTGTGGCGAACGGCGTCGATCAGGTCTTCCAGCGTCTGGTAGATCAGGCGGTCGCAGCCCAGCAGCTTCTCCAGCTCTGGGATGGTGCGGCCGTGGGCGATCAGCTCGTTGTGGCTGGGCATGTCGATGCCGTAGACGTTCGGGAAGCGCACCGGTGGAGAGGCCGAGGCCAGGTACACCTTGCGTGCGCCGGCATCCCGCGCCATCTGGATGATTTCCTGGCTGGTGGTGCCGCGCACGATGGAGTCGTCCACCAGCATCACGTTCTTGCCGCGGAATTCCACGTCGATGGGGTTGAGCTTCTGGCGCACGCTTTTCTTGCGCTGGCTCTGGCCAGGCATGATGAAGGTGCGGCCGATGTAGCGGTTCTTCACATACCCCTCGCGGTAGGGTACGCCGAGGTCCGAGGCCAACTCCGAGGCCGGCACGCGCGAGGTGTCGGGGATGGGAATCACCACGTCGATGTCGTGGTCCGGCCATTCGCGCTTGATGCGCTCGGCCAGCTTCATGCCCATGCGCAGACGCGCCTTGTGCACGTAGATCTTGTCCATCACCGAGTCCGGCCGCGCCAGGTACACGAACTCGAACAGGCACGGCGAGTACGACGTGTGCGCCGCGCACTGGCGCTTGAACAGCTGGCCGTCGATGGTCACGAAGATGGCCTCGCCCGGCAGGATGTCGCCCACCAGCTCGAAGCCCAGCGCGTTCAGCGCCACCGACTCCGAGGCGATCATGTACTCGTAGCCCTGCGGCGTGCGGCGCCGTCCGTAGACCACGGGGCGGATGCCGAAGGGATCGCGAAAGCCCACCATGCCGTAGCCGCTGATGAGCGCCACAACCGCGTAGGCGCCGCGGCAGCGCCGGTGCACACCGGAGACCGCGGCGAAGATGTCGTCCGGCATCAGGCGCATCTTGTTCTGCGTGAGCAGCTCGTGCGCGAAGATGTTGAGCAGCACTTCCGAGTCGGACTCGGTGTTGAGGTGGCGCCGGTCCTCGCGGAACAGTTCCACCTTCAGCTCTTCGGAATTGGTCAGGTTGCCGTTGTGCGCCAGCGAAATGCCGAACGGCATGTTGGTGTAGAACGGCTGCGCCTCGGCCGAGGTGGTGACGCCGGCCGTGGGGTAGCGCACGTGCCCGATGCCGAGGTTGCCGCGCAGGCGCAGCATGTGCTCGTCGTTGTGGAACACGTCGCGCACCAGGCCGTTGTCCTTGCGCAGGTTCAGCTTGGAGCCTTCGGTGGTGATGATGCCCGCCGCGTCCTGGCCCCGGTGCTGGAGCATGGTCAGGGCGTCGTACAGCTCCTGGTTGACCGCGTTGTGCGAATGGATGCCGACAATGCCGCACATGGAGCGCGTCCTCAGACAGAATGGGCCGGAGCCGGAAGGGATACGGCGTCCGGAAATACGGCGTCCCGAGATACGGCGTCGCGGGGGACGGTGTGGCGGATTCTGGCGTCGCGGGACACGTCGTCGCGAACCGGTACCGTTTGGGCGGCTCCGTCAGGTCGCAAGGGGTCGAGCCAGGATTTGGGGATCAGCACGCCCAGGCCGTCGGCGATCGTCCTGGCCGGCGGCACCAGGGCGGATTGCTGCCACCACGGCTTGTCCCGCAGCCCCATGGTGTTGCCCAGCAGCACCGCCAGGCCCACCAGCAGGATGCCCCGGATCAGGCCGATGCCCGAGCCCAGCGTGCGATCAGCGCTCGAAAACCGGCTCTGACGCACCCGCGACACCAGCAGCGCGGTGATGACGCCGCCCGCCAGCAGGCCCAGCAGGAACAGCCCGCCGTAGCCGACGCCCGCACGTACCAGCGGCACCGCGAGATAAGGCTGGAGGAACACCACGGCCTTGTGCCCCAGCAGCACGGTCAGCCCCAGCGCCAGAGCCCAGGCTCCCAGGCCGAAAAATTCCCGCGTGAAGCCGCGCAAGAAACCCACGATGACGGACAGGAAAACGATGCCGAGAATGCTGTAATCCACCCAGTTCATGCCATCGCAACGTCGCTGGAACGGCGCAAAGTCTAGCAGCGTGACGGGGCAAGCCGCGCCTTACTTCATCCGTCCGAGCAGTTCGCGCTCCACCGCGGCGCGTTCCGCCGCCACGCGGATCAGGCCGGAGAGGCCGTCCTTCATGATGATGTCCGGATCCTTCAGGCCGTTGCCGGTGAGCGTGCACACCACGGTCTTGCCGGGCTCGATCTTGCCGTTCCGGATGTCGCGCAGCGCCCCGCACAGCGAGGCGGCGGACGCGGGCTCGCAGAACACGCCCTCGCTCTCGGCCAGCAGCTTCTGGGTGGCGAGGATGTCGGCATCGGTGCACTCGTCGAACCAGCCGCCGGACTCCTTCTGCACCACCCAGGCCGCGTCCCAGGACTGCGGGTCGCCGATGCGGATGGCGGTGGCCACCGTGTCCGGGTTGGCCACCCGGCCGCCGCGCAGGAACGGCGCCGCGCCGGTGGCCTGGTAGCCGACCATCTTCGGGCGGTTGGCGGCGATCGCTTCCATCGAGTAGCCGCGCAGTTCGACCGGCAGCGGGTTGGCCGGCGTGACGATGCCGTAGGCCTCGGAATAGCCGATCCAGTGCGCCGTGATGTTGCCGGCGTTGCCGACCGGCAGGCAGTGGTAGTCCGGCGCCCGGCCCAGCGCTTCCACGATCTCGAACGCCGCCGTCTTCTGGCCCTGCAGCCGGAACGGGTTGATGGAATTGACGATGGTGACCGGCGCCGTCTGCGCCACTTCCTTCACCAGGCGCATGCCGTCGTCGAAATTGCCCAGCACCTGGATCACCACGGCGCCGTGCACCACCGCCTGGGCCAGCTTGCCCAGCGCGATCTTGCCCTCGGGAATCAGCACGAAGGCGGTCAGCCCCGCGCGCACGGCGTAGGCCGCCGCGGCGGCGGAGGTGTTGCCGGTGGACGCGCAGATGATGGCGCGCGCGCCCTCGTGCACGGCCTGCGTCACCGCCACCGTCATGCCGCGATCCTTGAACGATCCCGTGGGGTTGAGCCCTTCGAACTTCACGTACAGCTCGTTCTCGAACCCCAGCCGCTTCGGCAGGTTTTCGAGCTTGATGAGCGCGGTGCGGCCCTCGCCGAGCGAGATGGCGCGTGCCTCCCTGGCAAGCGGAAGGCGGTGACGGAAATGTTCGACCAGACCGGTGTAACGCATGGGCAAAAGCTCGGGCAACGGAATTGCGGAGGCCGCAACGCGGCGGGGGCGACATTTTACGGTCTGTGAAGAAAACGCATTGGCCTTGCAGGCGTCCGGGCGCACGATCGTCATCGTTCCGGTCAGCGTCCGATGCTGACCCTGATGGTCGCCACGCCCGGCAAGCGCCGCAGTGCCCTCGCCGATCCGCCCATCCGGGCCGCCTGCCGGTCGCGGTGGATTTGGTGGACGCGCTTCAGTGGCAATTCAGATCGTCGGCGTAATTTTCAGCCGGATGAACCCGCCGTGACTCGTGGCGCGCAAAGTCAAACTTCACCCCCGATGTAAGCCGTTAAGTGATTAGAATTCGATGATGTCTTCTCAACATACGGTGCCGGCGGTCGTCTTCATGGGCTTGGCCAGCATCGTTGCGTTGGACGGGGCCGTGACGGCGGGACCGACGCCGGACCGCCTGCTCCCGCCGGCCTCGCAGATCAGCAAGCCCGGCAAGCCCCCGGCAATGGCGGCACGGGAAGCGCAGAAGCGCTATGGCGGTGGCAAGGTTCTGAACGTGGAGAACGCCATCGACGGCTACCACGTCAAGCTGCTCCTCAATGGCGACGTGCGCGTCGTCTTCATTCCCTACCACTGAAATCCCAGGACACCCCCGATCGTATGCGCGCCTTGGTCATTGAAGACGATCCGCATCTGCGCAGCCAGGTCACCCAGATGTTCGTGGACGAAGGTTTCGCGGTCGACCAGGCGGCAGACGGGGAAAACGGGCTGTACATGGCCATCGAGTATCCGGTCGATATCGCCATCGTCGACCTCGGCCTGCCCGGCACCAGTGGCATCGAGATCATCCGCAAGGCTCGGAAGGCCGGCCGCGGATTCCCGATCCTGGTGCTTACGGCACGTGATGGCTGGCAGACCAAGGTGGAAGGGCTGGAAGCCGGCGCCGACGATTACCTGGTCAAGCCTTTCCATCGCGAAGAGCTCCTGGCGCGCGCGCGCGCGCTGCTCCGCCGGGCCGGTGGCTGGGCGCAGCCAAAGTTGACCTGCGGCCCCGTCACGGTGGACGCCACGGCCAAATCGGTGACGGTGAACGGCAACCCGGTGGAACTGACCGCCTACGAGTTCAAGGTGCTGGAATACCTGATCCTGCACGCCGGTGAAGTGGTCTCGAAATCCACACTCACCGAACATCTCTACGCCGAGGAAGACGAGCGGGACAGCAACGTGATCGAAGTGTTCATCCGGCGCCTGCGCACCAAGCTCGACCCGGACGGCAGCCTCGCGCCCATCACGACGCTCCGCGGCAGCGGTTATCGCTGGGATCTTCCGCGCCAGTAGATTTCCGCTTCTGATTCCGCTGGAACGGAACACCGATCACTCCCTTGATCCGGACGGGTCGTCCCGGATCACCCGCATCGAATGCTGCCCCCAACTACCGAGATCGCGGCCGATATCTCTGGGGCGCGAAAAAGCTTCGGCGAAATGAATACCCATGGCGTCGGCGATATTTCCGCCCCCGGGAGCGTTACAGTCATGTGCGCCGTACAAGTTCCCGCGCGGGCGGGGGCCGCGGACTCCGCTCAGCGCTGTGCCAGGCCCCCGAGCGCCGTCACGAGGTTGTCGAGTAGAGCGGTCAAGTCGCCGCACATCAGCGCAAAATCCGCATCGAAGCGTTCGTCGGCATTCCCCTGCGCCTCGTGTTCGGCGCGATCCTGCTCGATCATCTCGAACTTCAGGCGCTTGATTACTCCCGGGTCGGCCAGCACCAGGCGCATGCGGTCGTTCCAGACCAGCCCGAGCTGGGTCACGGACTTGCCGTCCTTCACGTGGCGCCGCACGTCCTCGCCCTCTAACCCATGCTTGGCAAAGCGGACGGCGGACGGATCGTCGCCGCCGGTCTTCATCTCGCAGTCCTGATCGAGCGAGAAATTCATCGGGGCATCGCCGGCGGCCAGCCATTGGGTCATTCCCGCCATCGGCGACTGGACGGTGGAGAGCGGGTGCACGGCGCATTCGCCCAGGGTGTCGCGGATCGCCGACAGCACATCCTCTCCCCGCTTGACGCTGGCACTATCCACCACCAGCCAGCCGGACTCGGGACTGATCCAGATCCGCGTCGCGGTCCGCCGGGCGAATGCCCTGGGCAGAAGCTCGGAGGTGATCTGTTCGCGAATCTCCCGCAATTGCTTCTTGCCCGGCTTGAAGCCCATGCGCCTCTCGATCTGGGCGGCCTTTTCCCGGGCGGCGTCCTTGACCACCGACGCAGGTAGCAACTTGGTTTCAGTCCCGAGCGCAAACAGGACCTGCCGCCCCTGACCGCAGACCAGCGGGCCATCCTCGCGCGGCGGCACCCAGCCCTGGCTCTGCGCGGAAAGGCCGGAGCAGGGCAGCAGCGGTCGTGCGGACAGTCTTGCTTCGAGCTCGCCAGGATTCAGGGTCCAGGCGCCGTCGAGGCGGTACGGCAACAGGTTTCGGAACCACATGCGCAGCGAGCCGTGAAAAATGGGCGGCGATCATAGCCGCGGGAACGCCAGCCGTCGCGGACGGACCCTGGCCTTCTCCCGTGGATCGGAATGGTTCAGGCGGCGCTGGCGGCAGCGCCAGCGCTCACCCGCGTGGATTGCGACGAGTCCCTGTCGCCGAACAGCCGGCGATTGAGGTAGGTGGTGACGGGCACCTCGAACCAGCGGAAAACCACCAGCGCAAAGGAGAGCTGCACCACCATCGCCGCCGCAAAACAGCCCCACAGCACGGCACTTCCATCTCCGGGGACGAAGCGCGTGGCGTACGACAGCGGAAACTGGGCGGCGGCATGGGTCAGGTACAGGCTGTACGACGCATCGCCCAGCAGCAGGAGCGAGCGGATTGGGCGCCGCGGATTGGCAGCGTGGACCTTGTGCAGCATCACCAAGCCCAGGACCACCGCGGCGGCCGGCAGCCCGGTGACCGCCCACCGCAGGTTTTCCTCGCCCTCGTAGAAATACACCAGCGCCCAGAACCCCAAGCCAACGAGCGCGAAGGCGGCAGGGCCGGGCAGACGCAGGGCCGAGCGATAGGCCCAGCCGATCCAGACGCCGACGAGAAACATGAGCAGGTGCGGGCTGGTGTAGGTGGCCATCACCACCCCGTGGTCGTCGTGCGAGATCCAGATGCCGGCAACCGCGAGCGCCATGATCCACAGGCTGACCGCCCCCAGCCGCAGCCGCTCCGGCAACAACAGGGCGAGGCCGCAGCTGAAGTAGAAGAACATCTCAAAGATCAGGGTCCAGCCCACCTGCACCACCGGCCCCAGGCCACCCGCCACGTTCTCCACCGGCAGGAGCAGGTAGCTCCTGGCCACGGCGTGGAGGCCCAGATCGACGGCCGACTTGGGAATACCGGTGAGATAGAAGCAGATCACCAACGTGGTGATCAGCCAGTACAGCGGCACGATGAGGACGATTCGCCGGGCCCAGAACTGTCCCGTGGCGGCAATGCCACCCTCCTTGTTGAAGGAGATGAGGTACATGATGAAGCCACTGATCACGAAAAAGAGATCGACGCCAATCGCTCCACGCTCCAGGAAAAGCAGCGCAAATGGGTGTTCGATTGGCGCCAGCTTCGCTGACATCAGCTGCAGGGTGTGCCCCAGCACGACGAGCAAAGCGGCAATGCCGCGAAGGTACTGGATGTTGAACAGCATCAGGGGCTCTCTCGCAGGACGTCGCGCAGGGCAACGCCGTTGGGATGCGTCAGACCGCCTTCACGCGATCAGACGACGCAACGCTACGCCCGGGTTGGGCTGTTTCATCAAGGATTCACCGACGAGGAACCGGCGCACGCCGGCACCCATCATCTTCTTCACGTCAGCCGGGGTGGCAATTCCGCTCTCCGTGACCACCTCGTGTCCCGCGGGTATCCAGGGCAACAGCTCCAGCGTGGTTTCCAGGCTGGTTTCGAAGGTACGGAGGTTCCGGTTATTGATGCCGATTAGCAAGTCGGGCCCCAGCCGCGCACCCAGCACCGCGCTGAGTTCGGAACGGTCATGCACTTCGATCAGCACATCCATCCCGAGCAACCGCGCGTTGCGGTGAAGGATGCTCAACTGCGCCGTCGTCAGCGCCGCGGCGATCAGCAGGATGCAGTCGGCACCCATGGCGCGCGACTCCAGCACCTGGAGCTCATCGATGATGAAATCCTTGCGGATGGCCGGCAGCGCGGTGGCTTCGCGGGCAGCCGCGAAATCGGCGGCTGATCCCTGGAAGAAATCCTCGTCCGTCAGAATGGACAGGCAGGCCGCACCCCCTGCCTCGTATTCGCCCGCGATCCACGCCGGATCGAAGTTGGGGCGGATCAGCCCCTTGCTGGGCGAGGCGCGCTTGATCTCGGCGATCACCGCCGCCTTGCCGGCATCGGCCAGGGCACGCAGCCGGGCCGTGAACCCGCGGGGCGGCGACTGGCTCTCCGCGCGCTTGAGCAGGCCGGCCGAAACCCGGTACAGCTTGCGCAGCTCCGCGACCTCCTCCCGCTTGCGGGCCAGAATCTTAGCCAGAACGTCGCTCATGACTTCCCCGCCACCTCTTGAGTGCAAGCCAGGAATTCGCTCAGCTTGGCGCGAGCCGCGCCGCTGCTCAGCGTCGCCTGCGCAAGATCGATGCCGCTTTTGATCGAGGTTTCCAGCCCGGCCGCGTAAAGGGCTGCACCGGCGTTGAGCACCACGATCTCCCGCGCGATGCCGGGCTTGTTCTCCAGCGCCTCCACCAGGCGGGCGCTCGATTCCGTTGCATCCGCGACCGCGAGCGAGCGGCTGCCGGCCATGGCCAGCCCGAAATCTTCCGGGTGGACCTCGTACTCGCGTACCGCTCCGTCGCGCAGTTCACCGATGCGGGTAGCCCCCCCCAGCGTCAGCTCGTCCAGCCCGTCGGTCCCCCACACGACCAGCGCCCGGTCCACCCCCAGCCGCTGCAGCACCCGCACCTGGATACCGACGAGGTCCGCATGAAAAACGCCCATGAGTATGTTGGGCGCACCGGCCGGGTTGGTCAGCGGACCGAGGATGTTGAACAGGGTCCGGACCCCCATCTCGCGCCGTACCGGGCCCACCGCCTTCATTGCAGGATGGTGATTGGGCGCGAACATGAACCCGATTCCGCACTGCCCGATGCAGCGGGCCACCTGGTCGGGTTGCAGGTCGATCACGGCGCCCAGCGCTTCGAGCACGTCGGCGCTGCCCGATCGGGACGACACCCCGCGGTTGCCGTGCTTGGCCACCCGCGCACCGGCGGCCGCGGCAACGAAGGTGGACGCGGTGGAGATGTTGAAGCTGTGCGCGCCATCGCCCCCCGTACCCACGATATCGAGCAAGGGCTTGGGCCCGTCCGCGGCCACGGGGACACGCCGCGACAGTTCGCGCATGACGCTGGCGGCGGCCGCGATTTCGCCCACGGTTTCCTTCTTCACCCTCAGCCCGGTGAGGATGGCAGCCGTCATGACCGGTGAAATTTCCCCGCGCATGATGGCGCGGAACAGGTCCACCATCTCGTCTGCAAATATCTCGCGGTGTTCAATGACCCGCTGCAGGGCTTCCTGCGCCGAAATGGCCATCAGCCGTTCTCCAGAAAATTCTTGAGCAGGGCGTGCCCGTGCTCGGTAAGGATGGACTCCGGATGAAACTGCACCCCCTCGATCGACAGGCTGCGGTGGCGCAAGCCCATGATCTCGTCCATGGAACCGTCTTCGAATTCGGTCCAGGCGGTGATTTCGAAATCCTCCGTCAGCCCATCCCGCTCCACGATCAGCGAGTGATACCGCGTGGCGGTGTAGGGTGAAGGCAGATCCTTGAATACGCCGCGGCTGCGGTGATGAATCTGGCTGACCTTGCCGTGCATCACCTCCCGCGCCCGGCTCACCGTGCCACCAAACGCCTGGCCAATCGCCTGGTGGCCCAGGCACACGCCGAGAATGGGAATCCTGCCCTGCAGTTCGTGGATCAGCTGCAGACAGATGCCCGCCTCGTTGGGCGTGCACGGACCGGGCGAGAGCACGATATGGCTCGGCTTACGGGCCGCCACCTCGTCCACCGTGATGGCGTCGTTGCGGTGCACTTCCACCTCCGCCCCCAGCTCGCCGAAATACTGCACGAGGTTGTAGGTGAAAGAGTCGTAGTTATCGATCATCAGCAGCATATTTGACTCAACTTATTGATTTAACAAATAAGCGCTGCGAAAGATATTACCCAATACCCGCAACGATACCCGCATTCTTTTTTGCCACTCCCGTCTGCGATCACACGACATCCGGCTCGATATTGTCGCGCAGATTCAATCATCGATGCGGGGCGGCGGCACGGCGTCCGGGAGCATCAATGCAAACCCGGCAGTGGAGGATGCTCGCGACCTCGATGCTGCCGTGCGACGATGCTGGTCGAGCTGCGGCATCGAACGAGTCGCGCAGGGCCGCACCACAAAAATAATGCGGGGACCGCATTGGCTGATTCCGCAATCCGGATGGTCCTGCTTCTGTCGGACATCCCTGAATATCCGACCCAGATCTCGGTCGCAGAACTCATCGCCCGGCGAAGAGGCAAGGATCCCTCCTTTAACGTTGGTCGGCGCACCGTGGAGCGTGACCTGCGCCACCTCGCGGAACGCTTCCCGATCCAGTTCGAGGCCACCTCGAAACCCGGCGGCTGGAGTTTCAGGAAGGGTGAGCGACTGGTCTTTCCCCTGATGGGTGACGCCGAGGCCATGACCCTGGTTTTGGCCGAGCAGATGATCTCGGGTCTTCTGCCGCCGAGCGTCGTCAACGAGATCCGGCCCCTGGTCCGGCAGGCCCAGATGAAGGTTCACTTCGGCGGAAAGCGGCAGCTGGCCGCATGGCCGCGCAAGGTTCGGATCGTTCGCAACATCCCAAAGCGGATCGGCGCAGACATTGACGCCGACCTGATGAATGTCCTTTACGGCGCGGTCTTCGCCGAACAGCAGCTCGAGGTGCGCTACCTCAAGCTGGGCGCGAAGGAGCCCTCGAGCTACCTCCTCAACCCGCTGGGCCTGGTGCTGCGCGAGCCGGTGATCTACCTGGTCTGCACGCGAGCGGACGACCCCAAGCTCCTGCATTGGCCCCTTCATCGGTTCGTGTCGGCTCGCAGGGTCGCTGTGAGATTGGAAGACTTGCCCGTATAGGCCACAGCCTGGGCGGCCAGCGCCTTGCGCAATTCTGCTGCCGGGAGAGCCATCCGCAGAGCGGCCACATCGCCGGCGGCAAGCCGTAAGCGCGCGGCGTCGCGCAGTGCCGCGGCTTCCAGGGCGTCAGCCTCCTGGCCGCGCTTGGACACATCTACTCCGTGGCGCGCCACGCCAGCGCGTTGGACACCCAGCCCCTTGATGTCCTGCTCCAGTGCGAGAGCCTGCGCATCCAACGGCGCTGCTTTCATATCCTGGTCGGCTACTTCCCGTCGGGCCGTCTCGCTCATGATCGTCTGCGCGGTGCTCGCGAGTTTCTGTTCGACCTTGCGCAAAAGCTCCTCGGCATCTTGCGGCAGGAGCGGCACTTGGACGAGCTCGTCGATCTGGACACTGACCTGCTGCAGCTTCTGCAGGTGCGGGGCAACACGACGCACGCGTTCGAGCAGGGTCCTGCGATGCGCATTGTCCGCCAGCGCAGTGCGCGCCGCGTCCAGGGCTTCGGCGGCCGTAGTCTGTCGAGTTGTCGCCTCGGACCAAGCCTTGCCGCGTATCATCGCGGCCTTCAGATCGTCCTCGGCCTGCTTGAGCCGGCTCTCGCCACTCCAATAGGCACGGTCACCTTGTCGGCCCAGCCGATCGTCGTGGCGCATGTAGCCAGATTTTTCGGAGCTGGGCCCTGAAGGAAACGATTGAAGTGCTGGCGCTGGTCGGGATTGATCCTCAATCCTTGATCCATGAGCTGTCCACGCACTTCCGCTCCGTCACCGCTCAGCATGCGCATAGGCAGCGAGAACTGGCGCCAGACATCCCTGGTGCTCATGAACCTCAGCAATCGGCCATAACTGTTGCCTGTGGTGTCGGCGGTTTGTGCCTCGATGTGAAGGGGACCGCAAATGAAGATGTCGACGTGCGATTTGGCGGCTTCTTTTTCGGGAACCCTTGCCAACGAGCGTGCCCAGACTCTGCTCCAGGACCATCGTCGGGTACGCAAGGCCGCAGACGCCAAGGGCAGCTATCAAGTGACGGCCAGCCTGCCGGTGGATGTGATGGGCGTTTACGTCCTGTTGCCTACGCCGCCCGCGTAGCGATGACGCCCCAACCCTTTGTCTCGACGATGGAAATCACGTATCGTTCAAATAAGCACTGACGACAACGTCTAATTCGACATTTTAGGGCCACCGCCGCGCACCAATGGCAACCGACCTTCAGATTCCGCCGCACGAAGTGCAGCGACGGCTGAACACCGACAACCCTTGGTGGCGGGCTGGTGAGGGCATCGATCCGGAAGAAGCTGGCTGGCCGCGCCGCGCCTACTTCACCCAGTTCTCGAACCTGGTCCTGCAGATCGAAGTCCGTCGCGCGGTGGTGCTGATTGGCCCGCGCCGCGTCGGCAAGACCGTGATGCTCAAGCATCTCGTCGCGCGTCTGCTCGACGAGGGCGTGGCCGGCACCCAGATCCTGTTCCTGTCACTCGACACGCCGCTGTATTCCGGTCGCTCGCTGGAAAGCCTGGTGCAGATGTTCACGGACCTGCACCGGCATCCTTCCGCCAAGCCGCTGTGGATTCTGTTTGACGAGGTGCAGTACCTGAAGGACTGGGAGGTTCACCTCAAGTCCTTGGTCGACACCTACCCGCACATTCACTTCGTCGCGAGCGGATCGGCCGCCGCAGCGCTACGCATGAAGAGCCGCGAATCCGGCGCCGGCCGCTTCAGCGAGTTCATCCTGCCGCCGCTCACCTTCGCCGAGTACCTGCGCTTCGCAGGCACCGAAGAAAGCCTCATCCGAGAAATCGAGCCGCAGGAAGGCCGCCCGCCGAATTACCTGGCGACCGATATCCAGGCACTCAACGCCGAGTTCATCAACTATCTCAACTACGGCGGCTTCCCGGAAGCCGATCCTGATTTCGCAGTGCGCCCGCGCTACTGGGTGGAGGAACGCGAGGTGTCGTCCCAGATCTTTGTCGCATCTGGCATCAGGAATCCGAACGTCACCTGCTCGTCTTCACTCTGTCGCTCGTCGATGTTGCGCGGCTCGAACGTCTTGCCTTCGATGCCATCGGCATCCCAGACCGGCAAGTATTCCTGGCCGCAGTCGCGGCAAAAGTGCGCGTGGTAGAAGCGGCGCTGCCGGCTGTCATCGCCCGGAACGAACTGCTGTCCTTCCAGAGTGATTGCACGCTGTCCGGGGGCTTCCAGTGAGACGTAAACCTTGCCGCCGCCCGAGATGAATTGATGGAGCTTGAACGCAAAGAGTGACTTGCCGGTCGCGTCGACGACGTCGTGCGCCTTGAGAAGAAACTGCTGCAGGTAGGTGAGGCAGCTCGGGGCGCTTTCTCCAGAGGCAGCGGCCAGACGATTGGCCGCCTCCATCAAGGTCAGCGGTTTCGCGCGCCGTGGCTTGCCACTTTCGTAGGTCAGGCCGAGCGTCATCTCCACCCAAACTGACATCGGGTGCCGGCACAACTCGTCGTAATCGAGCGTCTCGGGAATCCCTACCCGAATGGCAGCCGCCAACTGGGGCGCCACGGATTGATCGGTTTGTGTCTCCGGCGTTACCCGGCGGAGCGTTTCGGTCACCACGTTCCGGTCTGGAATAGGAGTGCCGAACAGGCGACTCGCAACGTCCGCAACGATGCGGTTGCGTTCCATCTCGGTGCCGTCGGTCGCCATGGTCGCCGACGTGCCGATGCAGATCAGTCGATCTGCCAGAGCCTCACGAACGCGGCGAACCAGAAGGGCAACGTCTGCGCCCTGACGTCCGCGGTAGGTGTGGAGCTCGTCCAGAATCAGGAAGCGCAGGCCCTTGGCATTGCGCATCACGGCTTTGTCGATGTCGTTCTGCCGGGTCATCAGCAGTTCGAGCATCATGAAGTTGGTCAGGAGAATGTCTGGCGGATTGGCCGCCATGGCCTGCCGCTCCTCGTCCGACTCCTGTCCCGTGTATCGGCCGAAGGTGACCGCCCTCTCCGCGGGATCAACGCCGAGAAACTTCTTCAGCTCTTCCAGCTGCGAATTGGCAAGCGCGTTCATCGGGTAGATCACGATGGCGCGCGTGCGCTTGGTCGGGTCGAGGGCCTTGGCCTTCAGGCAGGCGTCGACAATCGGGATGAAATAGCCCAGCGATTTGCCCGAGCCGGTTCCGGTGGTGAGGACGTAGCTCTCCCCGGCGGCAGCAAGGCTGATCGCTTCTGCCTGGTGCTTATGCAGGGGGAGCGAAAAACCGTGCGAGGAGTCGGACTTCCCAAACCTGAAGATGTTGGCGCAAGCGGCGTGGAGCAACCCACCGCCGGTGAGCGTTTTCAGTTCTTTGATCAGAGCAACTGATTGCCTGGAGAGGGGGACGGTGTGCACCACGCGCTTTTTCATGCGCCTGGCTGGAACCTTCCATTCCGGTTTGTCGAGGTCAATATCTGACCACTGGGCGGAACGAAGTTCGATAGTCCTAACAAAGGTCAGGAGCAACAGATTCAGGCCGATAACGGTGGTGCGGTATCCCGCATAGCCATCGATTGCCAAGGCAAGCGACCTGAGCTCATTTTGGTCAAGGGCTTTGCTGTGCTTGGTCGGCGGTTTAATTATTGCGCCCTTCAGTGCGGCCGCAGGGTCGCTGTCCGCTCGAAGGGTTGACACCGCATAGCGGAAAATTGCGGACGACCACTGACGCACGTTCAGCGCGACGGTTTCAGCTCCGCGGGCTGCAATGGCTCGAAGGATTGCGAGTAGCTGAGCCGCCTCGACTTCCTTGATCGGAATCTGCCCGATCTTCGGAAAGACATCGACTTCGAAGGTCCTCTTGACCTGGTTGCGGTAGTAGTTCGACCACTCCTTATGCTCACCCATCCACTCCCGCGCCACGCCCTCGAACGTGTTGTTCGCCTCCGCAATTTTTACGAGCCGATCTTGCCGGCGCTGATGGGTCGGATGAACACCTTTCCGCACCAGCACGCGAGCATCGTCACGGGCTCGCCTTGCCTGCTCAAGGGACACGTGGCCACTTCGCTTGTCGTCGAAGTACTCGCCGATGGCAAAGATGTTTTCTGCCTTCCCGATGCGGTAGCGATATCGCCACAGTTTGGTGCCGGTTGGCCGAACCTCCAAGTACAGCCCGCCACCATCGGCGTACTTGCTCGGTTTAGCACCCGGCTTCTTGGTTCGAATCGCGGTGTCGGTCAGCGGCATGCGGGTATCTCATCTCCAATACCCGCAAAAGTACCCGCAATCCGCGCGGATATCAATCAATCAAACTGGACGAGCCTGCACAGTAAAATTACTAAGATCAGGTAGTTATATTTTGTATCTGCACGTTGTCGGACGTCCTTGGATGTCGATGATAGTTGTCGATCATCAGCAGCATATGACGCCCACATTCTTGTCTTGACTCGTTCGCCCAGGGCCTTGCGCCCTCTAGGTCACCGGCTCGGTTGCACCGCATTGACGTCCGGGCCCCCTGGCAATCGAGCGGGTCGTCGCATTGTCTCCCAGATTCGTCCGACAGTGCGCGGCCGAGGTGCCCGCACCCCGGCCCGGATCCCGCGATCCTCTTGGCTACACTAACGGCCCCGTTCCCACTTTCACCCATGTCACGAACCGCCATCATCGCCGGGCATACCGGTCTGGTCGGCAGCAAGCTGCTCCGACGCCTGCTCGCCGAGACGCGTTACCGGCAGGTGATCGCCATTGGAAGGCGCCGGCCAGACGTCGCGCACGAGCGGCTGGAGACAATCACCGCTGATCTGGCCAAGCTGCGGCAGCTGCCCGCGAATCTGGCCCCTGACGACGCCTTTTGCTGCCTGGGGACGACCCTGCGCGCCGCAGGATCCAAGGCCGCGTTCGAAAGCGTGGACTTTCACATAATCGTGGCCTTTGCCCGCGCCGCGCGAGCCGCCGGCGCCAGGCGCTTCTTCGTGGTGTCCGCGCTGGCGGCCGATCCGCGCTCGCTCGTCTACTACAGCCGGGTGAAGGGCCGCACCGAGCAGGCGCTGCGCGAGATCGGGTTCGAGAGCCTGCACATCGTGCGCCCCTCGCTGCTCCTGGGGCCGCGGACGGAATATCGGCCGGCCGAGGCCATCGCCCAGAAGCTCGCGCCCTTGCTCGGCAGGATGCTTCTGGGTCCGCTGGCCAAGTACCGCGCCATCGAAGGCGACGACGTGGCCCGCGCAATCATGGAGTTATCGCGTCGCGACGGGCTTGGAGCGCAGGTCCACACCCTGCCGCTCGACCCCTGAAGCGGCCGGCGGAGACGCGCGATATCCGCCTATCCGCATAAGAGGATAAGCGGCCTATAATGGGCCCATGTTCGACGCGCCTCCGCCCCAGCTTCGTCCCGATTGCAGCGCCCAGCTTCGGGATCTGCTCGCCCGCCGCATCCTGGTGATCGACGGTGCCATGGGCACCATGGTCCAGGGTTACAAGCTCGGCGAGGCGGATTACCGCGGCGAGCGCTTCAAGGACTGGCCGCACGACCTGAAGGGCAACAACGACCTGCTGGTGCTGACCCAGCCCGACATCATCCGCGAGATTCACGCCAAGTACCTGGCGGCGGGCGCGGACATCATCGAGACCAACAGCTTCAACGCCCAGGTCATCTCGATGGCCGACTACAAGATGGAGGCGCTGTCGTACGAGCTGAACCTGGCCGCGGCGCGGCTGGCACGCGAGGCGGTGGATGCGATGAGCACGCCGGAGCGTCCGCGCTTCGTCGCCGGTGCCATCGGCCCCACCAACCGCACCGCCAGCATCAGCCCGGACGTGAACGATCCGGCCAAACGCAACGTCACCTACGACGAGCTGGTCAGCGCCTACCTGGAGCAGGCGCGCGGGCTGGTGGACGGCGGGTCTGACCTGTTCCTGATCGAGACCATCTTCGACACGCTCAACGCCAAGGCGGCGATCTTCGCCGTGCTGACCCTGTTCGAGGAACGCGGGCGGCAGTGGCCGATCATCATCAGCGGCACCATCACCGATGCGTCCGGGCGCACGCTCTCCGGGCAGGTGGCCGAGGCGTTCTGGAACTCGGTGCGCCACGCGCGGCCGCTGGCCATTGGCCTGAACTGCGCGCTCGGCGGCAAGGACATGCGGCCGTACATCGCCGAGCTCTCGCGGCTCGCCGACTGCTACATCTCCTGCTACCCGAACGCCGGTCTGCCCAACGCCTTCGGCGAGTACGACGAGCGCCCGGAGGAGACGGCCGCGATCATCCGCGAGTTCGCCCAGAGCGCCCTGGTGAACATCGTTGGCGGCTGCTGCGGCACCACGCCGCCGCACATCGGCGCCATCGCCAAGGCGATGTCCGACGTCACGCCGCGCCCGCCTTCCGAGGTGCCGCGCCTGTGCCGCCTGGCCGGCCTGGAGCCGCTGACAATCACCAAGGAACGCGGCTTCATCAACGTGGGCGAGCGCACCAACATCACCGGTTCGGCGGCGTTCAAGAAGCTCATCAAGGAGGGCGACTACAACGCCGCGCTCACCGTGGCGCGCCAGCAGGTCGAGGCCGGGGCGCCGGTCATCGACGTGAACATGGACGAGGGCATGATCGACGGCGTGGCCGCCATGACCCGCTTCCTGAACCTGATTGCCGGTGAGCCCGACATCTCGCGCGTGCCGATCATGATCGACTCTTCCAAGTGGGAGGTGATCGAGGCGGGCCTGAAGTGCGTGCAGGGCAAGCCCATCGTCAACTCCATCTCCATGAAGGAGGGCGAGGAGAAGTTCATCCGCGAGGCGCGGCTGTGCCTGAAGTACGGCGCGGCCGTGGTGGTGATGGCCTTCGACGAGCAGGGCCAGGCGGACAACCTGGAGCGGCGCAAGACGATCTGCGCGCGCGCTTACAAGATCCTGGTCGAGCAGGTGGGCTTTCCGCCCGAAGACATCATCTTCGACCCCAACGTGTTCGCGGTCGCCACCGGCATTGCCGAGCACAACGCCTACGGCACCGACTTCATCGAGGCCGCGCGCTGGATCCGCGCGAACCTGCCGCACGCGCACATCAGTGGCGGCGTGAGCAACGTGAGCTTCTCGTTCCGCGGCAACAGCCCGGTGCGCGAGGCGATCCACGCGGTGTTCCTGTACCACGCCATCGCCGCGGGCATGGACATGGGCATCGTCAACGCCGGCGTGCTGCCGGTGTACGCGGACCTGGACCCGGAGCTGCGCGAGCGCATCGAGGACGTGATCCTCAATCGCCGGCCCGAGGACGGCGCCGAGCGCCTGGTGGAGATTGCCGGGCGCTTCCGCGGCGGAGAATCGGGAATCGGGAATCGGGAATCGGAAGAAGCCTGGCGCTCGCTGCCGCTGGGCGAGCGAATCACGCATGCGCTGGTCAAGGGCATGGATCAGCACGTGGAGGCCGACACCGAGCTGTTGCGCGCCGAGATCGCGGCGCGCGGCGGCCGTCCGATCGAGGTGATCGAGGGCCCGCTGATGGACGGCATGAACGTGGTCGGCGACCTGTTCGGCGCCGGCAAGATGTTCCTGCCACAGGTGGTGAAATCGGCGCGGGTGATGAAGAAGGCGGTGGCCTATCTCATCCCGTTCATCGAGGCCGAGAAGAAGCCCGGCGACGTGCAGAAGGCCAAGGGCAAGATCGTGATGGCCACGGTCAAGGGCGACGTGCACGACATCGGCAAGAACATCGTCGGCGTGGTGCTCCAGTGCAACAACTACGACGTGGTGGACCTGGGCGTGATGGTACCGGCGCAGAAGATCCTGGACGCGGCGAAAGCCGAGAAGGCGGACGTGATCGGGCTGTCCGGCCTCATCACGCCGAGCCTGGACGAGATGGTGAACTTCGCCAAGGAAATGGAGCGCCAGGGCTTCGACATTCCGCTGATGATCGGCGGCGCGACGACCTCGCGCGCGCACACCGCGGTGAAGATCGACAAGAGCTACCACGGCCCGGTGGTGTGGGTGAAGGACGCCTCGCGCTCGGTGCCGGTGGTGTCGGCGCTGCTGTCGCCCGAGCAGAAATTCAAACTCGTCGCGGAACTCGACAAGGACTACGAGAGCATCCGCGAGCGCCACGCCAACAAGGACCGGCAGGAAAAATTCCTGAGCCTGGCCGCGGCGCGCGCCAACCGCACACCCATCGACTGGAGCAAGGCCAGGCCGTTCCGCCCGCGCATGCTGTTGCAGCAGGATCATGCCGTCTGCGAAGGGCCGAACTGTTCCCACGGTTCGCACGCCTCACGCCTCACGCCTCACGCCTCACAGCATGTGAAGGTCCTGCGCGACTACCCGCTGGGCGAGCTGCGCGAGTTCATCGACTGGCAGCCCTTCTTCATCGCCTGGGAGATGAAGGGCAAGTTTCCCGAGCTGCTCAACAACCCGGCCACCAGCGAGGTGGCGCGCAAGCTCTACGCCGACGCGCAGGCCATGCTCGACCGCATCATCTCGGAAAAATGGCTCACCGCCAGCGGCGTGATCGGCCTGTTCCCGGCGCAGCAGGTGGACGGCGACGACGTGGCGCTCTACGCCGACGAGACCTACGCCAGCGAGATCGCGCGGCTGCACAACCTGCGCCAGCAGGGCGAGCACCGCGAGGGCGTGCCCAACCGCTCGCTCGCCGACTTCGTGGCGCCGCGCGAAAGCGGCCTGCACGATTACGTTGGCGCCTTCGCCGTGACCGCGGGCCTGGGCTGCAAGGCGCGCGTGGACGCCTTCAAGCAGGCCAACGACGACTTCAGCGCCATCCTGCTGGAATCGCTCGCCGACCGCTTGGCCGAAGCCTTCGCCGAACGCCTGCACCAGCGCGTGCGCAAGGAATTCTGGGGCTACGTGGCGGACGAGCACCTCGACAACACCGCGCTCATCGACGAGAAGTACCTCGGCATCCGCCCCGCACCGGGCTACGCCGCCTGCCCCGAGCACACCGAGAAGGCCACGCTGTTCAAGCTGCTCGACGTGGAAAAGAACATCGGAATGACGCTGACCGAGAGCATGGCCATGTGGCCGGCCGCGGCGGTGAGCGGCTGGTACTACGCCCACCCCGAGTCGCAATACTTCGTGCTCGGGCGCATCAACAAGGAGCAGGTCGAGGACTACGCCCGGCGCAAGGGCTGGGACCTGCGCACCGCGGAGAAATGGCTGACGCCAAATCTCGGCTACGAGCCGGAGGATTGAACGGCGCCTGCCCTGGCCGGCACGGCCGTTCTGTGCCGCCCCGAGTCACGCAAAGATCACCGTGCTCTGGCGCGACAGGGCCACGGCGCGGCCATCGCTGCTCCAGACGGTGACGGTCTGGTAGCCGTAACCATCGCGCGCGGCGGTGACTTCGGCGTCCAGCAGGAAGTAGTCCGCGGGCAGGGTTTCGGGGTGGTCGTCCAGCATCTCCAGCGTCCAGGCCATGGAGCTGGCGGGCGCGTAGGCCTGGAGCAGGGACGTGGCCGGCGTGGGAATGGCGTCGGACAGCGCCACGATCAGCGCCTCGTCCATGCGCGGCTCGTCCACGAAGCGCACGTAGACCTGGGTGCGGGCCTCGCTGCCTCCAGTGAACGGCAGGCTGCCGCGGGCGTATCGCTTTTCCATGTGGCTGGAAAAGGCCGCGGACACGCCGGGCACGTAGGGCCAGGGCACGGCATGCGCCGGCTCGACCGCCACCTTGGGCGGCACGGGTTGGATGGCGATGGGCGAGGGCCGGCTGCGCCCGAACACCGCCACGGCCGTGCACGCCACCTGGGTGCCGTCCAGGATCTGCGCTTCCACGTGGGTGGCGGATTTCCCGCGCCGCAGGATGCGCACGCGCATGTCCACCGTGCCGGGCGCCACCGGCGCCACGAAGGTGGTCTGGAGGCTGCGCAGGGGAACGTCCGCCTCCAGCTGCGAGCGCATGGCGCGCACCAGCAGGGCGGCCTGCATGCCGCCGAACAGGGTGCGGCCCTGGGTCCAGGTGTCGGGCGCGCTGGCCCAGAACCCTTCGGTGGTGGGGCGGATGGCGGCCAGCACCTCGCTCATGCGCATGGCGTGGCCTGCGCTTCAGTACAGCAGCCGCGTCTTGAGCGTGCCGGGGATGGCGGCGAGGCCGTCCTTGAGCGACTCGGCGAGCTTTTCGGGCGCGTCCACGTCGATCACCACGTAGCCCACCTGCCCGGTGGTCTGGAGGTACTGGGCGTCGATGTTCACCGCCGCCGCGGAGAACAGGTTGTTGATCTGCATCAGCATGCCGGGGCGGTTTTCGTGGATGTGCAGCAGGCGCCGGCTGCCGGTGTGGCCGGGCAGCGAGACCTCGGGGAAATTCACCGCGGACAGGGTGGAGCCGTTGTCGCTGTAGCGGATGAGCTTGGCGGCAACCTCGATGCCGATGTTCTCCTGCGCCTCCAGCGTGCTGCCGCCCACGTGCGGGGTGAGGATCACGTTGTCCATGCCCACCAGTTCGGAGGTGAAGCGGTCGTCGTTGCCCTTGGGTTCCACCGGGAACACGTCCACCGCGGCCCCGGCGATGTGCCCGGAGCGCAGCGCCGCGGCCAGGACGGGGATGTCCACCACCGTGCCGCGCGAGGCGTTGATGAACACCGCGCCCTTCTTCATGGCGGCGAGTTCGGCGGCGCCGATCATGTTGCGCGTGGCCGGGGTTTCGGGCACGTGCAGCGACACCACGTCGGCGCGCGCCAGCAGGTCGCCCAGGCTCGCGGCGGGGCTGGCATTGCCCAGGGCCAGCTTGGTCTCCACGTCGTGGAAGATCACGCGCATGCCCAGGCCCTCGGCCAGCACGCCGATCTGCGTGCCGATGTGCCCGTAGCCGATGATGCCCAGGGTCTTGCCGCGCACCTCGAAGCTGCCCTCGGCGGACTTGGACCAGCCGCCGCGGTGGCATTCCATGTTCTTCTCGGGGATGCGGCGCATGAGCAGGATGGCCTCGGCAATCACCAGTTCGGCCACGCTGCGGGTGTTGGAGTAGGGCGCGTTGAACACGGGGATGCCGCGCGCCTGCGCCGCCTCCAGGTCCACTTGGTTGGTGCCGATGCAGAAGCAGCCCACCGCCATGAGGCGGCGCGAGTTCTGGAACATGGCCGCGGTGAGCTGGCTGCGCGAGCGGATGCCCACGATGTGCGACTCGCTGACGCGCCGGGCCAGTTCGGACTCGGGCAGGGACTTGGCGTGGAATTCGATCTGCGCGTAGCCGGCGTCGCGGAAGCTTTTCACCGCCGTCTGGCTGACGCCTTCGAGCAGCAGCACCTTGATGTCGGCGCGGGGAAACGAGGTCTTGGGAGCAGTCGCGTTCATGCGGGAAAAACTTCTTGGATGATTGAACAGGCCCCGTTCAGGGGCGCGCAATATGCCATAGGGGGTCTTGCGCCCGGCGCCGCGGCGGGTACGCAGCTTGCGGCGGCGGGGGTCTGTACTGCATTTCCTGCGCCAGCGAATCAGTTCCGGTTCAGGCGCCCCACCTAGCGTGTCGGCGTCCTGAAGTGGTTCATGTGTCGGGGATTTACTGGGGCCATTCGCAGGATCAACCCATTATCACGGAGCAATTGCTATGAAGATGCACAGCGCGTTGTTGTTTGCCGTTCTCAGTCTTGGCGTCTCGATGTCGGCCTGCAAGAACAAGGAAGAATCCACCATGGAAAAGGCGGTCGATGCCGTGGGCGACGCCACGGACACCCGGGACAACGAAGGCCTGAAGGACGCTGGCGAAGACGCCAAGGACGTGATGGAAAACGCCGGCGACAAGGTCGAGGACGCCACGAAGAAGTAATCGTGCTCCATCGAGCGCCACGGGGCCGGAAGCGACACGCTCTCGCCCCGGGGCGCTCAGGAATGAATGGATCTCGAAGTCTTCCCCGGTTCACACCAGGGCTTTTAGCCTGTAGAGGACATCCAGCGCCTCGCGCGGGCTCAGGGCGTCGGGGTTCAGGGTTTTCAGCAGGTCCAGCACCGGGGACGACGGCGGCTCGAACAGCGAGAGTTGTGGCGGCGCCTTGACCGGCGCGCCTTTTGGTGCGGGCTGCGGCGAGCGCTCCAGGTCGGCCAGATATGCCCGCGCGGCCTTGACCACCGCCGGCGGCACGCCTGCCAGCGCTGCAACCTGCAATCCATAGCTGCGATTTGCAGGCCCCTCCTTCACCGTGTGCAGGAACACCAGCTTTTCGCCTTCCGCGCCGAATTCGGCCGCGTCCAGATGCACGTTGGCGATGCCCGGCAGCGCCTGCGCCAGCCGAGTCAGCTCGAAGTAATGCGTGGCGAACAGCGTCAGCGCGCCGGTCTCACGCGCCAAGAATTCGGCGCTGGCGCGCGCCAGCGACAGGCCGTCGTAGGTCGAGGTGCCGCGTCCGATCTCGTCCATCAGCACCAGGCTGCTGCGCGTGGCGTTGTGCAGGATGTTGGCGGTTTCGGTCATCTCCACCATGAAGGTCGACTGCCCGGAGGCCAGGTCATCGCGGCTGCCGATGCGCGTGAAGATGCGGTCCACCGGCCCCAGCTGCGCGGACTGCGCCGGCACGAAACACCCGGCGTAGGCCATCAGCACGATCAGCGCGGTCTGGCGCATGTAGGTGGACTTGCCGCCCATGTTGGGGCCGGTGATGACCAGCAGGCGCCGGTCCGCGTTCAGCACCACGTCGTTGGGCACGAAGGGCGCCCCGGATTGCTGTTCCACCACCAGGTGGCGGCCGCCGCGGATGTCGAGCATCGGCTGCGCCTGGAACGCCGGGCGCCGCAGGTTGAGTCGCTGCGCGGCCTCGGCGAGGTTGGCCAGCACGTCTAGTTCCGCCAGCGCCTGCGCGGCGGCCTGTAGCGGCGCGAGGTGGGTTACGAAGTGGTCGAGCAGGGCTTCGTACAGCTCCTTTTCCCGCGTCAGAGCGCGGTCGCGGGCGGACAGCACCTGGTCCTCGAAGCGCTTGAGGTCTTCGGTGATGTAGCGCTCGAAGTTCGTGAGCGTCTGGCGCCGCGTGTACTCGGGCGGAATTTTCGCCGCGTGGGTCTTGCCGATCTCAATGTAGAAGCCGTGCACGCGGTTGTAGCCCACCTTCAGCGTCTCGATGCCGGTGCGCTGGCGCTCCTGCGCTTCCAGGTCCACCAGGAACTGGTCGGCGCCGGTGGAAAGCTGGCGCAGGCGGTCCAGCACCGCGTCGAAACCCTCGCGGAACACGCCGCCATCGCGCACGGTGAGCGGAGGGCTTTCGGCCAGCGCGGCCTTCAGGTGGGTGGCGAGATCCTCGTGACCGTCGAGCTGGGCGCGCAGGCCGGCGATGCGCGGCGAGGGCAAGTCGTCCAGGTGCCGGCGCACGGCGGGCAGCGCCAGCAGGGTGTCGCGCAGGCCGGTGAGATCGCGCGGCCGCGCCGAGCGCAGCGCCACGCGCGCCACCACGCGTTCCAGGTCGGCGATGCTGCGCAGATCGGTGCGCAATGGCTCGCAGGCGCGATCCAGCAGCAGGGCGTCGATGGCGTCGAAGCGCGTTTCCAGCTCGGCCTGGTTGCGGATGGGCCGCAGCAGCGTGCGCGCCAGCGCGCGCGAACCCATGGGCGTGGCGCAGCGGTCCAGCACGGCCAGCAGCGTGTGCTCGTGGTCGCCGAGCAGGGTGCGGTCGATCTCCAGGTTGCGGCGCGTGGACGGGTCCAGCATCAGCGTGTCGTCCGGCGCCTCCACCCGGAGGCCGGTCAGGTGCACGGCGGCGGTCTTCTGCGTCTCCTGCACGTATTGCAGGAGCGCGCCGGCCGCGGCGATGGCGGCGGTGAGTTCCTCGCAGCCGAAGCCGCGAAGGTTGGGTGTCTGGAACTGGCCGCACAGCAGGCGCCGGGCCGAAGCTTCGTCGAAATGCCAGGCGGGCCGGCGCGTGCCGCTGCGTTCGCCCAGCGGCGGCGCGCCCTCTTCGGGCACCAGCAGTTCGCTGGGCGCGATGCGCGACAGCTCCGAGGCAAAGTCGCGCAGCGCGGCGGTCTGGCTGACCGAGAAGCGCCCGGAGGACAGCTCCAGCCACGCCAGGCCATAGACCCCGCCGACGCAGCAAGCCGCCGCCAGCAGGCTGGAGCGCAGCGGGTCCAGCAGCACCTCGTCAGTGGCCGTGCCGGGCGTGACCAGACGCACGATCTCGCGCCGCACCGGCCCCTTGTCGGCGCCAACCTCGCCCACCTGCTCGGCAATCGCGGCGGACTCGCCGGTCTTGAGCAGCCGCGCCAGGTAGCTGTCCAGCTGGTGATAGGGCACGCCGGCCATGACCACCGGCGCGCCGGCCGACTCCCCGCGCCGCGTCAGCGTGATGTTGAGCAGCCGCGCCGCCTTGCGCGCGTCGTCGTAGAACAGCTCGTAGAAGTCGCCCATGCGGAACAGCAGCAGCGTGTCCGGCACCTGCGCCTTGAGCGCCAGGTACTGCTGCATCAGCGGGGTGTGCGCGGTCGGAACGGGTTTGCTCATCAAGGTTCGGGAAGCAGTCGGGGCCTTCGTCCCGGCCCATTCTCCCGCATCGCCCGCGCAGGGCGCGCGTGACCCTGGCTTGCGCCAGCAGGTCGCGCCATCAGACTTTTGCGCCAGGCCGGCGATCGCGCTTGACTCTTGAGCGCCACCCGGGTTTAGGCTGCGCCAGGGTTTCCTGAAGTCTTCCATGCGCCAGTTCATCTGCCTCGTGCTCGTCATCAGCCTGTCGTGGGTCACGACGGGGTATGCCTGCGCGATGGATGGCTGGAGCCAGGTGAGATCGGTCTGCTGCTGCCCCGGCGGGCATGTGCAGCGGCCGGCGACGAGTGCCGAGCCCTGCGCCCGCACGGCCCGCGCAGACGCAGGCGCCAGCTGCTGCAAGTTCGTGGCCGGCTCCGTGCTGGACGCACAGCAGCCGGGCCTGCTTGCCAGCTCGCCGGCGCTCGACCTGCCGGCGTTCCTGCCCCTGCCCGCGGCGACATGGGCGGTGGCAGAACCCGCGGCGCGCGACCTCGTCCTCCCTCCACCTGCGCGCGGCCCGCCCGGCGCCGGCACCCACACCTTTCTGACCACCGCCCGCCTGCGGCTCTAAGCCGCGGCCCGCCCTTGCACCCGCAAGCGGCGGCTCATGACCCGCGCGGCCCTGCGGCTGCGCGCCCGCCACGTCATCGAGAGGCTTGCCGTGTTCCCATCTCCCCTGTGTGTTTCGCGTTCCGGGCCGCGCTGTGCGGCGGGCCCGATCGCGGCGCCGATCGCGGCTCCATCCGCGGCTCTGCTCGCGGCTCTGCTCGCGGCGCTGTTCGCGTCCGGCCTGTTCGCGCAGGACGCGCCCGGCGGCAGTCCACCCGCTGACCCCGGCGCACTGGTGGCGCTGACGCTGGACGATGCCGTGACGCTCGCCACGCAGCGCCAGCCCCTGGTCGAGGCGCTGGACGCGGAGGCCCGCGGCGCCCGGCAGCGGGCCATTGCCGCCGGGGCTCTGCCCGATCCGCGCCTGAGCCTGGGCGTCAGCGACCTCACCGTGGACGGCGCGCAGCGCTTCACCCTGCGCGAGCAGTCCGACACCCAGATCAACGCCGGCCTGCGGCAGGAATTCCCACGCGCTGAAAAGCGCCGCCTCCTGAGCCGACGCGTGGTGCAGGAGGCCGAGGCTTTCGAGGCGGAACGCCTCGCCACCGAACGCAGGATTGCCCGCGAGACCGGCCTCGCCTGGCTGGACGTGTGGAAGGCGGAAGGCTTGCGCCAGCTGGCACGGCAGAGCCTGGCCGAGGCCGAGCGCCAGGTGCAGGCGCTGGAGATTGCCTACACCGCGGGCCGCGCCGGGCAGGCGGAATTCCTTGCGGCGAAGGTGGATGCCGAGTTCCTGCGCGAGCGCATCGCCAACTTGGCCCAGCAGTCGCGCCACGCGCGCAACCAGCTGGCGCGCTGGATCGGCGAGGCAGCCTTCGGCCTGATGTGCCCCGAACCACCGGCCGAAACCGCGCCCGATGCCGCCGCCCTCACCGCGGCGCTGGCCACGCATCCGCATTTTCTGTCGGAGGCCCGCAAGCTCGCCTCGGCGGAGACCGACGTCCTGCTCGCGCGCCAGGACTACCGCCCCGACTGGGCGCTGACCGTGGGCTACGGGCACCGGCCCGCGTTCGCCGACTACGCGCAGGTGCAGGTGGAAATTCCGCTGCCGCTGTTCGCGTCCAACCGCCAGGACCGCCAGCTCGATGCCGCGCGCGAGGAGCAGGCCGCGCAGCAGGCGCGTCTGGACGACGCCCTGCGCGAACACCGCGCCGAGATCCTCATGAACGCGGAGGACTGGCAGCTCCTGCAGGCGCGGCTCGCGCGCTTCGACCAGGCGCTGCTGCCGCAGGCGCAGGCGCGGGTGGATGCTGCGCTTGCGACCTACGGTGCGGGCGCGGCGCCGCTGAGCGACGTGCTGGACGCGCGCCGCAGCGCGCTGGAGCTAGCCATGCAGCGGCTGGACCTCCAGTCCGACTCGGCCCGGCACCAGGTGCAGCTGCGCTACTTCGCGCCCTGATCCGGAGAACGCCATGAATCGAAACATCGGAATCGCGATCGTGCTGGCGCTGCTCGTCGCCATCGGCGGCGCCTGGTGGTGGCGCCACGCTGCCGCACATCGGCACTCGCTGGAAAAGCGCACCGACGCTGACGGCAAGACCTACTACACCTGTTCCATGCACCCGCAGGTGCGCCAGGACGGCCCCGGAAAGTGCCCGGTCTGCGGCATGCCGCTGGTGCGGCGCGCCCACGCAGCCATCACCGGAGCCGCGCCGCTGTACTGGTACGACCCCATGCGGCCGGACCAGCACTTCGATGCGCCCGGCCCGTCGCCGTTCATGGACATGCCGCTGGTGCCGCGCTACGCCGAGCCCAGCGGCGGCGCGGGCGACGGCGCCGTGGTGCGGATCGACCCGCGCATGGCGCAGAACCTGGGCCTGCGCACGGCGCTGGCGCAGCGCGGCGCGTTCACCCAGGGCGTCGAGGCGGTGGGCCGGGTGGCGCTGGACGAGCGCCGCATCGTGACCGTGGAATCGCGCGTCGCCGGCTGGATCGAGACGCTCGACGTGGCGGCCGAGGGCGACGCGGTGAGCAAGGGCCAGCGCCTGGCGGCGCTGTATTCGCCGGAGCTGTTCGCGGCGCGGCAGGAGCAGAAACTGGCGCAGGCCAGCGGCGACGCGGCGCTGGCCGAGGCCAGCCGGCAGCGGCTGCGGCTGCTCGGCGGCGGGACGGGTTCGGGCAGCCAGTCCGGCGTGTTCGCGCCGGCCTCCGGCTTCGTGCTGGAACTGCTGGCCCGCGAGGGCGCGCAGCTGGCCCCCGGCACGCCGCTGATGCGCATCGCCGACCTGGCCCAGGTCTGGGTGCTGGTGGACGTGCCCGAATCCCTGGCCGGCGCGGTGCGCGTGGACGGTGCGGCGCAGGCGCGGCTGCGATCCGTGCCCGGCAAGACCTTTGGCGGCCGCGTGGACTACCTGTACCCGCAGCTGGACGCGATGACGCGCACCCTGCGCGCGCGCCTGGTGTTCGACAACGCCGGCGGGCTGTTGCGGCCCGGCATGTTCGCGGACGTGACGCTCAGCGGCGAGGCCCAGCGCGACGTGGTGCGCGTACCGAGCGAGGCCGTGATCCGCACCGGCACGCGCACCGTGGTGATGGTGGCCGAGGGCGAGGGTCGCTACCGCCCGGCGCAGGTGGAGGCGGGCGTGGAGCACAACGACGAGACCGTGATCCTGTCCGGGCTCCGCGCGGGCGAGGCGGTGGTGGTGTCGGGCCAGTTCCTGATCGACTCCGAGGCCAGCCTGCTCGGCGCCTACCAGCGCATAGGCGGGCCGCGCGAGGCGGCGCCACGGATGCCCGAGATGCCCGAGGTACCTGCAAGGCCGGCCCCGCCGGAGCCGGCGCCGTGATCGCGCGCCTGATCCACTGGAGCATCCGCAACCGGTTCCTGGTGCTGCTGGCGGCGCTGGTGTTCGCGGGCGTGGGCACGTACGCGCTGCTCACCACGCCGCTGGACGCGCTGCCGGACCTGTCCGACACGCAGGTCATCATCCGCACCACCTACCCCGGGCAGGCGCCGCAGGTGGTGGAGGACCAGGTCACCTATCCGCTGACCACCACCATGCTGTCGGTGCCGTTTGCGCGCACCGTGCGCGGCTACTCGCTGTTCGGCGAGAGCTTCGTGTACGTGCTGTTCGAGGACGGCACCGATCTCTACTGGGCGCGCTCGCGGGTGCTGGAATACCTGGGCCAGGTGCAGTCGCGCCTGCCGGCCAACGCCCGCGCGGCGCTGGGCCCGGACGCCACCGGCGTGGGCTGGATCTACGAGTACGCGCTGATCGACCGCAGCGGGCGCAACGATCTCTCGCAGCTCCGCGCGGTGCAGGACTGGTTCCTGAAGTACGAGCTCAAGACCGTGCCCGACGTGGCCGAGGTGGCGACCCTGGGCGGCTTCAACCGGCAGTACCAGGTGGTGCTGGACCCGGCGCGCCTGCGCGCGTTCCGGCTGCCGCTGGAGACGGTGATCCAGGCCGTGCAGGACGCCAACGGCGAGACCGGCGGATCGGTGCTGGAACTGGCCGAGGCCGAGTACATGGTGCGCGTGCGCGGCTACCTGAAGACGCTGGACGATTTCCGCGCCATCCCGGTGGGCCTGGGCGAGCAGGGCACGCCCATCCTGCTGGGCGACGTGGCGAGCGTGCAGCGCGGCCCGGAGACGCGCCGCGGCATCGCCGAGCTCGACGGCGAGGGCGAGGTGGTGGGCGGCGTCATCGTGCTGCGCTCGGGGCGTAACGCGGCGGCCACCATCGCCGCGGTCAAGGCGAAGCTGGACGTGCTCAGGCGCAGCCTGCCGCCGGGCGTGGAGATCGTGGAGACCTACGATCGCTCCGCGCTCATCGGGCGCGCGGTGGACAACCTGCGCACCAAGCTGATCGAGGAATTCATCGTGGTGGCGCTGATCTGCGCCGCGTTCCTGTTCCACCTGCGCTCGGCGCTGGTGGCGGTGCTCACGCTGCCGCTGGGCGTGCTGGCCGCGTTCGCGGTGATGAAGCTTCAGGGCATCAACGCCAACATCATGTCGCTGGGCGGCATCGCGATTGCCATCGGCGCGATGGTGGACGCGGCGGTGGTGATGATCGAGAACGCGCACCGCAAGCTCGAACGCTGGCGGCACGCGCACCAGGGGCGCGACCCCGCCGGCGAGACGCGCCTGGCGCTGATGGCCGACGCCGCGGCCGAGGTCGGGCCGGCGCTGTTCTTCTCGCTGCTCATCATCACGCTGTCGTTCGTGCCGGTGTTCGCCCTGCAGGCGCAGGAGGGGCGCTTGTTCGCGCCGCTGGCCTTCACCAAGACCTACGCGATGGCCGCTGCCGCGGGCCTGTCGGTCACGCTGATCCCGGTGCTGATGGCGGCGTTCATCCGCGGCCACATCCGCGACGAGCGCAGCAACCCGCTCAACCGCGGCCTGATCGCGCTCTACCGGCCCGGCATCCACGCGGTGCTGCGCCATCCCCGCGCCACGCTGTTCATCGCCGCGCTGCTGCTGGCGGTGTCCATCTGGCCGGCCACCCGGCTGGGCAGCGAGTTCATGCCGCCGCTGGACGAAGGCGACCTGCTCTACATGCCCACCGCTCTGCCGGGGCTCGCCGTGGGCAAGGGCGCAGAGATCCTCCAGCAGACCGACCGCATCCTGAAGACCTTCCCCGAGGTGCGGCGCGTGTTCGGCAAGATGGGCCGCGCCGAAACCGCGACCGATCCCGCGCCGCTGGAGATGATCGAGACCACCGTGCAGCTCCGGCCCCGGGCCGAGTGGCGCCCCGGAATTACCCCGGACACGCTGATCGCGCAGATGGACGCGGCGCTGCGCATTCCGGGCATGGGCAACGTGTGGGTGCAGCCCATCCGCAACCGCATCGACATGCTCGCCACCGGCATCAAGTCGCCGGTGGGCATCAAGATCGCGGGGCCGGACCTGGCGGTGATCGAGCGCCTGGGCGCGGAGGTGGAACGCGTGGTGAAGACGGTGCCGGGCACGGCCTCCGCGTTCTCGGAGCGCGTGTCCGGCGGGCGCTACATCGAGATCGTGCCGGACCGCATCGCCGCGGCGCGGCTGGGGCTGTCGATTGCCGAGGTGCAGCGCATCGTCGCCGTGGCCATTGGCGGCGAGAACATCGGCGAGACGGTGGAGGGTCTCCAGCGCTTCCCCATCAACCTGCGCTACCCGCGCGAGCTGCGCGATTCGCTGGGCGAGCTGCGCGAGCTGCCCATCGTCACGCGCCGGGGCGCCACCATCACCCTGGGGCAGGTGGCGCAGGTGCAGATCACCGACGGCCCGCCCATGATCAAGAGCGAGAACGCGCGTCCCAACGGCTGGGTGTACGTGGACATCCGCGGCCGCGACCTGGGCAGCTTCGTGGACGCGGCGCAGCGGGCGGTGGCGCAGCAGGTGCGTCTGCCGGCGGGATATTCCATCGCCTGGTCGGGGCAGTTCGAGTTCCTGGAGCGCGCGTCCAGGCGCCTGCAGCTGATCGTGCCGCTGACGCTCGCCATCATCCTGCTGCTGCTGTACCTCACGTTCCGCCACCTGGGCGAGGCCCTGCTGATCATGGCAACCCTGCCCATCGCGCTCGTGGGCGGGCTGTGGCTGATTTTCGTGCTGGGGCACCACCTGTCGGTGGCCAGCGGCGTGGGCTTCCTGGCGCTGGCCGGCGTGGCGGCGGAGTTCGGCGTGATCATGCTGGTGTACCTGCGCCAGGCGGTGGCGGAGCGGCAGGCGCGCGGCGCGCTCAACGACGGCGCCGACCTGGAGGACGCTATCGTCGAGGGCGCGGTGCTGCGCGTGCGGCCCAAGGCGATGACGGTGGCGGTCATCATCGCGGGCCTGCTGCCGCTGTTCTGGGGCGCGGGTGCGGGCAGCGAGGTGATGCAGCGCATCGCCGCGCCCATGGTCGGCGGCATGCTCACGGCGCCGCTGCTGTCCATGTTCGTGATCCCGGCGGCCTACCTGCTGATGCAGCGCCGGGCGCTGAAGCAGCGCGCGGCGAACGCCGCTTGACCCTGGACGTCACTCCAGGCTGCACACTGGCCACGAGCTTCGAGACCGCCATGCCCAAGACCCAGCACAAGACCCCTGCCACGACCACCATCGGCGCCGCCGCCAAGGCGGCCGGCGTGGCCATCGACACCGTGCGCTACTACGAGCGCGAGGGCCTGCTGGCTCAGGCGCGGCGCACCGCCGGCGGCTACCGGCTGTACGCGCCGGAAGACGTGGAGCGCCTGCGCTTCATCCGCAAGGCCAAGGCGCTGGGTTTCACGCTGGAGGACGTCGCCGAGCTGCTGCGCCTGCAGCAGGGCGGTGGCCCGCGCCAGGCCGTCCGCGACCGGGCGCGGGCGCGCATCGAAGACCTGGACCGCAAGATCCGCGAGCTGAGCGCCATCCGCGACGCGCTCGTCGCGCTGGAAAGCCGCTGCCACGGCCGCGGACCCGTCGCCGGCTGCCCCATCATCGAGGGCGTGCAGGCGCTGAACCTGAACCCCCAAGGAGCCCTGAAATGAACGCCCCCAAGACACCCGCCACCACCGGGCACGCCTGCTGCCACGCCGCAGACAAGGCCGGCGCCGCCGAACCCGTTGCGGCGCCGGCTCACGTGCATCACGCGCATCACGCGCATGCCGGTCACGGCGCCACCACCATCGGCCTGACCACGGCTTCCACCCTGCATTGCCTCACCGGCTGTGCCGTGGGCGAGTTCATCGGCCTCGCCATTGGCGTGAGCCTGGGCCTGAATCCCTGGGCCATCACCGTCCTGGCCACGGCCATGAGCTTCGCCAGCGGCTACACGCTGGGGCTGTGGCCGCTGGTCAGGCAGGGCATGGGCTGGGGCGCCGCGTTCAGCACGCTGTGGCTGGGCGAGACGCTGTCGATCGGCGTGATGGAGATTGCGATGAACCTCACCGACTACCACGTGGGCGGGATGTCGGTGGCGTCGGTGCTGCACGCGCAATTCTGGATCGGCTACGTCGCCGCGCTGGGCGCCGGGTTTGCTGCGGCCTGGCCCATGAACTGGTGGCTGCTGTCGCGCAGCATCAAGAAGCCCTGCCACTGAGCGGCTCGCAGCGCGCAGGGGTTCCGGCTTATGGTTGCGGCTTGAATTCACGACGAGGCCCGCATGGCAACCAGCGCAGAGTGGCACGAGGACTACGAGAGCATGACCGAGGAAGCGCGCAATTTTTCGCGCGCCGTGAAGTCGGTGCAGGAAGAACTGGAGGCGGTGGACTGGTACAACCAGCGCGCCGGCGCCACCCGGGACCCGCAGCTGCGGCGCATCCTGGAACACAACCGCGACGAGGAGATCGAACACGCCATCATGGGCCTGGAATACCTGCGCCGCATGAGCCCCAAGTTCGACGCGCACATGCGCACCTACCTGTTCACCGAGGGCGACATCACCGAGATCGAAGAGGGCGAGAAGGGCTGATCGCGGACCCGTCCGCCGGCGGGGCTCGCGTCGTTGGCGAGCCCGTTCCTCAGGCCGGTTTGCGCGGCGGGATCAGGGCATCGTCGATCTGGCCGGCGCGCACGGCGGCGGGCCGGCTTTCGAGCCCCTTCCAGTACGTCTCGAAGGCGGGCCGCTTGTCCAGCGTGCCGAACTGGAGTCCCCAGCCGATCTGCGAGCCCACGTAGACGTCAGCGGCACTGAAGCGGTTGCCGACCAGGTAGGTCTTGCCGGAAACGGCGAGCTCGAGCGTGTTCAAGGTGTCTTCAAGGCTGCCGTAGCCCGCCATGGCGCGGCGCTCCGGCGGTACCACCACGCCGAGGGCCTTGTTGACCACGGCCTGTTCCAGCGGCCCGGCGGCGAAGAACAGCCAGCGGTAGTAGTCGCCGCGTGCGCCCAGCTCCGGCGCGAGGCCAGCGGCGGGAAAGGCATCGGCCAGGTACGCGCAGATGGCCGCGCATTCGGTCACCACGGTCGCGCCGTGCAGGATGGCCGGCACCTTGCCCATGGGGTTGATCGCCAGGTACTCCGGCGACTTCATGCTGGCGGCGAATTCGAGCACGGTGGTGTCGTACGGCACGCCGGCTTCTTCCAGCATCCAGCGCACGATGCGGCCGCGGGACATGGGGTGGGTGTAGAAGCGCAGGGGTGTGTTCGCCATCTCGCTCTCTCCATTTCAGGAAAGCACCGACGCTAGCAAGATCGCCCGCGCCCGTCAGCCTGCGGACTATCGCGCCCGGGGCGGCCGAGGCATGCTCCGGAGCCTGGCATCACCGCCGTCGTGGAGTTCGCCCATGCCCATCCGCAAGCCGCTGCCCAATCACGCCAAGGTCGACCAGGTGGTGGCCGATGCACGCCGCGCCGCCGACCAGCGCAACCTGGGCTACCGCGAGCAGGCCATGAAGATGTACCCCTGGGTGTGCGGCCGCTGCGCCCGCGAGTTCACCCACGCCAACCGCCACGAGCTGACCGTGCATCACCGCAACCACGATCATGACTTCAACCCGCCCGACGGCAGCAACTGGGAACTGCTGTGCCTCTACTGCCACGACAACGAGCATTCCCGCTACATCGACGCCAGCGGCCGTGCCGCCATGCCGCGCAGCGAGGCGCCGGTGGCCACCAGCAACCCGTTCGCCGATCTCAAGGCCAAGCTGTCGCGGCCCTGAGTCGAACCCCGCGGACGGGCCCAGTGGGCGGCCGTTGCAGGTCCTAGAATGGAATGTCGTCGTCCGGCCCGTTGAAGCTGTCGGCGGCCGGCGACGGTGCGGGCGCTCGACTGGGCGCTGCGGAGCTGCGCGAGCCGCCGCCATAGGCCGGCGACGAGCCCCCCGCTTCACTGCCCGCGCTGCTCTTGCCATCCAGCATCTGCATGTCGGAAGCGTGGATTTCGGTGATGTACCGATCCTGCCCGGAGGTCTTGTCCTGGTACTTGCGCGTGCGGATGGAGCCCTCCACGTAGACCTTGCTGCCCTTGCGCAGGTACTGGGCCACGATCTCCCCCAGCTTGTTGTGGAACACCACGTTGTGCCACTCCGTGCGTTCCTGCTGCTGCCCGTCCTTGTCCTTCCAGCTCTCGGAAGTCGCGAGCGTGACGTTGGTCACCGACCCGCCATTGGCAAACGTCTTGGCGTCGGGGTCCTTGCCGAGGTTGCCGATCAGAATCACTTTGTTGATGCCGCGAGCCATGGGAACTCCAGGTGTGTTGTGAAGTTTGAAAATGAGTTGGAAGTCCCGAAAACAAGCTGGAACTTCTGAATTTAAGTTGGGACTGCGTACCTAGCTAAAACAATGACTTGTCGAAAACATAGCTGGCAGGAGCAGTACAACCACAGGATTCGTCATCATGTTTCTTAGTCCACTGGAGTCAAGCCGGGTAGCGGTTTCCCGCCGCGGGGGGCTATTACAGCACACGGCCAGCGGACGTACTTCGGCTACGAGCTTCAGTGCGCGAGGGCTCCGCATCACGCGCCGGCCGACGTGACAGAGAGACGCTAAATCGCGCCGCGCGCGGGCCGGGCCTCGCCGCCGACGCAAGCCCGAACCTCCCACCAGACCAGCGCAAGCGCATCTCCGAACTTCCGTTTCTTTCGAGGATCGCGACAGGCTCGCGCCAACCCAGCCGGGACCGGCCGGGCTCCGCATGCTCGCGGAGATTGTCAGACGATAACTCGCTGGTTACCTTCCCCTTTCGCCGCACTGGAATCGGTGGCGCCGGAGACCGAGGGAGAGAAACCCGTCAAGACGCTCAGCGAAGACGACATCAGCGTGAAGTTCATTACCCCGGCCCTGCACAATGCAGGTTGGGACGAGGACGCGCAGATCCGTCGCCAGGTCAGCTTCACCAAGGGCCGGATCATCGTCCGCGGCAGGCTCGTGGCCCGCGGCAAGCCCAAGCGGGCCGACTTTGTTCTTTACTACCAGCACATCCCGATCGCCCTGATCGAGGCGAAGAAGGCCGACGTCAGTGCCGCGCACGGCATGCAGCAGGCGCTCGATTACGCGGCGGCGCTGGACGTGCCGTTCGTGTTCTCCAGCAACGGCCTGGGCTTCGTCTTTCATGACAAGACCGGCCAGAGCGCCGCCCTGGAAACCAGCCTGAGCCTGGACGCCTTCCCGAGCCCAGCCACGCTCTGGGCAAAATATCAGCAATGGAAGGGCCTGACGCCCGCGCAGGAAAAGATCGTCCTGCAGCCCTACTACGACGACGGCAGCGGCAAAGAGCCGCGCTACTACCAACGCAACGCCATCAACGCCACGGTCGAGGCCATCGCCAAGGGTCGGGACCGCGTGCTGCTGGTCATGGCCACCGGCACCGGCAAGACCTACACCGCCTTCCAGATCATCTGGCGTCTGTGGAAGTCCGACTGGCGACCCGGCAAGCAGAAGCGGGTGCTGTTCCTGGCCGATCGCAACGTGCTGATCGACCAGACCATGGTTAACGACTTCCGGCCCTTCGGCCAGACCATGGCCAAGCTCTCCACCAACGCCGCCATCGAGCGAGACGACGGCACGCGAATCGAACTGAACACCGCTGTCGACAGCAAGCGCCGGATCGACTCGTCGTACGAGATCTACTTGGGCTTGTACCAGGCCCTGACCGGACCGGAAGAGCGGCAGAAGCTGTTCCGCGAATTCTCGCCGGAGTTCTTCGACCTCATCGTGATCGACGAGTGTCACCGCGGCAGCGCAGCGGAGGATTCGGCCTGGCGCGAGATCCTCGAATACTTCAGCACCGCCACCCAGATCGGCCTTACTGCCACGCCCAAGGAAACCGAGTACGCCTCCAACAGCCACTATTTCGGCCCGGCGGCGTACACCTACTCGCTCAAGCAGGGCATCAGCGATGGATTCCTTGCGCCCTACAAGGTCATCAAGGTTCATCTTGATGTGGATGTCGAAGGCTACCGCCCGCAGAAGGGCGAGACCGACAAGCACGGCCAGACGATCGACGACCGCATCTACAACATCAAGGATTTCGACCGGAACATCGTCATCGACACCCGCACCCAGCGGGTCGCCAAGTGGGTGTCGGACTACCTCAAGCAGAGCGGCAACCGCATGCAGAAGACCATCGTCTTCTGCGTGGACACCGAGCACGCCGCGCAGATGCGCCAGGCCCTGATCGTCGAGAACCAGGACCTCGTGCTCAAGAACGAGCGCTACGTCATGCGTATCACCGGCGACGATCAGGCCGGCACCGCCCAGCTCGGCAACTTCATCGACCCGGAGGCGCCGTACCCGGTCATCGTCACCACCTCGCGCCTGCTCTCGACCGGCGTCGACGCCCAGACCTGCCGCCTGATCGTCCTCGACCGCGCGGTCGGCTCCATGACCGAGTTCAAGCAGATCGTCGGCCGCGGCACCCGTGTCCATGAAGACACGCAGAAGTACTACTTCACGCTCGTGGACTTCCGCAAAGCCAGCAACCACTTCGCCGACCCGGCCTTCGACGGCGAGCCGGTACAAATCTACGAGCCGGGCGAGAACGATCCGGTGACGCCGCCCGATTCCGCGCCGGTGTCGGACGATCCAGACGTTCCGTCCGATGATGGATTGGACGAATCGGAAGTACTGATTCACGACCTTCCGCCCGGCATGCCAGGCGCCGTCCATGAACCGCGCACCAAGTACTACGTCCACGGCAAGCCGGTGAAGGTGGCCACCGAGCGTGTCGAATATCTGGACGCCGACGGCAAGCTCGTCACCGAATCGCTCAAGGACTATTCGCGCAAGGCCATCCGCAAGCAGTACGCGAGCCTCGACCAGTTCCTGCGCCGCTGGAAGGGCGAAGAGCGCAAGGATGCCGTGATCGAGGAGCTGGCCGCAGAAGGCCTGTTGCTCGACCCCCTGATGGAAGAGATCGGCAAGGAGCTCGATCCCTTCGACCTGATCTGCCACATCGCCTTCGACCAGCCGCCGCTCACACGCCGCGAGCGCGCCAACAACGTCAAGAAGCGCGACTTCTTCACCAAGTACGGCCCGCAAGCTCGCGCCGTACTGGAGGCCTTGCTGGCCAAGTATCAGGACGAGGGTCTGGTCACCGGCCTCGACGATGTCCGCGTCCTCCAGATACCGCCGCTATCGCAGATTGGCACCGTCACCCAGCTCATCAAATCTTTCGGCAGCAAAGCCGGCTTCGAACAAGCCGTTCACCAACTACAAGACGCCCTGTACCAGGAAAGCGCTTAACTCATGTCTGTACGCAACACGGTCAAATCCATCCAGGACGTCATGCGCCAGGATGCGGGTGTCGATGGCGACGCCCAGCGGCTCTCCCAGCTCTGCTGGATGTTCTTTCTCAAGATCATCGACGACCAGGATCAGGAGCTGGAACTCACCCGCGACGACTTCCGTTCGCCCATCCCCAAGCGTCTGCAGTGGCGCGAATGGGCCGCGAATCCCGAAGGCCTCACTGGCGATGTGCTGCTGGAGTTCATCAACGGCGATCTGTTCCCGACGTTGAAGGAGTTGCGTGCCGGCGGCAGCGCCGCCAACCGGGCGCGCGTGGTGCGGGGCGTCTTCGAGGACGCCTACAACTACATGAAGTCCGGCCAGCTGATGCGGCAGGTGGTCAACAGGATCAATGCCGTGGACTTCAACGATCTGGCCGAGCGCAAGCACTTCGGCGAGATCTACGAGCAGATGCTCAACGACTTGCAGAGTGCGGGCAACGCCGGCGAGTACTACACGCCGCGCGCCGTCACCGCCTTCATGGCCGAACGCATCGACCCCAAGCCAGGCGAAATTCTGTTCGACCCGAGCTGCGGCACCGGCGGATTCCTTACCTGCGCCATCCGCTACATGCGCGAGCGCTACGTCAAGAAACCCGAGGACGAAGCTAAACTGCAGGCCGGCCTACGTGCGGTGGAGAAAAAGCAGCTGCCGCACATGCTCTGCGTCACCAACATGCTGCTGCATGGCTGTGAGGACCCGAGCTTCGTCGCGCACGACAACACCCTGGCCCGGCCTTACATTAGTTGGGAGCAGAAAGACCGCGTCGACATCATCCTCGCCAACCCGCCGTTCGGCGGCAAAGAGGAAGACGGTATCGAGGCCAACTTCCCACAGCACTTCCGCACCAAGGAAACCGCGGACCTGTTCCTGGCGCTGTTCATCCGCCTGCTCAAGACCAACGGCCGCGCTGCCATCGTGTTGCCGGACGGTTCACTGTTCGGTGAGGGCGTGAAGACACGCCTCAAGGAATACCTGCTCGAAGAGTGCAACCTGCACACCATCGTGCGGCTGCCCAACTCGGTGTTCAAACCCTACGCCAGCATCGGCACCAACCTGCTGTTCTTCGAGAAGGGCATCCCGACGAAGGAGATCTGGTACTACGAGCATCAGGTGCCCGCAGGCCAGAAGGCCTATTCGATGACCAAACCGATCAAGGTCGAGCACCTGCAAGGCTGCGTCGACTGGTGGGGCGGCGCCGAACGCGAAGGCCGTAAGGAAACGCCGCAGGCCTGGCGCGTCAGCATCGAGGACATCAAGGCGCGCGGCTACAACCTCGACATCAAGAATCCGCACACGGTCGCGGACGATCATGGCGATCCGGAGACGCTGCTCACTGAACTCAGTGCGGCGGAAGGCGAGACAGCAAAGCTGCGCGATCAGTTGAAATCGATTCTGGCTGAGGCGTTGCTGCGATGAATGCGGACGCTTTACTGGCGCACTACGAGCGAGTGGCGGAAGCGCCCGATGCTATCGCTGGGCTGCGGCGATTCATTCTGAATTTGGCGGTACGAGGCAAGCTAGTCTCACAGGACTCGCGGGACGAACGAAGCCATGCACTTTCCACAACTCGTTCATCCAAACCGAATCGCGGATCGAAACCCAGTCACGAAGCCGCGGCCTTACACAGCGTAGAGTCTCCCTACGTCCTGCCATTGTCTTGGTCTTGGATGGCGCTAGGTTGCGTCGCTGAATACGGCCAGGCGGACAAAGTCGACTCGAACGGTGCCATCACATCAGATACGTGGGTACTAGACCTTGAGGACATCGAGAAGGACACGTCGCGACTAATCCAGCGCGTCTTATCGTCAGAACGTCCATTCCAAAGCTCAAAGACGATCTTCCAGAAAGGTGATGTTCTCTTCGGAAAATTGAGGCCCTACCTCAATAAAGTTCTGGTTGCAGACGCTGACGGTGTTTGCACGACAGAGATCGTCCCAGTGCGCGGAATAGGTATGACCTATCCAGGCTACTTGGCTCTGGTCCTGCGCTCACCGCTGACCATGGAGCGCATCGAACGTCTGATGTACGGAATGAAGATGCCGCGCCTTGGTACATCCGACGCGGCAGCCTTACCCGTTCCAATTCCGCCCCTCGCCGAACAACACCGCATCGTCGCTAAGGTCGATGAACTGATGGCGCTGTGCGACCGGCTGGAAGCGGCGCGAACGCAGCGCGAGGCGACGCGCGACCGGCTGACGGCCTCGACCCTCGCCCGCCTCAACACCCCCGAGCCCCCGGAATCGCCCGATGGCGATGCGTCCAAGGAGTCGTCCTTCCAGTCCGATGCCCGCTTCGCCCTCAAGGTCCTGCCCGCTCTCACCACCCGCCCCGACCAGATCAAGCAACTCCGCCAGACTTTTTTTGACCTGGCCGTTAGCGGAAGGCTCGTCGCGCAAAAATCAGATGAAGAGCCTTTTCGAGATTTTCTCTCCCGCACGCAGCACGATCAAAACAGACGTGACGCTGCGCCCGTTCGGGATGTGCCTGCAGCTTTTCAAAGCCTGCCTCGCTCGTGGCAGTGGACTCATCTCGGAGATCTCGTGCTCACGATGGATGCAGGATGGAGCCCCCAATGCGACGGCGAACCACGAGGTAGCGAGGCGGAATGGGGTGTACTTAAGACAACCGCTGTCCAAGCGCTGGCTTACGAGCCCCATCAGAACAAAAGGCTTCCTGAAAAATTACAGCCGCGACCGCAGCACGAAGCCAAGATCGGCGACATTCTTGTGACTCGCGCCGGACCTAAGAACCGGGTTGGCGTCTCATGTGTTGTCGATAAACCATCCCCGCGATTGATGATCTCGGACAAGCTGATTCGCTTTCATACGCTCGACGGTATTTTCCCTCGATACATTGCACTCGCGCTCAACGCTGGCTTCACGATGGAATGCGTCGAGCGCGCGAAGTCCGGCATGGCCGTTATGCAGATGAATATTTCCCAAGACAAGCTGAAGCTCATCCCGCTGCCGATGCCACCACTCGCGGAACAACACCGCATCGTCGCCAAGGTCGACGAACTGATGTCTCTCTGCGACCAGCTCGAAGCCAGCTTGACCCACGGACAGAATACCCGGAGCCGCTTGCTCAACGCGTTGCTGCACGAGGCCCTCGCGCCGGCCGAGCCCGCACTGGATGCCGCCTGATGCCGATCCGCAACGCGATCTGGAAGGTCGGCACATCGCCGCAATTGCTGACTGAAGCCCAGCTGCCGAGCGAGAAGGCGCTGGAGGACATGATCGTCGCCGCGTCGAGCATGCTCTCGGACGAGTGGATGCTGATCGGCAGACAGGAGAAGACCGCGTCCGGCGGCATCATCGATCTGTTGGCCATCGCCCCCGACGGCACGCTGGTGCTGATCGAACTCAAGCGTGACCGCACGCCACGCGAGGTGGTCGCGCAGGCACTGGACTACGCCTGCTGGGTCGAACAGCTGGACAGCAAGGACATTGCCGCGATCTATGCCCGCTTCAAGCCGGGCACGAGCCTGAGCGGTGATTTCCAGTGTCGCTTCGGCCAGCCGCTGGATGAGACCACGCTCAACGAGAGTCATCAGATCGTGATCGTTGCGGCCTCGCTGGATGCCAGTACCGAGCGCATCGTCAGCTACCTCAACGAGCGCGACATCCCGATAAACGTGCTGTTCTTCCAGGTGTTCGCCTACGGCAAGGAACAGTTGCTCAGCCGCACCTGGATGATCGATCCGGGCGAGACGCAGGTAAACGTCGCCACTGCCGGCAAGGGCGCCAAGGAGCCGTGGAACGGCGAGTTCTACTCCAGCTTCGGCCACAGCGGAGCGCGGAGCTGGGACGAGGCGCGCCAGTACGGATTCATCTGCGGCGGTGGCGGAAGCTGGTACAGCATTACCCTGAGCCTGCTTAGCCCCGGAGACCGAGTCTGGGTAAACGCTCCGGGCTTCGGATACGTTGGAGTCGGCGAGGTTGTCGGTCCGCGGCAGTCGGCGGGCGAGTTCAAGATCAACGATCAGGCCGCACTGGATGTTCTGAAAGCAGGCCATTACCACCGGCAGTTCGTCGACGACCCCGTTCGATGCGAGTACTTCGTTCCCATGAAGTGGCTGAAGACGGTGTCGATCCCGCAGGCCATTAACGAGATCGGGCTGTTCGGCAACCAGAACACGGTGTGCAAGCCCAGGACACCCAAGTGGCGGAGCACGGTTGAGCGCGTGCGTCAGGCGTTCGGGATGGGAGCGGCCGATGCCTGACCGGGCTCACCTGCCGCGCTTTGTGCACGCCAGCGCTTTCTAGCGATCACCCAAGACCGCTATGGCCCGCCGCAAGCGCAAGTCCGATTTCGACCGAACGGTAGAGGCGCTCGCCCGCTTGCCTTGGCAGGTTTGCCTCGCACTCGCCGCAGTCGCGTGGTTTGGCTTCCATCAGCTTGCCCAGATCGAGCCGCCGGCCGCACGAAACGTCGGCGAGATGGGCGGCGCAGCCGGCGTGATGATCTTCAAGACCGCGGGAATGTTCTTGCAGTACATCGCGCCGTTCGCTCTGCTGCTCGCCGCCGTGATTTCCTGGATTGGAAATCGCCGCCGGGCGAAGTTACTTGCCGAGACCGAGAGACGAACGGACACCGCGCCGCTTCAGCAACTGACCTGGCGTGAGTTCGAGCAGGTGGTGGGCGCGCACTTCGACCGACTGGGCTACATGGTGAGCTTCACGCCGGATGGCGCTGACGGTGGCGTGGATGTGATCGCACGCAAAGGCAACGAGACGTTTCTAGTTCAGTGCAAGCAATGGCGCGCCACGCAGGTCGGCGTGAGCGTTGTGCGTGAGTTGTTCGGTGTGATGGCGGCGCGCGGCGCAACAGGGGCCTTCGTGGTTTCAGTTGGCCCGTTCACCGCAGATGCGCGCGCCTTCGCCGAAGGCCGCAACATCGAACTGGTTGATGCCAATGCACTGCTGCGTTCGTCGTCGCTGCGCCCGCCGGAGGCCGCCCCCGTCGCTCAGCCTGCGGAGAGGCCGCAGGCGCGTGCGTGCCCGAAGTGCGGATCCGCCATGGTCCGGCGTTTAGCAAAGCAAGGGGCAAACCAAGGGCGCGCATTCTTCGGTTGCAGCACCTACCCGAAGTGCCGCGGCACCGTGCCGGCGGACTAAGCGATCGGTATCTCTTACCGATGAAGTCGAGAGCGACTCGAGTGGCAGCTACAAGAAATCCGATACCGCTCGTCAGAAAGTGAGGCTTTAGGCCAATTGGCTCTCCGTGGGGTGACCATTTCCAGTGAAATCATGGCGCTGGAACAACTGTCCACACATGCATCAACAATCCGCTCACAGAGGCGCGCACAGCTTATTCTTCTAGCAGAATCAGCTGCTTGCAGATACATTGTGCTTATGCGCAATTCGAACGTCCAACCTTCCGCTGGCGACCTCCTGCCCTGGGGCCGGATCAGCGTGACGCTGCTCGACGTCGAGCGGACAGGGTCGTGGCGCGAGACGAGCACGAGCTTCTCCAAGTGGATCGAGGAGCAGGAGGACGAGTTGGGGAAGTCCCCCCAGTCTCTGTGGCGGTATCTGTCTGCCGGGAGGGAGTACATCGAGCAGCGCAAGGCACTGAGCGCTCGCGGCGTTCGACTCCCCAAGCTGGAGGACGTATCAGCGGCCGTGTCGCCGGAGTCGATCGAGTTGCTCTCCAAGATTCGACGCGTCGCTCCGGCGTCACTGCTCAAGGAAATCGGCCAGGACGTGCTCACCGGCAAGATCGAGCGCAAGGTTCTGCGCGGAATCTGGGATTCGTACGCTCCGCTTCTCGAAGGCAAGACCGCGAGAGGTCGGGGTGCCAAGCCACAAGCTGTGAAGGCGCCGCGCGCTGTGCGCGAGGTGTCGGACTCACTCGCCGGACTTCGTCGCTCCGCAGGCCATTGGCTGGCGTCGGACATGAGTCTGTTCGAACTGTTTACCCGAGAAGACCTCGGAGCGTTCGATCAAGGCCAGCTTCCAGGCGACGCCCTGATGGTGTCCCGCGAGAGAGGCAGCAACGACGTGCTCATTCATGGCGTCGTGCTGCACAACTCGATCGAGACTCTCGGCCCGAGCGTGACTCGCGCGCTCGCGCTCGCCGCCTTAGTCGACCGGTGCTGGCTCGTCACGGCCCGTGCATTTGTGGCAGCGGATCTCGACAAGATCGATGCGGAAGTGGGGGCGCTGACGGTGTCGGCCAAGACAGTACGGCTGGTTCGCCACCCGATGCCGACGGCTCGCCGGCGAACCCTCGGGGAAGAAGTCACTCGCAGGATCCTAGGGCGCCTGCGGAAATAGTCATGCCTAAAGTTTTCCAAGAACTCGTCGTCAACACAATTAATCTCGCGCGAGAGAGTACAAAATGAAGACTTAACCGTCGCTGGACCTTCATTCAGTTAAAGCCCTTTGCGCTCGAGAGAGCGCGTTCGCTTTCTGATTTGTTGCGAGGCCATTTGGCCTTGGCGTTAGCCACTGCACATCGGATTTCCCGATGCGCTACGCACCAATTCACTACTGAAATGGAGGTTCCAATGGCCAATGACGGCTCGCAGTACAAGTTCAAGCATCGCTTCACTCCCTCCGAGAAGGACCGCAACGGTCCCCCTCCCGGCGTCGATCCCCGCACGTACGTACCCACCGGACTCTGGTCCGCGGAGTGCTTCGACCCCCTGACGCGTCGACTCGTGGGAATCGGCTTCGGCACTTCCTGGGAACAGGCGCGCGAGAAGGCTGCGGAATGCGCGCAGAAGATGGCGGACAAGGGGTTGCTGACCCAACACGAGGTCGGCGACGAGGCACTCGTGCGCCACTACAGCCTCGCGCCTCGCGCGCGACGACGGCGCGTGCGCACCGCCCCGGGGCTCGCGTCATGAGGCGCCGTACTGGTGTCACCGACAAGATGATCGAACGACGCCTTCGTCAGGGCTACGGCCAGGGCGACGGTGCGCTCTACAAGCCCGCGATGGACGTGCGGGATGTCCCCTCCGTGGGCGAGGGCTGGCAGACGCCGGTCCTTCTCCACCCGGAGCGCGGCACCCCTCACCAGTTCATGAGCCGCCTGGAAATGACCACGGCGTGCATCTACGAGCGCCTGGGCGCCACGCAGATCCGCGAGCAGTTCGCGTTGTTGTGTGACGGCGGGACCCGGGACGAGACGACCTACATCGCCGAGCTTCTCGGCGTGAAGCATCCGATGATCCCGGGAACCCTGACACGGGCGGTCATGACGACGGACATTCTCGTCGACATGCCGGACGGCAGCCGTATCGCCGTCTACTGCAAGCCCAAGGTGCTGCTCGATCCTACAACGCGCAAGGGTGTCCGGAATCTCGAGAAGCAGGCCATCGAAGCGATCTACTGGTCCCGTCGGCCCAGCACGACGTTCGTGGTGGTTACCGAGGAGGACTATCCCGAGGTCTTCAAGGACAACGTGGTCGATCTTCGCGGGCGCCTGTTCCACCACGAGCACGCTGCCGTGCGCGGTCGCGTCGGCGAAGCCGCAGAACGGTTTCTCGCAATCTGGGAACCCGGTCGCACGCTCATCGACCTGATCCGCCAGCTCGTCACGGCGATGACCCTCTCGATCGACCAGGTAACCCATCTGGTCTACCTCGCCGTGTGGGCAAATGCGATTCCGGTCGACCTGAAGGCCGATCGGTTCCACCCCTCCAACCGCGTCATCCTGGAGTGAGGCCCGCCATGTACTCCGGAATCAGCATCGGAAACATCATCCGGCCCACGGACACCGTGTGCTCGTTGCTCCCCACCGCCTGTCGCGTGCTGCACATCCACGACGACGAAGTCAGCCTCATCCCGGTCTTCTGGGAGGAGGCGAAGACTGATCCGCCGGCACCCTTCATCGTCAGCGCGAAGGAACTGGCCGTCGAAATCCGGCAGCAGGTAAGTGTCGTCGGACGGCCAGGCGTCAAGACCTACGACCGCGAATCTCCCACCGGGGAGGCGAAGGAGAAGGCGGAGAAGGTGAAGGCTGCCTTCAAGGATCTGCTCGAGCCTGAAGCGCTTCAACGCGCCATCCGCGATCCCCGATATCGCGCGCAGTCGCTGCGCGCGATATCGGGGATGAGCGAGTCCACTGCACGGCGAGTCTTGCACCTCTACTGGATCTACAACTTCGACGAGAAGGTATTCGCCCGCTACACGCGGACCGAGAAGACCAAGAAGCTCACGCAGAACAGCCTGGTGAAGCGTGGACCCTCGAATGGAGGGCCTGCGCTGCCGGTGGTGCGCGCGGCGCTCACGGCCGGCATCCGCAAGTTTTACATCGCAGACGGTCTGACGTCGGCAGACAGCTGGGTCTGCACGATGCTCAAGCACTACCCGCACGCGTGCGAGGAGACCAAGCTCTCCAACGGCCGTCGCTGGTTCCGCGTGAAGCAGCAGTTTGCGCTCAAGGTTCCGACGCGTAGCCAGTTCAAGTACGTGATCGAACTCATTCGCGCCACCGAAGGTATTGAGCGCGAGCGCGCGAACAAGCGGCGCAAAACTCCCAAGCCGCGTCCGAAGAAGGGGTCCGCGCGCCAGTACGTCGACCTGGTCGGCCAGGTGTTCCAGTCCGACGCGACCAAGCTCCAGGTGCGCGTGGTCCTGCCGTGGGCGCGCGACGAAGTCTTGAAGACCCTCACCCTCTACACGGCTCTCGACGTCGGCTCGACAGCCATCACGGGGTGGCGGCTGTCTCCCAACGACCCCAGCACCGCCGAAGCCCTGCAGCTCCTCAAGCAGTGCGCCTCGGACAAGCGCGAGCAGATCGAGCGGATCGGCGTCGAGTATCACCCCGAGGAGTGGGTGCAGGGACTGCCGGCCAACCTGCATGCGGACCGCGGCGAGTGGGTCTCGAAGAAGGCTTACACGATCGTGCGCGCTGGGATCAGCATCAAGGTCGGGGAGCCGTACCTGCCCGAGAAGAAGGGCGCGATCGAGAAGACGCACGACCTGATCAAGGAGCGGATCCTCCGCGAGCTGATCCCCGGAGCTTACGGGCGCCATATCGAACGCGGCGAAGAGGACGGCTTCAAGACCGCCGCTCTCACCATGGACGAGCTCGAGATGCGGATCGTGCAGATCCTGCGGGCGATCAACCTGCAGCCGCCGCCGGTGGAGGTGATTCCGATCGGGATGGTCGGGGAAGGACTTCCGCAGGTGTCACGCATCGACGTGTGGAACTGGCGCCTCAGGAACGAACCGGGTGCGGTCCGCCAGCTCGACGAGAAGCAGCTGTACGAGTCGTTCCTGATGCCGATCAAGGCGTCGATCACAGGTGACGGCATCCTCTACAACACGCGTACCTACGTGTCGCCCGTGCTCCATGAGTACGGCTACACCGCCAAGGCGTTGCGTCGGCGCGGGGACAACAAGATCCAGGTGTTCATGGACGAACACCTGCCGCACATCGTCAAGTTCGAGCACCCCAAGTCCAAGCAGCTGGTCGACGCGCGCTGCGAGGAGAAATACCTCGAGGCGATGAACCTCCGCTACTGGGAAGCCGAGCTCTTCCGCGCCCAGCGCAACGGCCTGGCCGGCGACGCTGATTTCTCGGCGCGTGCGATCGACGCGAGCCAGCGCCAGCAGTTCGCGGGCGTCAAAAAGGACGCCAAAGCGAAGACCGCGGCGGATCTCAAGGCCTCGGGCACCACCACCAATGCGCGCAAGAAGGGTCGTAGTGCGGCGACGGCCAAGGCGAAGACCGTCGCGATGCTGAATTACGAGGCCGAGCAGCAGGCCAAGGGCAACGTCGCGGTGACGCCCGACGTTCCCGCGGCGGCCACCGCGCCGCCCCCGCCGGCCGATCCGTTCGCGCCGCGCCGCTCCACCAACTTCACCCACCACTAACCGGAGATCTTTCCATGTACAAGCCACACAGCGTCGCCGAAGCGACCTACCTGCCCCACGTGCTTCCCGATTTCCACGGCCACCCGCTCGTGGAAGCCATGAACGCGTACCCCTACAACCCCGAGGACGAGTACGACATCGAACCGCTCGATCGGCAGCTGCGGGTCACGCCGATGTTCAACGAGCGCGAGCTCGAGTACCCGGCCCCTCTGCGCAAGGTACTGCCGTCGCGGCTCTACCGCATCTTCCTGCCTGGACCTGATCACCGGAAGGTATTCGACACCGCCTACGGTCTGATGCTCGAGGGCATGCGAAACCGCAACCCGCTTCAGGCGGCCGGCGAGTCGTTCCTGTACTCCGATGGTTCGGGTGAGAACTGCGGAGCAGCCAACGAGTTCGGACGCATCGCCACGCTCATCGGCCCCTCGGGCCTGGGGAAGTCGACTGCGGTCGGGCAGGTGCTGTCCAGCATGGGGCACCAGCTCATCAAGCACCGTGACTATCACGGCCAGCCGTTCCACGAGACGCAGTTGCTATACCACTACTTCAAGGTGAGCGAGAACCTCGAGCCGGCGGACATTTACCTGCATGCCGGCAAGATGGCGGGTCAGCTCACGGGCAACACCTTCCTCAAGCAGATGCCCGGCGCGCGCCGCTCGCTCAGCGACAAGCGAGACTACTGCCGCATGGTCCTGCGCAGCTCGCACTGCGGGATCCTGGTGATCGACAACCTCGAGTACCTGTTCCGGGCCCGGGACGACGTCAAGGAGGAGGCCCTGTCGATGATCCTGCACATCCGCGATGACTTCGGAATCCCCATCCTGCTCGTCGGCACCAGTGAGGCGTACAGCTACCTCGTGTCCGACGACTCTGTGGCCTCGCGCTTCATCGAGGGCGGCTACCTGGAGATCACGCGCCCACCGAGCGCGGAAGACGCGTACTGGGACGACATGGTCCGGGCACTGTGGCAGTGGAAGTGGGTGCGCAAGGACTCGCCGCTGACCGACACGATCCGCAGCAAGATCTACGAGTACACCGCAGGGGTCACGCGCTACCTGATGGTGCTGCTCGTCCAGGCGCAGATCCTGGCGATCGAGAGCGGCTACGAGAAGCTCGACGAGGTCTCCCTCGCGAAGGCCTACAACCTGTTCATGAAGCCGATCCACCCGATCGTGAACGGGCTGTTGACCAACGAGCCCCAGATCATGCGCAGGTACGAGTCGATGTATGCGGACACCACCAAGCTGTTGAATGGCTACATGGAGCCCGCGATCGGCTCGTCGACGGCGGAGCAAATCAAGCAGGTGGGAGTCCAGCTCCAGAAGTTGCGCGAGGGTGCCAAGCCCGCAGGATCGGTGGCGGAATGACCCGGCATGCACCCGTTACGCAGCAGCAGCTGACGACTTTCCCGGCCGTAAGGCCGGGGGAGGTGATGCTGAGTGCGCTGGCCAAGGGCTATTTCCGTTATGGCGTCGACGTCAGCGCCTACCTTCGTGCACTGATCGGACGGATTCGGTGCCCGGGCACGCTCGATCCGGGCTTGCCGACCTACGCGGCGCGCATCGCGCACGTCATGCCGCAGGGTCATCCGCTCTCGAGCCTGCCGTTGCTGCTGCGCGACCATACGGTCTTGCCGTACTACCTGTTCTTCGCGAGCAGTGCGCGACGGGAGCGCGTATTCCAGAAGCTGGCAGACATGCGCACGGCGTCCTACGACGGCCTGCTCGGTTTCACCACCGCACGGTTGCAACCGCCGAAGCTGCCGCGCCTGTGTTCTGCATGCGTTCAGCGCGATGAAGCGGAACCGCGCCCCGCCATTTATCGGATCGAGCACCAGCTTGCGACCTCGTGGATCTGTGCAGAACACGGGGACGTCCTTACGGACGGATGCGAACTCTGTGTGGGACAGGCGCTTCTGCCGCGAAATTTGCTGCGCATGCCGGGTCGATGTGCAGACCGTCGCCACCAACAACTTCACCCGTGCACGTTCGTCGACCCTGAGGAAGCTCACGATGCACGATGGTTTGCAGAGCAGGGTAAGCGGATGCTCGAGCGCTACGGCGACATCCCGAGCGACCCGCTGGGAGCGCTACGCTCAATCGTGCTCGAACGATTCAGCCGCCAAGGCGGCATCGATGCGATGGCGCTCGCCAGCGCGATCGAAAACCGTTTCTCGCCGGCGATGCTGCGTCGTCTCGGCCTGACGTTCATCAACGATGACGATCGGAAGCTGGGCTGGCATCGGCAGGTACTCACGCCGACTACACGCGATCGACTCAAGGAATCGGCCCAGTGCCTGGCAATCCTGGGCGTTGTCTGCAGAGACGTCGATGACTTCATCGAAAGAATCCAAACGGTCATCGCGCCTGTGGCGCTTCCCGTAGAGCCCGAGTGGCCGAAGAAGCTCCTGGCGGCACTGACCGCCCATAACGGCTCGTTCGACGCCGTTCGGCGAGAGTTCGGCATCACGTTCGGCGATTTGTGGAAAACAATGATCAGGCGGGGCTGGACGATCGCGCGGCCCGTGGACATCGGCGTGTCCGAAGACGTCTATCAACAGCTGCTCGGCGCTTGGGACGCCGGAGTCGACCAGGCACAGATGGCCAGCACGTTCGCTGTGTCGGACTACTTCCTGCAGAAGATGACCCTGTGGGAGCCCGGCTTACATCAGCGGTGGCAGCGAGCGCGAATGGGCTCAGCACTCGACGCGCACCGCGAAACGCTGCGCGCTTATCTCGTCGCCCATCCCGGCGCCGGTCGATACAACGTACAACGCGTGCACAGCGCGGCGTTCGCCGCTGTTTACCAGGCAGATCGTCAGTGGCTTGACGAGGTGCTACCTCGGCGACACGGAAATTTCCGCAACGAGGACGGCACCCGGCGCCCGCGCAAGGACTGGGGGAAGCGGGACGCGGACATCGCCGAGCGCATCGTGCAGTGGGCGCGCAAGAACCTGGACGGCGATGAAAGCCCCGTGTACCTGACATTGTGCAAGCTGCTGCGCGCGCAAGGCGCGGTCAACAACTACATGACGCACAAAGAACGGTTTCCGAAGGTGCAGGAGCAACTCGACCGTTTCGTGGAGACGCGCGAAGCGTTCGTGCTCCGCCGACTCCGATGGGCTGCGAAGCGATGTGCCGAGTCGGGCACACGGCTGAAGGCGGAGGCCGTCCGCCTCGTCGCCAACCTGCCTCGGCGTCACGTGGACCGCCACTGGAAAGACATCGTGGAGGCGTATGACGCCGTGCGTGGGCCCGTTTTCGCCAGGGCCTAAGCGAAGCGGAAGTGCCGGCCTCTATCGGCCCGGCACTTCTTGATGCGCAGAGATAGCGCTGGGAGTCATTTCGATGAGCGTCGCGCACTCTGTGTCGGGCATTTCGTGCGTAGTCAGGGCGGCGCGGCACTGCCAGAGGTGGCCGTCTGGCCTAGGCTTAGGTCGAGATCGAGTCCAGGATAGAGCTTCGCGCTTGAGCCAATGATCAGCTTCGCCAATCTCAACGCGTCATTGCGCACGCTTGGCAATTGTCGCGGCGCGGCGCGTCGGATGCGGTGAACGCGATGCAGTGAGTTGATGCAGTTGTCGAAGGAGATGTCGCTCAACGCGCGCCAATGCCCATGAACGAATGCCAATGGCCAGCCATAAAAAGCGTCGTAGTCATCCTTGGTGCCCGACTCGATTGACATCTTTCGAAGATCCGACTTGTTCCAATGACCAAGATCAAGGTCGAGGAATTCCTCCATCACGTCTTCGTTTGCCAAAGCCTCGAGCGTCTCCGCCTCTAGAAAATGTCGACGACCTGCCCAAAGCATCTCCGGAAGTCGATCATTCATCCACGACTGAAGCTGCATCTTCCCACTCGCCAGCATTTTGGCGGCGGGGGCGAGAAGTTTCGAGCCGACATATTGATGCGCCACGAGGGAGCTCCGGAATGCTCCGCGTTTGCGCCCGCCGCCCTTACTTTTTTTCCACTACAAGTAGCCTCCGTGCCCGGCGAGTAGAGTTGACCCAATTTCCCGGGCACCTGAATGTTTGAGAAAAGGAGTCCGGGAAATAGGGCCAACTCCAAACTAAGGCCTGAGCTAGACTCTTGTATTGGAATGAAGCGCTGGCGATACTCGGATTAGAGGCAGTCGTTCCAAAGGGGATCCACCGGTGCGAAAAGCAACCATAGCAGTGGCACTATGTGTCGCGTGTCTGCTTACTGCCTTCGCAGTTTTCGCGCAGGTCGGAGAGCGCGATCCCATAGATCAGAAATCGCTGAAGCTACTAAAGGAGTTCCAGCTCAAAAAGGATCCCCTGGTGCTTCAGCTCGAAAAAAATCCAGCAAAGGAGTTTGGCTTTCAAGGATTCGAAGGGCACGTCGGTCCCGGAGGTTTGGTAGCCAGCGAAGCTCCCTGGATAAAGCGCGTAAATGACGCGAGCCACAAGATCAACGACGGCTACAAAGGAGAGGTGGCGGCGACGAAGGGGCCCGTCGGGTCAGCCAAATCGCACATCACTTTAGGAGCTTCGACGCCCAAAGCAGATCTCGATCGATGCGATTCCGCCGTCAAAGCCATTCCTGACGAACTTGCAGACGGTCTCCACAAAGCTGGTCACTGCAGGGATCGGATTCGCTGTCGATCAAGTGATCAACGCCGTCGTCGCGGCGGCCAAAGACGACGAAGCCGCCCTCACGCTCACTGGGTCACATCCTGACTTGCTGTTTTATCGCAATTCGGATGACGAGAAATTCGTTCGGCACAAGTGCATCGCGGTGGTCGTAGCTTCGAAGGTGCCGAACGGAAAGTTCTGCGAGCCTATTGCCGCCTGGCCACCAGGAATGTGCAGCGGTCCCGCCAAAGATAAGAACAGCGTTGCCCTCTGGGAGGAATTGGGACTTGGCGTCCCCGCGTTTTTCGCTCGAATCGATTTCAATACTCCCGAAGCAGGGGCGCCGGCCGGATACACCACGCCGCAGCTGATGGGCCTTTACTACCCTCGTCCTCTGGCGAACCGGGAGGCTTCAAAGGTCGAAGGTCTCACCATCACGGTAAAAGGCCTACTACCCAGCAAATCAAACGCTGCCAGTGGCGATAGCGCGATGGAGATCGTACTTTCCGGCGAAGGATTGAAGCCGACGTACACAGACTATACGGTCGGGAATCTGGAGCAGCGCGGCTTGTGGATGAAGATGCCGGAACAGGATCCAAAACAGGCCGGAAAACTTGGTAGCAACCCAGTCAACCTCGTGGCGACGCTAACGGAAACCCCAAACGTCACGAAGTGGCTTCAGAAAGTTGCGACCTATGCAGAGAAGAATCGGGCCGACATCAAAACAAAGGTAGATGCCAGAATAAATCCATCCACGATTGCCGATGCGGAGAAGGCGGAAGAGACTGCCGACAAAACGGCAGCCGTTGCGGCAGCAACGGCGTGTAAGGCTTTCTTGACCTCATTAGAGGCGGCGAAGAAGGCTTACGATGAGCACGTGATGGCCAAGAGCGCAATCCAACCCGGCGACTTCTCTACTACCATCGTCGCAGATACGAAAAGGACGGCGTCCGCTCTCGCCAGCGCGCAGTGCTCTTCTGATCGGCTTAAGGCCCAAGGGATGAATCCCGGCAGTCCCGTATGTCAAATCAGCCAAGTGGTCGAGAACGAGGCGAAGAATTACTGCAAGTGAACGCCTGTTGTCCGCGCCGTCGACGCCCCCCCCCGATCTTGAGTAGCACTTGAGTTTGGATCGACGAAACGTGTTTAGGTTAGCTCCTCGCATATCCCGCACCGCGTGCAGGACCCTGCCAGTGACCACGGCTTATTCAACCGGGGCGCTGCTGGCCTCGACGCTGACGTTGCCGATTTCGATGACCGGCTCGGCTGGCTCTTTGGCGTCCGGCGCTAGGACCGGCATGATTGACACGCTGATGCTGCTGGAACTGAAGTTGTCGGTCTTCGACTGATCCTTGAGCATCTGCGTGGCGGCGAAGCGTTGGTTGCTGCCGTGGTTCATGCCCTCGTGGCCCGGCATGGAATGCGTGAGCGCGAACAGGCTGATCGGCCCGAGAAAGTGTCGCTCGAACGGCGCGGTCGAGGAGGGCTGCGAGGGTAGGTTCAGATACACCTCGTAGCCCAGAACGCCTGGCGCCGCTTTGGCCAGCTTGATTCCCTCGAGGACGATCGTCACCGAGGTGAAGGCGCCGGCGGTCGTCACTCCCGTTGCGAGCGATTGCATCTTGGCGCCATTTCCGCCCGACAGCGGCAGGGAAACCGTCGCACCGGCGCCAATCTTCACTGACTTCTTTTCCGAAATCCTCATTGGGCTGGTTCCCGTCGTGGGACCTGCCGAGCCGGCAGAAAGCGTCGGCTTGGGCGGCGTCGCCGGCGCCGCGACCGTGGGCTGCGAGAGATCGTCGTAAGCGTACCCGAGCGCTTCTGCGGCGTTGAGCGCGAGCTGGTCGACCGTCGGCGTTTGCACCTGGCCGCCGGGTTCTGGGAACCGGTACCTAGCCGGCAGCCAGGTGGGATAGCTCGTCCGCGCCTTGCGCTTCGGGTCGATCTTAAGCCAAACCGGAAGGAGGCGGTCGATGTTCGCGTGGTGCAACCAGAAGATCGGGTCGCGCGCGGCGGTGAGGGTGCTGCCCATGTTCGTGCGGGTGCCGATGGCGACGTGAATGCTGCCGTGCTCCCCGCCATTCAGCTGATCTTGGAACCTCGTGAAGTCACCATTGCCTGGTGTCCTGAAGCCCGCGGTGACGCGAGGAATCCAGATAGCGTTGCCCTTGTTGACACCGGGGTTCCGATCCTCACGGTAGAGACTGTTCTCGGTCTTGCCGTCGGAGAGCAGCTTGCCGCGGAAGATCTCGGGCAGCGAAGGGCTGCCGTACCAGTCCCAGTAGGGCAGGCGGAAGCTGGGGTCCCCGACCGCGTCCTGCATCAGGCGCTCCATCGACCACACGTACGCCCGATGCCACAGGAAAAACAGGCTTTCGTCGCTATGGCACTGGTTGTAGAGCGCGGACACGGCGGCGGGAGGCTTCGCGTCGGCGACGTCGTCCGGGCTGATCATGTGGATCGCGGCCATGTTGAACCACGACGACCAGTCGGTATTCGGCCGGCCCGCGAGCGTGGTCACGGCTTGGCGCAGCTTCGCCACCTTGTCCGCGGATTGGCTGAAGGCGTTGATGTTCTCGCGTGGCAACACGCCATCCACGGCGAAGGCAGAATTCGCCAACAGATAGCCCAATGGGCCGAACAGCGACAATTTCACAAGATCGCGACGATTCATAGCTGTTCCCTGTTTTCCCAAAGCCGCTCCAAGCGGAGCGAATTCTTTAGATCAGCATTTTACCGTTCAGAGTCGGTGTCAAGTGACGAAAAGTGAACCCTTATGACAGCACGGCGAAAAAAGTAGAAATACGGAGCGTTGGCCTGCGAACGTGCGCCACTGGCGGGTGGCTACTCCTGACACGCACCGATCTTCTGAAAGAACGATTCATGCAAAATATCGGTGATTCGACGCGTGTAGGGGGCGGTGTCACAACCGAAGATTGATCATAGGGGCAGCATGGCGCGCAGGGAGAACTGAATTTCGGTATCTGACCAAATGAATTGTTTTGCAGAGGGTCGATCGGATCGTTGTGGGTGCCGAACCGTGGAACAATAGGACTCGGACGATTACTCCTGGACAGGACTGAATGGGAAAGCCTTATTCGAAAGAGCTCGACCAGTTTCCCGAGACTGCGGCATGGGCCGCGGACCAGGACGTCAAGTCCTTGGAGCGCTACTTTGATCGATGGACTGGTGATCACGTGGCGATCATCGGCTCCGGCGGCTCCTACTCGGCAGCGGTGGCCGTTGCGGTACTGCGAGAGCTCGCAACTGCCTCGCCCACTAACGCGGTGACCCCTCTTCAGTTTGCCTCGCTGTCGCGACGACTGCCAGATACGCACGCGTTCTTGCTGTCGGCGGAGGGGAAGAATCGGGATATCCTGTACTCCGCGAAGCAGGCGATTGCGGCGGACCATGACGTCGGTGCATTGACTCTGACGACGTCCAGCCCGCTGTTGGAACTCTCTGTCCAAACTCGGGCGATGAGGGTATTCGCACTGCAGATGCCTTGGACGAAAGACGGGTACCTGGCGACCAACTCTCTGTTGGCGACGGTCCTGCTTTTCTACAAAGCGTTCTGCGGCGAAGGCGCTATCAGGTCCCTTACGGCGACGATGCTGGACCGCGATGTTATTACTGCTCGAAGAGTGGCGATAGGACAGCTTTCGGTACCCGCTATCGAACCGAATGATGGTGTCCTGATTCTTCATGGCGAAGGTGCGCGGACATTCGCCATCGATCTGGAATCGAAAATATCAGAGGCGGCATTGAGCGTTGCCTCGGTCGTGGATCTTCGCCAGTTCGCTCATGGGCGACATCTTCAGCTTTCGACAGGAAGGCTCCGTCCGTTCGTTATCGTGGCATTTGGTCCGAGTGAACAGCAGCTGGCGGAGGCAACGATCCAGCTGTTCCCGAAGGGAACGCGAATCGCGAAGGTGGCCTTGGCCAGTAACGACCCAGCGGTTTCGGTAGTCGAAGGGATACTGGAGGCGTCGTATTTCATGGAGCTGCTGGCCAAGACGGTGCCCTACGACGTCGGGGACCCGCCGGTGGGACCATTAGGGCGAGCGCTCCACGGAATCGACCCGGAGTTACTCACCGATTCGGTCACACCTCTCGATCACCGCACCGTTGGCAGCCGAAGAAAGGCGCCGGCATCAAAAAGTGATTCCGCCGCGATGTCGAGGGCATTGTCAGCAGGCGAGGCGTATGTACAGCGTCTTGAGAACGCTCGTCTCAAGGCGATCGTGTGCGATTTCGACGGCACGCTATGCAGGGCAGAGAACCGCTACGGCGGGATAGACAGCCAAGTGCTCAAACGACTGCTCGAGTTGTGTGAACTAGGCATGATCGTGGCAATCGCGTCTGGACGCGGCGACTCGCTGCACGAGAATCTGAGCAAAGTCGTGCCGAAGCATCTGCAGGAGCGAATGCTCATCGGACTTTACAGTGGTTCATACATCCTGCGCCTGAGCGACGACTACCAGAAGCCGAAGCCTAATCCCGCATTCCAGACCCTCTTTGACTGGATGGAGGGTACTGCTTATGGCTGTCCAGACAAGCCGTGGGAAAAGGTGAAGGGAGGCCAGTTCAGCCTGCGGGTCACGAGCCCCCGAGAAGCGAAACGGCTGTACGCCGGTATTGCTGCGTGGCTCCGACAGACGCAGCGCTACGATTGGAGGGTCTACCGATCAGGCCACTCGGTTGATGTTCTCGACTCGGAGACGTCGAAACTGTCAGTCTTGAGTGCCGTGTCGCGGGAATTCGGACTCGATCCGGAGCACGATATCCTGTGCATTGGGGACTGCGGTCATGAGGAAGGTAATGATTATGAGTCCTGATTAGAAATAATCCTCAGCCGGATCATTTTATAATGTGGGCAGAAGGTGGCTGACGGAGGGACGGCGATGGCGATGAACCGGGTGCAATTTCAGCGTGGTCTGTCGCTGGTGGAGTTCCAGC